>NZ_JBJXVU010000001.1:0-692922 GCF_046159675.1 Cellulosimicrobium sp. RS | reverse complement strand
GGTTCACAAAAATGGCATCAACACGAAAGATGACATCATCTTCCGAAATCAACCAAAGGAATCCCAGACACAACCAACCCAACCACCCGGACGGGCAACCAGGCCAGCCATGCCACAGGGACAAAAATTTGGCATTGACTAACAAGCACACTGTTGAGTTCTCAAACAACCGACACACACCAACTCAGCACCACCCGACCGGGCAGAACCTCGCTTGGGGCAACTTCTCTAATCTACCAGATCCTCGGTGTCCCTTCCAACTCGGTGTTCCGAGCTCGGAGGGCCGGCCGTGGAGCCAGCAGCCTCGAACATCCTCAGGGCGCGCGAAGCACCCTGTCGATCTTCGAGGGGACCGCCCGGGGGACCAGCCACCGTCTCGGATGATCGAGACCCGGTGTCCGTTCCTCCCTGCCGGGCGAACGTCGAGAACACTACACGCGCTCCGCGGGAGTGCCAAATCCGCTCCGTGCCGCCCTCGCGGGACCCGACGCAGGAGGGGCCGGCACCGCTCGACGCGGCCCGGCCCCTCCTGTCCCTCGCCCTCCGGATCAGCCGGCGACGGCGACCCCGAGGGTCTTCTTGCCCCGGCGCAGCAGCGCGAACCGTCCGTGCAGCAGGTCGTCGGCCCCGAGCGTCGCGTCCTCACCGGTGACCTTGACGTTGTTGACGTACGCGCCGCCCTCCGCGACCGCGCGGCGTGCCGCCCCCTTCGACGCGACGAGGCCCGCCGCCACCAGGAGGTCGACGACCGGGTCGCCGACCTGCGCCGTCGCGCGCGGCAGCTCGGCGACCGCCGCCTCGAGCGTGCGCTCGTCGAGGGCGTCGAGCTCGCCACGCCCGAAGAGCGCCTGGCTCGCCGCGATGACCGCGTCGGTCGCCGCCGCCCCGTGCACGAGCGTCGTCACGTCGGCGGCGAGCGTGCGCTGCGCCTCCCGTGCCCCCGGCCGCTCCCGGACCGCGGCCTCGAGCTCCGCGATCTCCTCGCGCGAGCGGAAGGTGAAGATCTTCAGGAACCGCACGACGTCGTCGTCCGCCGCGTTGAGCCAGAACTGGTAGAACGCGTACGGGCTCATCATGTCGGCGTCGAGCCAGACCGCGCCGCCCTCGGTCTTGCCGAACTTCGTGCCGTCGGCCTTCGTGATGAGCGGCGTCGTCATGACGTGCACCGACGCGCCCTCCGTCCGACGGATGAGGTCGACGCCCGAGAGCAGGTTGCCCCACTGGTCGTTCCCGCCCGTCTGCAGCGTGACCCCGTGGCGCAGGTACAGCTCGTGGAAGTCGATGCCCTGGAGGATCTGGTAGCTGAACTCCGTGAAGCTGATGCCCTCGTCCGAGCTCAGGCGGCGCGCCACCGTGTCCTTGGCGAGCATCGTGCCGAGGCGGTAGTGCTTGCCCACGTCGCGCAGGAAGTCGATCGCCGACATCTCCGAGATCCAGTCGAGGTTGTTGACGACGCGCGCCGCGTTCTCCCCCTCGAAGTCCAGGAAGCGCGAGACCTGGCCGCGCAGACGCTCGGTCCAGTCGGCGACCGTCTCCTTCGAGTTGAGCACCCGCTCCCCCGACTGGCGCGGGTCGCCGATCATGCCCGTCGCGCCGCCCACGAGCGCGATCGGCCGGTGGCCGGCGAGCTGGAGGTGGCGCAGCAGGAGGAGCTGGACCAGGTGGCCGTGGTGCAGGCTCGGCGCCGTCGGGTCGAAGCCGCAGTAATAGGTGATCGGGCCCTCGGCCAGCGCGGCGCGCAGCGCGGCCTCGTCGGTGGACTGCGCCACCAGGCCTCGCCATTGCAGCTCGTCGAGAACGTCGCTCACTTCTGCTCCTTCGTCGAGTGCCCGCCGTGCGGGCACGAGGGTGCGGCCCCGTCCGGGCCGCGGGTCCTAGTCTGCCGTGCCGGACGCCGTCGCCCGGCCACCGCCCACCTCGCGGGCGGCGCCGGACCGTGGTGCCGCGGGTCGACGGCCCCGGCTCAGCGGGAGCGCGCGCTCACGCGGCGGTAGGCGGACACCGTCGGGTCCCCGGCGAGCCAGTAGCGCCAGGGGAACAGCTCGCCGTCCCCGCCGTCGCCCGACACGCCCACGCGCGGTCCCGTGGCGATCGGCGGCCGGTGCAGCCCGTCCGTCGCCCGGTGCAGCACGAGCTCGCCGGCCGGGTCCGTCAGCTCCGCGCCGTAGTGGCGCAGGTCGAGGTCGAGCGCGACCGCGAGGCGCGCCGGGCCGCGCGCGATCTGACGGTCCGAGTCGCACCGGCCCGCGGCCACCCGGCGAGACCGGGCGAGCCCGACGCCGTCGGTCACCTCCCCGGCCCTCAGCAGGACGGCGGACGCGCGGCCCACCGGCCCGCACACGACGTTGACGCAGTGGTGCAGACCCAGGTGGCGGTAGACGTAGAGGCGGCCCGGCTCGCCGAACATGGCGCGGTTGCGCTCGGTGCGCCCGCGGAAGGCGTGGGAGCCCGGGTCGCGCTCGCCGTCGTACGCCTCGACCTCGGTGATCCGCAGCGTGACGTCGCCCTCGGCGCTGCGCCGCGTGAGCAGGGCGCCCAGGAGGTCGCGCGCGACCTCGTGCACGTCGCGCGCGTACCAGCCGCGCGCCGGGGCGTCCCACGGCCCGACGACGCGCGCGCCCCCGGCCCCGATCGTCCCCGTCGGCGCGTCCGCCGGAGCTTCCGTCGCAGTGCTCGTCACCATGTCTGCCGCACTGTCCGTCCAGGCCTCCGCCGGCATGCCACCACCTCCCGTCCCGGGCAATCTACGCCTCGCCGCCCACGCCCGTGCGGGGCGCGGTCGGGCCCGGGCCGGGCGCCGTCCGCCCGGTGCGCACGAGGCGACCCCACCCGTCGAGGACGACGTCCGCGCGCTCGCGCGTGGCGTTGCGGCGGTAGTGCTCGCGCTCCGCGACCATCCATGCGAGCCAGTGGTCGCGCTGGTCCTCGCCGTCCCGGTCGAGGCCGCGCCGGAGCCGGACGTCGTCCGGCGCCTCCACCCACACGCGCAGCGCCGCGACCTCGTCGGCCGCGCGCCGCCCCGCCCCGCAGCCCTCGACCACGAGGTACGGCGCGGCCGGGACGTCGTGCCACTCGGCGAAGCGGTCGAGGTGCCAGTCGTACCGGCGGTACCGCCCGGCCCGGCCCGCGGCGAGCGGCGTCAGCACCCACGCGTGGAGCCGTGCCCAGGCGGGCTCGAGCCCGCGCCAGCCCTCGTAGAGGTCGTCCATGTGGAGCACCTGGGCGGGCAGCGCGGCCTCGAGCTGGGCGGCGAGCGTCGTCTTGCCCGAGCCCGCGGGCCCGTCCACCACGACGAGGCGCGTGCCCGACGCCGTCCACTCCCCCGCGGCGACCGCGCCCGGGCCGGGCGGACCGAGGCGCGGGACGGCGTCGCGCACCCGGCGGACGAGCTCGGCGAGGACGTCCGGACCGACGCTCACTCCCGCGCCGCCGGGCACGCGCGCCGCACCGCGAGCCGGGGCACCGTCAGTCCTGGGCCCAGAAGCGGTACTCGGCCGAGCGCTCCTTCGCGGCCTCGAGCTGCTCGGCGACCCGCACCGGGGCGGTGCCGCCCACGGCGTCGCGCGACGCGAGCGAGCCCTCGACGCTCAGCACGTCGCGCACGCCCGGCGTGAGGTGCTCGGAGATCGACGCGAGGTCGTCGTCCGAGAGGTCCCACAGCTCGATGCCGCGCTCCTCGCACGTGCGCACGCACGCGCCCGCGACCTCGTGCGCGACGCGGAACGGCACGCCCTCGCGCACGAGCCACTCGGCGACGTCCGTCGCGAGCGAGAACCCCTGCGGCGCGAGCGACGCCATGCGGTCGGTGTCGAACTCGAGGGTCGCGACCATGCCGGAGAACGCGGGCAGGAGCACCTCGAGCGTGTCGACCTGGTCGAACACCGGCTCCTTGTCCTCCTGGAGGTCGCGGTTGTACGCGAGCGGCAGGCCCTTGAGCGTCGCGAGCAGGCCCGTCAGGTCGCCGATGAGGCGGCCCGCCTTGCCGCGCGCGAGCTCGGCGACGTCCGGGTTCTTCTTCTGCGGCATGATGCTCGACCCCGTGGAGTAGGAGTCGTGCAGGCGCACGAAGCCGAACTCCTTCGTCGCCCAGAGGATGACCTCCTCCGCGAGGCGCGAGAGGTCGACCCCGAGCATCGCGGCGACGAACGCGAACTCCGCGACGACGTCGCGCGACGCGGTGCCGTCGATCGAGTTCTCGACCGGGCCGTCGAACCCGAGCTCGGCGGCGACCGCCGCCGGGTCCAGGCCCAGCGACGAGCCCGCGAGCGCCCCCGACCCGTACGGCGAGCGCGCGGCGCGCACGTCCCAGTCGATGAGCCGGTCGACGTCGCGCAGCAGCGGCCACGCGTGGGCGAGCAGGTGGTGCGCGAGGAGCACCGGCTGGGCGTGCTGGAGGTGCGTGCGACCGGGCATGGCCGCGCCCGGGTGTGCGGCGGCCTGCTCGATCAGCGCGTCGACGACGTCGAGCACGAGGCGCGCGATCGTGCGCGCCTCGTCGCGCAGGTACATGCGCGTGAGCGTCGCGATCTGGTCGTTGCGCGACCGGCCCGCGCGCAGCTTGCCGCCGAGCTCGGGCCCGGCCCGCTCGATGAGCCCGCGCTCCAGCGCGGTGTGCACGTCCTCGTCGTCGTCGGCCGCGACGAACGCGCCCGACGCGACGTCCTTGCGCAGGCGCTCGAGCGCGGCGAGCATGCCGTCGAGCTCGTCGTCGTCGAGCAGGCCCGCGGCGTGCAGGACCTTCGCGTGAGCCTTCGAGCCCGCGACGTCCTGGCCCGCGAGGCGCCAGTCGAAGTGCGTGGACTTGCTCAGCGCGGCCAGCGCGTCGGCGGGGCCGCCCGCGAACCGGCCGCCCCACAGGCTGACGCGCGCCGTCTCGGTCGGCTCGACGGCGGTGCCGTCCTGGTCGTCGTGCGTGCTCACAGCGCTCCCGTCCCGAGGTCCACACCGTTGCCGAACTTCTCGTCGCGCGCGGCGGCGAGCTTCGCGGTGAGACCGTAGATCTCGATGAATCCCTTGGCCTGCGACTGGTCGAACGAGTCGCCCTCGTCGTACGTCGCGAGGTTGAAGTCGTAGAGGCTCGCGTCCGAGCGCCGGCCCGTGACGGTCGCGCGCCCGCCGTGCAGCACGAGGCGCACGTCGCCGGACACGTAGCGCTGGGTGTCGTCGACGAACACGTCGAGCGAGCGCTTGAGCGGGCTGAACCACATGCCGTCGTAGACGAGCTCGGTCCAGCGCTGCTCGACGCCGCGCTTGAAGCGGGCCTGCTCGCGCTCGAGGGTGACGTTCTCGAGCTCCTGGTGCGCGGCGATGAGGGCGATCGCGCCCGGCGCCTCGTAGACCTCGCGCGACTTGATGCCCACCAGCCGGTCCTCGACGATGTCGATCCGCCCGACGCCCTGGGCGCCCGCGCGGCGGTTCATCTCCTGGATCGCCTGCAGCGGGGTCACCGCGACGCCGTCGAGCGCGACCGGCACGCCCTGCTCGAACGTGACGACGACCTCGTCCGCGACGGGCGGGAACGTGGGGTCGTCGGTGTAGTTGTAGACGTCCTTGGTCGGCGCGTTCCAGATGTCCTCGAGGAAGCCGGTCTCGACCGCGCGCCCCCACACGTTCTGGTCGATCGAGAACGGGTTGTGCTTCGTCGTGGCGATGGGCAGCGCGTGCTTCTCCGCGTACTCGATGGCCTTCTCGCGCGTCAGCGCGAGGTCGCGCACGGGCGCGATCGTCTTGAGCTCGGGCGCGAGGGACGTCGTCGCGACCTCGAAGCGCACCTGGTCGTTGCCCTTGCCCGTGCAGCCGTGCGCGACGGTCGTCGCGCCGAACTGGCGCGCCGCGCGCACGAGGTGCTTGACGATGACCGGGCGCGACAGCGCCGAGACGAGCGGGTACCGGTCGAGGTACAGGGCGTTCGCGCGCAGCGCGGGCATGCAGTACTCCGCCGCGAACTCGTCGCGCGCGTCGGCGACGTACGCCTCGACGGCGCCGCAGTCCAGGGCACGCTGCCGGATGACCTCGAGGTCCTCCCCGCCCTGGCCGACGTCGACCGCGACGGCGACGACCTCGGCGCCCGTGGCCTCGGCGATCCAGCCGATGGCCACCGACGTGTCCAGGCCGCCCGAGTAGGCGAGCACGACGCGTTCAGTCATGACGGTCTCTTTCTGTGACGTGCGGGTGGGGTCGGGGTCCAGTCTCGCAGGGCGCTGCGGCCGCGCGGGGCGTGGTCCGACGGCGGTCAGTCCGGCGTGCCGGGGACGGTCCCGCCGTGGGGTCCGGAGAGCTCGAGGAAGCGCCGCGCGAGGTCCGCGCCGCCGTCGGGGTCGCGCGCGATGACGAGGATCGTGTCGTCGCCCGCGATGCAGCCGAGCACGTGCGGGAGCACGGAGTGGTCGATCGCCGACGCGAGGTAGTTCGCAGCACCGGGGGGCGTGCGCAGCACGACGAGGTTCGCGGACGCCTCGGCGGACACGAGCATCTCCGAGCACAGGCGCGCGAGCCGGGCCGCGAGGTACTCGGGCGACTCCGCCGTCTGCACGCTGCGGTCCCCGCCCTCCCCCGGCACCGCGTACACGAGCGCGCCCGAGGCGCCGCGCACCTTCTCCGCGCGCAGCTCGATGAGGTCGCGCGACAGCGTCGCCTGGGTCACCGACAGGCCCTCGCGCTCGAGCTCGCGCGCCAGCTCCGCCTGGGAGTGGATCTCGGTGCGGCGCACGATCTCGGCGATGCGCGCGTGGCGCGCCGTCTTCGTCGTCGCCGTGCGGGCCTCGGTCACGACCGCTCCAGGAGGAACGTGAGCAGCGCCTTCTGCGCGTGCAGCCGGTTCTCCGCCTCGTCCCACACCGCCGAGCGGGGGCCGTCGATCACCTCGGCGGTGATCTCCTTGCCCCGGTAGGCGGGCAGGCAGTGCAGCACGATCGCGTCGGGCTTGGCGTGCGCGAGGAGCTCGTCGTTCACCTGGTACGGCACGAACGGCAGGGCGCGGTCCTCGGCCTCCGCCTCGTCGCCCATGGACACCCACGTGTCGGTCGCGACGACGTCCGCCCCCGCGACGGCCTCGACGGGGTCGGCCGTGACGAGCACCGAGCCGCCGGTCTCGGCCGCGATCCGCTCGGCGTCGGCGACGAAGACCGGGTGCGGCGGGTACCCGTCCGGCGTGCCGACCCGCACGTGCAGGCCCGCGGTCGCGCCGCCGAGCAGGTAGGAGTGCGCCATGTTGTTCGCGCCGTCGCCGACGTACGCGAGCGTCTGGCCCGCGAGCGCGCCCGTCCCGCCGCGGAGCTGGGCGATCGTCAGGAGGTCCGCGAGGATCTGGCACGGGTGGAAGTCGTCGGTGAGCGCGTTGACGACCGGGACCCGGCTGATCGCCGCCATCTCCTCGATCCGGTCCTGGCCGAACGTGCGCCACACGATGGCGGACGCCTGCCGGTCGAGGACGCGCGTGACGTCCGCGACGGACTCGCGCACCCCGACCTGGGCGAGCCGGCCGTCCACGACGACCGGGAAGCCGCCGAGCTCGGCGATGCCCGTCGCGAACGAGAGCTGCGTGCGCAGCGTCGGCTTGTCGAACAGGACGGCCACGCCCTGCGGCCCGGCGAGCGGCTGGCGGAACGTGCGGTCGTCGCGGAACGCGAGGCCGATCTCGAGGACCTGACGCTGCTCGGCGGGCGTGAGGTCGTCGTCGCGCAGGAAGTGCCGGGGGGCCATCAGGAGCTCCTCGTCGTGGGGTCGGTCGTGGGGGTGGTGGGTGCGCCGGCCGGGGCGGCGGGGTCCTCGGGGACCGCGACCGCGGCGAAGAACGCGACGACGTCGCGCGCCTGGTCGGGCGTGAGGACGAGAGGCGGCGCGAGCCGGATCGCGTCGGGCGCGACGGCGTTGACGACGAAGCCCGCGTCGAGCGCCGTGCGCGCGACGTCGGCCGCGACGGGCCGCGTGAGCTGCACGGCGAGCAGGAGCCCGCGGCCGCGCACGCCCGCGACGAGCGGGTTCCCCGCACGGGCGATGCCGTCGCGCAGGAGCGCCCCGACGGCCCGCACGTTCTCGAGCAGCCCGTCGCGCTCGATCACCCCGAGCGTCGCGAGCGCCGCCGCCGCCGCCACGGGGTTGCCGCCGAACGTCGTCCCGTGCTGGCCGCGGCCGAGCAGCGTCGCCGCCCGCTCGCCGTACGCGACCACCGCGCCGACGGGGAACCCACCGCCGAGGCCCTTGGCGAGCGTGACGACGTCGGGCACGACGCCGCCGCCCACCTCCCGCTGCTGGTAGGCGAACCACGAGCCGGTGCGCCCGACGCCGGTCTGGACCTCGTCGAGGACGAGCAGCGCGCCGTGGCGCGCGGTGAGCTCGCGCGCGGCGACGAGGTAGCCCGGCGAGAGCGCGCGCACGCCGGCCTCGCCCTGCACGGGCTCGACGACGAGCGCCGCGACCTCGCCGCGGGCCGCCACGGCCGCGGGCGAGAAGGCCTCCTCGAGCGCGGCGACGTCGTCGAACGCGACGAACTCGACACCACCCGGGAGCGGCTCGAACGGCTCGCGGTACGCGGCCTTCGACGTCAGCGCGAGGGCCCCCATGGTCCGCCCGTGGAAGCCGCCCTGGAGCGCGAGGACCCGCGTGCGGCCCGTGCGGCGCGTCATCTTGAACGCCGCCTCGTTGGCCTCCGTGCCCGAGTTCGTGAAGAACACGCGCGACCCCTCGGGCGCCTCCGCGAGCGCGAGCAGGCGCTCGGCGAGCGCGATCTGCGTCGGGGTGCCGAAGAAGTTCGAGACGTGCCCGAGCGTGCCGAGCTGGGCCGAGACCGCCGCCGTGAGCGTCGGGTGGGCGTGGCCGAGCGCGTTGACCGCGATGCCCGCGAGCAGGTCGAGGTACCGCTTCCCGTCGGCGTCCCACACGTACGCGCCCTCGCCGCGCACGAGGACGCGCTGCGGCGGGCCGAACGTGTCCATGACCGCGTGGGTGTAGCGGTCGGTCCACTGCGCGACGGAGCCGTCGGCCGGGGCCGTCACGGTGGTCGTCGGTGCGGGCGCGGGCGCGCCCGTCGGGTGGTCGAGCGCGTTCACGCGGCCCCTCCGGCGGTCGTGGTGAGCGCGGGCGCCGGCGCGCCCGCGGCGTCGGGGACGACCATCGTCCCGTTGCCCTGGGTGGTGAAGACCTCGAGCAGCGTCGAGTGCGGCACGCGGCCGTCGATGACCGTCGCCGCGGGGACCCCGCCCTCGACGGCACGCAGGCACGCCTCCATCTTGGGGACCATGCCCGCCGAGAGCGACGGCAGGAGCGCCGCGAGCTCGGAGCGCGTGATCTGCGCGACGAGCGACCCGCGGTCCGGCCACGACGTGTACAGGCCCTCGACGTCGGTCAGGACGACGAGCTTCTTCGCTCCGAGCGCGACCGCGAGCGCCGCGGCCGCGGTGTCCGCGTTGACGTTGAGCACCTGGGTCGGGTCCTCGAGGTCGGGGGCGATGGTCGACACGACGGGGATGCGGCCGGCGTCGAGCAGGTCCTGGACCGCGGACGGGTGCACCTCGACGACGTCGCCGACGAGCCCGACGTCGACCGGCTCGCCGTCGACGGTCGCGTGCCGGCGCTGGGCCTGCAGCAGGCCGCCGTCCTCGCCCGAGAGCCCGACGGCGTACGGGCCGTGCGCGTTGATGAGTCCGACGAGCTCGCGCGAGACCTGGCCGGTGAGGACCATGCGGACGACGTCCATCGCCTCCGGCGTCGTGACGCGCAGGCCCCCGCGGAACTCGGACTCGATGCCGAGCCGGTCGAGCATCGCGGAGATCTGCGGGCCCCCGCCGTGCACGACGACCGGGCGCAGCCCGACGCGGCGCAGGAACACCATGTCCTCGGCGAACGCGGCCTTGAGCGTGTCGTCGACCATGGCGTTGCCGCCGTACTTGACGACGACGAGCGCGCCGGCGAACTCCTCGAGCCACGGCAGGGCCTCGACGAGCACCTCGGCCTTCTGCTCGGGGCGCAGGTCGGTGCGGGTGTCGAACGCGGCGTCGTCCGGGTGGGGCGTGGGCGTGGTGGGGGCGCTCATGAGGAGTACGCGCTGTTCTCGTGGACGTAGTCGTGCGTGAGGTCGTTGGTCCAGACGGTCGCGCTCGCGGAGCCGGCGTGCAGGTCGATCTCGACGCGCACCTCCCGCTCGGCGGCGAGGTCGACGAGCTCGCGGGGCTCGCCCACTCCCCCGGCCCGGCAGACCTGGACGCCGTTGACCGTCACGTCGAGCAGGAGCGCGTCGAACGGCGCGACGTCCTCGGGGACGGTCCCGACGGCGGACACGATGCGGCCCCAGTTCGGGTCGTTGCCGAAGATCGCGGCCTTGAACAGGTTGGACCGCGTCACGGCGCGCGCGACGGCGACCGCGGCGTCCTCGCTGGACGCACCCACCACCGTGACGGCGACGTCGTGGCTCGCGCCCTCCGCGTCGGCGACGAGCTGGCGCGCGAGCGACCCGCACGCCTCCGTGACGGCGTCGGTGAGCGCGTCGAGACCGACCTCGACCCCGGACGCGCCCGACGCGAGCAGGATCACGGTGTCGTTCGTCGACATGCAGCCGTCGGAGTCGACGCGGTCGAACGTCGTGCGGGTCGCGGCGCGCAGCGCGGCGTCGGCCGTCGCGGCGTCGACGACGGCGTCCGTCGTCAGCACGCACAGCATGGTCGCGAGGCCCGGCGCGAGCATGCCCGCGCCCTTCGCCATGCCGCCCACGGACCACGTCGCGGCACCGTCCGTCGCGGTGGCGTCCGTGACCTCGCGGACCACCGCCACCGTCTTCGGCACGGTGTCCGTCGTCATGATGGCGAGCGCGGCGTCGCCGCCGCCGTCGACCGCGGCGACCGGGTCCGCGAGCGCCGCCGCGGCGGCGTCGACGCCCGCGAGGAGCGTGTCCATGGGCAGCCGCACGCCGATGAGGCCCGTCGAGCAGACGAGCACGTCGCCCGCCGACGTCGCAAGCACGTCGGCGACGTGCTCCGCCGTGCGGTGCGTGTCGGCGAAGCCCTCCGGCCCGGTGCACGCGTTCGCGCCGCCCGAGTTGAGCACGACGGCCGTCGCGCGCCCGTCGCGCACGGCCTGGCGCGTCCAGGCGACCGGCGCGGCGAACACCCGGTTCGTCGTGAGGACGGCCGCGGCGACGTCGAGCGGCCCGTCGTTGACGACGAGCGCGACGTCGCGAGCGCCGGTGGACTTGAGCCCGGCGGCGACGCCGGCGGCCCGGAAGCCCTGCGGGGTGGTGACGGTCACGGGGCGACCCCCTCGGTCGTGAGGCCCGCCGTCTGCGGCAGGCCGAGCGCGATGTTCATGGACTGCACCGCGGCGCCCGCGGTGCCCTTGACGAGGTTGTCGATCGCCGTGACGGTGACGACGCGGCCCGCCGCGTGGTCGACCGCGACCTGGACGAGCGCGATGTTCGCGCCGAGGGTCATCGCCGTCGTCGGCCACTGGCCCGCAGGCAGCACGCGGACGAACGGCTCGCCGACGTACGCGTCCTCCCAGGCCTGGCGGACGCGCGCGTCGAGCGCCGCGGGGTCGAGGCGCGCGGCGTCGTCGGACAGGCGCGCCGTCACCGTGGCGAGGATGCCGCGCGACATGGGCACGAGCGTGGGCGTGAAGGAGATGCTCACGGCCGGGGCCCCCGCGGCCCGCAGGTTCTGCGCGATCTCCGGGATGTGCCGGTGCGACCCGCCGACGGCGTACGGCTGCGCCGACCCGAGCGCCTCGGACGCGAGCAGGTGCGTCTTGAGCGACCTGCCGGCGCCCGAGTACCCGTTGGCGAGCACCGAGACGAGGTCCGTGCCCTCGACGAGCCCGGCGGCGACGCCCGGCTGGATGCCGAGCGTGACAGCCGTGACGTTGCACCCGGGGACGGCCACGCGTCGCGCACCGGCGAGCCGCTCACGCTGCCGGGTCTCGGTCGCCGCGGCACCCGGCACGTTCGTCAGCAGGAGCTCCGGCAGCCCGTACGGCCACGTGCCCGCGTGCTCGGAGCCGTAGAACGCCGACCAGTCCGCCGCGGACTCGAGCCGGTGGTCCGCGCCGAGGTCGAGCACGAGCACGTCGTCGGGGAGCTGCGCCGCGATCTCGCCCGAGGCACCGTGCGGCAGCGCGAGGACGACGACGTCGTGCCCCACGAGGTGCTCGACCGCCGTCGGCAGGAGGACGCGGTCGGCCAGGGATCGCAGGTGCGGCTGGTGCTCGCCGAGGAGCGTGCCCGCGTTGCTGTGCGCCGTCACGGCGCCGATCTCCACCTCGGGGTGCCCGGCGAGCAGGCGGAGCGTCTCCCCGCCCGCGTACCCGGACGCACCCGCGACCGCGACTCTGATCGTCATATGCATCACTATACATACTTATGCAACGGTCGGGCCCGAGGTCCTGCCCCACGGTACGCGGGGTCGGGTCGGTGGGGTCACCGGCCCGCGGGTCGCGTCCGCGGTTGCGCATCGGCCTCCGGCCCCGCGGCCGGTCCGCCGGACTCGTCCGAGCCGACATGCGGTGACGAGAAGAGAGAAGTGGCCCCACGAGCGGGGCTCGGAGGGGCCACTTCTCGCTTCTCAGCGGAACGTCCGGGACCGAGGCGACGGGCCCGGCCGGACCGTTCGCCCGACCTGATCCCGGTCGCGCGACGACGGACAGGACGAGCGGTGGGGTCGGACCGTGCGCGAAGGACGTCAGAGGCGCACTCCGAGAACCCCCGCCCGCACGACCGAGGTGACGGTGCGCCAGTCCGAGCGCGCGGTCCGACTCCACCGCGGACCCGACCCTGCGGGCCGTAGATCCCTGCGGACCCGCGAACCCGGCCTCAGGCCGTCGCCGCGCAGACCGCGCGGACGGCCGCTCCCAGGACGGACGCGTCACGACCCACGGTCCAGCGCGGGGTGCCGTCGGGGCCGCGGTGCTCGAGGTAGGTCACCGCGGTCGCGTCGCTGCCGCTGCCGACGGACTGCTGCGTGAGCGAGACGACCTCGACCGGGCGGCCGAGGCGGGCCAGCGCGTCGACGAGGGCGTCGACCGCGCCGGTGCCCGTCCCGGACGCGGCGACGCGCTCGCCGTCGACCGTGACCTCGAGGTCGAGGTGCTCCGTCCCGTCGTCGGCGCGCCGGCTCGTCCACGCGACGGGCGCGACGGCGCCGGGGCGCGCGTAGGCCGCGTCGAACAGCGTGAGGAGGACGTCGGGCGTCACCTCGGCACCGGTGGCGTCGGCGTGCTCCTGGACGCGGCGCGCGAGGTCCACCTGGAGGCCCCGGGGCAGGTCCAGGCCGTGGACGGACTGCAGCACGTACGCGACGCCGCCCTTCCCGGACTGGCTGTTCACGCGCACGAGGGCCTCGTACGACCTCCCGAGGTCCGCGGGGTCGACCGGCAGGTACGGCACGCGCCACGGCGCAGCCGCGGGGTCGAGGCCGGCCGCCGCGGCGTCGGCCCGGTGCCGCGCCATCCCCTTGCGGATCGCGTCCTGGTGCGTGCCGGAGTAGGCGGTGTGCACCAGGTCGCCCACGTACGGGTGGCGCGGGTGGACGTCGATCCGGTTGCACGCCACGACGACGTCGCGGATCGCGTCGAGGTCGGAGAAGTCGACCATCGGGTCGACGCCCTGCGCGTGCAGGTTGAGGCCCAGCGTCACGAGGTCGACGTTCCCGGTGCGCTCGCCGTTGCCGAACAGGCACCCCTCGACGCGCTGCGCGCCCGCGAGGACCGCGAGCTCGGCGCACGCGACGCCGGTGCCCCGGTCGTTGTGCGGGTGGACCGAGAGAATCACGCCGTCGCGCCGCGCGAGGTTCCGGTCCATGTACTCGATCTGGTCGGCGTAGACGTTGGGCGTCGCGACCTCGACTGTGGCGGGGAGGTTGAGGACGACGGGCCGCTCGGGCGTCGCGTCCCAGAGCGTCGTCATGCGGTCGCACACGTCGAGCACGTAGTCGGGCTCGGTGAGGTTGAACACCTCGGGCGAGAACTCGAACCGGACGCGCGGGTCGTCGCCGGCGTGGCGCAGCACCTCGGTCCCGGCGTCGGTGATCAGCCGGGCGAGCTCCTCGCGGTCGCGGCCGAGCACGACGTCCCGCCAGACGGGCGCCGTCGCGGTGTACACGTGGACGACAACCGGGTTGCGCAGCCCGCGCACGGACTCGACCGTGCGCGCGATCAGGTCGGCGCGCGCGGCGGTGAACACGACGACGGTCACGTGCTCGGGCGCGAGGTCGGTCTCGGCGAGCAGGCGCACGAAGTCGAGGTCGGTCTGCGACGCCGACGGGTAGCCCACCTCGATCTCGGTGTACCCCATCGCGACGAGCAGCTCGAAGAAGCGGCGCTTGCGCGCCGGGTCCATCGGTTCCGCGAGCGCCTGGTTGCCGTCGCGCAGGTCGACGGGCACCCACAGCGGCGCCTGGGTGAGCCGGCGGTTCGGCCAGCGGCGGTCGGGCAGGTCGGGCACGTCGACACGGGCGTGGACGTCGGCGTAGCGGGACGACGGCATGGGCGACGGGCGCTGCCGGTTCCACGACGGCGTCGTCGTGGCGGCGGGGCGGTCCGTGCGGACGGGGGTGGCGGAGACGGTCATGGCGGTCCTTCGGCTGGAGCCCCGAGGTGGCGGGGCGCGGGACGACCGGCGCACGACGGACCCCCACGGCGGGGGGCCGGTCCGGTCAGACCCCGCCGTGGCGCCGAAGGAGGAGCGCCGTCCAGGACATGCGGGGTACGCTAGCGCCGATCAAGTCCTCAGACAACCTGAGAGGTTTGCGTGACCGCGCTGCAGCGACGCCCCCTGGCCGACCAGGCCGCCGAGCTCCTGCTCGAGCGCGTGCGCTCCGGTGCCTGGCCCCTCGACCACCGGCTGCCCGGGGAGCAGGCGCTCGCCGCCGAGCTCGGCGTGGGCCGATCGACCGTCCGCGAGGCGATCCGCCAGCTCGCGGGCCGCGGCGTCCTCGACAGCAGGCAGGGCTCGGGCGTGTACGTCGTCTCGACGGACACCACCGACGACTGGGGCGAGGTCCTGCGCCGCGGCGAGATCGCCGACGTGCTCGAGGTGCGCGCCGCGCTGGAGGCGGAGGCCGCGGGGCTCGCCGCCGCGCGCCGCACGCCCGCGGACCTGCGCACCATGACGACGGCGCTCGCCCGCCGCGGGCAGGTCGCGGCGACGGCGTCGCCCGTCGACTACGTGGACGCGGACCTCGCGTTCCACCGGGCGGTCGTCGACGCCGCGCACAACGCGGTGCTCGCCGAGCTCTTCGCGACCTTCGTCCCGCGCCTGCGCCGCGCGATGGTCGCCATGGTCGACCTCGACCGGACGGGCACGACGCACCGGGACGACCAGGACGCGCACGACGCGATCCTCGACGCCGTCCGCGACCGGGACACCGGCCGCGCCGCGGCGGCGGCGCGCGAGCACCTCGCGTCCGTGCACGCGAAGGTCGCCGACCGAGGGCGACCGTGACCGCCGCGCGACCCTAGGCTGAGGCCATGCACGCGATCGTGGCCCGCGCGGCGGGCGGTCCCGAGGTCCTCGAGTACACCGAGCTGCCCGACCCGTCGCCGGGCCCGGGGCAGCTCCTCGTCCGCTCCGCGGTGGCGGGCGTGAACTTCATCGACACGTACAAGCGCTCCGGCGTGTACGCGATGGAGTACCCGCACGTCGTCGGGAGCGAGGGGGCCGGGGTCGTCGCCGAGGTGGGCGAGGGGGTCGAGGGGTTCACCGTCGGCGACCGCGTCGTGTGGACCGAGGCGCCGGGGTCGTACGCGGAGCTCGTCGTGGTGGACGCCGGGCAGGCGCTGCACGTGCCGGACGCCGTCTCGCTCGAGGACGCGACCGCCGTCGCGCTCCAGGGGCTCACGGCGCACTACCTGTGCACGTCGTCGTACCCCGTGCGTCCGGGCGACCGTGTGCTCGTGCACGCGGGCGCGGGCGGCGTCGGGCTGCTCCTGACCCAGATGCTCGTGGCGCGGGGCGCGCACGTGATCTCCACGGTCTCGACCCCCGAGAAGGCGGAGCTGTCCCGCGGCGCGGGCGCCGAGCACGCGATCCAGTACACGGCGTTCGCCGACCTCACCGCCGAGCTGCCCGAGGTCGTGCGCGGGCTCACGGGCGGCGAGGGCGTCGCGGCGGTGTACGACTCGGTCGGCAAGGACACGTTCGACGCGTCGCTCGCGTCGCTGCGCCGCCGCGGCACGCTCGTCCTCTACGGCGGCTCCTCCGGGCAGGTCCCGCCGTTCGACCCGCAGCGCCTCAACGCGGGCGGCTCGCTCTTCCTCACGCGGCCCAAGCTCGCCGACCACACGGCGACGCGCGCCGAGCTCGTCGAGCGCGCGACCGAGGTGCTCGGCGCCGTCGCGGGCGGCACGCTGCACGTGCGCGTCGGCGCGACGTTCCCGCTCGCCGACGCCGCCGACGCCCACCGCGCGCTCGAGGGACGGGCGACCACCGGCAAGGTGCTGCTCCGTCCCGCCGGGGCGGACGACGCTCCCGCCACCGCGACCGGCACGACGACCGGGACCGCGTGAGCTGGGACTGGGTGCCCCCGCGCCCGGGCGAGGAGGACGGCTCCGACGGCGGCCCCTCCCCCGCGCTGCGCCGCACCGTGACCGTGCTCGCCGTGCTGCTCACCGCGGTGTTCGTCGTCTACTACGTGACCGTGGCGGTGCGCCAGCAGGCGGACGCGTGCGTCGCCGACCGACCCGCGGGCGTCGCGGTGCAGGACGTCGAGGCACGGTGGCGCTGGGTCCCGCCGGGCTACGCGTGCGAGTACGCCACCGCCGACCAGGACGTCGCCCGCGCCTGACGCGTCCGGCACCCCCACCACGACCGACGAGGACCGATGACCGACCTGCACGACCGCCCCCTGACCCTGCTCGGTGCCTACGCCCTCGCGGGCGTCCCCGACCCGGGCGGCTGGTACGCCGCCCTCGACGAGGACGGCCTCGGCGGCCTCGAGCACCCCGTCGACCCGGACGACACGGATGCGCTCGCGACGACCGCGGCCGCGCTCCCGGCGCACTGGGCGCTGCTGCCGACGACGGTCGCCGCGACGGCCCGCCGCGCCACGGCCGACCGCTCCTACGGCCTCGCGTCCGACGACGAGGAGGGTCGGCGCGAGGCGGTCGACGGCGTCGCGCGCGTCCTCGCGGCCGTGACCCGGCTCGCCGAGGCGGAGGGTCGACGACGCGTCGTCGCGGTCGAGCTCCAGTCCGCGCCCGGTCCCGGCCGCGGCTCCGGCGCAGCGCTCGCGCGCAGCCTCACCGAGCTGGCCGCCGTCGCGCCCGCCGGGCTGCCGCTCGTGGTGGAGCACTGCGACGCGCCACGCCCGTGGGGCGTCGCGGAGAAGGGCTTCCTCGCGCTCGACGACGAGATCGCCGCCGTCGCGCGCGCGGCCCGGGACACCGGCCACCCCCTGCACCTCGGGCTCAACTGGGGCCGGTCCGCCATCGAGGGGCGCAGCGCCGCGACGCCCGTCGAGCACGCGCGGGCGGCCGCCGGCGCAGGCCTCCTCGCGAGCGCGATGCTCTCCGGGGCCGCCGGCCGGCCCGGCCGGTGGGGCGCGCCGTGGGCGGACGCGCACGTGCCGCCCCACGGCCCGGACCCCGCGCTCCCTGGCCCCGACGAGTCGATGCTCGGCCCGGCCGAGGTGCGCGAGTTCCTCGCCGCGGCCGGGCCGGTCCCGCTCGTCGGCGCCAAGGTGACCACGCGGCCCGAGGACGCCCCGCCCGCGCAGCGCCTCGCCGTCGCGCGCGCGACGCTCGCCGTGCTCCGCGACGCGCTGGCCGACCTCGACACCGACCGCGGAGCCGACCGCAGGGCCGACCACGCAGCGAGCGGCCCCACGGCCTGAGTGCGTCCCGCGGCCCGGGCTCGGCACGTCGCAGCAGCCCGGGCTCGCCCGGTCGGCCCGGGCTCAGCCCGGCCGCACGGGCGCCGAGCGGTGCAGGTGGTCCACGGGCCCCCGGCCCGTCCCCACCCGCAGCGCGGCGCCGGCACGCAGCGCGCCCGTGAGCCACTCCTTCGCCTCGCGCGCCGCCTCCTCCCAGCTCGCGCGCTGCGGTCGCAGCGCCGCGAGCGCCGCCGAGAGCGAGCACCCCGTGCCGTGGGTGTGGGGCGTGTCGACACGCTCGGCGTCGAACGTCGTGACGGTGACCGCCCCCGGCGCGCGGCCCGTCGTCGGCCCGGGCGCGGGGACGACGAGCGCGTCGGGCGACGTGCGTCCGGTGAGGTGACCTCCCTTGAGCAGCACGACGGCGTCGCTCGCGGTCGCGTACGACGTCGCCTGGTGCAGGGCGTCGTCCCACGTCGTCGCGGGCTCCTGCCCGCCGAGGACGGCGAGCTCGGGCAGGTTCGGCGTGACGACGTCGGCGCGCGCCGCGAGGTCGCGCACGGCCTGCTCGGCACCCGCGTCGAGCAGGCGGTGGCCGGACGTCGCGACCATCACCGGGTCCAGGACGACCCAGGGCCGCGGAGCACCCGTGGCGGCGCGCGCCGCGGCGAGGTCGTCGAGCCACTCCCCGACGGCGCGGGCGTTCGCCTCGTCCGCGACCATGCCGATCTTCACGGCATCGACGTCGACGTCGTCGGACACGGCGTCGAGCTGCGCGCGCAGGAACGCCGGCCCGGGGACGTGCACCGACCGCACGCCGTGGGTGTTCTGCGCGACGAGCGCCGTGGTGACGGCCATGCCGTAGGCGCCGTGCGCGCAGAACGCCTTGAGGTCGGCCTGGATCCCGGCGCCGCCGGTCGGGTCGGTCCCCGCGACGGAGAGGACGCGGGGGCGGGACGGGACCGGGTCGGGCCGACGGCCCGGGTCGGGGCGGCGGTCACGGTCCACGGGGGCGGAGGCCGGGTCGGAGGTGTGCCGAGGCAGGGCGAGCGTCATCGCGCGGACATCCCTTCGCTGGTACGAGCCAGATCAGGTTCGACGGGTCTCATCTCAGCCCCGGTGCGGGGCACCCCGTGTCGCGGGCCATGCTACGCGGCGACCCGTGCGCTTTTCACCCGCCCCGAGGCGTGAGACGACGCGCGTGCACGCGTCTTTCCGGGTATGACGCAGCACGTCGCCCCCGCGACCCGCCCCTTCCTGCCGGACGCGGCCGTCCCGGTCCAGGTGCCCGCCCTCTGCACGACGTTCGACCGCGACGGCCGGCGGGTCGTGCTCACGGGCGTCGTCACGCACGACGCGGGCGGCCTCGTGGCGTTCGAGTACGAGCACCCCGAGCGGGGCCTGTGGCACGTGTGGGTCGACCGGGACACGTGCGTCCCCCTGTGACCCCGTGCCCGGACGCACGGACGCCGCCCGACCGGGGGGTCGGGCGGCGTCGGCCGTGCGGGGTGCGTGCGCTCAGCGGGCGGGGAGCTCTCCCGGCATCGGGTCGTCGGAGCCCCAGCGCGTGACGCGCAGCCGACGGCCGTCGGGACCGGGCAGCGCGACGCCCGCGCGGGCGGCCTCCTGGGCGGCCGCGCGGAGCGACCCGGGCGAGTCGTGCGTCACGCGCACGAACGACCCCGAGAACGCGTCGAGCTCGCCGCGGGCGATCGCGACGACCATCTCGACCGTGCGCTCGACGGGCGTCCACTCCGTGCGGCCCTCGTGCATGACCATGGACGCCGTCATGTCGGTCTGCACGACGCCCGGCGACACCTCGAAGGTCCGCAGCCCGAGCGCGTGGCCCGAGCGGTGGAGGTTCGCCCCGAGACGCAGGAGCGCCGTCTTGCTCGCGTTGTACGCGCTCGCGCCCTCCATGTCGTGCGAGCCCGCGCCGCTGTTGAGGTCGACGACGCGGCCGCCGCCGCGCGCGAGCATCCCGGGGACGACGGCGCGCGCGAGCAGGAACGGCCCGCGCACGTTGGTCTCCAGGACGGCCCACCACTCGTCGGGGTCCGCCTCCCAGAGCGGCACCTCGGCGTCGACCCGGCCCGCGTTGTTGACGAGCAGGTCCACGCTCCCGAGCGTGGCCTCGGCCTCGCGGACGGCCGCGGCCACCGCCGCGGCGTCGGTCACGTCCGCCGTGACGACGACGGCACGGCCCGCGCCGTCGAGCGCGGCGATCTCGTCGGCCACCCCGGCGAGCCGGCCCGCGTCGCGCGCGAGGAGCGTGACGTCGAGACCGGACGCGGCGAGCCCGACGGCGACCGCGCGGCCGATGCCGCGCGACGCCCCGGTGACGAGCGCGGTGCGCGCGGGCGCCACGTCCGGCGTCGTGCCCTCCCCCGGTGCGCCGCTCATGCGCGCAGCTCCGCCCCGACGCGCTCCCGCGCGGCGGCCACGGCGCCCTCCCGGACCCGCGCGACGTCGTCGGCGGTGAGGGTGCGGTCCGCGGCGCGCAGCCGCAGCGAGAACGCGAGCGACTTGCGCCCGGCGCCCACCTGCTCGCCCGTGAAGACGTCGAACAGCGCGACCTCCTCGACGAGCTCGCCGGCGCCCTCGACGACCGCGGCGCGCAGCGCCTCGGCCGGCACGTCGGCGGCGACGACGAACGCGAGGTCCTCCTTCGCCGCCGGGAACCCGGAGACCGGGGTCGCCTGGACGGGCTCGTCGGACGCGCCCGCGACGAGCGCCGACAGGTCGAGCTCGAACGCCACGGAGCGGGCGGGCAGGCCGACGTTCTCGAGCACCTTGGGGTGCAGCTCGCCCGCGTGCCCGACGACCGTCCCGTCGGCGAGCTCGAGGCGCGCGCAGCGGCCCGGGTGGAAGGGTGCCCGCGCGGTGTCCGCGACCACGCGCACGGCGTCGTCCCCCCGCAGGCCGGCTCGGTCCGCGACCAGGCGCGCCGCGTCGAGCGCGTCCGTCCAGTCCGCGGGACGTCCGGGGCCCCACCAGCCCGCCCGCTCGCGACGACCGACCAGGACGCCCGCGACGTGGCGCGGCTGCGCCGGGAGCGCGGCCTCGATCGCGGCGAGGTCGTCGTCGGAGGGACGCACCCCGCCGGGCAGCGACGGCGCGGCCGGGGCGCCAGGGCGCGGGTGCGTCACGAGGCCGACCTCGAACACGGCGACGTCCCCGAGCCCGCGGCCCACGTTGCGGCGCGTCGTCTCCAGGAGCGTGCTCAGCACGTCCGTGCGCATCAGGGGGCGGTCGTCGGCCAGCGGGTTGAGCAGGCGCAGCGCCCGGCGGCGCTCGTCGTCCGCGGGGATCCGCAGCGCGTCGAGCTCGCCCTCGCCGACGAACGGGTAGCTCAGCGTCTCGACGAACCCGTGCTCGGCGAGCGCGCGGGCGACCGACCGGCGCACGCGCTGCTCGCGCGTGAGCCCGCGGCCGCCGGGCGCCGATGGGAGCACCGACGGGATCTCGTCGTACCCGACGAGGCGCGCGACCTCCTCGACCAGCTCGGCCGGCTCGGTGAGGTCGGGGCGCCACGACGGCGGGGTCACGACGACGACGCCCGTCGCGGCGGCGTCGTCCGCATCGACGGTGCACCCGATCGC
The DNA here is from genome assembly GCF_046159675.1 of Cellulosimicrobium sp. RS. Classification (NCBI taxonomy): domain Bacteria; kingdom Bacillati; phylum Actinomycetota; class Actinomycetes; order Micrococcales; family Promicromonosporaceae; genus Cellulosimicrobium; species Cellulosimicrobium sp. RS. Next base: position 671,531 of record NZ_JBJXVU010000001.1, on the reverse strand, counting down.
CCCGAGCGTCCCGACGACCTGCTCGAGCGTGTACGGCACGCCGACGAGGCGCTCGGCCTCGCCGACGGGCAGGTGGATCGGGGCGGGCGCGGTCACGCGGTCGAGGTCGCTGACGGCCGGGTCGGCGGTCCCGCCGCCCAGCTCGACGAGCAGGTCGACGACGCGCTGCGCCGCGACCGCGGGCAGCAGCGGGTCCACGCCGCGCTCGAACCGCTTCGCGGCCTCGCTCGACAGCTTGTGGCGACGCGACGTGCGCGCGACCGTCACGGGGTCGAAGTGGGCGGCCTCGACGAGCACCGCCGTCGTCTCCGGCCCGACCTCCGAGGAGGCACCGCCCATGACGCCGGCGAGACCCAGCACGCGCGCGCCGCGCGCACCGTCGGGGCTGTCGGTGATGAGCAGGTCCTCCGGGTCGAGCGCGCGGTCCACGTCGTCGAGCGTCGTGAGCCGCTCGCCCGGAGCGGCGCGCCGCACCACGACGGGGGCCGCGACCTTCTCGAGGTCGTACGCGTGCAGCGGCTGCCCGAGGTCGAGCATGACGTAGTTCGTCACGTCGACCGCGAGCGAGATGGGCCGCATGCCCGACGCCGTGAGGCGGCGCTGCATCCACGCCGGCGTCTGCGCCGCGGGGTCGAGCCCGCGCACGACGCGCGTGACGAACCGGTCGCACCCGACGACGCCGTGGACCGGCGCCGCGTCGTCGACCTCGACGGGGAAGCCGTCGGGCGTCGCCGCGGGCGGGGGCGTGGGCAGGGAGCCGGGCAGGCCCGGGTCCGTGAAGCGCGCGCCCGTCGAGTGCGAGAACTCGCGCGCGACGCCGCGGTAGGAGAACGCGTACCCGCGGTCGGGCGTCACGTTGATCTCGAGCACCTCGTCGCCGAGCCCGAGCAGCGCGACCGCGTCCTGCCCCGGGGTGAGGTCCTCGGCCGCGTACCCGAGCCGCGGCAGCACGATGATGCCGTCGTGGTCCTCGCCGAGGCCGAGCTCGCGCTGCGAGCAGATCATGCCGTCGGACACGTGCCCGTACGTCTTGCGGCTCGCGATGGGGAACGGACCGGGCAGGACGGAGCCCGGCAGCGCGACGACGACGAGGTCGCCCGGCGCGAAGTTGTGCGCGCCGCACACGATGCCGCGCGCACCACCCGCCGGCATGTCGGCCGGCTCGACGCCCTTGATCTCGGCGGCGTTGTGCTCCGGCCCGACGTCGACCAGGCACCAGTTGATCGTCTTGCCGTTCTTCTGCGGCTCGGGCGTCATCTCGAGGACGCGCCCGACGACGAGGGGACCCGTCACGGCCGCGCCGTGGATCGCCTCCTCCTCCAGGCCGACGCGGACGAGGTCGGCGGCGAGCCGCTCGGCGGTGAGCCCCGCGGGCAGCTCGACGTGGTCGCCCAGCCAGTCGATGGCGACGTACGGCATCAGATCTCCGTTCCGAACTGGGCGGAGAAGCGCACGTCGCCCTCCACCATGTCGTGCATGTCCGCGATCCCGTGGCGCAGCATGAGCGTGCGCTCGATGCCCATGCCGAACGCGAAGCCCGAGTACTCGTCGGGGTCGACCCCGACGGACCGCAGCACGTTCGGGTTGACCATGCCGCAGCCGCCCCACTCGATCCAGCCCGGCCCGCCCTTCTTCTGGGGGAACCACAGGTCCATCTCGGCGCTCGGCTCGGTGAACGGGAAGTACGCGGGCCGCAGGCGCGTGCGCGCGTCCGGGCCGAACATCGCGCGCGCGAACGCGTCGAGCGTGCCGAGCAGGTGCGCCATGGTCAGGCCCTTGTCGATCGCCAGGCCCTCGACCTGGTGGAAGACGGGCGTGTGCGTCGCGTCGAGCGCGTCCGTGCGGAACGTCTTGCCCGGGCACGCCACGTACAGCGGCACGCCGCGCTCGAGCAGCGAGCGGGCCTGGACCGGCGACGTGTGGGTGCGCAGCACGAGGTTCGACGGCTCCGCGCCGTCCTCGCCGTCGGGGCCGGCGACGTAGAACGTGTCCTGCATCTGGCGCGCGGGGTGGTCCACGCCGAAGTTCAGGGCGTCGAAGTTGAACCACTCCGCCTCGACCTCGGGGCCCTCCGCGATCTCCCAGCCCATACCGACGAAGAAGTCCGCGACGCGCTCCTGCAGCGTCTCGAGCGGGTGCCGCGCGCCCGCGGGGACGCGGTCCACGGGCAGCGTGACGTCCACGGCCTCCTCGACGAGGACGCGCTCGTCGCGCTCGGCCTCGAGCTCGGCCTGGCGCGCGGCGAGGGCCTGGTTGAGCCGGCCGCGCAGCGGGCCGAGGAGCTTGCCCGCGGTCTTCTTGTCCGCGGGGGCGAGCGAACCGATCTGGCGGTTCGCGAGCGCGAGCGGGCTGCGGTCGCCCGCGTGCTCGGTGCGCACGCGCTTGAGCGCGTCGAGGTCGCCGGCCGCGGCGACGGCGGCGAGCGCGGCGTCGAGCGCGCGCTGCAGCGCGTCGGCGTCGAGCGGGGAGGGTCCGGTGGTGGTGTCCGGTCCGCCGTCGCCCGCGTGGGGGGTGACGACGTCGGCGTCAGGGCTGGACATGCGTGCCTTCCTGGCGAGGGCGGGACTGCGGGGAGCGGACGACGGCCGGCGTCGACCCGCGGCACGCGCCGCTCGGGGCGGGGCGTGCGGGGCGCGCACGTGCGCGCGTCGCCGTCATTCTAGGGCGCCCGTCCGGGCCAGGACCCGTCCCGCCACGAGGCGGGCGGGGAGCACGCGTCAGTCGCGCGGGCCCGTGACGGGCCCGGGAAATCGACGACCACCGCTCAGGCTCATGCGGCCCATCCTCGCACAGGCGTCTCCGGGCGCGGCCGGAGGGTGGTCCCGCTCAGCGCGCGGCGGGCCCGAGCGGCAGGGTCCGCAGCGTCCGGTGCACCGGGTGCCCCGAGGCGTCGCCGAGGTCGGACTCGACGAGGTGCAGCGCGTCGGTCGTCCACCCCGGGCCGGCGTACACGGCGAGGGCCGCGGCGGGCGCGGCGAGCGGGTCGCCCGCGGTGCGGTCGGGACGGGTCGCGCCGCGACCGCGCGCCCGGCGGTTCGCCTGGCGCGCCCCGGCCGCGGCCCGCGCGACCGTGAGGTGCGCGCGCTGCCGGGGACGGCGGTCCACCCGCACGCCCGCGTCGCCCGCCGCCTCGGCGACCGCGGCGCTCAGCGCCCGCAGGGCGTCGGCACCGTCCCCGCCGACGCCCACCCACAGGACGCGGCGGTCGAACACGCCCGCGCCCCGGAGCCGGAGGTCGAGCGGCGCGGCGTCGTGCGCGACCGGCTCGAGCGCCGCCGCGAGGTCGGGGACGGCCCCCTCGGGCACGTCGCCGAAGAACGACACCGTGAGGTGCCACAGCTCGGGGGACGTCCAGCGGACGAGTGGTGCGCCGTCGGGCCGGCGGGCCTCCTGGGCGTGCGCGTCCGCGAGGGCGAGCGCGAGGTGGTCGAGCGCCGCGGCGCTCGGGTAGAGCGCGGCGAACAGCCTCACGCGCCGCCCTCCGGGACGGCGCCCGGGCCTCGGGCGGGCCGGTGCGCGCGGCTGGAGGCGTAGAGGCAGACCGTCGCCGCGGTCGCGAGGTTCAGGGACTCGGCCCGGCCGCGGATCGGCACGCGCACGACGGCGTCGGCCAGCGCGCGGTCCTCCGGGGGCAGCCCCCACGCCTCGTTCCCGAAGACCCACGCCGTCGGCGCGGCGAGGTCGACCGGGCGCTCCGTACCGGCGCCCGCGGTGCCGGCCACGTCGAGCAGGTCGTCGAGGTCGAGCTCCCCCGCGCCGTCTGCAGCGAGGACCGTGAGCCCCGCGCCGCGCAGCGCGGCCACGGCCTCGGCCAGGCTCACGCCCGTGACGACCGGGAGGTGGAAGAGCGACCCGGCCGTCGACCGCACGACCTTCGGGTTGTGCACGTCGACGCTCTCGCCGGCGAGCACGACGGCGTCGGCCCCGGCGGCGTCCGCCGCGCGGACCACGGTCCCCGCGTTGCCCGGGTCCCGGACCGTCGCGAGCACCGCGACGAGCGCCGGGCGGTCGCGCCGCGCGAGCGTCGCGACGACGTCCTCCAGCCGCAGCGCGTCCGCACGCACGACGGCGAGCACGCCCTGCGCGTCGGCGCTCATCGCCGCCAGCACCTCGGGCGTCGCGCCGTGCACGTGCAGCCCGGCCGCGCGCGCGTCGGCGACGATCTCCGGGTGCCGGTCCGCCGCGGCGGGCGTGACGTAGACGTCACGGACCTGGTCGGGGGCGTGCCGGACCGCCTCGCGGACGCCCTGCGGGCCCTCCACGAGGAGCTGTCCGTGCCGTGAACGCGCCGGACGCCCGGCCAGCGCACGGACCGCCTTGACCCGGTCGCTGCGAGGGTTCGTCAGCGTGGGGTCGAGCGGGCCGGGCGCCGGACGGGCGTCCGTGGCCGACGGGCGGCCGGGCGAGGCGCTGGTCAGGCTGCGGCCTTGGGCGCGTTGACGTCCTCGGGGAGTGCGTCCTTCGCGACCTGGACGAGCGCGTTGAACGCCGCCACGTCGTTGACCGCGAGCTCCGCGAGCAGGCGACGGTCGACCTCGACACCCGCGGCCTTGAGGCCCTGGATGAGGCGGTTGTACGTCAGGCCCTGGGCGCGCGACGCAGCGTTGATGCGCTGGATCCACAGCTTGCGGAAGTCGCCCTTGCGCGCCTTGCGGTCACGGTAGGAGTAGACGAGGGAGTGGGTGACCTGCTCCTTCGCCTTGCGGTAGAGGCGCGAGCGCTGGCCGCGGTAGCCGCTGGCGCGCTCGAGGGTCGTACGGCGCTTCTTCTGGGCGTTGACCGCCCGCTTCACGCGTGCCACGTGATGCTCCTTGCAGTTCGGGGCTCAGGGGTGAGCCGGTCGGTGGCGGGTCCCGCCACCTGCCGGGTCACTTGCCGAGCAGCTTCTTGATGGACTTGACGTCGGCGGGCGAGACCACCTGGTCGGCAGCGAGGCGGCGCTTGCGCTTGGTCGCCTTGTGCTCGAGGTAGTGACGGGCGTTGGTCTGCTCGCGCATGACCTTCCCGGAACCCGTGATGCGGAAGCGCTTCTTGGCACCCGAGTGCGTCTTGTTCTTCGGCATGACTGCCGTCTCTCCTTGTGTCCGGTCAGCCACCTCGCGGTGGCCGACGTGTTCGGGTCCGGGCCGGTGGGCCCGGACCCCGAGCAGGGTCCGTCCGTGGTGCCGGTGTCAGCCGGCCTTGCCGCGCGGCGTCGGCTTGGGTGCCGGCTTGGGCGCGGGGCGCGGGGCGCCCGGCTTCGGCGCGGCGGGCCGGGGTGCTGCGGGCTTCGCGCCGTCCGACGACGCGGGCGAGGCCGCGGGCGTCGGGCGCGGCGCCGCCGGCTTCGAGTCCGCGGCCGGCCGAGCCGCGGGACGCGGGGCAGGAGCCGACCGCGGAGCCGGAGCAGACCGCGGAGCCGGAGCCGACCGCGGAGCCGGAGCCGACCGCGGAGCCGGAGCGGAGCGCGGAGCCGGAGCGGCCTGCGCCGGGGCCTCGGCCGGGGCGTGCTCCTCGACCGGGGCGGCGGCCTCGACCGCGGCCGTGGTCTCCGTCGCCTCGACCGCGCCGGTGGCCTCGACGGTCTGCGTCTCGACCGTCTCGGGCTCGTCGGTCACGTCCGCGTCGTCGCCGGAGCGCGCAGCGGCGCGCTGGGCGGACTTGGTGAGACGCGGCTCGGCCTCCTGCGCGCGCTTGCGCTGCTCGCTCTTGGCGTCGGCCTTCTTCTTCACCGGACCGAGCACCATGGTCATGTTGCGCCCGTCCTGCTTCGGCATGGACTCCACGAAGCCGAGCTCCGCGACGTCGTCCGCGAGGCGCTGGAGCAGGCGGACACCCATCTCGGGGCGCGACTGCTCACGGCCGCGGAACATGATCATGACCTTGACCTTGTCGCCCGCCGCGAGGAAGCGCTCGACGTGGCCCTTCTTGGTGCCGTAGTCGTGCGGGTCGATCTTCAGGCGGAAACGGATCTCCTTGAGGACCGTGTTCGCCTGGTTGCGCCGCGCCTCACGCGCCTTCATGTCGGACTCGTACTTGAACTTGCCGAAGTCCATGAGCTTGGCGACGGGGGGCCGGGCGTCCGGGGCGACCTCGACGAGGTCGAGGTCCGCGTCCTGGGCAAGGCTCAGGGCAACCTCGGTGCGGACGACGCCGACCTGCTCCCCGCCGGGACCGATGAGTCGGACCTCGGGGACGCGGATCCGATCGTTGATGCGAGGCTCGCTGATGTGATGCTCCTAGGAAGTCGTCGGTAGACCGCCCGGACACGAAGAAGGCCTCCGTCCCTGGCGCAGGGCGGAGGCCATCAGGTCGGGACGTCACGCGAACGCGACGACCACGGCGGAACGGTCCCCGAGGGGCTCGCTCCGGACCAGGACCCGGCCTCTGTCGCGACGTGAGTCGGCGGTCGAAGCCCGGGTGGGATGTCATCCACTTGCGCACCCGCACGTCTTCCCCACCACCCGGAACCGGGCAGTACGGACACGAACGGGTCGGTCAGCTGTCAAGGATAGCAGAGCGGGCGTGCAGGTCGAGCCGAGCGCACCCGTGGACATCTGATTCGATCCATCAATGGAACTCTTCCAGAATAGAGGGGTAGAGTGGGAGCCATGACCACAGGAGCGACGTCGACCGCGGGCACCGGCCTCGAGGACGGGCCCCGCCGCGCACGCCACGAGAGCGAGCTGCGCGACCACGGCCTGCGCGTCACCGCCGCACGCCTCGCCGTGCTCGACGCCGTCGAGGTGCAGCAGCACGCGGACGCCGACGACGTGCTGCGCGCCGCGCGCACGGCGCTGGGCTCCGTCTCCGTCCAGGCCGTCTACGACGTCCTGCACACGCTCACCGACAAGGGGCTCGTGCGCCGCATCGAGCCGGCCGGGCACCCGGCCCGCTACGAGCGCCGGCTCGGTGACAACCACCACCACGTGGTGTGCCGGGGCTGCGGCGCCGTCGCCGACGTGGACTGCACCGTGGGCCACGCCCCGTGCCTCACCCCCAGCAGCACCGCGGGGTTCCGGATCGACACCGCCGAGGTGACGTTCTGGGGACTCTGCCCGGACTGCGCCGACTGACCCCGCACCACCCGCTCCGGGGCCTCGTGCACCCGGAGCGCGTCCGTTTCCTCACGGATGCACTGTTTGAGAACGCCAGACGAGCCGTACCCGCGGCTCACGGAAGGAGACCCATGACCGCCCCCTTCACCACGACGAACGCCGGCGCGCCCGTCGCCTCGGACGCCCACTCGCAGTCCGTCGGCGCCGACGGCCCGATCGTCCTGCACGACCACTACCTCGTCGAGAAGCTCGCCCAGTTCAACCGCGAGCGCGTCCCGGAGCGCGTCGTGCACGCCAAGGGCGGCGGTGCGTTCGGCACGTTCACCGTGACCCAGGACGTCAGCGCGTACACCCGCGCGGCGCTGTTCCAGCCCGGCACGACGACCGAGATGCTCGCGCGCTTCTCCTCCGTCGCCGGCGAGCAGGGCTCGCCCGACACCTGGCGCGACCCTCGCGGCTTCGCGCTGAAGTTCTACACGACCGAGGGCAACTACGACCTCGTCGGCAACAACACGCCCGTGTTCTTCCTGCGCGACGGCATCAAGTTCCCCGACTTCATCCGGTCGCAGAAGCGCCTGCCCGGCTCGAACCTGCGCGACAACGACATGCAGTGGGACTTCTGGTCCCTCTCCCCCGAGTCGGCGCACCAGGTGACCTGGCTGATGGGTGACCGCGGCCTCCCGTCGAGCTGGCGCCACATGGACGGGTTCGGCTCGCACACCTACCAGTGGATCAACGCGGCGGGCGAGCGGTTCTGGGTCAAGTACCACTTCAAGACCCAGCAGGGCATCAAGAACCTCACGGCGGACGAGGCCTCGCAGCTCGCCGGGTCGGACTCTGACCACCACATCCGCGACCTGTACGAGCACATCGAGGGGGGCGACTTCCCGCGCTGGACGCTCTCGGTCCAGGTCATGCCGTACGAGGACGCCAAGACCTACCGGTTCAACCCGTTCGACCTCACGAAGGTGTGGCCGCACGCCGACTACCCGCTGATCGAGGTGGGCGTCATGGAGCTGAACCGCAACCCGGAGAACTACTTCGCGCAGATCGAGCAGGCGACGTTCGCGCCGAGCAACTTCGTCCCGGGCATCGCGACGAGCCCGGACAAGATGCTCCTCGCGCGCATCTTCTCCTACGCCGACGCCCACCGGTACCGCGTGGGCACGAACCACGCCCAGCTCCCGGTGAACGCGCCCCACGCGGCCGCCGAGGCCGGTCACTCGTACGCGAAGGACGGGTCGATGCGCTACTCGTTCTCGTCGGCGACCACGCCGGTGTACGCGCCGAACAGCCAGGGCGGCGCACACGCCGACCCGGCCCGCGCCGCGGAGTCCGCCGGCTGGGAGGCCGACGGCGAGCTGACGCGCAGCGCCGCGACGCTGCACCCGGAGGACGACGACTTCGGCCAGGCGGGCACGCTCTACCGCGAGGTCTTCGACGACGCCGCCCGCGCGCGCTTCCTCGAGACGATCACGGGCCACGTCGGCGCCGTGCGCAGCGAGGACATCCGCGAGCGCGCCGTGCAGTACTGGACGTACGTCGACGCGAACCTCGGTCGCGACCTGCGCGCGGCCCTCGCCGCCGCGGACGCCCCGCTCGAGGGTGGCCAGCCCGGGACGGCCGCGGAGCCGGTCCGCGTCTGACCCGTCGTGGTCGCCCTGCGGGGCGGTCGCACCCGTCGGCCGTCGCCCCTCGCCGGGGCGGCGGCCGACGTCGTCCCCGGCCCGGGGCGCGTCGGCCGTCCTTCCCGCGCACCGGGCCACCGCTCCCCCCGCCGGATGGAAAGATGGTCGCCATGAGTACCGAGAACGCCGCCGTGCCCGACCCCACTACCGACGCGGTGCGCGACATCGCCGACGTGGCCGCCGTGGAGGTCATCACGTCCGCGGCCGTCCACCTCATGAGCGCCGCCGCCGTCAAGTGCGGGCTCGCGGAGGACGCGCAGGAGCAGGGCCACCTCGACCTGGACGAGGCGCGCAAGCTCATCAACGCGCTCGCCGCGCTCGTCACGGCGAGCGCCCCCGACATCGGCAACCAGCACGCCCGCTCGCTCCGCGACGGGCTGCGCTCGCTCCAGCTGGCCTTCCGCGAGGCGTCGGTCTACCCGGACGCCCCGGGCGAGGGGCCGGGCGAGAAGTACACGGGCGCCGTGAGTTGAGCACGCCCCCGGTCCCGCCCCCGCACGGCGGTCCCGTGGGCCCACCGCAGCCGCCCGAGAGCGTGCCGCGGGGCACCCCGGCCGACGCGGTCCCGACGGCCCGACCGGGCGCCGTCGGGCCGCCGTCGTTCGCGCCGGCGACGGCCGGCCCCGGGGGTGCCGCACCCGGCGCGGCGTCCGCCACGGCCACCGCGCCGGGCGACGGCGCACCGGCGAGCGACGACGCCGCGGCGGCCCGGCCTCGACGGCGTCGCGGGGCCGTGGTCGCGATCGTCGTGCTCGCGCTGGCCCTCGCCGCGGCGCTGGGCGTCGGCGCGTACCTCTGGCTCACCACGACGCGCTGGCAGGAGACGAGCGCCGGGTGGGAGGCGCAGGCGCGCGGGCTCGGGCAGGACGTCGCGCAGCTGCGCACCGAGCTCGACGGCGCGAACGCGGAGCTCGAGTCCGCGCGCACCCAGCTCACCGCCGCCCAGGACCGCATCAGCGACCTCGCCAACGAGAAGGCCCAGCTGGGCGACGAGAACGAGGCGTCCCAGCAGTACCTGGACTACCAGAGCCGGGTCTCGGACGCAGCGGGCAAGGTCGCGGCCGCGCTCGGGCAGTGCACGACGGCGCAGACGCAGCTCATCGGGTACCTCAACAACCGGGACGCCTACGACCCCGCCGACATCGACCGGTTCGCCGACCAGGTCGGGGTGCTCTGCCAGGAGGCCACCGACGCGAACGCCCAGCTCCAGCAGGAGCTCGCCGGATGACGGGCCGCCCGTCCCGGCGCGCGGCGGTGCGCGTCCTCGGCTCGCTGCTCGGGCTGTCGCTCGCGGGCGGCTCGCTCGGCGCGTGCGGCGTCCTGCCGGAGCTTCCCGAGCCGGTGCCGGGCTCGGTCGTGCCGTCGCTCGTGGCGCCCGACGACCCGGCCGGCTCGGAGAACCTCTCCCCCGACGGGTTCGACGCCGTCCAGCGCATGGCCGTGCGCATCCGCAACGTCCGGTGCGACGGCCTGTCCACCGGCTCGGGGTTCGCCGTCGACTCCCGGACCCTCATCACCAACAAGCACGTGGTCGACTCGTCGCGCTCGCTCCAGCTCCTCACCTACGACGGGCGCGACATCGCCGCCCAGACGGCGAGCGTGGCCGGTCTGGCGGACCTCGCGATCGTCCGGACCGCGGAGGACCTCCCGTCCGCCCCGACCCTGGCCGCCGCCGACCCGGCGCCCGGCGACGCGGTGACGGTCGTCGGGTACCCCGAGGGCGGGCGGCTCACCGTGACGCAGGGGTCGGTCATCGGCACGACGACGGACCCGCTGCACGAGAACCTCGGCGAGGTGCTCGTCACCGACGCCCCCGTCGAGCCCGGCAGCTCCGGGTCCGCCGCGCTCAACGAGGCGGGCGAGGTGATCGGCGTGGTCTACGCGAAGACGTCGACGGAGAAGTCGCTCCTCGTGCCCGTGAGCACCCTCCAGACGATGCTCGGCGACGAGTCCGCGTTCACGGGCCTCCCGGAGTGCGACGCCTGACCCGTCCCGGCGTCCGCGCACCGACGGCCTCGACGGCGAGGCGGTGCGCGCGGTTCCCGCGCGCACCGGGGGCCCCAGGTCTACCCTTCGTGCCATGAGCACACACGCGAGCTCGGACACGCCCCCCGTCGACCCGGCGCACATCACCCACGCGGCACGCGACACGCTCACCGTGCGTCGCGTCTTCGGGGAGTCGTACGAGCGGGACGGCACGCTCGTCATCCCCGTCGCGACGGTCTGGGGCGGCACGGGCTCGGGCTGGGGGTCCGGCACCGGCGAGCTCTCCGGCAAGGGAGCCGCGGACTGGCGGCGTCGCGTCGGTGCGGCGGCACGCGGGGCGGACGCCGGTCCCGGCGACGGCACCGCGGACGGTGGCTCGTCGTCCGACCCGGGCTCCGGCAACGCCGGGGGCGAGGCGGGCGGCGAGGGCTCGGGCGGTGGCGGCGGGTTCGGGGTGCGCGTCGTCGCGAAGGGCGTCTACGTCGTCGACGACGCGGGCGTGCGCTGGCAGCCCGCCCTCGACCTCAACCGCGTGATCCTGGGCGGCCAGGCCCTGGGCGCGGTCGTGGCGTTCTCGGCCGCGCTCGCGTGGGGCCTCAGCCGCCTGCGCCGGCGCTGAGCCCGGGCAGCGCTGCCCGCCGATCCGTTTCGGCCGGCGCGTCCGCGCGGGCGGTCCGGGTCGGAGGGCCGCCTCAGTCGGCCCGGCCGACGCGGAGCTCGAGCCCGTCGACGCGCTCGGACACCACCGCGTCCGTCGCGAGCGCGGCGTTGACCTGCCCGAGCACGGCGTCGAGACCGGCGCGGTCGAGGCCGGCGTCGATGCGCAGGACCACCGCGACCTCGGCCCGGCGGCCCGGCTCGGCCCAGACGCGCGCGACGTGCGGCACGCCCGCGAGCGACCCCTGCACGGCGGCGAGCACCTCCGGCACGACGACTCCGTCGACGACCGCGGGCGACCAGTCCTTGCCCTGCGCGAGCGCCCACACGGCCGGGCGCGGCACGAGCGCCGTGACCGGTCCAGCCGGGTCGAGCACGAGCAGCGACCAGTCCTCGCTCACGGCGGACAGCGCCGCGCGGCGCGCGTCCACCGGCACCGGCCGCGCGCTCGCGCGCCACGCCGCCATCGCCGCGACGGACGTGAACACGGGCAGCGCGCGGCGCCCGTCCGGCGCCTCGATGGCGACGACCCCGGCCGACGCCTCCTTGTCGACCGTGTGCCCGTGCTCGCCCTCGCCCGCGCTCTCGAGCTCGGCGAGGATCGGCACGAGCACGCGCGTCTCGCCGAGGCGCGCGACGACGTCGGACAGCGAGGCCGAGCCCGCGGCGTAGGCGTCGAGGAGCGCGGCGAGCGCGGGGTCGGCCGATCCGTCGTCGCCCGCGAAGCCGGAGGACGGCGGGAGCGCCTTGCCCGGGCCCGCGGGCTCGTGGTCGCTCGTCACGGCCGACCCGCGACGTCGAGCGCCTGCGGTAGCGTGAACGCGCCCGCGTAGAGGGCCTTGCCCACGATCGCGCCCTCGACGCCGGCCGGCACGAGCGAGCGCAGCGCCTCGAGGTCCTCGAGGCTGGAGATGCCGCCGGACGCGACGACAGGCGCGTCGGTGCGCGCCGCGACGTCGCGCAGCAGGTCGAGGTTCGGGCCGCGCAGCGTCCCGTCCTTGGTCACGTCGGTGACGACGTACCGCGCGCACCCGGCCGCCTCCAGGCGGTCGAGGACCTCCCAGAGGTCGCCGCCCTCCTGCGTCCACCCGCGCGCGGCGAGCGTGGTGCCGCGCACGTCGAGCCCGACCGCGATCGCGTCGCCGTGCTCCGCGATGACCTTCGCCGTCCACTCGGGGTTCTCGAGCGCCGCGGTGCCGAGGTTGACGCGGCGCGCGCCGGTGGCGAGCGCGCGCTCGAGCGACGCGTCGTCCCGGATGCCCCCGGACAGCTCGACCTGCACGTCGAGGCGCGCGACGACGTCGGCGAGCAGCTCCGCGTTGGAGCCGCGGCCGAACGCGGCGTCGAGGTCGACGAGGTGGATCCACTCCGCGCCGCCGGACTGCCAGTCGAGCGCGGCGGCGAGCGGGTCGCCGTACGAGGTCTCGGAGCCCGCCTCGCCCTGGACGAGGCGGACGGCCTGGCCGTCGGCGACGTCGACGGCGGGGAGCAGCACGAGGCGGTCGGTCACGAGGGTCTCCATCGGTGTAGGCGGTGGCGCGTCGCTCGCGCCGGGTGGTGCGCGCCGGGCGTGTGCCGCGTGCGCAGACGGTCAGAGCGAGCGGACCCAGTTCTCCAGCAGGGTCGCGCCGGCGTCGCCCGACTTCTCGGGGTGGAACTGCGTCGCGGACAGCGGGCCGTTCTCGACGGCCGCGACGAAGCGGCCACCGTGCTCGGACCACGTGACGAGCGGTCGGCGGACGGGCGAGTCCGCCGGGAGGTCCTGGCCGGTCGTGAACGACCGGGCCGCGTAGGAGTGCACGAAGTAGAAGCGCTCGCGCTCGACCCCGCGGAACAGCACGCTGCCCTCGGGCACGTCGACCGTGTCCCAGCCCATGTGCGGCACGACGTCGGCCTCCAGACGGTCGACGAGGCCCGCCCACTCCCCCAGACCGTCGGTGAGCGTCCCGTGCTCGTCGCCCTGCTCGAACATGACCTGCATGCCCACGCAGATCCCGAGGACGGGCCGCCCGCCGGCGAGCCGCCGACCGACGATCTCGTCGCCCCGCACGCCGCGCAGACCGGTCATGACCGCGGCGAACGCGCCGACGCCCGGGACGACGAGCCCGTCCGCGTCCTGCGCGCGCGCCCGGTCCGCCGTCAGCTCGACGTCCGCGCCGACGCGCTCGAGCGCGCGCACGGCCGAGCGGACGTTGCCGAACCCGTAGTCGAGCACGACGACGGACGGGCGGCGGGCGGTAGACGCCGCCGCGGTGGGCTCGGTCATGCGCCGTCCTTCCGTGCGCGCCGCGCCGCCGACGTGAGCAGGCGCATCGCCTTCCAGCGGGAGATCGACGAGCTCGCCACGACGCCGTCCTGGTCGGCGAGCGTCGTCGTGCCGGTGAGCAGGTCCTCGAGCGACTCGGGCGCACCGCCGAGCACGAGGCCCGGCGCGAGGGTGTCGCCCTGCACGCCGTCCGCCCAGCGCGTCATCGTGAGCTGCTCGCCGCTGCGCTCGACGAGCACGAGCGGCACGCCCTTGACGAGGGTCGTCAGGGCGGCGGCCGCGTGCGCGGGTGCGTCGCCCGCGGGGTCGCGCAGCACCGCCACGGCACCGACGTCGGTCGGCACGACGTCCGCCTCGACCTGCGCGAGCGAGCACGCCGCCGCGAGCGGCTCCGCGCCCGCGATCTGCGTGATGAGCGCCACGAGGTCGGGGACCGCCGAGGCCGTCAGCGACGAGAGGTCGTCGGGGATCTCGACGCCGTCCAGCGCGTCGTCGTCGTGCGTGCTCACAGGGCTCCCTTCGTGGACGGGACGCCCTCGACGCGCGGGTCCGGCGCGACGGCGGCGCGCAGCGCCCGGGCGAGCGCCTTGAACTGCGCCTCGACGATGTGGTGCGGGTCGCGGCCCGCGAGGACGCGCACGTGGATGCAGATGCCCGCGTGGTGGGCGATCGACTCGAGCACGTGCCGCGTGAGTGACCCCGTGAAGTGCCCGCCGATGAGGTGGTACTCCTGCCCCTCCGGCTCGCCCGAGTGCACGAGGTACGGCCGCCCGGACACGTCGACGACGGCGAGCGCGAGGGCCTCGTCCAGCGGGACCGTCGCGTCGCCGAAGCGCCCGATGCCCACCTTGTCGCCGAGCGCGACGCGCAGCGCCTCGCCGATCGTGATCGCGACGTCCTCCACCGTGTGGTGCGCGTCGATGTGGGTGTCCCCCGTCGCGACGACCTTGAGGTCGATGAGCGAGTGCTTGCCCAGCGCCGTGAGCATGTGGTCGTAGAACGGGACGGTCGTCGAGATCTCGGTCCGTCCGGTCCCGTCGAGGTCGAGCTCGACGAGCACGCTCGACTCGGACGTCGCGCGCTCGATGCGCGCGGTGCGCTTCACAGTCCTGCCACCTCCACGAGGGCCTGACGGAAGGCCCTCATCTCGTCGCCGGTGCCGATCGACACCCGCAGCCAGCCGTCGGGACCAGTCTCCCGGATGAGCACGCCCCGCTCCAACAACGCCGCCCAGACCGCGTGCCGGTCCGCGAACGTGCCGAACAGGACGAAGTTGGCGTCGGACTCCGCGACCTCGACCGGACGACCGTCCGGGTGCCGCAGCGAGCGCAGCCACGCGACGGTCTCGTCGCGGCGCTCGCGCAGCGCGGAGACCTGCGCGAGCAGCTCGCCCGAGTGCGCGAGGGCCGCGCGCGCGACCGCCTGCGTCACGGCCGACAGGTGGTACGGCAGGCGCACGACGCGCAGCGCGTCGACGAGCTCGCGCGACGCCGCGAGGTACCCGACGCGGGCGCCCGCGAGCGCGAACGCCTTGGACATCGTGCGCGTCACCGCGAGGTTCGGGTAGCGCTCGAGCAGCTCGAGCGCCGACGGCGTCCCGGCGCGCCGGAACTCGCCGTACGCCTCGTCGACGACGACGACGGCGGGCGCCTCCTGCCCGCCGGGGAGCGGGACGCGCACCGCGAGCGCCGCCTCGCACACCGCCTCGACGGTCGCGGCAGGCAGCGCCGTGCCGGTCGGGTTGTTCGGGCTCGCGAGCAGGACGACGGACGGCTGCTCGCGCGCGATCACCTCGCGGGCGTGCTCCGGGTCGAGCGTGAAGTCCTCCGCGCGGCGCCCGACGACCCAGGCCGTGTGCGTGTCGCGCGCGTACTCCGGGTACATCGAGTACGTCGGCGCGAAGGAGACGGCCGTGCGCCCCGGGCCGCCGAAGGCCTGCAGCACGTGGAGCATGATCTCGTTCGAGCCGTTCGCCGCCCAGAGCTGCTCCGCCCCCAGCACGACGCCCGCCTCCGTCCCGAGGTAGGCGGCGAGGTCGGTGCGCAGGCCGAGGAAGTCGCGGTCGGGGTAGCGGTTCAGCCCGGTGGCGGCGTCGTGCACCGCGCGCGTGATGGTCGCGACGACGGCCTCGCTCGGCGCGTGCGGGTTCTCGTTGACGTTGAGCAGGACCGGGACGTCGAGCTGCGGCGCACCGTACGGCTCGACGCCGGCGAGCTCGGGGCGCAGCGGGAGCAGGGGTCGTCCCGCGACGGAGGGTGGGGTCACTCCCCCAGTCTACGAAGCGTGGGCGCGCGGCCGCCCGTGACGTCCGGCACGCGGGCACCCGGGACGACCGGCACGCGGCGGTCCCCCAGGCCGGTCGGCGCGCGGTCGGCCGGGACGGTCGGCCTCGCCGGCGAGAGGCGGAGGTCCCGACCTGGGCGGACGTCGGTCGCCGGTCCGGCCGTCCGGGGCGCCGGAGCGGCGTCGCGCGCGTAGCGTCGAGAGGGAAGGGAGGACCGTCGGCAGGGTCCTCCTGGCCCTCTCCCCGAGAAAACGAGGTGATCCCCGTGTCCGCCATGCGTGCCGCCGTCGTCCGCTCGTTCACCGACCCGCTGGTCGTCGAGGAGCTCGACGTCCCGTCGCCCGGGCCCCACGAGGCCCTGGTCAAGGTCGACTACACCGGCGTGTGCCACACGGACCTGCACGCCGCGCACGGCGACTGGCCGGTCAAGCCCGCTCCCCCGTTCGTGCCGGGCCACGAGGGCGTCGGCACGGTCGTCGCGGTCGGCGACCAGGTCACGCGCGTGCGCGTGGGCGACACGGTCGGCAACGCCTGGCTGTGGAGCGCGTGCGGCGAGTGCGAGTACTGCGAGACGGGCTGGGAGACGCTGTGCCCGCAGCAGAAGAACGGCGGCTACTCGGTCGACGGCTCGTTCGGCCAGTACATGCTCGTCGACTCGCGGTACTGCCCGGTGATCCCCGACGGGGTCGACCTCTCCGCCGTCGGGCCGATCCTGTGCGCCGGCGTCACCGTCTACAAGGGGCTCAAGGTCACGGACACCCAGCCCGGCGAGTGGGTGCTGGTCTCCGGGATCGGCGGCCTCGGGCACATCGCGGTGCAGTACGCGGTCGCGATGGGCCGCCGCGTCGCCGCGGTGGACGTCGACGACGAGAAGCTCGCGCTCGCGCGCAAGCACGGCGCGGAGGTGACGGTGAACGCGGCGACGTCGCCCGACGCGGCGGCCGAGATCCGCGAGAAGACGGGCGGCGGCGTCCACGGCGCGCTCGTCACCGCCGTCAACGCGCACGCGTTCCCGCAGGCCGTGGGGGCGCTGCGCCGCGGTGGCACGGTCTCGCTCGTCGGCCTGCCGCCGGAGAAGTTCCCGCTCGACATCTTCACGACCGTCCTCTTCGGCCTGACCGTGCGCGGGTCGATCGTCGGGACGCGCAAGGACATGGCGGAGGCGCTCGACTTCTTCGCGCGCGGCAAGATCAGCCCGACGTACACCGTGCGTCCGCTCGACGACATCAACGCGATCTTCGCCGAGATGGAGGAGGGCCGGATCGACGGGCGCGTCGTCATGGACATGCGCTCCTGACGTCGCGCCGCTGCCGCTCGCGTCGTCCCGGCCCGTGACCCCGACCGGGTCGCGGGCCGGGGCTGTGCACGACGGCCCGAGGGTCGGCGGGTGCGCCTACGATCGTGCGGGTGAGCCCCACCGACCCGTACGCCGACCTGCCCTTCGACCCGGCCGACGAGCCGCCGCTCGACGAGCCCGCCGACCCGTTCGGCGACCCGTGGGCGGGCGCGGCGCCGCAGGCACCGGCCGGCGCGGCTCCCGCCGCGCGCACGGCCGGCGGCGAGGTCCCGGGCACGGGCGCTCGGGGCGGCGACCCCACGCCCGACCCCACGCCCGTTCCTGCGGCCGACGGCGGCGAGGCCGCCAAGCGCGCCAAGCTCGCCATGCTGCGCGGCCTCCTCGACGGGCAGTCGCTGCGCGAGGACGCCGAGACCGCGCTGCGCGCCCTCGTGGGGCGCGACGACGCGACGCTGCGCGAGGACCAGTGGCGCGCGATCGAGGCGCTCGTGGCGTTCCGCCGTCGTGCGCTCGTCGTGCAGCGCACCGGGTGGGGCAAGTCGGCCGTGTACTTCGTGGCGACCCGGCTGCTGCGGGACCGCGGCGCCGGCCCGACGGTGATCGTGTCCCCGCTCCTCGCGCTCATGCGCGACCAGATCTCGGCCGCCGCACGCGCCGGGATCAAGGCGGTGACGATCAACTCTGCGAACGTCACCGAGTGGGACGACGTCCACCGCGCGATCGCGGACGGCGAGGTGGACGTCCTCCTGTGCTCGCCGGAGCGGCTCAACAACCCCGGCTTCCGCGACGAGGTCCTCCCCCGGCTCGCGGCCGACGCGGGCCTCGTCGTCATCGACGAGGCGCACTGCATCTCGGACTGGGGCCACGACTTCCGGCCGGACTACCGGCGCATCCGCACCCTGCTCGCCGACCTGCCGCCCGGCATCCCGGTGCTCGCGACGACCGCGACGGCGAACGAGCGCGTGACCGCCGACGTCGCGGAGCAGCTCGGCGTCACGGCGGCGCACGCCGCGGGCGGGGCCGTCGGCGACGCCGCGGGCGGTGCGGCCCACGAGGACGTCCTGGTCCTGCGCGGCGGCCTGGACCGCGAGTCGCTGCACCTCGCCGTGCTGCGCCTGCCCGACCAGCCGACGCGCGTCGCGTGGCTCGTCGAGGCGCTCCAGGACGTCGACGGCTCGGGGATCGTGTACTGCCTCACCGTCTCCGCCGCCGAGCAGGTCGCGAGCCAGCTCCGCGCCGCCGGTCTCGCCGTGGCGTCGTACACGGGCCAGACGGACCCCGCCGAGCGCGAGCGGCTCGAGGAGGACCTCAAGGAGAACCGTGTCAAGGCGCTCGTCGCGACCTCCGCGCTCGGGATGGGCTTCGACAAGCCGGACCTGGCCTTCGTCGTCCACCTCGGGGCGCCGAGCTCGCCCATCGCGTACTACCAGCAGGTCGGGCGCGCGGGCCGTGGCGTGGACTCGGCCGTCGTGGTGCTCCTGCCGGGCGAGGAGGACCGCCGCATCTGGGAGTGGTTCGCGTCCACCGCGTTCCCGCCCCAGGACCAGGTGCGGGCGACCCTCGACGCCCTCGGCGCGGGCGGCACGCAGTCCGTCGCGCAGCTCGAGACGCAGGTCGACCTCAAGCGGTCACGCCTCGAGGGCATGCTCAAGGTGCTCGACGTCGACGGCGCGGTCCGGCGCGTCAAGGGCGGCTGGGAGGCGACGGGCGAGCCCTGGACGTACGACGCCGAGCGCTATGCGCGCGTCGACGCCACGCGCTCGGCCGAGCAGCAGGCGATGCTCGACTACGAGGCCACCGACGGGTGCCGCATGGCGTTCCTGCGCGCCGCGCTCGACGACCCGGAGCTCGAGGACGGGTGGCGGTGCGGCCGTTGCGACACGTGCGGCGGCGTGACGCTGCCCGCGCTCCCCGACGCGGAGGCCGTCGCCGCCGCGCGCGCCGACATGGACCGCCCCGGCGTCGAGGTCGTGGCCCGTCGGCAGTGGCCGAGCGGTATGGACCGCCTGGGGCTCGACCTGCGCGGGCGCCTGGGTGCGGACGAGCTCGCGGAGACCGGGCGCGCGGTCGCGCGCCTCGACGGGCTCGGCTGGTCCGCGCCGCTGCGCGAGCTCTTCGCGGCCACGACGCCCGACGGCGACACCCCCGTCGCGCTCCGGCGCGCCGCCGCGCGCGTCCTCGACGACTGGGCGGAGCTCTACGAGTCCGCCCCGCAGCCGGACCTGGGGACCGGGGCCGACGACGACACCCCCGACGGCACCGCGCCGGCCGAGCGGCGGCTCCTCGTGGACGGCGTCGTCGCGGTCCGCTCCGCGACGCGTCCGCGGCTCACGTTCCACCTGGCGAACGGGCTCGCGAGCTACCTCGGCAAGCCGCTCATCGGCGCGGTCGGGCCGGCCCCGGGCCGCGAGGAGCCGGGCCGGCACGACGTGAACTCCGCGACGCGCCTCGCGGGCGTCGCGGGCCGCCTCCAGCTCGAGCTGTCGGACGCGGCGCGCGCGGGTCTCGCCGGTCGCCGCGTGCTGCTCGTCGACGACTACACCGAGTCGGGCTGGACCCTCACGGTCGCGGCGCGCCTGCTGCGCCGCGCCGGGGCGGCGGCGGTGCACCCGTTCGTGCTCGGGGTGCGCTGACGCGGACGCGCCAGACACCGGGCCGCGTCACCAGCGCAGGCGCAGCTCGGTGTACGTCGTGTCCACGAAGCCGAGCGAGCGGTAGAGCGGCTCGCCCTCCGGCGTCGCGTGCAGGGACACGGAGTCCGCGCCCGCCGTGCGGGCCCAGTCGAGCGCCGCTCCGACGCACGCGCGCCCGAACCCCCGGCCGCGGTCGGCCGGGTGCGTGCAGACGTTCGACAGGTGCGCCGTCGTGCCGCGCGGGTTGCGCGCCGACGGCGCGGACCGGTGCAGCTCGACGAGCGCGCACGCCGCGAGGCGTCCCGGTGCGTCGACGACGAACGCGACGACGTCGGGAGTCCCCAGACCCGCGGCGAACCACGCGCGCGCCCGGCCCTGCCACGTCGGGTCCTCCGCGCCGGGCTCGCCCATCGCGCGCATGAGGTGCACACGCAACGACACGAGGTCGGCCGCGTCGCGCGGGACGGCACGCCGCACCCGCACGACGGCGTCCCGCGCGGAGACGCCGTGCGGAGCGCCGGCGAGCGGTGCCTGGTCGCGCGAGGCGCCGCCGTGCGGGGCCTCGTCGTGCGGGCCGCCGTCGTGCCGCCGTGCTTGGTCGTGCGGGCCGCCGTCGTGCGGCGCGCCGGACCGACCGGCGGTCACAGGAACCGCGCCCGCACCGCCTCGCCGTGCGCCGGGAGGTCCTCGTCGTTCGCCACGGCGACGATCCGGTCCGCGAGGTCCTCGAGGGCGTCGCGGTCGTACTCGACCACCTGGACGGCCTTGACGTAGCTGTGCACGCCGAGCCCGCTGGAGAAGTGCGCGCAGCCGCCCGTCGGCAGGACGTGGTTCGAGCCGGCCAAGTAGTCGCCGAGCGAGACCGGCGACCAGGGCCCGACGAAGATCGCCCCCGCGCTCGTGACGCGCTCGGCGAGCTCGGCCGCCCCCGCGGCCTGGATCTCCAGGTGCTCCGCGCCGTAGGCGTCCACCACCTGCAGCCCGTGCTCGAGGTCGTCGACGAGCACGATCGCGGACTGCGGGCCCGCGAGCGACTGCGCGACGCGCTGCGCGTGCTTCGTCGCGGTCACGAGGTCCGCGAGGCGCGCCTCGACCGCGGCGGCGAGCTCGACCGACGGGGTGACGAGCACCGCGGCGGCCAGCGGGTCGTGCTCCGCCTGGCTGATGAGGTCGGCCGCGACGTGCCCCGGGTCCGCCGAGGCGTCGGCGAGGACTGCGATCTCGGTGGGGCCCGCCTCCGCGTCGATACCCACGACGCCTCGCACGAGCCGCTTGGCCGCCGCGACGAAGACGTTGCCGGGGCCCGTCACCACGTCGACCGGCTCGCACAGCACGTCGCCGTCCTGCGGCTCGCTGCCGGCCGCGCCGTACGCGAACATCGCGACCGCCTGCGCCCCGCCGACGGCGTACACCTCGTCGACGCCGAGCAGCGCGCACGCGGCGAGGATCGTCGGGTGCGGCAGGCCGCCGCTGTCCCGCTGCGGCGGCGACGCGACGGCGAGGCTCGGCACGCCCGCCTCCTGCGCCGCGACGACGTTCATCACGACGGACGACGGGTAGACGGCCAGGCCACCGGGGGCATAGAGCCCGACGCGGCGCACGGGCACCCACCGCTGGCGGACCTGGGCGCCCGGCGCGACCTGGACCGTGAAGTCCTGCGGGCGCTGCGCCGCGTGCACGAGCCGGACCCGGCGGATCGACTCCTCGAGCCCTGCCCGGACCTGCGGGTCGAGCGCCGCGAGCGCCGCGGCGATCTCGTCGGCCGGGACCCGCAGGTGCTCCGGCCGCACACCGTCGAAGCGCTCGGCGTACTCGCGCAGGGCCTCGGCCCCGCGCGTCCGCACCGCCTCGAGGATCGGCGCGACCCGATGCGCCGCGTCCTCCACGCCGACCTCTGCGCGCGGCAGGGCCTCGGCGAGCTCGCGTGCGGACAGGGAACGCCCTCGGAGATCGATGCGGGAGATCATGCGACGAGTCTAGGAGCCCGGGAGGTCCGCGACGAGCGCGTTTCGCCCACCGGTCGTCCTGGCGGCTCGCGCCGGCGCGTTCTCGTCGGGAGTCGTGTCGTCGCGGCACGCGGCGCCGGGGAGAATGGCGTCATGAACGCCTCCGACGACGCCCGCCCGGTCGAGATCTCCGACGACGTCATCCGCCTCGGCCAGTTCCTCAAGCTCGCCGGGCTCGCCGAGTCCGGCGCGGAGGCGCGCGAGCTCGTCACCGAGGGCGAGGTGCGCGTGAACGGCGAGGTGGACACGCGCCGAGGCCGCCAGCTGCACCGCGGCGACGTCGTCACGGTGGACCGGCCGCAGGGCGGGGAGAGCGCGACCGTCGCCTGAGCGGCGGGTACGACTCGTCGGGCGAGGTCAGGCCATGTACGTCGAGGCCATCACCTTGTCCGGCGTGAGGCGCAGCACCACGCGCTCCGGCTTGGGCGTCAGCGGGCGGTAGCGGCGGGCGTAGCGCGCGACGGCGTCCGCCACCTCGTCCGCGTCCTCGACGACCTCGATCGTCCCCTCGAGCGTGAGCCACCGCCCGCCGTCGACCTGGCACACCGCGGCGCGCGGGTGTGCCCCGTCCGGGCCGGCCCGGCGGGCGTTGCGCGCCTTCACCGACCCGCGGTTCGTCGTGATCCGCACGACGCCCGCGTCCGGGTCCCAGGTGAACGCCACCGGGACGACGTGCGGGCTCCCGTCCTCGCGCAGGGTCGTGAGCGTGGCCAGGTGCCGCTCGGTGACGAAGACACGCTGCTCGGGGTTGAGTCGGATCACGCTCGCGAGTCTAGGCGCGGCCCGCCCGGCACCGGCCGGAGCCGTCTCGTGCCGGTCGTCACACGACGCCGACGACGAGCCGCCGCGGGTGCGTCGTCCTGGGTGCGCCGCACCGCGGGCAGGACGGCACCGCCCGGGCCGTGGCACCGTCTGCTCGGCGGGACCGTGCGCAGTGCCGGACCGGCGGCGTCGGCGTGTCAGAGCAGGCAGGACGGCCCGAGCAGCGCCTTGAGGTCGCCGAACAGCGCCGGCGACTTCTCGACCCGCAACCCGTCGCCCGCGCGGACGACCGTGGTCTTGCCGGGCTCGAGGACCTGGACGTGCACCTCGGCCGAGCCGGGGTGCGTCGCGAGGACCTCGCGCAGGCGCAGGATGATCGGCTCGACGCAGCGCGTGTGCGAGACCTTCACGGCGAGCGGCGACTCGGCGCCCACGGTGATGTCCGGGAGCGAGACCTCCATCGCCTGGAGCTGCATCGTGTCGTCGCGCCGACGCACGCGCCCGCGCAGGACCACGACCTGGTCCTCGGCGAGGACGGTCGAGTACGCGAGATACGTCTCGCCGAAGAACATGACCTCGACGGCGCCCTCGAGGTCCTCGATGGTCACCGCGGCCCACGGGTTGCCGTTCTTGCTCATCTTGCGCTGGAGCGACGTCACGAGGCCGGCGATCGTCACGGTGGAGCCGTCGGGCCGGCCCTCGTCGGCGAGGAGGTTCGCGATCCCGGTGTCCGCCGCACGCGTCAGCACGTGCTCGAGCCCGGACAGCGGGTGGTCGGACACGTACAGGCCGAGCATCTCGCGCTCGAACGCGAGGCGCTGCTTCTTGTCCCAGTCCGGGAGGTCGGGCACGTCGACGGAGAACGACATGCCGTCCTCGGCGTCGGCGCCCCCGAAGTCGGCGAAGAGGTCGAACTGGCCCTCCGCCTCCTTGCGCTTGACGCTGATGACCGAGTCGACGGCCTGCTCGTGCACGACGAGCAGGGCGCGCCGCGCGTGGCCGAGCGAGTCGAACGCGCCTGCCTTGATGAGCGACTCGATGGTGCGCTTGTTGCACACCACGGCCGGCACCTTGTCGAGGAAGTCGGTAAACGACGTGAACGCGCCCTTCTCCTCGCGCGTGCGGATGATCGCGTCGACGACGTTTGCGCCGACGTTGCGCACGCCCGTGAGACCGAAGCGGATGTCGCCGCCCACCGCGGTGAACTTCGCCGCCGAGTCGTTCACGTCCGGCGGGAGCACGGTGATGTGCATGCGGCGGCACTCGTTGAGGTAGAGGGCCAGCTTGTCCTTGTCGTCGCGCACGCTCTGCAGGAGCGCCGCCATGTACTCCGTCGGGTAGTTCGCCTTGAGGAACGCCGTCCAGTACGCCACGAGGCCGTACCCGGCGGAGTGCGCCTTGTTGAAGGCGTAGCCCGCGAACGGGACCAGCGTGTCCCAGACCGCCTGGATCGCGGCGTCGGAGTACCCACGCTCCCGGCAGCCCGCCTGGAACGGCACGAACTCCTTGTCGAGGATCTCCTTCTTCTTCTTGCCCATCGCGCGCCGCAGCAGGTCTGCCTGTCCGAGCGAGTACCCGGCGAGGATCTGCGCGGCCCTCTGGACCTGCTCCTGGTAGACGATGAGGCCGTAGGTCTCGTCGAGGATCTCCGCGAGGGGCTGCTCGAGCTCCGGGTGGATGGGCTCGATCTTCTGCAGCCCGTTCTTGCGCAGCGCGTAGTTCGTGTGCGAGTTCATGCCCATCGGGCCCGGGCGGTACAGCGCGATGACGGCCGAGAGGTCGTCGAACTTGTCCGGCTTCATCTGGCGCAGGAGCGCGCGCATGGGGCCGCCGTCGAGCTGGAACACGCCGAGCGTGTCACCGCGCGCGAGCAGCTCGTACGACGCCTTGTCGTCGAGCGTGAGCGACTCGATCTCGATCGGCTCCTTGCCGTTCATCTCGATGTTCTCGAGCGCGTCGTCGAGGATCGTGAGGTTCCGCAGCCCGAGGAAGTCCATCTTGATGAGGCCGAGGCCCTCGGACGTCGGGTAGTCGAACTGGGTGATGACCGCGCCGTCCTGAGGACGGCGCATGATCGGGATGATGTCGATGAGCGGGTCGCTCGACATGATGACGCCCGCCGCGTGCACGCCCCACTGCCGCTTCAGCCCCTCGATACCCCGCGCGAGCTCGACGACGCGCTGCGCCTCCGGGTCGGTGTCGTGGAGCTGGCGGAACTCCGCCGCCTCGGAGTACCGCTCGTGCTGGGGGTCGAAGATCCCCGACAGGGGGATGTCCTTGCCCATGACCGCTGGCGGCATCGCCTTGGTGAGCTTCTCCCCCATCGCGAAGGGGAAGCCGAGGAGCCGCGCCGAGTCCTTGAGCGCCTGCTTGGCCTTGATGGTGCCGTAGGTGACGATCTGGGCGACGCGGTCGTCGCCGTACTTCTCCGTGACGTACCGGATGACCTCCCCGCGCCGACGCTCGTCGAAGTCGACGTCGACGTCGGGCATCGACACACGCTCGGGGTTGAGGAACCGCTCGAAGATCAGCCCGTGCTCCAGCGGGTCGAGCTCGGTGATGCCCATGAGGTAGGAGGCCATGGAGCCCGCCGCCGAACCACGGCCCGGGCCGACGCGGATGCCCTGGTCCTTGGCCCAGTTGATGAAGTCGGCGACCACGAGGAAGTACCCCGGGAAGCCCATCTGGATGATGACCTCGGTCTCGTACTGCGCCTGCTTGCGCGCCGCGTCCGGGATGCCGTTCGGGTACCGGCGGTGCAGCCCGCGCTCCACCTCCTTGACGAACCAGCTCGTCTCGTCCTCGCCCTCGGGGACGGGGAACCGCGGCATGTAGTTCGCCTTCGTGTTGAACGACACCTCGCACTGCTCGGCGATGAGCAGCGTGTTGTCGCACGCCTCGGGGAGCTCCGCGAAGACCCGGCGCATCTCGGCCGCCGACTTCACGTAGTAGCCGGTGCCGTCGAACTTGAACCGGTCCGGGTCGTCGAGCGTCGAGCCGGAGTTGATCGCGAGCAGCGCCTCCTGGCTGGAGGCGTCCTCCTCGCGCACGTAGTGGAGGTCGTTCGTCGCGACGAGGCGCGCGCCGATGGTCTCCGCGAGGCGCAGGAGGTCCTTCGTGACCCGCGTCTCGATATCGATCCCGTGGTCCATGAGCTCGACGAAGAAGTTCTCGCGGCCGAAGATGTCCTGGAGCTCGCCCGCCGTCCGCACCGCCTCGTCCCACTGGCCGAGGCGCAGGCGCGTCTGGATCTCGCCCGACGGGCACCCGCTCGTCGCGACGAGGCCCTTGCCGTAGCGCTGGAGGAGGTCGCGGTCCATGCGCGGCCACTTGCCCATCTGCCCCTCGAGCGACGCGAGCGACGACGCCCGGAACAGGTTGTGCAGACCCTCGTTGTCCTTCGCGAGCAGCGTCATGTGCGTGTACGCACCGCGCGCCGAGACGTCGTCGGACTCCTGCCCCTGCTGCCCGAACCGCACGCGGGTCTGGTCGAACCGGCTCGTGCCCGGCGTGACGTACGCCTCGACGCCGATGATCGGCTTGATGCCCTTCGCCTGCGCCCGCGACCAGAACTCGAACGCCCCGAACACGTAGCCGTGGTCCGTCGTCGCGATGGCTTTCTGCCCCAGGCGCTCGACCTCGTCGAACAGGTCCCCGATCCGGGCCGCGCCGTCCAGCATCGAGTACTCGGTGTGGACGTGGAGGTGGACGAAGTCCTCAGTCGCGGTGGGCATGCCCCGATCTTAGGCGTGCCCCACCCACACCCTGGCGAGGTGGCGGCGGGTCGTGCGGCACGTCACGCGGACGGCCCGCGGCGCCCCGCCGAGAGGGGTCAGGCGTCGGTCGTCAGGGTCTTGGCGGCGTCGCGGTGGTCGATGCCCGCGTCGAGGTAGACGGGCCCGGACACGGCGTACCCGAGCCGCTCGTAGAAGCCGATCGCCTGGACCTGGGCGGAGAGGAGCACGCGCACGGCGCGGCGTCCGTCCGGTCCGGGGACCGCGTGCTCGGCGAGCGCGACCCCCTCCAGCGCGCGCATCACCGTGGCGCCCGCGCCGGTGCCGCGCGCGACCGCGGCGACCGCGACCCGGCCGACGTGCACCTCGCCCGGGCGCCCGGGGTCCGTGAGGAGCCGGCCCGTGCCGACGACCTCCCCGCCCCGCTCGCGGTCCCGCACGAGCACGTGCGTGGTCGTCTCCGCGGTGTCCAGGTCGTCGATCTCCTCCTCGACCGGGACGCCCTGCTCGTCGACGAACACCGCGAGCCGCAGCGCGTGCGCCGCGGCCAGCCCGGCGTCGTCGGACACGCGCTCCACGGCGAGCCGGGCGTCGCCCGGCCCCGAGGCGGCGACGGTCACGCGTACGCCCCGCGCAGCACCTCGAGCGCGTGCGCGAGGTCGTCCGGGTACTCGCTCGTCAGCTCGAGCCACTGCCCGGTCGTGGGGTGCTCGAACCCGAGGCGCATCGCGTGCAGCCACTGGCGCGTCAGGGACACGCGCGAGGCCAGCACCGGGTCGGCACCGTACGTGAGGTCGCCGACGCACGGGTGCCGCAGCGCGGAGAAGTGCACCCGGATCTGGTGCGTGCGTCCCGTCTCGAGGTGCACCTCGACGAGGGACGCGGCGGGCAGCATCTCGAGGACCTCGTAGTGCGTGACCGAGGGCTTGCCCTCCGCCGTGACGGCGAACTTCCAGTCCGCGCTGGGGTGCCGCCCGATCGGCGCGTCGATCGTCCCGGTCGTGGGCTCGGGGTGGCCCTGGACGAGCGCGTGGTAGACCTTCTCGACCGTGCGCTCCTTGAAGGCGCGCTTGAGCGCGGTGTACGCGACCTCGCTCTTCGCGACGACCATGAGCCCCGACGTCCCGGCGTCGAGGCGGTGCACGATGCCCTGACGCTCCGCGGCGCCCGACGTCGAGATCCGGTACCCCGCGGCCGCGAGGGCGCCGACGACGGTCGGGCCCGTCCAGCCCGGCGACGGGTGGGCCGCGACGCCGACGGGCTTGTCGACGACCACCAGGTCGTCGTCGTCGTGCACGATGCCCATGCCCGGCACGGGTTCCGCGACGACCTCGACGGCGGGCGCGGCGTCGGGCACGTCGACCTCGAGCCACCCGCCCGGGACGAGCCGGTCGGACTTGCCGACCTCGCGTCCGTCGAGGCGGACGGCGCCGCCCGCGGCGAGCTCGGCGGCCCGCGTCCGCGAGAGGCCGAGGAGCCGGGACAGCCCGGCGTCGACCCGCTCGCCGGCGAGGCCGTCGGGCACCGGGAGCGACCGGAGGCTCACCGCGCCCCCTCGTCGTCGGTCCGCGTGGCGGTCGGCTCGGGTGCGGGCCCGGACGTCGGCTCGATGGCGTCGTCGGCGCTCGTCCCGGGGTCCGCGTCGTCGCCGCCGTGGCGCGTCCCGTCCAGCCCGATGCCGAGCACCGACAGGACGGCGATCATCACGGCCGCGGCCACGATCGCGATGTCCGCGACGTTGCCCACGAACCAGTTCGCGTAGGCGATGAAGTCGACGACGTGCCCGCGCGCGAAGCCGGGCTCGCGGAAGAAGCGGTCGACGAGGTTGCCGAGCGCGCCGCCCAGCAGGAGGCCCAGCGCGACGGCCCACGCGCGCGAGCCGATGCGGCTCACCATGCGCACGATGACGACCACGACCGCGACCACGACGATGGTCAGGAGCCACGTCATGCCCGTCGCGATGGAGAGCGCCGCGCCCGGGTTGTAGATGAGCCGCAGGCCGAGCAGGGACCCCACGAGCGGGATCGTGTCGTCGCCCAGCGTGAGGCTCGACTCCGCCCACCACTTGGTGAGCTGGTCGAGCACGAGGACGAGGACGGCGAGGACGACGGTCCACACGACCAGGACGCGTCGCGGACCGCGCCGGACGGCTCCTGCGGAGGGGTCGGCGGGCGCCTGCGGGGAGGCGTCGGCGGGGTCGGTGGGCTCGGGGCGCGCAGAGGTGGACATCGGCGGCAAGTCTGCCACGTCGTCGCCCCGGTCGACGCGGCCCCGCGACGGCCCGGTGCTCAGCGCCGCTCGGCGCGCTGCTTGGCCTCGACGGAGAGGTTCGCGCGCGGGAACGCCTGCAGGCGCGCCTTGCCGATCGGCAGCCCGGTCTCCTCGCACGTCGCGTACGTGCCGGCCGCGATGCGGTCGAGCGCGTGCGACGTCTGCGCGAGGAGGTCGCGCACGTTGTTGACGAGCGTCAGCTCCTGCTCGCGCTCGAGGGCGCTGGACCCGGAGTCTGCCTGGTCGTCGCCGGCACCGTCACCGGAGTGTCGCAGGAGGTTCGACAGCTCCTCGTCCGCGACGGCGAGCTCCCCCTCCAGCCGCTCCTTCTCGGCCAGCAGCTCCGCGGCGAGCTCCTCGGCCTCCCGCAGGGTCCAGGGCTCCTCCCCGTCGCGCACGGGGAAGGACTTGACGTCCTTCGCGAGGTTCGGGAAACGGTCGCGCACGGCCGAACGGGCCGCGGTGGTGAGCTTGGTCATGTCGCCCCTCCAAGTTCGAGTCACGCGAGAGTAGACGCAGCGGCCGGTACGCACAACACACCACGCCGGTCCGCCGAGGCGGGAGAGAAGGCGCAGGTGCGTGGCGTACCGGCCGCTGCCGGACGGTCGACGCAGGTGCTAGATGCCGGGAGCCAGGTCGCTCGTGCGGCTCGCCCCGCCGACGTTGCTGCGCGGCGGGAGGGCGCTGCCCCGGTTGTCCAGGTCGCCCAGCAGGTTCTGCAGGTAGCTCTTGAGACGCGTGCGGTAGTCGCGCTCGAAGATCCGCAGCTCGTCGATCTTGCGCTCGAGGAGCGAACGCTCCTGCTCGAGCTGCGAGAGCGTACGGTGCGAGGTCTCCTCGGCCTCGCGCACGATGCGCGAGCCCTCCTCCTTGGCCTCCGCGATGAGGCGGTCGCCCTCCTCCTGGCCGGAGCGCACGTAGTCGTCGTGCAGCTTCTGGGCCAGCTGGAGCATGCCCGTCGCCGACTCGGGCTCCGCCGCGTTCTTCGTGACGACGGCCTGCGAGATCGGCGCGGGGCGCACGGGCTCCGGCTCCGGCTCGGGCGCCTTCGGCGTCTCGACGACGGGGGGCTGCACCGCAGCGCTGGACGCGTCGGCCCGGCTGAGCTCGGCGAGACGACGCTCCGCCGCAGCGAGCTTCGACTTGAGGTCCTCGTTCTCCTCCTGCACGGAGTTGAGGGTCCTCACCACCTCGTCCAAGAAGTCGTCGACCTCTTCGACGTCGTAGCCCTCGCGGAACTTCGTCGCCGAGAACTTCTTGTTCAGGATGTCCTCTGCAGTGAGCAGTGCCATCGGTTCACCTCATAGCGTTTGCGTGTCGGTCCGGGCGACCTCGCGATCACCAGACTCCAAAGTAGCGGACATTGCCCCCAGGGGCGGGTGCAGCCGCGCCGTCGCGCGCCGTCGGAACCGTGCCGACGGCGTGCAGCGTGCGCGGGCGTGCGGTGGGGGTCGGGGCGAACCGGACGTAGCGGCCCGGTACGGGCCGTCCGGACACCCTGGTCGGGTGACGTGCGTCTCAGAGCGAGGACACGATCTGCGCCGCGATCGTCACCGCGAAGAACAGGATGATGAACGCGAGGTCGAGGCGCACCTGACCCAGCGAGAGCGGCGGGATGAGCCGGCGCAGCGCGCGCAGGGGCGGGTCCGTCGCCGAGTAGATCACCTCGGCGAGCACCAGCAGGACCCCCCGGGGCCTCCAGTCGCGCGCGAAGAACTGCACCCAGTCGAACACGAGCCGACCGATGAGCAGCAGCAGGTAGAGCCAGAGCAGGAATCCGACGATGCCTGTGATGAGGTCCCAGATCACGGGTCAACTGTGCCAGACGCACCGCCCCCGGCCCCGCCGGGGACACGCGCTACGCCCAGGGCGGACGCGCAGGAGGGACGGGCGCGTCACCGCGCCCGTCCCTCCGTGCGTGCGGCGCGTGCTCGGCGGGTGCACCGCGCCGCGCGCACGCTCAGCTCTGGTTGTAGAAGCCCGCGCGACCGGGGGCCGGCGCGGCGGCCTGCTCCTCGCCGGTGATCTCGACGTGCTCGGGCGAGAGCAGGAACACCTTGTTGGTGACGCGCTCGATGGCCCCGTGCAGCCCGAAGATGAGGCCCGCGGAGAAGTCGACGAGGCGCTTCGCGTCCGCGTCGTCCATGTCCGAGAGGTTCATGATCACGGGGGTGCCGCCGCGGAACGCCTCGCCGATCACGCGCGCGTCGTTGTACGACCGCGGGTGCACCGTCGTGATCCGCCGCAGCTCGGCCGCCGACATGCTCGTCTGCGGCACCTCGCGCGGCCCGAGCGCGCGGTGCAGCGGCGTCACCGGTGCCTGGTAGTCGTGCGCCACGTCCGCCCCCGTCTCGTCGAGCTCGTCGACGTACTCGTCCTGCTCGTCCTCGCCGCGATCATCAGCGAGGCCCAGATACAGCATGGTCTTGCGCAGCGCTCCCGCCATGGGCCTTGCTCCGTCCTCGATCGATCCTCGGTCCACCGGCCGTCGGACCGGTGCGTTCACGCTAACCGAGGGTGCGCGGCGAGCCCCGGACGACACGCCCGGCGTGCGCAACCTCGTGCGGAGGTCGGACCGAGCCCGCTCAGGTGCCGGTGAGCGTCACGAGCCCGGCGAACCGGCCGGTCGTCGTGCCACGACGCGCCGCCCGACGGTGCGAGAAGAACCGCTCGTCCTCGATCGTGCACGCCGGGACGCGCACGACGTCCGCCACGCCCGCCGCGACGAGGTCCGCGACGACCCCGGCGGGCAGGTCGAGCGCCGGCGTCCCCCAGGACGTCGTCGACCACGTGGCCGGACGCGCGAGCGCGACGTCGTCGCGCATCCACGCGGGCACCTCGTAGCACCGCCCGCACGCGCTCGGCCCGACGGCGGCCCGCACCCGGTCGACCCGCGCACCGGCGGCGACCAGGGCGCCCAGCGCCGCGTCGACCACCCCGTGCGCGAGGCCGCGGCGCCCGGCGTGCGCGACGCCGACGACGCCCGCCTCGGCGTCCGCGAGGAGGACGGGCACGCAGTCGGCCACGAGGACGCCCAGGCCCGCGCCGCGGGACGGGGCGACGAGGGCGTCCGCCTCCCCCACCGTGTCGACGGGGTCCGCACCGCGCGGCACAGGCTCCACCGTCGCGACGCGGGTGCCGTGCACCTGCGTCGCGAAGGACGCCGGGACGCCGAGCCACGCGGCCGCGCGCGCACGGTTGGCGCGCACCCGATCGGCGTCGTCGGTCACGTTCAGCCCGAGGTTGAGCGTGTCCCACGGCGCCGGCGAGAGCCCGCCGTCGCGCGTCGTGAAGCCGGCGCGCACCCCCGGCCCGAGGTCCACCTCGAGCACGACGGGAGGGGCGGCGCCGTCGGCACCGCCCCTCCCGTCCTGCACGGCCCCGGCGCTCACGCGGCCCCGCACCGCGCCACGCGGTCGCGCACCGTCACTTGAGGAAGTCGGGCACGTCGAGCTCCTCGACCTTGCGGCGCGGGGGCTCCTCGTCGAAGATCCGCGGGGGCACGTCGACGCCCTCGTTCTGCCCGCCCGGCACGGCCTCCGCGTTGTGGTTCCCGGCGTCGCCGGGACCGACCACGGTGAACGGGGCGGGGGCGACCGGCTGCACCGGCACCGGGCCGTGACCGCCGTCGAGCGTGACGGGCACGTCGTCGGCCTCCGGCTGGATCGGCACGACCGGCCGCGGCAGCGTGTGCGCACCCGTCGTCGGTGCCGGCGGCACGGTCCGCGCGGCGGGCACGACCGGGATCGCGCTCGTCGCGGGGCGCTGGGCACCTGCCACCTGGCCGAGCGCCCGCGCGTCGCCCCGCACCTGCGGGGCACCGCCGTCGAAGCCGGCCGCGATGACGGTGACACGGACCTCGTCGCCCAGCGCGTCGTCGATCACGGCGCCGAAGATGATGTTCGCCTCGGTGTGCGCGGCCTCGTGGACCAGACGCGCCGCCTCGTTGATCTCGAACAGGCCGAGGTCGGAACCACCCTGGATGGAGAGCAGCACGCCGTGGGCGCCGTCGATGCTCGCCTCGAGGAGCGGCGACGAGATCGCCATCTCGGCGGCCTGCACCGCGCGGTCGTCGCCCCGCGCGTTGCCGATGCCCATGAGGGCGCTGCCCGCACCCTGCATGACGGACTTGACGTCCGCGAAGTCGAGGTTGATGAGACCGGGGGTCGTGATGAGGTCGGTGATGCCCTGGACACCGGACAGCAGCACCTGGTCGGCCTGGTGGAACGCCTGCAGCGCGCTGACGTTGCGGTCCGACATCGACAGGAGGCGGTCGTTCGGGATGACGATGAGGGTGTCGACCTCGTTGCGCAGGTTCTCGATGCCCTGGTCCGCCTGGACCGAGCGGCGGCGGCCCTCGAACGTGAAGGGCCGCGTCACGACGCCGACGGTCAGCGCGCCGAGCGAGCGCGCGATGCGGGCGACGACCGGTGCACCGCCCGTGCCGGTGCCGCCGCCCTCGCCCGCCGTGACGAAGACCATGTCCGCGCCGCGCAGCACGTCCTCGATCTCCTCGGCGTGGTCCTCGGCCGCCTTCTTGCCGACCTCCGGGTCGGCGCCGGCGCCGAGACCGCGCGTGAGCTCGCGGCCGACGTCGAGCTTGACGTCCGCGTCGGACATGAGGAGCGCCTGCGCGTCCGTGTTGATGGCGATGAACTCGACACCCTTGAGGCCGACCTCGATCATCCGGTTGACGGCGTTCACGCCCCCACCGCCGATGCCGACCACCTTGATCACTGCTAGGTAGTTCTGCGGAGTTGCCACGTCAATGCCTCTCGATCGGTCAGCCCTGAACCTTCACCCTCAAGTAGAGGGTTATAGTTATGTCAGGTCGTTCATGGGTCGACCGTAGGTGTCGACGTGCCCATCATCAACGACCGTCTCGCGCGTGTCGGGGATCGCCACGCGCGCTTTCACCGCGTCACCGGGAGCCGCGGGGCCGAGACGTCGTACACGGTGACCTCCGCGTTCTCCGGGACGGCCCGGAGCGTCTGCAGGACGCGCACCTTCAGCGCCGCCTCCTCGGAGCTCCCCCACTCGACGACGACCCCGTCCCGCAGCGTCATGCGGACCGCGTCGCGCGTCGGCGCCGAGACCTCCGCGACCTGCGCGTGGAGGTCTGCCGGGAGCGCGTTGAGCAGCACGAGCGCGGCGTCGAGCGCCCGCGTCCCCTGGTCGTCGAGCGGCGCGTCGATCTCCGGCAGCCCCTCGGGCACGACCGGGTCGGTGCGCACGTGGACGCCGTCCGCGTCGAGCAGCGCGAAGCCGTCGTCCACGGGCACCGCCACGACGGGCTCGCGCGACTCGAGGAGCACGGCGAGGCCCGAGGGCCACGCACGCCGGATCTCGACGTCGCGCACGCCGTTGAGGTCGAGCACCTGCTCGCGCAGCGCGACCGTGTCGAGACGCGGCAGCGGCACGCCGTCCGCGGCGGCGACCACGTCGCGGACCTGCTGCGGGTCGATCACCGTGCCCTCGCCGGAGACCGTGACCTTGTCGAGGTCGAGGCCGAGCACGGGCGAGAAGAACGCCACCCACGCGAGACCGGCGACGACGAGGAGCCCCGCGACCCAGCCGAGGACGCGCGTGCGGAGCCGGTGGCGGCGCATCGCGTCGCGCTCCGCGAGCCGCTCGGCCATGCCGTGCGAGACGACCCCGGTCGGGGCGGACGCGCCGCGCGGGACCGACGTCGTCGTGCCCGCGCCCCGGCTGCCGCTACCGCGCGCGGCCGGAGGACGAACGGTGCCGGAACGGCCGCCCGACGAGCGCACGAGCTCGGAGCCCGGCGCCGCGACGCGGCGCACCGGTCGCGTCGGCGTGTCCTCGACCGGCGCACGGCGCGCGCCGGCGGGCGGGGCCGGCTTCGCGGAGCTCGGGGCCGGCTTCGCGGAGCTCGGGGCCGGCTTCGCGGGGTCCGGGGCCGCGGGCCGTCCGGCC
This sequence comes from Cellulosimicrobium sp. RS, assembly GCF_046159675.1. Classification (NCBI taxonomy): domain Bacteria; kingdom Bacillati; phylum Actinomycetota; class Actinomycetes; order Micrococcales; family Promicromonosporaceae; genus Cellulosimicrobium; species Cellulosimicrobium sp. RS. The sequence goes on along the minus strand of NZ_JBJXVU010000001.1, from coordinate 636,973 downwards.
CGCTCGCCCGCGCCCGACCGGCCCGGCCGCGGCGCGGCGGGACGAGGCTGGGGCGGCGGACGCATCAGGCCTCGCCTCCTCCGGGCGCCGGGGCACCGTCGCGACGCGCGCGGAGGCGCTCGAGGACGACGGCACCCAGCTCCGTGACGTCCCCCGCTCCGACCGTGAGCACGAGGTCGCCCGGGCGGGCGGCGTCCGCGACGCGGTGGGCCGCCTCGACGCGGTCCTCGACCGCGGCGACGACCACGCCGGGAGCGTCGACCAGGTCGGTGATCGTGCGCGCGCTCACGGCCGGGTCCGGCTCCTCGCGCGCCGCGTAGACGCCCGTGACCACGACCTCGTCCGCTCCGGCGAGCGCGTCCGCGAACTCGCGCGCGAACGTCGCGGTGCGCGAGTACAGGTGCGGCTGGAACAGCACGAGCACCCGGCCGCCGGCCGCGACGGGCCGTGCGGCGTCGAGCAGCGCGGCGACCTCGGTCGGGTGGTGCGCGTAGTCGTCGACGACCCGCACGCCGCCCGCCTCGCCGCGAGCCTCGAAACGGCGGCCGGTGCCGAGGAAGCCGTGCGCGGCCGCGACCGCCGCCGCCGGGTCGACGCCGAGCACGACCGCCGTCACGACGGCCGCGGTCGCGTTGAGCGCGTTGTGGTGCCCCGGCACGCGCAGCAGCAGCTCGAGCCCGTCGAGGCGCGCCGTGCCGACCGTTCCGGTGAGCGACGCCCGCACCCCCGGTCGGCCCGCCTCGTCGGTGGGGGCCACGTCCGCGACGCGCACGTCGGCGTCCGCGGACGTGCCGTACGTGACCACCGCTCCCCCGGCCCGGGCGTGCGACGACGCGAGCGCGCACGCCCCCGCGTCGTCGGCGCACGCGACGAGCGTCCCGCCCGGGACGATCCGCGCGGCGAAGTCGACGAACGCCTGCTCGAACGCGGCGCGCGACCCGTAGTGGTCGAGGTGGTCCGGCTCCACGTTGGTGACGACGGCGACGTCCGGGGCGTAGTTGAGGAACGACCCGTCCGACTCGTCGGCCTCGGCCACGAGGACGTCCGACCCGAGGTGGCCGCCCGCGACGGGACCGTCCTCGGTGAGCACCGTGCCGCCGATCGCGAACGACGGGTCGAGGCCCGCGCCGCGCAGGACGGACGCGATCATGGCGGAGGTCGTGGTCTTGCCGTGCGCACCCGCCACGGCGACGGACCGGCCGCACGCCATGAGCGAGGCCAGCGCCTGCGAGCGGTGCAGCACGCGCAGCCCGGCCGCGCGCGCCGCGGCGAGCTCGGGGTTCGTCTCGCGCACCGCGCTCGACACCACGACGGTGTCCGCGCCGGCGACGTGCGCGGCGTCGTGCCCCACCCACACCCGGACGCCGTCGGCGCGCAGCGCGGCGAGCGCGTCGCCCTCGCGCGCGTCCGAGCCCTGGACGGGGACGCCGTGCGCGGCGAGGAGACGGGCGACGACGGACATGCCCGCCCCGCCGACGCCGACGAGGTGGACCGTGCCGAGCTCCTCGAGCGCGAGCGGGCCCTCGCCGGACGCCGCCGTCACGGCCGTGCCCCCGACGCACCGGCGACGGCCTCGGCGACGAGGTCCGCGACGCGGGCGGCGCCGTCGCGCACGCCCGCTCCCGCGGCGGCCGCGGCCATCGCGTCGAGCCGACCCGGGTCACCGAGCAGCGCCGGGACCTCGCGCGCGACCCACGCCGCGTCGAGCTGCGCGTCGTCGACGAGCAGGCCGCCACCCGCGGCGACGACGGGGCCGGCGTTGAGCCGCTGCTCCCCGTTGCCGATGGGCAGCGGCACGTAGACGGCCGGGATGCCCAGCGCCGCGAGCTCGCCCACCGTGCCCGCGCCCGCGCGGCACACGACGAGGTCCGCGACCGCGAGCGCGAGCTGCATCTCGGCGAGGTACTCGCGCACGTCGTAGCGCGCGCCGGGGTGGCCCGCGACGGCACCGGCCGCCGCCTCGCGCACCGCGCCGTCCTTGCCCTTGCCCGTCAGGTGGAGGATCTGCGTGCCCGCCCCCAGGAGCGCGCCGGCGGCACCGGAGACCGCCTCGTTGAGGCTCTGCGCCCCCAGCGAGCCGCCGGTGACGACGAGCGTGCGAGCGCGGGGGTCGAGGCCGAGGCGCGCCGCGGCGTCCGCGCGCACCCCGGCGGCGTCCGCCGCCCGCGCGGCCACGAGGTCCTGGATCTCGCGGCGGAGCGGCAGCCCGGTGACGACGCCGCCCTTGAGCGGCGTGCCCTCGAACGTCACGCCGACGCGCGCGGCCCACCGGGCACCGAGGCGGTTCGCCAGGCCGGGGCGCGCGTTCTGCTCGTGGATCACGACCGGGACGTCGCGACGGCGCGCGGCGAGGTACGCGGGCGTGGAGACGTAGCCCCCGAAGCCGACGACGACGCGCGCGCCGGTCTCGTCGATGACGGCGCCCGCCGCGTCCACGGCGGACTTGAGGCGTCCCGGGAGGTTGACCCACTCCGCGCTGGGGCGGCGCGGGAGCGGGACGCGCGGCACGTGCCGCAGCGGGTAGCCCCGGGCGGGGACCAGGTCGTCCTCGAGGCCGCCCGCGACCCCGAGCGCGGTCACCACCACGCCGGGCTCACGCACCCGGAGCTCGTCCGCCACCGCGAGGAGCGGGTTCACGTGCCCCGCCGTCCCGCCGCCTGCGAGCACCACCGAACCGATCGTCGTCACGTACCTCGTCGTCCTTCCCTGCGGCAGGTGCCGCGTCCTGTCCGTCGTGCGGAGGTCTGTCGTGCGGGGCACGGGGCGCCCCACGGGTCCGGTGTCGCGGCCGGAGCGGCCGCGACGGCCGGGGAGGTCATCGCGCGGTCCGGCGCCGGGGGCGTGCCGCCCGGCCGACGACGGCGAGCGAGCGCCGCACGACGCTCCCCCGCGCGGCGAGCGCCTCGGCCGCGCCCGGTTCCGAGCGTGCGAACGAGATGAGCACGCCGAGCGCGGCCATCGTCATGATGAGCGCGGAGCCGCCCGCCGAGACGAGCGGCAGCGGGACGCCGATCACGGGCAGGAGCCCGATGACGACGCCGATGTTGATGAACGCCTGGCCGACGATCCAGCACGCGATCCCGGCCGTCGTGATCTTCACGAAGGGGTCGGGGTGGCGGCGCACGATCCGGCTCGTGGCGACGCCGACGATGACGAACAGCCCCAGCACCAGGAGCGTGCCGAGCAGCCCCAGCTCCTCGCCGATCACGGCGAAGATGAAGTCGTTGTGCGCCTCCGGCAGGTACGACCACTTCTCGCGGCTCGCCCCGAGGCCGACGCCCGTGAGCCCGCCCGTGCCGAGCGCGTACAGACCGTGCATCGACTGGTAGCACTCGCCGAGGGTGTCGGTGCACTCGCGGTACGTCGCCATGATGCGCGAGAGCCGGTCGCCGCCCGACTGGTTGAGGATGAACACGTACCCGACGACGAACGCGGCACCGCCCGCCCCGAGGGCGAGCAGGCGCCCGTCGGCCCCCGAGACGAAGAACGCACCCGCGATGATCGCCATGACGACGAGCGCCGTGCCGAGGTCGTGACCCGCGAGCACGAGGCCCACGACCGCGACCGCGACGGGGACCGCGGGGATCAGCACGTGCCGCCACTGACCGAGCATCCGCTGCTTGCGCCCGAGCACGACACCGAGCCACAGCGCGAGCGCGAGCTTCGCGACCTCGGCCGGCTGGAACGTGAAGAGCTTCAGGTCGATCCAGCCCGTGTTGCCGTTGACGTTCTTCGCGAGCGGCGTGAACACGAGCATCTGCAGCCCGAGCGCCACGAGGAGCGCGGGCCACGCGAGCCGCTTGTACCAGTCGACCGGCACGCGCGTGGCGACGAGCAGGACGGGCAGGCCCATGAGGGCGAACTTCGCCTGCTCGAGGAACGCCCCGAAGGGTGACTTGCCCGCGGCGATCTGCGTGACCGCCGAGCTGGAGAACACCATGACGAGACCGATGATCGCGAGCAGCGCCGTCGCGCCGACGAGCAGGTAGTAGCTCGTCACCGTGCTGTTCCACTGGCCGAGCCACGGGCGCTCGGCGGGCTCGGGCCGCGGGCGTCGCGGCTCGCGGGTCGTCGCCCGGCCCCGCGGCACCGTCCGGCTCGTGCCGGCCCGGGGGACGGTGCGCGTCGAGGGCGCGCCTCGCCCGTTCGCGGTCTGGGTCATGGGCTGCCCGGCCTACCCGTGGTCGGGGCGCAGGGCGCGCGCCGCCTCGGCGAACGCGTCGCCGCGCGCGGCGTACGAGCGGAACTGGTCCATCGACGCGCCGGCGGGCGCGAGCAGCACCGTGTCGCCGGCCTGCGCGAGGCGGCGGGCGGAGTCGACGGCGCGGGGCATCACGGTCCCAGTGTCGCCAGGATCCACGCGCACGACGGGGATATCGGGCGCGTGTCGGGCGAGCGCACCGGCGAACGGCTCCGCGTCGACGCCGATCAGCACGACGGCACGCAGCCGGTCGGCGCGCGCCGCGACGAGCTCGTCGAACGACGCCCCCTTCGCGAGGCCGCCCGCGACCCACACGACGGTCCCGGGCGCGAACGCGGCGAGGGACGCGGACGCGGCGTGCGCGTTGGTCGCCTTGGAGTCGTCGACGTAGGCGACGCCGTCGACCGAGGCGACCTGCTCGATGCGGTGCGACCCCGTGCGGAACGCGCGCAGCCCGTCGCGGACCGCGACGGCCGGGACGCCGTGCGCCCGTGCCAGGGCGGCCGCCGCGAGCGCGTTCGCCACGACGTGGGCGGGCACGACGCCGTCGGCGCCCGCGAGGTGCGACAGGTCGCCGAGCGTCGCGAGCTCGGCGGCGTGCGTGTGCCGGTCCGGAGCGTCCGCGGGCGCGTGGAACGCGCGGTCGACGAGCACGTCCTCGATGACGCCGAGCTGCCCGCGCGCCGGGGCGCCGAGCGTGAAGCCGACGGCCCGGGCCCCCTCGACGACGTCCGCCTCGCGCACGAGCGCCTCGGTGCGAGGGTCCGCGACGTTGTAGACGCACGCGACCCGGGCGTCCTCGAAGACGCGGCCCTTGTCGGCCGCGTAGGCGTCGATCCCGCCGTGCCAGTCGAGGTGGTCGGGGGCGACGTTGAGGACGGCGCCCGCCTCGGGGGACGTGGTGTGCGTGAAGTGGAGCTGGAAGCTCGACAGCTCGACCGCGAGCACCTCGAGCGTCGGGTCGAGCGCGGCCTCGACGACGGGCGTCCCGACGTTGCCGACCGCCGCCGTCCGCAGGCCCGCGGTCCGCAGGATCGTCTCGAGCATCTCGACGGTCGTCGTCTTGCCGTTCGTCCCGGTGACGGCGAGCCAGGGCGCGGGCCGCCCCGACGGGCCGGCGACGCGCAGGCGCCACGCGAGCTCGACCTCGCTCCACACCGGCACGCCGCGCTCCGCGGCGGCCACGAGCAGCGGGTGGCTCGGGCGCCAGCCCGGCGAGACGACGACGAGGTCCGTCGCCGCGAGGTCCACGTCCGCCGCGTCGTGCAGGTCGGCGTCGGCGGCGCCGTCGTCGAGCGTGACGACCGACGCCGCGCGCGGGCGGAGCGCCGCCGCGGCGGCGCGCCCGGACACCCCGAGGCCGGCGACGACGACGCGCGCACGCTCGAGCGGGACGGCGAGGTCGTGGGGGTCGCGTGCCACTAGCCGACCACCCACTCGGCGTAGAAGATCCCGATGCCCAGCGCCGCGAACAGCCCGGCGATGAGCCAGAAGCGGATCACGATCGTGACCTCGCCCCACCCGGACAGCTCGAAGTGGTGGTGCAGCGGCGCCATCTTGAACACGCGCCGCCCGGTCATCTTGAAGAACCCGATCTGGATGACGTCGGAGAGCACGATGATGACGAAGAGGCCGCCGATGATGAGCGCGAGGAACTCGGTGCGCGTGAGGATCGACAGGCCGGCGAGCGCGCCGCCGAGCGCGAGCGAGCCCGTGTCGCCCATGAAGATCTTCGCGGGGCTCGCGTTCCACCACAGGAACCCGAAGCACGCGCCGACGATCGCGGCGGCCACGATCGCGAGGTCCTGCGGGTCGCGCGTCTCGTAGCAGCTCGGCCCGGCCGACGCGAGGCGCTGGCAGGTCTGGTTGAGCTGCCAGATGCCCACGAGCACGTACGAGCCGAACACGATGAGCGAGACGCCCGTCGCGAGCCCGTCGAGACCGTCGGTGAGGTTGACCGCGTTCGACCACGCGGTGATGAGGAAGTTGGCCCAGAGCACGAAGAGGATCAGCCCGACCGTGACGCCCGCGAACGCGAGGTCGAGGTTCGTGTCGCGCAGGAAGGAGATGCGCGTCGACGCCGGCGTGCGGCCGTGCTCGTTGGGGAACTGCAGCGCGAGCACCGCGAACGCGATGCCGACCGCGCCCTGGCCGATGATCTTCGCGCGGGCCGTGAGCCCGAGGCTGCGCTGCTTGCGGATCTTCGTGAAGTCGTCGAGGAAGCCGACGATCCCGAGCCCCGTCATGAGGAACAGGACGAGCAGGGCGGACACGCTCGGGAACCGGCCCGAGACGACGTACGACATCGCCCAGCCGAGCAGCGTCGCGCCGATGATGACGACCCCGCCCATCGTGGGCGTCCCGCGCTTGGTGAAGTGCGCCGTCGGGCCGTCCTGGCGGACGAACTGCCCGTAGTTGCGGTGCACGAGGAACCGGATGAACAGCGGCGTCCCGAAGAGCGCGACGAGCAGGGAGACGCCCGCCGCGACGATGATCGCGATCACGCGCGTTCACCTCCTGCCGCACCGGCGCCCGCGGCCGCCAGCTCGTCGCCGAGCCGCCACAGCCCGGACCCGTTCGAGGCCTTCACGAGCACGACGTCCCCCTCCTGCAGCTCGTCGCGCAGCAGCGCGGACGCCGCCTCGACGTCGGGGACGAAGCGCGTCTCGTCGCCCCACGACCCCTCCTGGGTCGCGCCGTCGTGGATCCCGCCGGCGCCCTCGCCGACCACGACGAGCAGCTTGACGTTCAATCGCACCACGAGCCGACCGATGTCGTCGTGCGCGACGCGCGAGTCCTCGCCGAGCTCCAGCATCTCGCCGAGCACGGCGACGGACCGCCGGTCGCGCCCCGCCATGACGGCGAGCGCCTTGAGCGCGGCGCGCATCGAGTCCGGGTTGGCGTTGTAGGAGTCGTCGATCACCGTGATGCCGTCGGGACGCTCGGTGACCTGCATCCGGTGCGGGCTCAGGGCACGCGCGTCGGACAGCCGGGCCACGACGTCGGGCAGCGTGACGCCGAGGCGCAGCGCGGCCGTCGCGGCCGCGAGCGCGTTCGTGACGTGGTGCTCGCCGACGAGGCCGAGGGTCACGCGCGCGCTCGTGCCCTCGCCGCGCGTCGCGTCGCCCGACGCGCCGGGGCGCACGCGCAGCGTGAAGGAGGCCCGGCCCGTGCGGTCGATGCCCAGGTCCTCCGCGCGCACGTCCGCCGCGGGGATCGTCCCGAAGGTGACGACCTCCCCCGGCGCGACGTCGGCCATCGCCGCGACCCGCAAGTCGTCGGCGTTGAGCACGGCGACGCCGCCGGGCGCGAGGCCCGTGACGATCTCGGACTTGGCGCGCGCCACGGCCTCGATCCCGCCGAACTCGCCCAGGTGGGCGCTGCCCACGACGAGCACGACCGAGACGTCCGGGGGCGCGATGCGCGTGAGGTAGGTGAGGTGCCCCACGCCGCTCGCGCCCATCTCGAGCACGAGGAAGCGCGTGGACTCGTCGGCCTCCAGCACCGTGAGCGGCAGGCCGATCTCGTTGTTGAACGACCCGCGCGGGACCACGGTGGGGCCCTCGGGGCGCAGGAGCTGGCCGAGCAGGTCCTTCGTCGTGGTCTTGCCCACGGAGCCCGTGACGCCGACCACGCGCAGGTCGCCGCGCTCGCGCAGCGTCGCGAGCACGTGGCGGGCCAGCTCGCCGAGCGCGGCCTGGACGTCGTCCACGACGACGCACGGCACGTCGAGCTCGCGCGCGGCGAGGACGAGCGTCGCGCCCGCCTCGACGGCACCCGCGGCGTAGTCGTGACCGTCGACGTGCTCGCCCGGCAGCGCCACGAAGAGCGACCCCGGCGCGACCCGGCGCGAGTCGACGACGACGGGCCCCCCGACCCGGACCTCCGGGTCGGCGGACAGGCGTCCGCCGGTCGCTGCGGCCACCTGCGCCGCAGTGAGCTCGATCATGCGTGGTGCTCCTTCAGGTCGAGGGTGTCGTGGGGCGGCGTCGTCGCGGGGCGCTCCTCGAGCGCGGCCCGCGCCTCGACGCGGTCGTCCAGGGGGTGGTCGACGCCGGCGATCTCCTGCCACACCTCGTGGCCGCGGCCCGCGACGAGCACCGTGTCGTCCGGGCCCGCGGCGAGGATCGCTTCGCGGATCGCCCGGGCGCGGGGCGCGACCTCGAGCACGACGACGTCGCGCGGCTCGGGTGCGGCGGCCGCGGCCTCGCGCGCCGCGTGGGCTCCGGGCAGCACCTCCGCGCGGATCGCGGCCGGGTCCTCGCCGTGCGGGTCGTCGTCGGTCACGACCACGACGTCGGCGCCCTCGACCGCGACGCCGCCCATCGTGGGCCGCTTGCCGCGGTCCCGGTCGCCGGTCGCGCCGAACACGACGACGAGCCGGCCCGGCGTGGTGGGCCGCAGCGCGTCGAGCGCGAGGGCGAGAGCGTCCGGGTTGTGGGCGAAGTCGACGACGACGCGCGGGCGGTGGGGCGGCTCCGAGACGACCTCCATGCGGCCCGGGACCGCCGGGTCGAGCCCACCGGCCGCCGCGAGCGCCGTCTCGAGGTCGCGCGCGTCCGTGCCCGCCTCGAGCACGAGGGCCAGGGCGAGGGCGGCGTTGGCGACGTTGAAGTGCCCGGGCAGCGACGTCGTCGTGCGCACGCTGCGGCCGTCGCGGTGCCGCAGCGTGAACGCCGAGCCGCCCGCCTCCGACGGCTCGACGTCGTGCACGGTCCAGTCCGCCGCGGGCTGCTCGTCGCCTGCCGTGGTCGGGCTCACGCGCAGCGTGGCGACCGGGACGCGCGCGGCCGAGACCATGCGCTCGCCCCACGCGTCGTCGACCACGACGACGCCGCGGCGCGCGTGCTCGGGCGTGAACAGCAGCGCCTTGGCCTCGAAGTACTCCTGGAGGTCGCCGTGGAAGTCGAGGTGGTCCTGGCTGAGGTTCGTGAAGCCCACGACGTCGTAGACGAGCCCGTCGACGCGGTGGAGCGCGAGCGCGTGCGACGAGACCTCCATCGCGAGCGTGCGTACGCCGTCCTCGCGCATCGCCGCGAGCAGGGCCTGGAGGTCGGCCGCCTCCGGGGTCGTGAGGCGGCTCGGCAGCACCCGGTCGCCGGAGCGCATCTCCACGGTGCCGATGAGGCCGCCCGTCCAGCCGAGCGCGCGCAGCGCGTGGTCGACGAGGTACGTCGTCGTGGTCTTGCCGTTCGTGCCCGTCACGCCGAACGTCGTGAGGTCCTGCGCGGGGGCGCCGTACACCCAGGCCGCGACGGGGCCGAGGAGCGCGCGGGGGTCGGGGGCGACGAGCACCGGCACGTCGAGGCCGGCGTCCGCGAGCAGGTCGGCGCCCTCGGCGTCCGTGAGGACGGCACGGGCGCCGCGGCCCACGGCGGCGGGCGCGAACCGCGCCCCGTGCGCCCGGGCGCCGGGCAGCGCCACGAAGAGGTCGCCCGCGTCGGCGGTGCGGTCGTCCGACGCCACCGACCACACCTCGGCGGAGCCCGGTGCGGCGTCCGCGCCACCCGCGCGGACGTCGAGCCCGAACCGTGCTGCCAGGTCCGCCACCGACCGACGGGTGGTCGTGGCAGGGCGAAGACGGTCGATCGGGGATGTCACGTGTAGAACCTACCGTGCCGGGACGGGCCGCCCCGCAAGCCCGCGGGCCGCTGCACCCGGGCCGGGGCGCGCTTCACGGGACCTTCACCGGCGACCGGGAGAGGGGCGGTGAGGTTCACCACGTCGTCGGGAGCGGCACGTAGGGCTCGGTGCTCGGCTGGACGCCCTCGTGCTCGAGGGTGAAGCCCATGATCTCGCTGAACACCGGCGCCGCGACGACGCCGCCGAAGATCGACGAGTGCGGGTTCTTGAGGAAGACCGACACGGTGTACCGGGGGTCGTCCGCGGGCGCGACGCCGATGAACGACGCCATGATCCCGGACAGCCGCCCGTCCTCGCCCGCCGCCTCCGCGGTGCCGGTCTTGCCCGCGACGCGGTAGCCGGGGACCGAGGCGCTCGATCCGGTGCCCTCCTCCACGACGGACTCCATCATGTGCAGCACCGTGTCCGCCGTCTCCTGCGACACGACGCGCTCCGGCGCCGGGCGCTCCGCGGGCACGAGCTCGCCGCGCTCGTCCGTCGTCCCGGCGACGATGCTGGGCGTCGTGCGGACCCCGCCGTTCGCGATCGTCGAGAAGACGCTCGTCGCCTGGATGGCGTTGACCGACACGCTCTGGCCGAAGAGCACGGCGTACTCCGTGCGGCCGTCCCACGAGTCCGCCGGGTGCAGGATGCCCGCCGACTCGCCGGGCAGCCCGAGGCCGGACTTCTGCCCGAAGCCGAACTTGCGCAGGTAGTCGTAGCGGACCTGCTTGGGGATCTTCTCGCCGACCTGGACCGTGCCCGTGTTCGACGACTCCGCGAGGATGCCCGCGAGCGTCAGGCGCTCGACGGGGTGGTCGTGCGAGTCCTTGAACGTCTGACCGTTCGGGGTCGTGTAGCGGTCGGGCACCTCGAACCGCGACCCGGCGTCCGCGTGGCCGCCCTCGATGGCCGCCGCCATCGTGATGACCTTGCCCGTCGACCCGGGGTCGAACACGTTCGCGACGGCACGGCTCGGGCGGGCGACGGCGTCCGTCGAGCGGTCGTTCGGGTTCACCGTGCCCGAGTCCGCGAGCGCGAGCACCTCGCCCGTGCGGACGTCCTGCACGACGGCGATCGCGTACTCCGCGCCGGTCTCGCTCACCGCCCGGTCGATCGCGTCCTGCGCCTTCCACTGCACGTCGCGCACGGTCGTGAGGCGCACGTTCAGGCCGGGCACCGCCTCGACGACGTCGCACCGTCCCGTCGGGATGAGCTGTCCGCCGAGCCCTGCCTCGCACCGGCGCGAGCCCGGCGTCCCGGCCAGGACGTCGTCGTACGACGCCTCGATGCCGCCCCCGCCCGTCTGCTCGTCGTTGACGAAGCCCACGAGGTTGCCGGCGACCGTGCCCGCCGGGTACGTGCGCTCGCTCGTCATCGTCGTGCTGACGAACGCGGACAGGCGCAGGACGGCGATCTGACGCTGCACCTCGGGCGTGACGTCCTTCTCCAGGACGAGGTACCGGGACGTGCCAACGAGGTCGGCCGCCAGCTCGACCGCGGACCGGTCGAGGATCGGGGCGAGCAGCTTCGCGACGCCGACCGCGCCGCCCTCCTCGAGCGGCTCGCCGTTGACGAGGTCCCCGGAACGGGGCTCGAAGCTCGCGATCGCCTGGAGGTCGGCCGCGACGGTGTACCGGTCCACCGAGGTCGCGAGCACCACGCCGTCGGCGTCCGTGATGTCGCCGCGGTGCGCGATCGTCGTCGAGCTGCGCGTGCGGTCGTTCTGGGCCTCGGCCGCGAGCGCGGGCCCGCGGAGCACCTGGACGTTGACGAGCTGCGCGATGAACACCGCGGTGATCACGCCCGCCACGACGATGAGCCAGCGCTGCCGACGCTCGGGCCGGCCCGGCTCGCGGGTCCCCCGGGCCGGACGGGACGGCGGGCGGCCGGCGCCGCGCGGCGCGCGCGACACCGGGGCGCGCCCCGACGTGCTGCGCGTGGTCGACGTGCGACCGGACGTGGTGCGCGCCGTCGAGGCACGACCGGACGTGGCGCGCGCCGAGGTGGTGCCCGTCGAGGCGGCGCGCGCGGGCGCGGGACCACCGGAGCGAGCACCCGCGGCCCGACCGGCGGACGCAGCACGGCCCCCCGAGGAGGCCCGGGAGGCCGCGGTGGCGGGACGGGGACGCGGGGTGCCCGCCGCCGGTCGTGACCGGCCGGTGCGCCCGGCGCCCGTGCCCTGCGTCACTCCCCCGCCCCCTCCTGCGCCACGCCGAGCACCGTGCCGTCGGACAGCCGGACCATCGCCGGGTCCTGCGCCTCGACCATGCCGAGCCCGCGTGCGGTCTCCGGCAGCGCCGTCTTCTGCTCGGCGACCTGCAGCTGCAGGCTCTGCGTGTCCTGGGCCACGCGGCTCACCTCCCGGCGCAGCTCCGACATCTCGTAGGAGTTGCGCGCCATCGTCGTGTTCACCAGGAGAGCACACAGGAGCGCGGCGCCGAGGATCGACATGCAGACGACGAGGAACGGGACCTTGGAGCGCGCCTGCAGCGGCGCCCGGACGAGCTCGAGACGCGAGCGCAGCGCCCGCTCGGACGCGCCGCCCGGCAGGGCGGTCAGCGACGGGCGCGGTGCGGGCGCCGGCCGGGCCGGGCGCGGGAGCGGGCGGGCGGCGGTCGACCTCTGTGCGCTCATCGTGTCGTCTCCCCCGGGTCGTGCGGTCGGTCGGTCGGTCGGTGGCCGGGCGCCGGCGAGCGGCGAGCGGCGGACGGGCGGCGGTGCGGCGGTGTCGGGCGGGTGCGCTCGGCGGCACGCAGGCGCACGGACGCGGACCGCGGGTTCGTCTCGCGCTCCCCGGCCGGCGCCTCCTCGGCCCCCCGGGTCAGCAGCCGCAGGTACGGCTCGTCCTGCTCGGGCACGACCGGCAGGCCGGCGGGCGCGCTGATCGTCGCGCCGGCGGCGAGCACGCGCTTGACGATGCGGTCCTCGAGCGAGTGGTACGACTCGACGACGATGCGCCCGCCCACGGCGAGCACGTCCACCGCGGCGGGGACCGCGCGCTCGAGGACCTCGAGCTCGCCGTTCACCTCGATGCGCAGCGCCTGGAACGTGCGCTTGGCGGGGTTGCCGCCCGTCGTGCGGGTGGCCGCCGGGATCGACGCGCGGACGAGGTCGACGAGGTCCGCGCTGCGCTCCCACGGCTGCTGCTCGCGCCGGCGCACCACGGCCCGCGCGATCCGCTGGGCGAACCGCTCCTCGCCGTAGTCGCGCAGGATCCGGGTGAGCGCGCGCTCGTCGTACGTGTTGAGCACGTCCGCGGCCGTGAGACCCACGGTCGGGTCCATGCGCATGTCGAGCGGGGCGTCCTGCGCGTAGGAGAACCCGCGCTCCGTCTCGTCGATCTGGAGCGAGGAGACGCCGAGGTCCATGAGCACGCCCTGGACCGGTGCGCCGACCACGTCCGCGACGACGTCCTCGATCTCGTCGTACACGGCGTGCACGGCGCGGAAGCGGTCGCCGAACCGGGCGAGCCGGCGCGACGCGCGGTCGATCGCCTCGGGGTCGCGGTCGATGCCGACCACGCGCGCCGTCGGCACCTGCTCCAGGACGGCCTCCGTGTGGCCGCCCATGCCGAGCGTGCAGTCGACGAGCACGGAGCCCGGCTCGCCGAGCGCGGGCGCGAGCAGGTCGACGCAGCGCTGGAGGAGGACCGGGACGTGCCGCTCGGCGGCGTCGTCGGGGGTGCTCGTCACGTCCTCCTCCTCTCCCTGCTGGTCGTCGTGCTCCGGTGCTGCTGCTGGTCGTGCTGTGCTGCGGGCCCCGTACGGTCAGGTCTCCCTCCGCGTCCTTTCTGGCGCCGGGGAAGTGCGCCAGACCGGGCGGGAGGAGGCCTCACCGTGCGGGGCCGGGGGTGCTCGGCCCTAGAAGCGCAGGTCCGGGAACACCTCCTCCGCGGTGTCGGAGTACGCCGACTCCTGCTCCGCGAGGTACGTCTCCCACGCCTGCGCGTCCCAGATCTCGACGCGCGTGCCGGCGCCGATCACGGCGACGTCGCGGTCGAGCCCCGCGTACGCCCGCAGGGGCGCGGGGATCGAGACACGTCCCTGCTTGTCCGGGATCTCGTCGCTCGCCCCCGAGAGGAAGACGCGCAGGTAGTCCCGGGCCTGCTTGCTCGTCACCGGCGCCTGCCGGATCTGGTCGTACATGCGCCGGAACTCGTCCATCGGCAGCAGGAACAGACAGCGCTCCTGCCCCCGCGTCATGACGAGACCCGGTGCGAGCCGCGACCGGAACTTCGCGGGGAGGATGAGCCTCCCCTTGTCGTCCAGACGCGGCGTGAAGGTGCCCAGGAGCAGGCCGGAGGAACCGCCGAGCACGTCGTCCACGAAGCCGGACATGCACCTGGCACCTCCCCTCTTGCTCCCTTCTGCTCCACGGTACTCCACTTCCCTCCACCGCTCTCGGCGAAACTCACGGGTTTCACCCGTCTTCGCAGGATCTCCGCAGGTCAGACGGGCTGGAGCGCGGTGGAGGGGAGGACTCCCCAGGGCGCGTCGTGGCCGCGTCCGGCGGGGCCGCCGTCGGGCGGCGACCGCTTCCGGGAGCCGTCCGGCGGGTCCTGGGCGGCGGCGCCCGGTGCCCGTGGAGGGAGAGGGAGGGGCACGGGCCGGTCGGGACGGCCCGCGCCACCGGGCCGGGGTCGGCGGACCTCCCACCGTCTACTAGGCTCTTCCCACCCGCGGTCTCGCCGGTCCGCGGCCCTGCGCCACCGACGACGGAGGTCCCCGTGCTCCCCGACATCGCCCCTGTCGCGCCCTCCGACGAGCCCGGGTCAGGTCGCCTCGCCGGTCTCGACGAGCTGGTCGAGACCACCGGACGGATCCGCTCCGGCATCGAGTCCGTGGTCACCGGGCGGCCGGACCTCGTGACCGTCACCGTCGCCGTCCTCCTGGCGCAGGGTCACCTCCTCGTCGAGGACGTCCCCGGCGTCGGCAAGACGACGCTCGCCAAGGCGCTGGCCCGCACGATCGACTGCAAGGTCGGCCGCATCCAGTTCACGCCCGACCTCCTGCCGAGCGACCTCACCGGCGTCAACATCTACCGCGCCGCGAACCACGAGTTCGAGTTCCGGCCCGGCCCCGTCTTCTCCAACATCGTCATCGGCGACGAGATCAACCGCGCCTCCCCCAAGACGCAGTCGGCGCTCCTGGAGTGCATGGAGGAGGGCCAGACGACGGTCGACGGCACGACCCACATGCTCCCGAGCCCGTTCCTCGTCGTCGCGACCCAGAACCCGGTCGAGATGGAGGGCACCTACCCGCTCCCCGAGGCCCAGCGCGACCGCTTCATGGCACGGCTCACCGTGGGGTACCCCGACGTCGACGCCGAGCTGCGGATGCTCGACCGCCAGGAGACGGACAACCCGCTCGCGCACCTGCGGCCGGTGACCACCGGGGCGGACGTGCTGCGGTTCGCCGAGGTCGCGCGCTCGGTCCACGCGTCCACGGCCGTCAAGCGCTACGTGCTGGCGCTCGTCACCGGGACGCGCGAGCACCCGGGCCTGCGCCTCGGAGCCTCCCCCCGCACGACGCTCCAGCTCCTGCGCGCGGCGAAGGCCCTGGCCGCGATGGCGGGGCGCGACCACGTCCTCCCCGACGACGTGCAGTACCTCGCGGTGCCCGTGCTCGCGCACCGGCTCGTCGTCACCACCGAGGCACGGCTCTCGGGCCAGGACGCCGAGGCCGTCGTCGCGTCCCTCGTGGCGCAGACGCCGATCCCCGCGCTGGACGCGACCGAGCGACGCTGACGTGCGCGGCCCGTCGTTCCTCGCGCGGCTCCGACGCAGGACCAGGAGCCTCGCCAGCGCGCGCCCGACCCGCCGCGGCACCGTGGTCCTCGGTGCGGGCGCCGCGCTCGTGGTACTCGGCGTCACGCTCGGCCTGCCGGACCTCGTCGGGCTCGGCGCGGCGGGGCTCCTCGCCGTGGGGGCCGCGTGGTGCTGGATGGCGGCCCGGCGCATCGACCGGGGGCGCGGCGCGCTGCACGTGACGCGCCGGGTGCAGCCCAACCCCGCCGTGCGCGGCCAGCTCACGACCGCGCGCCTGACCGTCGCGGCGGCGCGCACGACGTCGTCGACGGCCTCCACGCTCGCGCGCCTGCGCATCAGCGAGCAGGCCGCGCACGAGCTGTCCGACCAGGGCTCGTTGCGCGCGCAGGTCGCGACGGTCGGCAACCACATCGCCGTGCGGTACCGCCTGCGGCCGCTGCGCCGCGGCCGGTGGCCGCTCGGCCCGCTCCTCACGACGCGGACCGACCTGTTCGGCCTCGTCAGCGCGACGCAGGAGCTCGGCGACTCGACGGCCGTGGCCGTCTGGCCGCGCACCGTCGAGCTGCCCGTGCGCGGGAGCCGCGCGTTCGGCGAGCACGAGCGCTCGGCCTCCGGCGCCCGGCTCGCGTCGAGCGACGACTCGGTCCTGCGCGACTACGTCGCCGGTGACGACCCCCGCCGCGTGCACTGGGTCAGCGCCGCGCGCCGCGGCCAGCTCATGGTGCGCTCCGACGAGAGCGCGGGCCTGCCGCCCGTGACGGTGCTCCTCGACCGCGGCCTCCTGCCCCACCCGGAGCTCGCCGCGTCGAGCCCGCGGGCGCTGGCCGACGGCGAGTGGGCCGTCGAGTGCGCGGCGTCGATCGTGGTGTCGCTGCTCCAGGCGGGGCACCCCGTCCGCCTCGTCCCCACGTCGCTCGCCGCGGTGGTCCCCGGCACCGGCTTCCGCGTCAACCGGTCCGGCGAGGGCCCGGCCGACCTGCTCGACGCCACGGTCGACCTGCACGGGCACCAGGTCGTGGCGGACGCCGACCGCTCCGTCGTCACGACCTCCGAGGCGCTGCGCCGCGACCGCCGCCCGGGCGAGATCACCGTCGCCGTGCTCGGCCCGCTCGGCTCCGTGGCCCGGCACACCGTCGCCGCGATGGCCGGGGACGGCGTCCACCGCGCGCTCGTGGTGAGCACCCGGCCCTGGGCGCCCGAGCACGCCGACGCCGTCGAGACCGTCGCCGCGCTCCGCTCGACGGGGTGGCACGCCGCGCTCGTCGACCCGTCCGCGTCGCTCGAGCACGCCTGGACCCTGCTCGCGGAAGGCTCACGATGACCGCACCCCGACCGGAAACCTCGGGCTCCGCGGGCCTGCGCGTGCTCGCGACGAGCGCGCTCGTCGCCACCGCGGTCGTCGCGTCGGCGTACGCGCTGGGGAGCGTCGTCGGGCCGGGCGGCTGGACGGGCACGGTCGTGCGCGTCGTCGTCGTCCTCGCGCTCGTCACCGGCCTCAGCCGCTGGGCGCTCGAGCGGAGCCACGCGGCGCGCGGCGAGGTGCTCGCCCCGCCGGCGGCGCTCCTGCCGTCGCTCGCCGGGCTCGTCGTCGGGCTGTGGGCCCTGCTCGGGCTGTACGGCGGGCCGACGGACCGGTTCTCGCTCCTCATCGGCCTGTCCAACGTCGACCGCGTCCTGTCCCGCCTGGGCACCGCGCGCGACCTCACGCTCGCGGAGGTCGCCCCGATCGACCCCAGCCTGCCCATCGCGCTCCTGGCGGTCGGCGGCGCGGTCGTGGTGTTCGTCGTCGCCGACCTCATGGCCGGCGGGCTGCGGCTCGGCGCGGGGGTCGCGCTGCCGCTCCTCGCCCTGTGGGTGCCCGGGCTCGTCATCGTCGGCGAGGTCCCGCCGCTCGCGTTCGTCGTGACCGTCACCGCGCTCGTGCTGCTCCTCGCCGTGGACAACCCGCACCGCGCCGTCCGCCGCGGGGCGTCCGCGCGACGCCCGGAGGACCGCGCCGCCGGAGGCCTGCGTGCCGCGGGCGCGCTCGTCGTGGCCGTCGCCGTCGCGGTCACCGCCCTCGGGCTCGGGTCGGCGAGCGCCTCGCTCCCCGAGGTGGCGTCGGCGTCGTGGTCGCGCCTGTTCTCCTCGACCGGCCAGACGGTCCGGCTCTCCGACGACCTGGACATGCGGCGCGACCTCGCCGAGCGGTCCGCCGAGGTCGTCCTGCGCTACCGGACCGACGGCGAGGGCGTCGGCCCCCTGCGGGTCTTCACGCTCACCGGCTTCGACGGCACCAACTGGCGCCGCGGCGCCGACCGCGACGGCACGCCCATCGACGGCGGCGAGCAGCTCCTGTGGCCCGACGACCCGGGCGCCACCGGGGACCCCACGTCGCTGCGCGTCACGCTCGAGTCGCTGCGCGACACCAAGCTGCCGCTCCCGACCGAGCCGCGCGCCGTCGGCATCGACGGCGACTGGGCGTACGACGACGTGCGCGACGAGGTGCTCGGCGAGCAGCCGACGGGCGCGGGCACGTCCTACGAGGTCACGGTCTTCCCGCGGCCGCTCGACGCCGACGCGTTGCGCGGCGCCAGCGGCGCGGACCCGGACGACCCCAACTACCTCGACGTGCCCGCGACGGAGCACGAGCAGGACATCCGCGACCTCGCGACGTCCGTCGTCGACGGCGCGACGACGCGCTACGACCAGGCGCTCGCGCTGCAGACCTACTTCCGCGACATCTCGCAGTTCACGTACTCCACCGAGGTGCCGCCGGGCGCCTCGGGCGACGCCGTCTGGGACTTCCTCCAGGACCGGACGGGCTACTGCGTCCAGTTCGCGACGTCGATGACGATGATGGCCCGCACGCTCGGCATCCCCGCACGGCTGGGCGTCGGGTTCCTCCCGGGCGAGCGCGTCGACGACTCCAGCTACAAGGTCACGGGCCGCGACTCCCACGCGTGGCCCGAGCTGTACTTCCCGGGGCAGGGCTGGGTCCGGTTCGAGCCGACGCCCGCGCAGCAGACCGGCCCGACGCCGCGGTGGGCGACCCCGGTCGCCGTCACGCCCGGCGGCCCGGCGGACCCGGGGAACGTCCCGACGCCGGACGCCACCACGGCCGCGCCGTCGGCGCCGGTGACGCCGGCACCCACCGCCCCGGGGGCCGGCGGCACGACGGGCGGCACGCAGGAGGACTCCACCTCGTGGCCGCTCGTCGTGGGCGTGGCGCTGCTCGTCGCGGCGGCGCTCGCCGCAGGGCTGTGGTTCGTGCTGCGCCGACGCACCGAGGCGGAGAGCCTGCGGGACGCCGAGGACGCGTGGGCCGAGCTCGTGGCACGGCTCGGTGCGCTGGAGGTGCGGTGGCCGTCGTCCACGACGCCGCGCCGCGTGCCCGCCGTCGTCGTCGCGACCCTGCAGGCGCGACGCGGGGCGGATGCCGGGGACGAGGACCTGGCCGAGACGCTCACGGCCCTCGCGTCGGCGCTCGAGGCGGAGCGCTACGCCCCGCGTCCGCGCGAGACGGTCAGCCCGGAGCGCCTCCAGGCGCTCGTCGACGCTGCCGTCGAGGGGATCGAGAGGTCGCTCAGCGACCGTCCTGCTCGCGCCGACGGTCCCAGCGCTCTTCGAGCCGGCTGAGGAACGGCTTCCGCGACGTCCTGCTCGCTGCGGCCGGCCGGACGGTGCCGTCGGCCTCGACGGTGCCGACCGGTCCCTTGCGGGAGGCGCGCGGTGCCTGGAAGACCAGCACGACGCCGGCGAACATGAGGACGAAGCCGATGACGCCGAGCCAGGTCTGCGAGAGCGCGGCGCCCAGCACCAGCAGGAGCAGCCCTCCCACGACGCCGACACCGGCCAGGACGTAGCGCAGCGCAGAGCGACGTCGAGGGGCCTGGAGCGTGTTCGCCAACCGCGGATCGTCCGAGGTGAGCGCGCGCTCCATCTGCTCCAAGACCCGCTGCTCGTACTCAGACAGAGGCATGAGCACCCCGATTCTCCACGGTGGTCGTGTGACACCCTCAGGATAGATCGACATCCGCGGGGGTGGTAGTCGAGCGGGCCCGGGCAGGCCCCATCGCGATGGATCTCACCCCGAAACGGCCGCGGACGGCGTCGACGGCCTCCTCCGCGCGCCGTCGGACGGCGTTCGTCTCCACCACGGCCTCCTCGAGCGTGGGCTGGACGACGGCCTCCGCGCGCGGCTCGAGACCTTCCGCACGCACCCCCACGAGCCGGACCGCGAGCCCTCGCAGGTCCACCCCCGCGACGAGCTCACGTGCGACGAGGTAGATCTCGCGCGCGACGTCCGTCGGGGCGCCGAGCGTGCGGGCGCGCGTGACGGTCCGGAAGTCGCTCGTGCGGACCTTCACGCTCACCGTGCGGGCGACGAGGCCCTGGTGCCGGAGCCGCCCGGCGCACCGGTCGGCGAGCTCGAGCACGCGCGCCTGCACTGCGGCGAGGTCGCGCAGGTCGTGCTCGAACGTCGTCTCCGCGCCGATGCTCCGCTCCGAGCGCTCCGGCTGGACGGGGCGTGGGTCACGACCCCACGCGAGGTCGTGCAGGTGCGCCCCGGACACCTTGCCGACCGCCGTCTGCAGGGACGCCACGTCGGTGTCGGCGAGCTCGGCGACCGTCCGGATGCCCCACTGCGCGAGGACGGCCTCCGTGCGCTCGCCCACGCCCCACAGCGCCCCCACCGGCAGGGTGCGCAGGAACGGCACCGTCGCCGCGGCGGGCACGAGCAGCATGCCGTCGGGCTTGGCGTGCGTGGACGCGAGCTTCGCGACGAACTTCGTGGTCGCGATCCCGACCGAGCACGTGATCCCGTGGTCCGCCTGGACCCGACGCCGCAGCGCGGCCGCGATCCGTGTGGGCGGCCCGAGACGGCGCCGCGCGCCGCTCACGTCGAGGAACGCCTCGTCGACGCTCACCTGCTCCACGAGCGCGGTGATCTCCCCGAGCGCGGCCATGACCGAGCGCGAGACCTCGTGGTACCGCGCGTGGTCCGGCGGCACGACGACCGCCTGCGGGCACAGCCGGCGCGCGGTCGTCATGGGCATCGCCGAGTGGACGCCGAACGCGCGGGCCTCGTACGTGGCCGCCAGGACGACGCCCCGCTCGGCACCGCCGACGATGACCGGTCGCCCGACGAGCTGGGGACGCCGCGCGAGCTCGACCGAGGCGAAGAACGCGTCCATGTCGACGTGCAGGATCGAGCAGCCGCTCTCGTCGTCCCCCCAGTCCCGGCGGACGACGGCACGAGGACCCCGGCTCATCGGGTGCTCACCGTGCCCGCGGGCCGACCGGCCGGGTCGTCACGACGCCACCGTCCGCAGCCCGGGCAGCCGGACGAAGCCGGCGTCCGGGTCGACGAGCATCGCGACCTCGTCGCGGAAGTCCTCGGCGCACGCGACGAGCTCGTCGGCGCGACGCGGGTCGACCTCGTCGAACCGCCCGGCGTCCACGGCGGCACGGACGCGCGCGCCGCTCGCGAAGTACACCGACCACGCGGCGAGCGCGGGCTCGGCGTCCGCGAGCTGCTCCCACACCGAGCGGGCGCGCCCGCGCCGCACGGGGCGCGCACGGAGCGCGACGACCGCGGCGGCTGCCCGCAGCGCGCCGAGGTGGGCGTGGACGAACCGCTCCCCCGCGTCCTGCGCGAGCGCCGCAGCGACGAGCTCCGCGTCCGCGCGGGCGAGCAGCCGCCGGACCTCGGCGGGAACCACGACCTGCGCCCTCGCGCCTGCTTCGTTCGACATCGCGCACCTCCTGCTCCACTATCGAACACCTGTTCGATCCTGTCAACGTGCCGGACGCCGACAGCCCGTACCGTGGGGCACATGGCTCGCCGCACCTCCCGACGCCCTCCAGGGTCCCCCGCACCACCCACACCGCCCCGGCGTCGGGGCCCCGCGCGCGGCGGGCCCGCGGCGTCCGACCTCCCGGACGAGCCCGTCGCGACCACGACGGGCACGGCCCGCGTCGAGCGCGACCCCGACCGCCCGTCCGCGGTCACCCTCTACGTCAACGGGGTGCCGAGCTCGTACCTCGACCTGGACGACCCCGGGATGCTCGCGTTCGAGTACATGCAGCAGATGGCCGCGGTGGTCGACGAGCTGCACCCCGGGCCCGTGCGTGCGCTGCACCTCGGGGCCGCCGGGTGCAGCCTGCCGCGCTGGGTGGAGGACACCCGCCCCGGCTCGACGCAGCTCGGGGTCGACCTCGACGCGCGCCTCCTGGAGCTCGTCCGCACCTGGTTCGACCTGCCGCGCTCCCCGCGCCTGCGGCTGCGGCCCGACGACGCCCGGCACGCGGTGGAAGGGCTCGCCGACGCGTCGTTCGACGTCGTGGTCCGGGACGTCTTCCACGGCGACCGCACGCCCGACCACCTCGTGACCCTCGGCATGGCCGAGGAGGTGCGGCGCGTCCTGCGACCGGGGGGCGTCTACCTGGTCAACTGCGCGGACCGGCCGCCGCTCGCGTCGGTGCGGCGCGAGCTCGCGACGCTCGCCGCCGCGTTCGGGGGCGGCACGGGCGACGGCGCCGTGGAGGAGGGGCGTGTCGCAGCGATCGCCGAGCCGGCACAGCTCAAGGGCCGCCGGTACGGGAACGTGGTGCTCGCCGCGGTCGCGCCGGGCGGTGCCGAGCCTGCCCTGACCGGCCCGGGCCTCGCGCGCACCGTGCGCTCGCTTGCCGTGCCGGCGCGCGTCCTCGTGGGGAGCGAGCTGCGGACCTTCGTCGGCCCGGCGGCGCCCCTCCCGGACCCCACGCCCGCGGACCCCGGGTCCGCCGACCCCACGTTCGAGGGGCCCGCTCCCGGGGACGCCACGACCGCGCGTCCGGCGCCCGACGAGCACGCTCGGGCGACGCGCGAGGGCTGACACGCCAGGAGCCGCGCCCCCGGGAGGGGACGCGGCTCCTGCGCTGCTGCTACGACCGGGCGACCCGACCGCAGGACGTCGTGGACGTCAGAGCGGGCGGACCTTCTCCGCCTGCGGGCCCTTCGGCCCCTGGGTGATCTCGAACTCGACCCGCTGCGCCTCGTCGAGCGTGCGGTACCCGTTCGACTCGATCGCCGAGTAGTGCACGAAGACGTCGGCACCGCCGCCGTCCTGCGCGATGAAGCCGTAGCCCTTCTCGGCGTTGAACCACTTCACAGAACCCTGCGCCATGCTGTTCCTCTGACCTTCTGTCCATCCGGGGACATCAGCAGGCGGACCCTTCGTCCACCCCCGTGCGCCGCAATGCCATGTCCCACGTCCTTCGCCGGCGTCCCGGCCGTGTGCGGCCGGCAGGCCCGACGCAGGACCGCCCCGCCGGGCGGACCCACGTACCGGCCCTGCACCGGGTCGTGCGCAAGTACGTCACTGCAACGGGTCACAGTGTGGCATGGACCACGTCAGGTCCGCCATGGAGAACGAGCCCTCTCGTGCTGATTTTTCGGCACATACTCCCCGGCGGGGCCGAGCGCGCCGTCACTCCCCCGACTGCTGCGCGAGGAAGCGCTCGAACTCCGCGCCGAGCTCGTCGGCCGTGGGGATCGGGGCCGACTCGGCGAGCAGGCTCGTGCGCCCGACCGAGCGGGCGAAGGCGTCGTACTGCTCCTCGAGCGCCCGGACCACCGCCGCGACCTCCTCGGAGTCGCGCACCTGGCGCTCGACCTCGGTCTTCGCGTCCTGGACCGCCTCCGCGAGGCCGCCCGTGGCGAGGTCGAGACCCGTCACGCGCTGGACGTGCTCGAGCGCGACGACCGCCGCGGGCGGGTACGACGACTGGGCGAGGTAGTGCGGCACGTGCACGGTGTAGCCGACGGCGTCGTGGCCGGCGCGCCCGAGCCGCAGCTCGAGCAGCGCGGCGAGGCTGGCCGGGACCTTGACCGTCCCGAACCACGACGTGTGCTCGCCGAGCAGCTCGGGGCGCGTGGCGTGCGCCGTCACCGAGAGCGGCCGCGTGTGCGGGATGCCCATCGGGATGCCGTGGAAGCCCACGACGAGCGAGACGCCCAGACGCTCGACGACGTCGCGCACCGCGGCGACCACGCGCTCCCACTGGACGTCCGGCTCGGCGCCGTGCAGCAGCAGGAAGCCGGTGCCCTCGGCGTCGCGCACGTGGTCGACGACGAGGTACGGCTCGTCGTAGTCGGACCAGCGGTCCGTGCTGAAGGTCATCGTGGCCCGCTTCGAGCGGTAGTCGATGAGCTGGTCGGCGTCGAACGTCACCAGGCGGGTGACCTCGCCGATCTCCAGCAGGTGGTCGACGGCCACCTCTCCCGCGCTGCCCGCGTCGACGAACCCCGCGACCGCGTGCAGCAGCACCGGCCCGGAGCCCGCCTCGGGCGGCGTGGGCCACAGGCGCGCCACGGCCTGCTCGTCGAGCTCGTAGATCCCGCGAGGGTCCAGCATGCATCCTCCTCGTCACGTCCTTCGCCCGTGCGCCGCCGGTGGCGCGCTGCGGGCCTGACGAGGTAACGCGACCCGGGCCGGGGATCATTCCCGGCCGGGCTGCGTCGGCGGTCAGCGACCGGGGAGGCGCACCACGGAGACGAAGAAGTCGTCGATCTGCCGCACGACGTCGATGAAGCGGTCGAAGTCGACCGGCTTGGTGACGTAGGCGTTGGCGTGCAGCGAGTAGCTGCGCACCACGTCCTCCTCGGCCTCCGACGTCGTGAGCACGACGACGGGGATCTTGCGCAGCGCGTCGTCGGCCTTGAGCTCGGCCAGGACCTCGCGCCCGTCCATCCGGGGCAGGTTGAGGTCGAGGAGGATGAGGTCGGGCGTCGGGGCGCCCGCGTGCTCGCCCTCCTTGCGCAGGAACTGCAGCGCGCTCACGCCGTCGGACACCACCGAGAGGCGGTTGGTGACCTTGTGGTCCTCGAACGCCTCGCGGGTCATGAGCACGTCGCCCGGGTCGTCCTCCACCAGGAGGACGTCGATCGGCTTGCTGCCGTGGCTCATGCGGGGCTCTCCTCGTCGTCGGGGCGCGCGGGGGCCGGAGCGTCCGGACCGGCGCCGCCGGGGTCGGAGCGAGCGTAGCCGACCTGCGCCTGGACGTAGGCGTGGGCGAGCGTGAAGCGGATGGTCGTCCCGCCCTCGCGCGGCTCGATCCAGATGCGCCCGCCGTGGTACTCGACGATGCGCTTGCACAGCGCGAGGCCGATGCCCGTGCCCTCGTACACGTCCTTGGCGTGCAGGCGCTGGAAGATCACGAACACGCGGTCGGCGTACTGCGGGTCGATGCCGATCCCGTTGTCCTCGACCGACAGCTCCCAGTGGGTGTCGCGCGCGAGCACGCCCACGTGCACGGCGGGCGCCCGGTCCGGGTGGCGGAACTTCAGCGCGTTGCCGACGAGGTTCGCGAGGAGCTGGCGCAGGAGCGCCTGCTCCCCCACGACGACGGGGAGCGGGTCGTGCGTGACGCGCGCCCCGGACTCCGCGATCTTGTCGGAGAAGTCCTCGAGCACGCCCCGGAGCTCGTCCTCGAGGTCGACGTCGACGCGCTCGGTGCCCGTCCGGCCGACGCGGGAGAACCCGAGCAGGTCCTGGATGAGGCGCTGCATGCGCTTCGCGCCGTCGACCGCGAAGTCGATGTACTGGTCGGCGCGGTCGTCGAGCTCGCCCCCGTAGCGCTTCTTGAGGAGCTGCGTGAAGCTCGCGACCTTGCGCAGCGGCTCCTGGAGGTCGTGCGAGGCGACGTACGCGAACTGCTCGAGGTCGCGGTTCGAGCGCTCCAGCTCGCGCGCCTGCTCGGCGAGCAGCTCGTGCGAGCGCGCCGCGTCCTCGTGCGACGCCTTGATCTCCGCGACCTGGCTGACGAGCTCGACGCGCATGTGCTCGACGTCCTGCGCGAGGTCCGCGATCTCGGCGGGCCCGGACGTGACGACCGGCTCGTCGAGGCTCCCGGAGCTCACGCGCCGCACCCGGTGCGCGAGCTCGGCCATGGGTTCGGTGACCCAGCGCTTGAGGCAGACCCACAGGATGATGCCGACCGCGAGCGCCGAACCGACGAGGACGAGGACGCTCCCGAACAGCGCGCGGCTCCACCGGTCGAGCGCGTCGAGGCGTTCGACGCGCTCGTCGCGCAGCTGGTCGACGTACTGCGCGGTGTCGGCGCGCGCCGCCGCGAAGAGCTCGGCGCCGCGCGCCTGGTCGACGGCGCGCACGCGCCCGGGGCCCTGGGCCTCGGTGGTCGCGATGGCGGGCTCGGCCGCGTCGGAGACCCAGGCGCGCACCGAGGACTCGGCCTGGGTGAGCGTCCCGGCGAGCTCGTCGTCGAGGCCGAGGCGGTCGACGAGCGCGGCGTCGGGGACGACGCCCTCGGCGTCGACGCCCACCGCGCGCGTGTAGGCCTCGAGCGCCGTCGCGTCGCCCGTGGCGACGTAGGCGCGCACCGCGACCTCGGCGTCGAGCAGGCCGACGTACGCGCCGTCCGCCTCGCTCACCGCATCGAAGAACGGCCCGGTCACGTCGGTCTGGAGGGTGAGGACGCGCGACAGCGCGATCGCGGACGTCGCGAGCACGCCGAGGAGGATCACCCCGGCGACGACGAGCGCCCAGCCGAGCCGCCGACGCAGCGTCGGGGCACGACGCTCGCCCGCGCGCCTGCGGTCGCCGGCGGCGCTCACCGGGCCCACTCGTCCGAGTCGGCGAGGGTGGCCGACCGCTCGCCCGGGGAGGTGCCCTTGCCGTCCCACCCGAGCACGAGGAGGGCCGCGTCGTCCGCGAGGGGGCCGCCGTGGAGGTCGCGCACGCGACGGAAGACCCGCTCGACGACGCCCTCGACGCCCTGCTCCAGCGCGCTGTCGACGGCGCGGCGCAGGCCGTCGACCCCGACGCGCTCGGGGCGGGTCCGTGCGTCGCCCGCCCCGGCTCCCGCGACGGTCGCCTCGACGAGGCCGTCGGTGTAGAGCATGAGGGCCCAGCGCTCGCCGAGCTCGACCGGCTGCGACGTCCAGCCGCCCGCGACCGGGATGCCCAGGGCGCGGCCGCGCGACGTCGGCGTGATCTCCGACGCCGTGTCGCGCAGCAGCAGCGGCGCGAGGTGGCCCGCGAGGTAGACCTCGGCGCTGCGTCGGTCCGCGGAGACGACGACCTGGCACAGCGTGACGAAGACCTCCGGGCGCGCGCGCTCGGGCACGAGCACACGCTCGAGCAGCGGCAGGATCGCCTCCGGCTGGGTCTCGCTGAGGACGATGGTGCGCCAGGCCGTGCGCAGCGTCGCGCCGAGCGCGGCCTCGTCCGGGCCGTGCCCCGCGACGTCCCCGATGACGCACAGGACCGTCCCGTCCGGGCGCTCGACCGCGTCGAAGAAGTCGCCGCCGAGCAGGCCGTTGCCGCCCGGCACGTAGCCGACCATGACGTCGAGGCGGTCGTCCTGCACGAGCGGGGTCGGCAGGAGCGCACGCTCGAGGCGCGCCGTCTCTGCCGCGCGGACCTCGCTGCGGTACAGCGCGCGCTGCTGCTCGACGGACATGCGGCGCTGGACCGCGTAGCGCACGGACCGCCCGAGCAGGTCGCCGTCGACCTCCCCCTTGACGAGGTAGTCGTCGGCGCCCGCGGCGACCGCCTGCACGCCGAGGTCGATGCCCGAGTGGCCGGTCAGGACGACGAGCGCCGGCGGCCGCGACCCCGCGCGCACGCGCTCGACGGCGGACAGGCCCACGGAGTCGGGCAGGCCCAGGTCCAGCAGCACGCAGTCGACGTCGTGGGAGACGACCATCTCGAGGGCACCGTCCAGGGTCGTCGCACGGTGCAGCTCTACCTTGAGGTTGCCGTCGGCCAGCAGCTCCTCGACGAGGATCGCGTCCCCGTCGTCGTCCTCCACGAGCAGGATCCGGAGCTCGTCCGTCGGGGCCAGCACGGCGCGCCCCGGGCGCGCCTGGTCCGGTCCGGCGGCGTCGTCGCCGCGCGCGGAGGGTCGGCCCGGGGCTCGACGCTCGCTCCCGGTCACGACGCCCGCTCCCCTCTGGTCGCCATGGGCCACGATCCTAGCCGCAGGCGCGCGTCCGGCCCGGTCACGGCGCCGGGACGCGCCGGTCGTCGGTCCCCGGGACGGTCGTCGTACGCCATAATGGACGGCCGCGCGGGCGGCGCGGCGCCGGTCGAGGAAGGGACAGCGTGGGACGCAACGACGAGCTCCGGCTCGAGCAGGAGGTCGTGGACACCCTCTACGCGCGCCTCGACGAGCTGCGGGCGGCCGCCCGGGCACGCCTCGACGAGGTCCGGCGGTCCGGCCCGTCGGGCTCGCCGCAGAACCGCAGCGAGCGCGACGCGTTCGCGACGCTGTACGAGGACCGTGTCGCGCAGCTCGACGCGGTCGAGGACCGCCTCGCGTTCGGCCGCCTCGACCTCGACGACGGCACCCTGCGCTACGTCGGGCGCATCGGCCTCACCGACGAAGAGCACTCGAGCCTCCTCACGGACTGGCGCGCGCCCGCCGCCCAGGCGTTCTACCGCGCGACGGCGGCCCACCCGGACGGCGTCGTGCGCCGTCGGCACCTCGTGACGCGCGGTCGTGCCGTGACGGGACTCGAGGACGAGCTCCTCGACCTCGACGCCCCCGAGGCCGTGACGGGCACGACGCTCTCGGGCGAGGGCGCGCTGCTCGCCGCGATGGCCGCGGGCCGCACGGGACGCATGGGCGACATCGTCGCCACGATCCAGTCGGAGCAGGACGCGATCATCCGCTCCGAGCTCGCGGGGGCGCTCGTCGTCCAGGGCGGGCCCGGCACGGGGAAGACGGCGGTCGCGCTGCACCGCGCGGCCTACCTGCTGTACGCGCACCGGCGGCTGCTGGAGCGCTCGGGCGTGCTGCTCGTCGGCCCCAGCCTCTCGTTCCTGCGCTACATCGACCAGGTGCTGCCGTCGCTCGGCGAGACCGGCGTCGTGAGCACGACCATCGCCGACCTCCTGCCCGGCGTCGTCGCCGACGGCGAGGAGGACCCGCGCGTCGCGCGCGTCAAGGGTCGGGCGGTCATGGCCCGTGCGGTGCGCCGGGCCGTGCGCGCACGCGAGCGCGTGCCCGCGGCCGACGTGCCGGTCCGGCTCGACGGCCACGACCTCGTCATCCGCCGCCGCGACGTGCGCGACGCCATCGCGAAGGCGCGGCGCACCCACAAGCCGCACAACCTCGCGCGGGTCACGTTCGTCCGCGAGATGCTCTCGCGCCTCGTCGAGCAGTACGGGCGCCAGCTCGGCGAGCCGCTCGTCGGCGAGGACCGCGCGCTCGCGCTGGAGGACCTGCGCTCCCACCGCGACGTGCGCGTCGCGCTCAACCTGGCCTGGCTGCCGCTCACGCCCGAGCGCCTCGTCGAGGACCTGTGGACCAAGCCGCACCGGCTCGCCGAGGCCGCGCCCGAGCTCTCGCCCGAGGACCGGCGGCTGCTCGAGCGGCCCAAGGGTGCGCCGTGGACCCCCGCGGACGTGCCGCTCCTCGACGAGGCGGCGGAGCTGCTCGGCGAGGACGACCAGGCGGAGCGGGCCGAGGCCGCCGCGCGCGCGGCGCAGCGCGCGCAGGACCTCGAGTACGCGCGGCAGGTGCTCGAGTCGTCCGGTGCGGGCGGCGGGATCGTCGGGGCCGACGTCCTCGCCGAGCGGTTCGCCGCGAGCGGCCCGCGCCTGACCACCGCCGAGCGCGCCGCGCAGGACCGCACGTGGACCTACGGCCACGTCGTGGTCGACGAGGCGCAGGAGCTGTCCGCCATGGCGTGGCGCATGCTCGTGCGCCGGTGCCCGACGCGGTCGTTCACGGTGGTGGGCGACGTCGCCCAGACGTCCTCGCTCGCGGGCGCCCGGTCGTGGAAGGGCATGCTCGACCCGGTCTTCCGCGACGCGTGGCGGCTCGCCGAGCTCACGGTCAACTACCGCACGCCGGCCTCCGTCGCGGACGCGGCCCGACGCGCGGCCGTCGCGGCCGGCCTCCCGGTCTCGCCGCTCACGTCCGCGCGCGACGTCGAGGACGCCCTGCGCGTGGTCGAGGTAGCACCGGGCGCGCTGGAGGCACGCGTCCGGGCCGAGGCCGAGGCCGCGCGCGCCGAGTTCGTCGCCGCGGAGTCCGGCCGCGTCGCCGTCGTCGCGGCCGCGCCCGCGGTCCCCGCGCTACGGGCCGCGCTCGGGCTCGCCGACGCGGGCGGCGAGGACCCGGTCGTCGTGCTCGACCCGGTTCAGGTCAAGGGGCTGGAGTTCGACGCCGTCGTGCTGGTCGAGCCCGCCGACGTCGCGACCGGGCCCTCGGGCCCGTCCGACCTGTACGTCGCCATGACGCGGCCGACCCAGCGCCTCGTCGTCGTGCACGCGCGCCCGCTGCCCGCCGGCGTCGCCCCCGCGCCGTCGGACGACGCACGGGGCGCCGGAGCCTGACAGCGGTCGCGTCCGGGCGCGGGGTCACCTCGTCCCGAGGGTCAAGACCCGTTTGGTCCGGACCGCGGGACGGGCGCACCATGGGGGCGTGCTACGCGCCCTCCTCCTCGAAAACCTGCACCCCCTCGCCGCCTCGAACCTCGAGGCCGCGGGCATCGACGTCACCGTCCGCACCGGGGCCCTCGACGAGTCCGAGCTGATCGAGGCGCTCGACGGCGTCCACCTGCTCGGCATCCGGTCCAAGACGAACGTCACGGCGAACGTGCTCGAGAACGCCCCCGACCTGGTGGCGCTCGGCGCGTTCTGCATCGGCACGAACCAGATCGACCTGCGCTCGGCCGCGACGCAGGGCGTCGCCGTGTTCAACGCGCCGTTCCAGAACACGCGCTCCGTCGTCGAGCTCGCGCTCGCCGAGATCATCGCGCTCACGCGCCGCCTCACCGAGCGCGACCGCGCGCTGCACGAGGGCCGCTGGGACAAGTCGGCGGAGGGCGCGCACGAGGTCCGTGGCCGCACGCTCGGCATCGTCGGCTACGGCAACATCGGCACGCAGCTCTCGGTCGTCGCCGAGAACCTCGGCATGTCGGTCGTCTTCTACGACACGGCGGAGAAGCTCGCGCTCGGCAACGCGCGCCGCATGGACACGCTCGACGAGCTGCTCGAGCAGGCCGACGTCGTCACGCTCCACGTCGACGGGCGCCAGGGCAACGCCGGGCTCTTCGGCGCCAAGCAGTTCGCCCGCATGCGCCCGGGCTCGATCTTCCTCAACCTGTCGCGCGGCTTCGTGGTGGACTACGGCGCGCTGCGCGAGGCGATCGTCGAGGGCCGCGTGGCCGGCGCCGCGGTCGACGTCTTCCCGCACGAGCCCAAGCGCAAGGGCGACGCGTTCGACTCCGAGCTGCGCGGCCTGCCGAACGTCATCCTCACGCCGCACATCGGCGGCTCGACGGAGGAGGCCCAGGAGGCGATCGGGCAGTTCGTGTCCGCCAAGCTGCGCGACTACCTCACCACCGGCTCCACGACGCTCAGCGTCAACGTGCCGAACCTCGCGCTCGAGCAGACGACGGGCATCACGCGCATCACGCACCTGCACCGCAACACCCCCGGTGTCCTCGCCGCCGTCAACGCGACCCTGGCCGAGCACGGGACGAACATCGAGGGCCAGCTCCTCGCCACCCGCGGCGAGATCGGCTACGTCGTCACCGACGTCGGCTCGCGCGTGGAGCCCGCCGTCATCGAGGCGCTGGCCGCGATGGAGCAGACGATCGCCCTGCGCGTCCTCGACTGACGCGGCCCAGCACCCCGGGACCCTTCGCCGCGCGCGGCCCGTCCGCACGCGGCGAAGGTCCTCGGCGGCCGTGACCTTCGCCGCTGAGCGCCTCTCGCGCGCCGGTGCCACGATGAGGCATGACCGGATACACGCACGACGCGCCGCAGATCCTCGACGCCGACGCGTCGTGGGACCTCGTGGAGGGGACCCACGTCGCACGCCTCGCCGTGAGCGTGCGGGGCGAGCCGGACATCTACCCCGTGACCGTGCGGGCGCACGAGCGCACGCTCGCGTTCCGCACGGTCCCCGGCACGAAGCTCGCGACGCTCGCCATCAACGAGCGGGTCGCCCTGGAGTGGGACCACGTCGACGACGACGGGGCGTGGAGCGTCGTCGCGCGCGGCACCGCCCACCGTCTGCGCACCGAGCACGAGGTGGATCCCGTCCGGGAGGGTGCGGACCCGCTCGTCCCCACCGTCGACGTCCCGACCGAGGAGTGGGTCGTGGTCGAGGCCCACGAGCTCACCGGACGACGCTTCGCGCGCGCGGAGCCCTAGTCCAGCGGGCGCACGACGTCCGGCCGCCCCGCAGGGGACGACCGGACGTCGGGGGTGCTGCTCAGCCGGACTTGCGGCGGAAGGTGCGCTGGACCGGTCCGACGGTCTCCGAGCCGTGCACGGAGCCCGTGTTCGACTCGCCGTCCGCCGTGCGGTGGCGCGCGGCGTTCTTCCGGTCGAGCGCCTCCCGGAACTTCGCCTTGGCCTCCTCGGTCGGTGCGGTCTCTGCAGCGGGTCGCTGCTGGTCGGACGCCATGGCGGTCTCCTCGTCGACGGGGAACTCGGTGGGGGCACTGCGGTCGGCCCGACGCTGCGGGCACCCCGCCAGCCTCCCTCACCGGGCGGCCCGACGCCACCTCATTTGTCCGCTCGGACCGGCCGTCCCGGCCTTGCGGGCGCCGGCGCTGGGGACCGCGCCGCGAGCGCCGACGACCGCGCGGCGAACGCCGTCGGGTAGCGTCGGGACGTGTCGCCCGACCCCACGCCGCAGGCCTCCCCCGCTCCTCCCCACACCACAGGCGGTCCCGCGCCGGCGCGTGCCGCGCTCCCGCACCGTGCGCTCGGCCGGAGCGGCCTGCGCCTGCCGGAGGTCGCGCTCGGGCTCTGGCAGAACTTCGGCGTCGCCGACCCCTTCTCGACGCAGCGCGAGATCGTGCTGCGCGCCGTCGACCGTGGCGTGACGCACCTCGACCTCGCGAACAACTACGGGCCGCCCGGCGGCGCCGCGGAGGAGTCGCTGGGCCGGCTGCTCGCGCGCGAGCTCCGGCCCGTGCGCGACGAGCTCGTCGTGACCACCAAGGCGGGCTACCGCATGGGCCCCGGCCCCTACGGCGAGGGCGGGTCCCGGAAG
The DNA here is from genome assembly GCF_046159675.1 of Cellulosimicrobium sp. RS. Taxonomy (NCBI): domain Bacteria; kingdom Bacillati; phylum Actinomycetota; class Actinomycetes; order Micrococcales; family Promicromonosporaceae; genus Cellulosimicrobium; species Cellulosimicrobium sp. RS. The sequence continues at coordinate 604,370 of NZ_JBJXVU010000001.1, read as the reverse complement.
TACCTGCTCTCGTCCCTCGACGCGTCGCTGCGCCGGCTCGGGCTCGACCACGTCGACATCTTCTACTCGCACCGCTACGACCCCTCCACCCCGCTCGAGGAGACCATCGGTGCGCTGGCGACGGCGGTCCGGTCGGGGCGCGCCCGCTACGCCGGCATCTCGTCGTACTCGGCGCGGCGGACGCGCGAGGCCCTGCGGGTCGCGGCCGACGCCGGGGTCGAGCTCGTCGTCACCCAGGTCTCCTACTCCATGCTCAACCGGTGGATCGAGGCGCCCGACCCGCACGACGAGGCGGGGGCCACCGTGCTCGACGTCGCGGGCGACGAAGGGCTCGGCGTCGTCGCGTTCTCCCCGCTCGCCCAGGGCATGCTCACGGACCGCTACCTCCACGGGGTCCCGGACGGGTCGCGCGCAGCGCGCGGCGGGCCCCTGCGCCCGGCGTTCCTCTCGGAGGAGAACCTCGACCGCGTGCGCCACCTGGACGAGCTCGCACGCGCCCACGGACGGACGCTCGCGTCCACGGCGATCCGCTGGGCGCTGCGCGACCAGCGCGTCACGTCGGTCCTGCTCGGCGCGAGCTCGACGCGCCAGCTCGACGACAACCTCGCGGCCCTCGACGCCCCCGACCTCTCCCCGGAGGAGATCGCGGCCGTCGACGCCCTCCCCGTGGACACGGGCATCAACATCTGGGCGTCGCGGTCCAGCGACCTGTAGCGCCGCGGCCGCGCGCAGCCGTGTCCGGCTGTGCGGACCGAACCTCGGACCGAGCGCGAGGCGCGGGACCGTCGCGTGACTGTCAGGGCTGGGGTGCAGCCTCGCGGTCGGTCGCGACGTCGTCGGTGGCCTCGGCCGCCGCACGGCCCGCCGCCGCCTCGCGCTCCTCCCGGTCGACGCGCAGCGACGTGATGGCGCTCTCGAAGTCCTCGAGCGAGTCGAACGCCTGGTAGACGCTCGCGAAGCGCAGGTAGGCGACCTCGTCGAGCTCACGCAGCGGCCCGAGGATCGCGAGACCGATCTCGTAGGCGTCGAGCTCGGCGCTCCCGCTCGCGCGGATGGTCTCCTCGACGCGCTGCGCGAGGACGGCGAGGTCGTCCTCGTTCACCGGGCGCCCCTGGCAAGCCTTGCGGACGCCGTTGACGATCTTCTCGCGCGAGAAGGGCTCGGTCACGCCGGACCGCTTGACCACGGACAGGCTGGCGGTCTCGATCGTGGTGAAGCGGCGGTTGCACTCCGGGCACTGGCGTCGCCGGCGGATGGAGGCACCGTCGTCGGACGTGCGGGAGTCGACGACGCGGGAGTCCGCGTGACGGCAGAACGGGCAGTGCATGGCGGGCTCCTCCGCGGGTCGCGCCGACAGGTCGGCGCGACGAACGTATGTCGTCGCGGGCGCGCGGTGCAACACGCCGACGACGCGCCCGGCCCTGGGCAGCAGAACGGGGGCGGTCGAAGTCGACCGCCCCCGTCGGGACGCCCCCGTCCCCATCTCGCGCGCGACTCGCCTCGCGCGCGGCGACGTGCACAGGAGTCGCGGTGGTCCGCACACTCCTCGCCTCGTCCGCCCAGCCCCCCAGCCGGCGTGTGAGGTGACACTAACTTAGGCGGACCTAAGGCGCCGGCGCAACCCTCGGCCGCAACCTGTCGCGCGTCGGCGCCGTGTGCTGCGTCACAGGACCTGGACCGCCGCCCGCGCGTCGCGTCACCGCTCGGCGACCGGGAGCAGGATGGTCTGGCCGGCCTGCACGCCGGACGAGGACAGGCCGTTCAGCTCCACGAGCCCGCTGACCACCTCACGGAGGTCTTCCCCCGGGGTCGCGACGCCCTGGGCGAGCTCCCACAGCGTCTCCCCCGCGCTCACGACGTGGACGCGGACCTCGACCGGCTCCCCGGGCCCGCTCGCGACGGCCAGCCCGACCCGCGCCGCGAGGACGAGCACGACGGCCACGAGGAGCACGAGGACCGCACGGCCGCGTCGCGTGAGCCGCAGCGGAGCCTCCGGGCGGGCGCCTCGCTCCGCTGCGCCGCCCCGCCCGAGCGCGGACGGCGCTGCCGTCGCCATCGCCACCGTGTCCATGTCCCCTCCGTCCCGGCCCGCGAGCCCGATCGCCTTCCCCGGTCGATCGGACCCGCGCGCCCGTCTCATCTCCACGCCGACCCGTTGCGGTCGAACACCTGTACGTAGAACATCTGTACGAAGGTCTATCACGAACGGCCGACAGAGTCGAGACATGCTCGAACAGGTGTTTGATTCGTGTCGCATCCTCCCCTAGCCTGGGGTCAGGTCGGTTCGCCGGACATGTCCGCTCGGACCCGGAGGGGCGACCGAGGTCCCGGGGCACACGCCCCGGGGAGGGGAGGCCGCAGGCCCGGCTGGCGCCGGCGGCACGCGACGGACGAGGGCGGAGCGACCATGGCGGGACGAGGCACGGACAGGGCACGGGGGCTCGCCGAGGTGCGCGAGCTGCCGGACGGGTCGGCAGGGGGTGACGGGCTCACCCCGCGCCAGCGGCTCGTGCTCGAGACCATCCGCGCGTGCGTCGAGCAGCGCGGCTACCCGCCGAGCATGCGCGAGATCGGCGAGGCCGTCGGGCTCACGAGCCCGTCCTCCGTCAAGCACCAGCTCACCACGCTCGAGCGCAAGGGGTTCCTGCGGCGCGACCCGAACCGTCCGCGCGCCATCGAGGTGGTCCAGCCCGACGACGCCCGCCGCGCCACCCCGCTCGCGCCGGCCGGGACGGCCCCCGAGCCCGCGTACGACGAGGCCCACCCCGCGCCGTCGTACGTCCCCGTCGTCGGCCGCATCGCCGCCGGTGGCCCCATCCTCGCGGAGCAGGTCGTGGAGGACGTCTTCCCGCTGCCGCGCCAGCTCGTGGGCGAGGGAGAGCTCTTCCTCCTGCGCGTCCAGGGCGACTCAATGATCGACGCCGCGATCTGCGACGGCGACTGGGTCGTCGTGCGGCGCCAGCCGGTCGCGGAGAACGGCGAGATCGTGGCCGCCATGATCGACGGCGAGGCCACCGTGAAGAGCCTGCGGCGCGCCGACGGCCACGTGTGGCTCATGCCGCACAACGCCGCGTACGACCCGATCCCCGGCGACGACGCCCAGGTGCTGGGGCGCGTCGTCTCCGTCCTGCGCAGCCTCTGAACGGTCCCCGAGCGGCTCCGGGCGCCCCTCCGGGCAGGCTCGGGACACGACGAGAGCCGGGCGGTCCCTCGACCGCCCGGCTCTCGTCGTGCCGGGCCCGACGGGCCCGTGGCTCAGAGCCCGAAGCGTCGCGCGACCGCGCGCAGCGACTCCGCGGACGAGCGCAGGCCTGCGAGCTCGTCGTCCGCCAGCGGGACCTCGACGCGCTCCGTCGCGCCCCGGCGGTCGACGAGCGTCGGGAGCGACAGGCAGACGTCCTCGAGCCCGTAGATGCCGTCGAGGAGCGTCGACACGGGCAGCACCCGGTGCTCGTCGGCGAGCACCGCCTCGATGATCCGGGTGCCCGCGAGCCCGACCGCGTAGTTGGTCGCACCCTTGCCCTCGATGATCCGGTAGGCCGACTGCACGACCTCGCGCGCGATCTCGTCGCGCACGTCGCCCGTGAGCGGTCCCCGACCGCCGATGCCCTGCCACTCGAGCAGCGGCGCGCCGCCGATCGTCGCGGAGCTCCAGAGCGGGATCTCGCTGTCGCCGTGCTCCCCCGCGATGTACGCGTGCACGTTCTGCACCGCGACGCCGCAGTGCTGCGCCACGAGGAACCGCAGCCGCGAGGAGTCGAGCACGGTGCCGCTGCCGAAGAGCTGCGTCGGGGGCAGCCCCGAGAACTTGAGCGCCGCGTACGTGACGATGTCGACGGGGTTGGTCACCATGACGTAGACGGCGTCCGGGGCGACCTCCACGAGGCCCGGCAGGATCGTCCGCATGAGCCCGATCGTGCCCTCGGCGAGGTCGAGGCGCGTCTGGCCCGGCTTCTGCTTGGCGCCGGCCGTGACCACGACGACGTCGGCCCCCGCGCACACCGCGACGTCGTCGGACCCCTCGACGCGCGCCATGGGCATGAACTGGATGCCGTGCTGGAGGTCGAGGACCTCGGCCTCGACCTTCGCGCGGTTGACGTCGAGGAGCGCCACCGTGCGCGCCGCGCCGCGCATGAGCGCGGCGTAGGCCAGCGTCGAGCCGACGGCACCGGCGCCGACGATCGCGAGCTTCGTCGTCCGCGCTCCCCCTCCCGGACCGCCCGTGGTCGCGTCGCCGGTGCCCTGCGGTGACGTGCTCGTCATGTCGCCTCCGTGAAGTCGCTGGAAAGGGCTCAGCCTAGGGCGGCGAGGCGGCGGAGCGCAGCGGTGGCCACGTCGCGGTCGGTCGTCTGCCAGAACCCCGGCATGGACCGCGTGAGGAACGACCCGTAGCGCGCCGTCACGAGCCGCGGGTCCAGGACCGCGACGACCCCGCGGTCGGCCGTGGACCGCACGAGCCGCCCGGCACCCTGGGCGAGCAGGAGGGCCGCGTGCGTCGCGGAGACCTGCATGAACCCGTTGCCGCCCGCGGCCTCGACGGCCCGAGCCCGCGCCGACCTCACCGGGTCGTCCGGGCGCGGGAACGGGATGCGGTCGATGAGCACGAGCTGGCACGACGGCCCGGGCACGTCCACGCCCTGCCACAGCGACAGCGTGCCGAACAGGCACGTCGCCGGGTCCTCGGCGAACTCCCGCACGAGCGTCGGCAGCTGGTCGTCGCCCTGGCACAGGACCGGCACGTCCAGCCGCTCGCGCATCGCCTCGGCCGCGGCCACCGCGGCGCGCCGCGAGGAGAACAGACCGAGGGTCCGACCGCCGGCGGCCTCGACGAGCGCCGCGATCTCGTCGAGCTGGTGCTCGGTCGACGCCTCGCGGCCGGGCGTCGGCAGGCGCTTCGCGACGTAGAGGATGCCCTGGCGCGGGTAGTCGAACGGGCTCCCGACGTCGAGCCCGCGCCATCGCGGCGCGTCGCTGTCGCCCGCGTCCGCGGCTCCGCCCGTCGCCGCGGGACCGAGCCCGAAGGTGCGCGCGACGGCGTCGAAGCTCCCGCCGAGCGCGAGCGTCGCGGACGTGAAGACGCCGGTGCGCTCCGCCAGCAGGTGGGTGCGGATGAGGCCCGCCACACCGAGCGGGGCGGCGTGCAGGCGGCTCGCGCCGTCGCCGAAGCGGTCGCCGGACCAGCCGCCCTCCCCGGGCCGCGAGCACCACAGCACGTCGTGGCCCGTGGGGTCGGCCGCCATGCGCTCGGCGACCTCGAAGAGCTGCAGCATCGTCGACTGCGCCATCTTCAGGCCCGTGTCCGGCTGGGCCGGCTTGGTCACGCCCGTCTCGGGCTTGAGCGTGGAGAGCACCTCGCGCGCGGCGTCCCGCACCGCCGCGACGGCGGAGCGCGCGGCGTCGGGCAGGCCGTCGGGGAAGCGCTCGGCGGGCAGCGACCCGACGACCGTGCCGAACGCCGCGGACGCGGCGTCGAGCGCGTCCGTCGTGACCCCGCCGTGGCGGCGCGCGAGGCGCGCCGCGCTCTCGATCGCCGGGACCGACAGGTCCACCGTCGCGGCGGCCGTGACGCGGTCCGCGAGCTCGTGCGCCTCGTCGACGACCAGGACGTCGTGCTCGGGCAGCACCCCGGGCGACCCCATGGCCGCGATGCCGAGCATCGCGTGGTTCGTCACGACGACGTCGGCCTCGCGCGCCGCGGCGCGCGCCCTCTCGGGAAAGCACTCGGCGAGCAGCGGGCAGCGCTGGCCCAGGCACTCGAGCGCCGTGACGGAGACCTGCCGCCACGCCTTGTCGCTCACGCCGGGGACGAGGTCGTCCCGGTCGCCCGTGGGCGTCTCGTCGGCCCACTCCCGCAGACGCACGACCTGCTCGCCGAGGGCCGCCATGCTCGTCCCGCCGCGCGCGGCAGGGTGGTCGGCGGCGCCCGCCGCCTCGCCGGGGAGGTCGAAGAGCGTGGGCTCGTCCGCGGGGTAGCCGCCCGCGATCTTGTGCACGCACAGGTAGTTGTGCCAACCCTTGAGGAGCGCGATCGACGCGGGCCGCGGGAGGCGGTCCGCGACGGCGTCGGCCACGAGCGGGAGGTCCCGCGTGATGACCTGGCGCTGGAGGGCGAGGGTCGCCGTCGAGACGACGACACGCTCGTCGGTCGCGACCGCGTGGCGGACGGCCGGCACGAGGTACCCGAGCGACTTCCCCGTCCCGGTCCCGGCCTGGACCACGAGGTGCTCGGAGCCCTCGATGGCGTCCGTGACGGCACGCGCCATGGTCCGCTGGCCGTCGCGCCGCGCGCCGCCCAGGCGCGTGACCGCGAGGTCGAGGAGCTCCTCGACGGCGGGCACGTCACCGGCCGCCTGCCCGGGCGCCTCCGTGTCCGGACGGTCGGGCACGGGAGCGGTACGGGTGGAGGGGGGCACCTGCCGATTCTACGGTCGGGCACCCACGCGGCGGGGGCCCTGTGGACCGGCCCGGGACGCACGCGACCCCGCGCAGCCGTGGCCGCGCGGGGTCGTGCGTGGGGCCGACGCCGGGTCCAGCGGGCGGGCCCGCCGCGCCGCCGGGAGGCCCGGGGGGGCGGCTCAGCTCCCGGCGGAGGCGCCCACGAGCTCCGTCGCGAGGGCCTGGGCGACACGGCCGCGCAGGAGCGTGCCCTCGGGCGTGTGCTCCTCGTGGTCGATCTCGCCCTCGGTGTGCACGCGGTGCACGAGGTCGCCCCGGTGGTACGGCACGACGACGTCGATCTCGACGTCCGGGCGCGGGAGCTCGTGCGCGATGAGCTCGCGCAGGTGCTCGATCCCCTCGCCCGTGTGCGCCGACACGACGACCGTGCGGCGCTCGCGCAGCCGGATGCGCGCGATCGTCTCCGGGTCGGCGAGGTCCGCCTTGTTGAGCACGATCACCTCGGGCACGTCCTCCACGCCCGGGATGTCGGCCAGGACGTGGCGCACCGCCGCGATCTGGCCCTCCGGGTCGGGGTGCGACGCGTCCACCACGTGCAGCAGCAGGTCGGCGTCGCCGACCTCCTCGAGCGTCGAGCGGAACGCCTCGACGAGCTGGTGCGGCAGCGCGCGCACGAACCCGACGGTGTCGGCGAGCGTGTAGACCCGGCCGTCCTCGGTGCGCGTGCGGCGCACCGTGGGGTCGAGCGTCGCGAACAGCGCGTTCTCGACGAGCACGCCCGCGCCGGTGATGGCGTTGAGCAGGCTCGACTTGCCCGCGTTCGTGTAGCCCGCGATCGCGACGGACGGCACGGCGTGCCGCTTGCGCGACGCGCGCTTCGTCTCGCGCCCCGGGGCCATCGCCTGGATCTCGCGGCGCAGCTTGGCCATGCGGTTGCGGATGCGCCGGCGGTCCAGCTCGATCTTCGTCTCACCGGGACCGCGCGACCCCATGCCCGCGCCGGCGCCGCCGACCTGGCCACCGGCCTGGCGGGACATCGACTCGCCCCAGCCGCGCAGGCGCGGGAGGAGGTACTCGAGCTGGGCGAGCTCGACCTGGGCCTTGCCCTCCCGCGACTTGGCGTGCTGGGCGAAGATGTCGAGGATCAGGGCGGTCCGGTCGATGACCTTGACCTTGACGATGTCCTCGAGCGCGCGCCGCTGGGAGGGCGCGAGCTCGCCGTCGATCACGACCGTGTCCGCGCCGCTGGCGGCGACGACGTCGGCGAGCTGCGCGGCCTTGCCGGAGCCCAGGTACGTGCCCGGGTCGGGCTTCGCGCGGCGCTGGATCACGCCGTCGAGCACCTGCGAGCCCGCGGTCTCCGCGAGGGCGGCGAGCTCGCGCAGCGAGATCTCGGCCTCCTCGGCGGACGTGGGCGCGCCGTCCTCGCGCGGGTCGGAGCCGGGGCTCCAGAGCCCGACGAGCACGACCTTCTCGAGGCGCAGCTGCCGGTACTCGACCTCGGTGACGTCCTCGAGCTCGGTCGACAGGCCGACGACGCGGCGCAGCGCGCTGCGCTCCTCGAGCTCGAGCTGCTCGCCGTCGTGCTCCGTGTGGACCGTGCCGCCCTCGGCGCGTGCCGTCCCGGCCCGAGCGAGCACCCGCGCCACGACGTCGCTCGCGATGTCCCGCGTCGCGCCGGTCGGCTCGTCCTGAGCCGAGGTGGGGTTCGGAGTGTTCGCAGGGGTTGGGCTCATGTGCCGCCTTCCGTCGGTGGTGGGCGCTCGTGCGTCCCGGGTGTGACAACAAGCGTGGCACGCGAAATCGTCCCGAGGCCAGTGGTTAAGCCCACGACGGGCGGCCCGGACGCGCCGCGCCGCCTCCTGACGTGGGCGCGCCCGCGTAGGATCGGCCGACGTGACCGAGGACCAGGACCCCGCCGTCGACGCCGCGCCCGACGGCGCGGCGGACCACTACTTCACCGCCCGGCCCGCGTCCGCCGCCGAGCGCCGCACGATCTCCGTGCGGCTCGCGGGCCGCGACGTCGAGGTCGAGGTCGCCTCGGGCGTCTTCTCCCCCGGCCGCCTGGACCTCGGCACGCAGGTGCTCCTGCGCACCACCCCGCCGCTCGACGACGTCCTCGCGGCCCGGCCCGACGACGGCCCCGCCCATGTCCTCGACCTCGGCTGCGGCTGGGGCCCGGTCGCCCTGACGATGGCCCTGGAGGCGCCGGAGGCGACCGTGTGGGCCGTCGACGTCAACGAGCGCGCGCTCGACCTCGTGCGCCGCAACGCGCAGCGGCTCGGGCTGGACAACGTCCGTGCGGTCCTCCCGGACGACGTGCCCGACGACGTCGCGCTCGCCGCGCTGTGGTCGAACCCGCCGATCAGGGTCGGCAAGGACGTCCTGCACGGGATGCTCCTGCACTGGCTGCCCCGGCTCGCGCCGGGCGCGAGCGCGCACCTCGTGGTGCAGCGCAACCTGGGCTCGGACTCGCTCCAGCGCTGGCTCGCCGAGGCGCTGCCCCCGCTCCTGCCGGGCGCGGTCGTCGAGCGCGCCGCGAGCGCGAAGGGGTTCCGCGTCCTCGAGGTCGTCGCGCCCCGCTGAGCCGGCGGTCAGACCGGCGCGCGGTCGCCCTCGGACGCCGCCGCGACCGGCTCGGCGGGCGGGGCGGTCACGTGGCCGTCCGCGCCCTCGTGCGCGTCCTCCTCCGGCGGGACCGGCGTCCCCGGGACGAGCGCGGCGAGGTCGATCTCCCCCGCGTGGACGAGCACCGCGGGACCGGCGAGTTCGACGCGGCCGCCCGGGAGCGCCCGCACGCGCACCGTGCCGCCCGGGACGTCGACGAGGTAGGTGTCCGGCGCGTCGGGGCCGCCCCACACGCGGACCGCGAGCGCCGCCGCGCACGCGCCCGTGCCGCACGACGGCGTCTCCCCGACGCCGCGCTCGTGCACGCGCATGCGGACGTGCCCGACGACGGTGCCGTCGTCCGCGGTCGTCTCGCCGAGGGGCACCACGAGCTCGACGTTCGTCCCGTGGGACGGGTGCGGCTCGACGACGGGCGCCTCGGTGAGGTCGGCGCGCTCGAGCACGTCCTCGCGCGCGACGGCGAGGACGGTGTGGGGGTTGCCGAGGTCGACGCTGAGCGCCGGGCGCGGCACCTCCCAGCCCCGCACGACGACGGTCGCGTCGTAGCCGTCCTGGAGCGCGGGGCGGCCGCCGGGGAGGAACCACGGGCCCATGTCGACGGCGAACCAGCCGTCGTCCTCCTTGCGCACGCGCTTGACGCCCGCGCGCGTGCCGACCGGGACCTCGGTGCCGCCCGCGAAGCTCACGAGCCCGAGGCGCTCGGCGAAGGCCGCGAAGACGCGGACCCCGTTGCCGCACATCTCGGCGACCGAGCCGTCGGCGTTGCGGTAGTCCATGAACCAGATGGCGTGCGGGTCCTCCGCGAGCACGTCGCGCGACTCCGGGACGAGCGCGGTCGGCACGAGGCGGATGACGCCGTCCCCCCCGACGCCGCCGCGGCGGTCGGCGAGGGCGCGCACGAGCTCGGGCGTGAGGTCGAGCTCGCCCTTCGTGTCGGCGAGGAGCACGAAGTCGTTGCGGGTCCCGTGGCCCTTGGTGAAGCGGGTGCGCGTCATGAGCCCAGACTACGGCGCACGGGCGCGCTGCTGTCTGCCTCGTCCGGCCCGACGGCGGTGCCCGGCACGGTCGCGGGGTCGTGCCCGTCCGTGCCCTGCGCGGCAGTGCGCTCGTCCGCCGCGGCGACGAGCGCGAGAGCGTCCTCGACGCGTGTCGGCGACTGCGCGTCGAGCCACCCGACGCGCGGGTCCCGGCCGAACCAGCCCATCTGCTTGCGCGCGAGGCGGCGCGTGTTCGCGGTGACGGCCTCGCGCGCGGCCTCCTCCGTGGTCTCGCCGTGGAGCGCGGCGAGCACCTCCGCGTAGCCGACGGCGCGCCGGGCCGTGCGGCCCATGCCGTGCGCCTCGACGCGGCGCACCTCCGCCACGAGGCCCTGTTCCCACATCCGCTCGACGCGGCCGGCGACCCGCGCGTCGAGCACGGCCCGGTCGCAGTCGAGCCCGATCTGCACGGTCGGGCGGACGTAGACCTGGCGCGGGAGGTTCGCCGTGAACGGCTCGCCGGTGAGCTCCATGACCTCGAGCGCCCGGACGAGCCGGCGGGTGTTGGCCGGGCCGATGCTCGCGGCCGCCGCGGGGTCGCGCCGGAGGAGCTCGTCGTGCAGCGCGCGCGGGCCCTGCTCCTCGGCGCGCGCCTCGAGCGCCGCCCGCACGGCGGGGTCCGTGCCCGGGAAGCGCATGTCGTCGAGGAGGGCGCGGACGTACAGCCCGCTGCCGCCCACGACGACGGCGCGCGCCCCCCGGGCGGCGATCTCGTCGAGCACGCGGCGGGCCTCGCTCTGGTAGCGGGCCACGGACGCGTCCTCGGCGGGGTCGAGCACGTCGAGGAGGTGGTGGCGCACGCCGCGGCGCTCGGCGACGGGGACCTTCGCGGTCCCGACGTCCATGCCGCGGTAGAGCTGGTAGGCGTCGGCGTTGACGATCTCCGCGGGCGCCCCGGGGACGGACAGGCGCTCGGCGAGGTCGAGGGCGAGGTCGGACTTCCCCGTGGCCGTCGGCCCGACGACGGCGACGACGACGCCCGGGCCTGCGGGGTCGTGCTCGGTCTTCACCCGCGCAACGGTACCGTCCGGGCGGTCGGCGGCCCGAGGCGTGTGGGCGAGGATGCGTAGGGTGTCCGTGGTCGGTCCGCCCGCGCGCACCGACGCGTACGACCTCAGCACGACGACCTCGCACGACCTCTCAGACGACAAGGACTCGAGAACATGGGTTTCTTCACCAAGCCGGACGCCGCACCGACGAGCCAGAACGCGCCGCTGACGCGCGAGCGCGTCGAGGCGTTCCTCACGAGCCGCGAGTGGCGGTACTTCGTCGACTCGGACGGGGACCTGGGCGGCAACTGGGACGGCAAGGTGTTCTTCTTCTTCCTCATGGGTGAGAAGCAGGAGATCCTGCAGGTCCGCGGCCGGTGGAACCGGACGCTCCCGGCGTCGGCCGAGGCGCAGGTCGCGCTCGTCGCCAACGAGTTCAACCGCGACAAGATCTGGCCGAAGGTCTACGCGCGCGTCGAGGACGACCAGCTCGCGGTCTACACCGAGGTCGCGACGGACCTGGAGTTCGGCGTCGCGGACGACCAGCTCGGCCAGCTCATCGAGTGCGGCCTGTTCACGGGCCTGCAGTTCTTCGACGCGCTCGACGCCCGCTTCCCCGACACGGCCGCGCAGACCGTGGCCGAGGGCGGCGCCGACGTCGACGCGCGGTGACCGGCACGCACGAGACCACCGCGGGCCGCACCGCTCCGGACGGCGCCCCGGGCGAGGAGGCGACGACGGCCTTCCAGGTCGACCTGCGGGGCGTCGTCGACCTCCTGGCCCGGCACCTGTACTCGAGCCCGCGCGTCTACCTCCGTGAGCTGCTGCAGAACGGCGTCGACGCGATCACCGCGCGCGCCGGGCTCGAGGGACCGCAGGCGCCGGCGCGGATCCTGCTCCGTCCGCTGCCCGACGGCGGCCTGGAGGTGCACGACTCGGGTGTCGGCCTCACGCGGGACGAGGCGCAGGAGCTGCTCGCGACCATCGGGCGCAGCTCCAAGCGCGACGTCGAGCTCGGGACGGGTCGCGAGGAGTTCCTCGGCCAGTTCGGCATCGGGCTCCTGTCCGCGTTCATGGTCGCCGACGAGATCGAGCTCGTCTCGCGCTCCGCGCGCCGCACGACGGCGGGCGACGCGCCCGTCCCCGTGCGCTGGCGCGGCCGCGCCGACGGCCGGTACGAGCTCGTCGAGCTCGCGCCGGACGACCCGGTGGCGCCCGTCGAGCCCGGGAGCGTCGTCCGGCTGCACCCGCGGCGGGACACCGAGCACTGGCTCGCCCCGGAGTCGGTGGTCGCGCTCGCCCAGGACTTCGGCTCGCTCCTGCCGGTCGAGCTGCTCCTCGAGACGCGTCTCGACGGCGGCCCCGGCGAGGACCGTGACGGCGGAGCGGGCGGCGACGCCCCGGTCGCGGTGCGCCGGCTCAGCGGGGAGGACCTGCCGTGGCGCGCTGCGCACCCGACGCCCGCGGCCCGCGACGCCGAGCTCGCCGGCTACGCCGAGCGCACGCTCGGCTTCACCCCGCTCGCACGGATCGACCTCGACCTGCCGCTCGCCGGCCTGACAGGCGTCGCGTACGTGCTCCCGGCCGCGGTCGCGCCGACCACGACGTCGCGGCACCGGGTCTACCTCAAGCGCATGCTCCTGGGCAGCGCGGTCGACGACCTGCTGCCCCCGTGGGCGTTCTTCGTGCGGTGCGTCCTCGACGCGTCCGTGCTGCGCCCGACGGCGTCGCGCGAGGGGCTGTACGAGGACGAGGTCCTGCTCGCGACCCGGGACGCGCTCGGGGCGCAGGTGCGCCGGTGGCTGCTGGAGACGCTCGCGACGGACTCGGTCCTCGCGCGGCGCTTCCTCGAGACCCACCACCTCGCCGTGCGCGCGCTCGCGCTCACCGACGACGAGATGCTCGACGTCGCCGCGCGCGTGCTGCCCTTCGAGACGACGGCCGGGTCCACGACCCTGGCCGACCTCGCGACGGACCACCCCGACGGGCGCCTGCTGTACACCGCGAGCGTCGAGGAGTTCCGGCGCATCGCGCCCGTCGCGGCGGCGCAGGGGCTCGCGGTCGTCAACGGCGGCTACGTCTACGACGCCGACCTGCTCGAGCGCGTCGCGGCGCGGTTCCCGCAGTGGCGGCTGTCGCCCGTCTCGGCCGCGGACGTCGCGCACGTCCTCACGGAGGTCGAGCCGCTGCGCGAGCTCGAGGTCGCCGACGCGCTCGCGTCGCTCGACGCCGCGCTCGCCGAGCAGGACTGCGACGTCGTGCTGCGCCGGTACGAGCCCGACGCCCTCCCGGCCATGCTCCTGCACGACCGCGAGGGCGACCACGCGCGCGAGGCCGCCCGCGTCGCGGAGACGGACGACCTCTGGGGCGAGATCCTCGCGGGCCTCAGCGCCCCGGCCCGCCCCCGCCGCCTGGTCCTCAACGACGCCAACGCCACGGTGCGCGACCTGCTCGCGAGCCCCGACGCGCAGGTGCGCGCCGCGGGTGCCCGCTCCCTCTACGTCACGGCGGTGCTCGCGTCCGGCAAGGCGCTCCAGCCCGTCGAGGCGACCCTCATGAACGACTCCTTGTCGCTCCTGCTCGCCCGCGCCCTCGCGGCCGGGCAGGACCCCGCCACGGAAACCGACCCCCCTGCCGACGAGGAGAACCGATGACCCGGTCCGTGGACCAGGTGAACGCCGCCCTGTACGACGTCCGCCGCATGCCCTACGGCCTCGCGCGCTCCACGGCCGCCGTGGCCGAGCTCGAGCGCGTCGAGGCCGAGGGCCCCGACGCCGCGCGCGCCTACGCGCTGTTCGTCCTCGTCGAGTCGTACGTGTGGGGCGGCGAGGTGACTAAGGCGTACCTGCCGTTCACCAAGATGCTGCGCTGGTGGGACGAGCACCCCGAGCACTTCGACGCCGAGGACACGCACTCGCTGTTCTGGTCGTTCAAGTGGATGGTCGGGCACCTCATGGAGTTCCCCGACGTCCCCGCCGCGCAGATCGAGCGCACGCTCGACGACATGGCACGCCGGTACGCGCTCGCGGGCAACGGCACGAACGCCGTCGCCCTGGAGCGCTTCGAGTGGGCGCGCGAGCGTGGCGGCGCGGACGTCGAGGACGCGTACCGCGCGTGGGTCGCGACCCCGCGCGACGACTACTCGCAGTGCGAGGCGTGCGAGCCGGGCGACCGCGCGGCGTACCTCTTCGAGACGGGCCGGCACGACGAGGGCATCCGGCTGCTCGAGGGCGTGCTCCAGGGATCGCCGTCGTGCGCCACCGAGCCGGGCGACATGCTGTCCCACCTCCAGCTCGCGTACGTGGAGGTCGGCGACGCCGAGGCGGCGGCCCGCTCGCACCGCCGCGGGCTGCGCCACCTCGACACCGGGGTGACGATGACGGGCCCGAAGGGTCGTCACGTGGAGTTCCTCGCCCGGACGGGCAACGCGTCGCGCGCGCTGCGCCTGCTCGTGGAGCACCAGGCGTTCCTCACGGAGGCGGACTCGCCGGGCGACCGGCTCGGCTTCCTCACGAGCGTGAGCGTCGCGACGGGCGTCCTGCGGGCCGACCACGGCGACACCGCGCTCGCCCTGCGGGACGTTCCCGCGACGACGCTCGCGGAGCTCGACGCGTGGGTGCGCGGCGAGGCGGCCGCCCTCGCGCAGTCCTTCGACGCGCGCAACGGCACGACGGCGGCGTCCGAGCGGCTGCGCGACGCGTGGGAGCGCGGCGCGCGCACGCTCCCCGTCGACCTGGCGGTGCTCTCCCTGGACGCCCCGCCTGCGTCGCCGCGGCCCGTCGCCGTGGCCGAGGGCGCGACGAGCGGTCCGTCGGACCTCCCCGCCGGGCTCGCGCCGGAGGAGCCCGCGGTCACCGGTGGAGCCCCGGCGGAGGGCACCGACGAGCCCACCGACGCCGACGGCCTGCTCGCGCTCGCCGACGACGTCGCGGGTGACGACCCGGTCCGGGCGGCACGCCTCCTGCGTCGCGCGTCGTCGCACCTGGAGAGCTCCGGCCACCTCGACCGCGCCGGCTTCGCGCTCGCCGAGGCGGCGCAGCTCGCCGCGCTCGAGGGCGACGACGAGGGCGCCGCGCCCGCCTTCCTGCACGCGCTCACGCTCCTGCGGGCCGGTGGTGTCGCGCCCCGGTTCGTCGGGCCGGTCGTGCGCGCCTACGCGCGGCTCGAGGCCGGGCGGGGCGACGTGACCGCCGCCCTGGCCCAGGTCGAGCGCACGCTCGACGACCTGGCCGCAGCGGGCGAGGGCAGCGACGTCGCGCCGGCGCCGCGGGCCGCCGAGCTCGTCGAGCGCGACGCGGCGGCCGACGCGCGCGAGCGCCGCGACCTCGACGACACGCGCGCCCGCCTCCTCGCGACCGCGGGCGAGCTCGACGCGGCGGCGACGCTCGCGGAGTCCGTCGCCGAGGAGTTCGCCCGCGTCGGGGACGTCCGCGACGCGGCGCACGCCTTCTGGCTCGCGGGGCGCTCGCGCTGCGCGGCGGGGAAGGACACGGACGCGGTGGAGCTGCTCGAGTCGGCCATGGAGGGCTTCGCGATCGTCCACGACGCGGAGTCGCGCGCGATGGTGGGCAACGAGATGGTCGCGGCGCTGCGCCGGCTCGGGCGCGACGACGAGGCGGCCGCCGTCGGGACGGGCCTCAGCGGCTGACGACGGGCCCGGCCGGGCGGGCGGCGGGCCCCGCCGGGCGGGCGGCGGCTGCGGGGGCGCGGACCTCGTACCGCCGGACCGCCGCGACGGGGTCCGGCTCGTCGGCCGGCGCGGCCTCGGCGCCCGCCGCGGCGACGAACCCGTCGAGCACGGCCTGCGGCAGGGGCGCACGCGGGTCGTGCACGACGACGAGCCGCGCCCCCTCCCGGGCGAGCTCCGCACCGAGTTCTCGGGCGGCGTCCAGGACGGTCTCCGTCGCCGCACCCGCCTCCGTGCTCGTCCCCGAGCTCGTCTCCGTACTCGTCTCCAAGCTCGTTTCCGTGATCGCACCTGCCGCCGTCCGCGTCGCCGCGCCACCGAGCTCCACGACGTCGACGGGACCGGTCCAGCCCGCACCGGCGAGCGCAAGGAGCGCCACGGAGGCGGCCGTCCCGGCGACGGGTCGGTCGAGCGGTCGCGTGGCGGCGGCCCACGCGGGGTCGATCCACCGGTCCGCGACACCCGCCGCGGCGAGCGAGGCCCGGGCGGCGCCGCGGGCGCGCGCGGCTCCCGGGGCGACCACGACCACGGCCGACGCACCCGCCTCACCGGGCGGGCCCGCCACGAGGTCGGCGAGCGCCGCGAGCGCGGCGTCGCGCACCGGCCCGAGGACCGAGGCGGCACCGGCCGCCCCCGGGACGAGCAGGGCGGTTCCGGGGAGCACGACGGCGCGGACGGTCACCGTCCCACCGTAGTGGTGCCCGCTCCACCACCCTCGCCGCGCCTCCCCGGACGGCCCGCGATGCGGCGTCCGCGGGCGCGCGCGAGTACGGTAGGGAGGTGAGGTTCTTCGGGGCGCGGGACGACGACGACCGGCGGGACGGGAATCCCGGCGGAGCGCAGGACGGGGGCCGGTCGGGCGCGGCCCGGCCGGCGGACGACCTGCAGTCGCAGGTCGAGGACCTGCTGGCACGCGAGCTGGGTCAGGTCGCGACCGACGTCCTGCGGCCTCCCACACCGCTCACGCTCTCGCGGGTCGTCGAGTGGATCACCGACAGCGGGTACAGCTACTTCGTCGACTCCGACGGCGATGTCGGCGGGCTGTGGCACGGCCGCCTGTTCTACTTCCTGCTCTTCGGCAACGACGACGAGATCCTCCAGGTGCGCGGCCAGTGGAACCGCGACCTCGCGCTCGAGCGCCTCGAGGAGATCCTCGAGTTCTGCAACGAGTGGAACGCCGACCGGATCTGGCCCAAGACCTACACGCGCGTCCGCGACAACGGGATGATCCAGGTCTTCACCGAGGTCACGGTCGACCTCGAGCACGGCGTGACGGACGACCAGCTCGACCAGCTCCTCCAGTGCGGCCTGAGCACGGGGTCGATGTTCTTCGACGCGCTCGACGAGTTCTACCCGGACCCCGCGAGGCAGGCGCCATGACGCAGGCCCGCACCAACTGGTTCACGCGCCTGTTCGGCAACCGCCGGCCCAAGGCGCCGGACTCGCTCCCGCGCGAGGAGGAGCTGCCGCGCGCGCTGTCGATGGCGCGCATCGGCGACCACCTGACGCGCCGCGGCTACCACTTCCGCGTGGACGACGACGGCGACATCACGGGTACGTGGGACGGGCACCGCTTCTGGTTCCTGCTGCTCGGTGACCGGTCGGAGATCCTCCAGGTCCGCGGCCGCTGGTCGACGACGCTCCCCGTCGAGTCGCGCCTCGTCACGCTCCAGACCGTCAACGACTGGAACCGCGAGCGCATCTGGCCCAAGGTCTACGTGCGCGAGGAGGGCGGACGGCTCGCGCTCTACGCCGAGGTCTCCGTCGACCTCGAGCACGGCGCGACCGACGACCAGCTCGCCCAGACCGTCTCGTGCGGGCTCGGTACCGCCGTGCAGCTCTTCCACGCCATCGGCGCCCAGCTCCCGCCGGGGACCCTGGACGACTGACGTCCTGGCGCCGTCGTCCGCGCCCGCCGTCGGGGTCCTGGACCCCGCCGTTCAGGCGCGGAGCGTCGGGAGCCCCAGGACGACCGGGCCGGACGGCGCGCCGCCGCCGTGCCCGTGGCCGTGGTCGTCGTCGCCCCCGCCCAGGCGGGCGCGCTCACGCCGCGCCCACGCGTCGCCGGAGCGGGTGCGGCGCACGGCGAACGTGCCGCCCGCGAGCGCCGAGTCCGCGATGAGGTGGTGCGGCGCCGAGCGGGTGACCTCGACGGTGACGACGTCGCCGGGACGCGGCAGGCGGACGTCGAGGTCGTCCGCGAGGCGCGGGTCGACGGACCCGGGCGTACCGGTCCCGTCGGAGGGGGCGTCGTCGGGCGCCCCGGCCACGACGGCCGCGGGGAGCGCGAGGTGCACGAGGCGGTTGTCGGGGGCGCGACCGGTGACGCGGTGCGTCGCGCCGTCCTTGCGCCCTGCGCCCTCGCCGACGAGGACGTCGATCGTCCGGCCCACCTGGCGTGCGGACTCCTCGCCGGCGATCCGCTCCTGGAGCGCCTGGAGCCGCTCGAAGCGCTCCTGGACGACCTCCTTGGGGAGCTGGCCGTCCATCGTCGCGGCGGGCGTCCCGGGGCGCGGGGAGTACTGGAAGATGAACGCGGAGGAGAAGCGCGACGCCTCGACGACCCGCATCGTCTCCGCGAAGTCCTCCTCGGTCTCGCCGGGAAAGCCCACGATGATGTCGGTGGTGATCGCGGCATCGGGCATGACGGCCCGGACACGGTCGAGGATCCCGAGGAACCGCTCGGAGCGGTAGGAGCGGCGCATCGCGCGCAGCACCCGGTCGGAGCCCGACTGGAGCGGCATGTGGAGCTGGGGCATGACGTTCGGCGTCTCGGCCATGGCCGCGATGACGTCGTCGGTGAACGCCGCCGGGTGCGGCGACGTGAACCGCACCCGCTCGAGCCCGTCGATCGTCCCGCACGCGCGCAGGAGCTTGGCGAACGCGCCGCGGTCGCCGAACTCGACGCCGTAGCTGTTGACGTTCTGGCCGAGCAGCGTCACCTCGATGGCACCGGCCTCGACGAGCGCGCCCACCTCGGCGAGGACCTCACCCGGACGGCGGTCGCGCTCCTTGCCGCGCAGGTGCGGCACGATGCAGAACGTGCACGTGTTGTTGCAGCCGACGCTGATGGACACCCACCCCGCGTAGACGGACTCGCGCTTCGTCGGCAGCGTCGAGGGGAACACCTGCAGCGACTCGGCGATCTCGACCTGCGCCGCCTCGTTGTGCCGCGCGCGCTCGAGCAGGACGGGCAGGGCGTCGAGGTTGTGGGTGCCGAACACGACGTCGACCCAGGGGGCCTTCTCGACGATGGTGCCGCGGTCCTTCTGCGCGAGGCAGCCGCCGACGGCGATCTGCATGCCGGGTCGCGCGGCCTTCACCGAGGCGAGCTGGCCGAGGTTGCCGTACAGGCGCGTCGCGGCGTTCTCGCGCACGGCGCACGTATTGATGACGACGACGTCGGCGCGGTTCGCGGCCTCGTCCTGCGCGCTCGCACGCGTGTAGCCCGCCTGCTCGAGCATCCCCGCCATGTGCTCGGAGTCGTGGACGTTCATCTGGCACCCGAGGGTGCGCACGACGTAGGTGCGGGGGTACGCGTCGGCCGGCGCAGCGGCGGTGGCGTGCGGTGCGGGGGCGGCCGGGACGGGGGCAGGGGCGATCGTGGACATCACCGTCCAGGGTACGGCTCCGGGTGCCGTGTTACTGAACTGTTGCCCGGTTGTTGCCGGATGAGGTGGCACCGTGCAACAGAAGGGACATAGTGTCCAGGAATGGCCGACGAAACCCCTTCGCCGTCCGACGCGCAGCGCAGCGCTCAGGACGCTCAGCCCCTCCCCGCCGAGCAGGTCCTCGGTGAGCCGCTCGTCGAGCTGCGCGACGTGAACAAGCACTTCGGCGAGCTCCACGTGCTGCGCGACATCAACCTCACGGTCCGGCGCGGCGAGGTGCTCGTCGTCATCGGACCCTCCGGCTCGGGCAAGTCGACCCTGTGCCGGGCGATCAACCGGCTCGAGACGAT
This sequence comes from Cellulosimicrobium sp. RS, assembly GCF_046159675.1. Classification (NCBI taxonomy): domain Bacteria; kingdom Bacillati; phylum Actinomycetota; class Actinomycetes; order Micrococcales; family Promicromonosporaceae; genus Cellulosimicrobium; species Cellulosimicrobium sp. RS. The sequence continues at coordinate 584,672 of NZ_JBJXVU010000001.1, read as the reverse complement.
CGACTCGGGCGAGATCCTCGTCGACGGCGAACCGCTCCCCCAGGAGGGCAAGGCGCTCGCGCGGCTGCGCTCCGACGTCGGCATGGTCTTCCAGTCCTTCAACCTCTTCGCGCACAAGACGATCCTCGACAACGTGACGCTCGGGCCCGTCAAGGTGCGGCGCGAGCGGAGCAAGGACGCGAAGGAGCGCGCCCTGGCCCTCCTCGACCGGGTCGGCGTGAAGAACCAGGCGCAGAAGATGCCGGCGCAGCTCTCGGGCGGCCAGCAGCAGCGCGTCGCCATCGCCCGGGCCCTCGCGATGAAGCCCAAGGTCATGCTGTTCGACGAGCCCACGTCGGCGCTCGACCCCGAGATGATCAACGAGGTCCTGGACGTCATGGTCTCGCTCGCCAAGGAGGGCATGACCATGATCGTCGTCACCCACGAGATGGGCTTCGCCCGGAAGGCCGCGAACCGGGTGGTCTTCATGGCGGACGGCCAGATCGTCGAGGAGGCGCACCCCGAGGAGTTCTTCACCGCGCCGAAGAGCGAGCGGGCCAAGGACTTCCTCTCCAAGATCCTCACGCACTGAGGTCCCCCGCCCTCACCACGCACCGACCACCACGGACCGGGCCGCCAGGCCCCCCACACCCGGCCGACCGACGAGGCACACCGTCGTCGGACGACCACCACTCACGAAGGGTAGGAACGATGCGCACACGACACGCAGGTGCTGCCGTGCTGGCCGCTCTCACCGCGCTCACGCTCGCAGCGTGCAGCAGCGGCGACGTCGGCGACGACAGCACGACCACGGACCCCGAGCAGTCCGCCGGAGGCAGCGGCGACGGCGGCGGCGAGACGGTCAAGATCGGCATCAAGTTCGACCAGCCCGGCCTGGGGTTCCAGGACGGGTCGACCTACACGGGGTTCGACGTCGACGTCGCCACCTACGTGGCGGGCGAGCTCGGCTACTCCCCGGATCAGATCGAGTGGGTCGAGGCACCGTCCGCGCAGCGCGAGACGATGCTCCAGACCGGTCAGGTCGACATGATCTTCGCGACGTACTCCATCACGGACACGCGCAAGGAGACCGTCGCGTTCGCCGGGCCGTACTTCGTCGCCGGGCAGGACCTGCTCGTCGCCGAGGACAACACCGACATCACCGGCCCGGAGTCGCTCGAGGGCAAGAACCTCTGCTCCGTCACGGGCTCGACGTCGGCGCAGCGCATCAAGGACGAGTACGCCGCGGGCGTGCAGCTCCTCGAGCGCCCCGGGTACGCCGAGTGCGTGACCGCGCTCACGGCCGGCCAGGTCGACGCCGTCACGACCGACGACATCATCCTCGCGGGCCTCGCGGCGCAGCCGCAGAACCAGGGCAAGGTGAAGGTGGTCGGGGCGCCGTTCTCGACCGAGCGCTACGGCGTCGGCCTGCCCCAGGACAACGACGTCTGCGAGGACGTCAACGCCGCGATCGAGAAGATGATCGAGGACGGTTCCTGGGAGGAGTTCGTCAGCAAGAACACCGAGGGCACCGGGTACACGCCGAACGCGAGCGAGAACCCGCCGACGGTCGACCCCTGCGCCTGACCTCTCTGCCGGGGAGCGGAGCGCGGCGTGCCGCGCTCCGCTCCCCGGCCTCGTCCGGTCGGTCCACGACCACGCCCTCCCGGAGGATGACCAACCGTGGGTGACTACCTCTCCCAGTTCACCGAGCTCCTCAGCACCTACGACGTGCTCGGCGCGTTCTGGGTGAACATCCAGCTGACGTTCTGGGCTGCGATCTTCTCCCTGATCCTCGGCACGGCGCTCGCGCTCATGCGGATCTCCCCCGTCTCGAGCCTGCGGTGGGCCGGCTCGACCTACGTGAACCTCCTGCGCAACACGCCGCTGACGATCATCATGACGTTCATGGTCCTCGCGGTGTGGACCCAGCTGCAGATCAGCCTGTCCCCCGACTTCCCGACGAACTTCTTCCGGTTCGCGGTCATCGGCCTGACCGTCTACCACGCCGCCTTCGTGTGCGAGGCGATCCGCTCGGGCGTCAACACGGTGCCGATCGGCCAGGCCGAGGCGGCGCGGGCGATCGGCCTCTCCTTCGCTCCCGCCGCGCGCCTCGTCATCCTCCCGCAGGCGTTCCGCGGCGCCATCGCCCCCCTCGGCAACACCCTCATCGCGCTGCTGAAGAACTCCACCGTCGCGGCCGCCGCGAGCGTCACGACGGAGACGTCGAGCCTCATGCGCACGATGATCGAGTTCAACTCGAACTACATCTACGCGATCTTCCTCACCTTCGCGATCGGCTACGTGATCCTCGTCATCCCGATCGGCCTGCTCACCACCTCGCTCTCGACCCGATTGGCGGTCCGCCGATGAGCGCCCCGCGTCAGTCCGTCCTCTTCGACGCCCCCGGGCCCCGGGCCCGGCGCGCGATCGCCGTCGGCAACGTGATCGGCGCCGTGATCGTGATCGGGATCGCCGTGCTCGTGCTGCTGGAGCTCGGACGCAAGGGCCAGCTCTCGTGGGAGCAGTGGGGTCCCGTCTTCACCGCCAACGCGTGGGAGAACTTCTTCCTGCCGGGCCTCCAGAACACGCTGCGCGCCGCCGGTTTCGCGATCGTCGGTGCCGTGATCTTCGGGCTGGTCTTCGGCTCCGGCCGGCTCTCGCACGTGCGCGCGCTGCGCTGGGCGTGCGGTGTCGTCGTCGAGTTCTTCCGCGCCGTGCCGGTGCTCCTCATGATGATCTTCTTCTGGCTCCTGCTGGGGCTGCAGAAGGTCCCGGACGCCCCGTTCCTCGCGGTCGTGATCTCCCTCGTGCTCTACAACGGCTCGGTGATCGCCGAGCTCGTCCGGTCCGGCGTCGGCAACCTGCCGAAGGGCCAGGGAGAGGCCGGCGTGGCGATCGGCCTGACGCGCGGGCAGACCCTGCGGTCGATCCAGCTCCCGCAGGCGCTCATCGCGATGCTGCCCGCGCTCGTGTCGCAGCTCGTCGTCGTGCTCAAGGACACCGCGCTCGGGCAGATCATCACGTACCCCGAGCTGCTGCGGGCCGCGCAGATCCTCGGCACGGCCTTCGGCAACACCCTGCAGACCCTCACGGTCGCCGCGGTCATCTTCATCGTCATCAACTACGCCCTGACCGCCCTGGCCCAGTGGCTCTCACGCTTCCTCAGCGGGCGCACCGCGGGCGCCACGGCTGCGGGACCGGGCATCGGCAACCCGACGGCGGTCGCGGGCGGCCCCACGGAGGACGCCCCGGCCACCTCCACCGTGCGCTGACGCACCCGTCGCCCGCCCGTGCTCGGGCGGGCGACGGGCCGCTCTGCCGTGGGGTGGGCCGCCCGTGCTCGTCCTGGCCGGTCGAGCGTCACTCCTCCGCGTCGAGCTCGCGCTGCACGATCTCGAAGGCCAGCCCGGGGCTGTACCCCTTGCGGGCGAGCGCGCCGACCGTCCGACGCACGCGCACGTCGCGGTCGAGACCGCGGGTCCTGGCGAGACGTGCTCGCGCGAGGGCCAGGGCGGCGTCCGCCTCGGAGTCGTCGTCCACCTGCTCGAGCGCGGCCGCACCGACCTCGCCGTCGATCCCCCGCCGGCGCAGCTCGGTCGAGATCGCGCGGCGGGACAGCCCGCGCTCGGCGTGCCGCGTGCGGACGATCATCTCCGCGTACTGCGCGTCGTCGACGAGCCCGACCTCCTCGAAGCGGTCGAGGATGGGCAGCACGACGTGCTCGGGGTATCCCTTGCGCGCGAGCGACTGCGTGAGCTCCGCGCGGCTCTTCGGTGCCGCGGTGAGGATGCGCAGGACGGTCTCGCGGGCGCGCTCGGCGAGGTCGGCGTCGCTGATCTCGCCGCGCTCCACGAGCTCGTGCAGCGACGGGCGCGGGCGCCGCCCGGCCTTGCGGCCGGTGCGGCGCCCGTCATCCTCCGCGGACGGGTCGACGGGCTCAGCGCCCTCGACCCCGTCCTGCTCGCCGATCAGAACGGCGACTTCTTCCCCTTGCCGGCCGCGGCGGTCGCCTTAGCCGGAGCGGCCACGGCGGCGTCGGCCGCGACGGTCACGCCGGCGGCCGGGTCGGCCGGTGCGTCGACCTTGGCCCCGACGCCGAGCTTCTCCTTGATCTTCTTCTCGAGCTCGTTCGCGAGGTCGGGGTTGTCGCGCAGGAACGAGCGCGCGTTCTCCTTGCCCTGCCCGAGCTGGTCGCCGCCGTAGGTGAACCACGACCCGGACTTGCGCACGAACCCGTGCTCCACGCCCATGTCGATGAGACCACCCTCGCGAGAGATGCCGACCCCGTAGAGGATGTCGAACTCGGCCTGCTTGAACGGCGGCGCCATCTTGTTCTTGACGACCTTCACGCGGGTCCGGTTGCCGACCGCGTCGGTGCCCTCCTTGAGGGTCTCGATGCGGCGGATGTCGAGACGGACCGAGGCGTAGAACTTCAGCGCCTTGCCACCGGTCGTCGTCTCGGGAGAGCCGAAGAACACGCCGATCTTCTCGCGGAGCTGGTTGATGAAGATCGCGGTCGTGCCGGACGCGCTGAGCGCACCGGTGATCTTGCGCAGCGCCTGCGACATGAGGCGGGCCTGGAGACCGACGTGGCTGTCGCCCATCTCGCCCTCGATCTCCGCCTTCGGCACGAGGGCCGCGACGGAGTCGATGACGATGATGTCGAGCGCGCCCGAGCGGATCAGCATGTCCGTGATCTCGAGCGCCTGCTCCCCCGTGTCCGGCTGGGAGACGAGCAGGGCGTCGGTGTCGACGCCGAGCTTCTTGGCGTACTCCGGGTCGAGGGCGTGCTCGGCGTCGATGAACGCCGCGATGCCGCCGGCGCGCTGGGCGCTGGCCACGGCGTGCAGCGCCACGGTCGTCTTTCCGGAGGACTCCGGGCCGTACACCTCGATGACGCGCCCGCGGGGCAGACCGCCGATGCCGAGCGCGATGTCCAGCGCGATGGAGCCCGTGGGGATGACCTCGACGGGGGCACGGCCCTCCTCGCCGAGGCGCATGACGGAGCCCTTGCCGAAACTCCGGTCGATCTGGGCGAGGGCTGCCTCGAGCGCCTTCTCGCGGTCTGCGGGTGCGGGCATGTCAGTCCACCTTCGGTTCGACGTCCATCTGTTCGTTGTGGCCCGACGTTACGGGCAGCCACCGACACGCGGTGCCGACGAGCCCCAGACCTGGGGACCGTCGTGCCGGACCGGCGTCCCGGGCCCGCCGGAGCGCGCCCTGTGCACAACTCTAGCCGAACACGTGTTCGATCACGGAACCCGCCCCGGCGTGTCCGCGACTCGCGGGCTCACCCGTCGTCGTCCGCGGACCACGACTCCCCGGGCCGCAGCACGACGACCCGCGTCCCGGGCGCCTCGCGCTGCGCGGCCGCCTCGAACGCCGCGCCCGCGTGGTCCATCCAGCCGCGCGGCAGGTGCTGGCCGCCCGGCGCGTGCAGCGTCCCCCAGTGCACCGGCACCGCGACCCGCACCCCGACCTCGGCGCACACCCGCGCGGCCTGCACCGGGCCCAGGTGCCCGCCCGAGAGCCGCGGCCCCCACCCGCCGACCGGCACGAGGGCCACGTCCACCGGGCCGCCCGCGAGCGCCGGGAGGTGCGCCATGCCGGGGTGGTGCTCGGTGTCGCCCGCCACCCACACGCGCAGATCGTCGGGACCGGTGGTCCGCACGAGGTGACCGTTCGCGGCGTTGGGCCGGTGCGGCATCGGCCGGTGCCCGTGCACCGCGGTGACGAGCCGCGTCTCGACCCCGGCCCCCGGCGGGCCCACCGCGTGCCACTCGTCGCCCAGCCCGACGCCGCGCAGCCCCTTGCCGCGCAGCCACCGCGCGTTGGCGGGTGCCGTGAGGACCGGCACGTCGCCGAGGAGCCGCAGCGACCGCAGCTCGGCGTGGTCGTGGTGGAGGTGGGACAGCAGGACGGCGTCGCCGCCCCGCCACACCGGGGCCGGCTGCTCTCCGCGCCGGCGGAGCATCCCCGCGTGCCGGTGCAGGAGCGGGTCGGTCACGAGCCGCGCCGTCGGCCCGCCGGGGGTCGCGGCGAGGTCGAGGACCGCGCTCGAGTGGCCGAGCCACGTCACGGTGACGCTCACGCGCCGCTCCCCCGGCCCGGCGCGTCCTCGGCCACCGGCGGCCGTACCCCCAGGTCGGTGAGCCACGCGACGAGCCGGCGGTGCACCGCCTCCGCCCCGACGAGCATCGGCGTGCCGTCGACGTCCTCGAGCTCGTCGTCGGGCACCGCGAGGTGCGCGGGGTGCACCAGCACCGCCTGGTTCTGCGCCCCGCCGAGGCCGCCGTGCGACCCGACCAGGCCCTCGAACGCGTGCACCATCCCGACCTCGTCGACGCTGGACACGAGCACGAGGTCCCCGGCGTCCTCCAGCCCGGCGACGCGCACGAGGTCCGCCGCCGCGCGCGACCCGAACGACGCGAGCGGGTCGGCGCCCACGACCTCGCCCGTCAGCAGGTCGCGCGAGCCGCCCCGGCCGTGCGCCCGAACCTCCCCGTGCGGACCGCGCTCGACGACGACGCCGACCGCGGGGTTCGCGACGAGACCCGGGAGCAGCGCGGGCCACCGGGCGCGGACCTCGTCACCCGTGAGGCGCCGCGGCTCGCGCGGGAACCACACCATCCCGAGGTTGCCCGACCCGACGACCGCGACCTCGGGCAGCTCGGGCAGGGCGGGTGCGGCGTCGGCGCGGCGCTCGGAGCGGTCCGGGCCCACGAGCATGCGGCCCGCCTGCGCGTCCGGCTGCCCGGGACGCAGCGCGTTGAGGGCCGTGTTGGCAGGGCCCCACGCCTCGCTGTCCGGGGCCGTCGCCCGACGCCGCCCCTCGCCCCGGGCGGACCCGGTGCCGTCCCGGGCGCGGCCGTCGTCGTCCGCACGAGCCCCGTCACCGGGCGGGTCGAGCGCCATGAGGCGTCGCACCTCGTCGAGGAAGGACCGCCCGGCGACCTGCTCGAACGTCGGGCCGAGCGACTGCCCGTGGTCCGAGAGCACGACGACGTCGTAGCGCCGAGGCGCGACGGCTGCGACCTGCTCCCAGAGCCCGACGACGCGGTCCAGGCCCTCGAGCGCGCGCAGCGACTCCGGCCGCAGCGGCCCGGCGTGGTGCGCGATCTCGTCGTAGTCCACGAGGTCGACGCACACGACGGGCGCCCCGCGCACGAGCTGCTCCGCGACGAGCGTCGTGTTGAGGTCGCGGAGCACGACGTTCGTCACGGCGCGCAGCACCGGGTACCAGCCGAGGCGCGAGACGCGCGGCTCGACGCCGCGCACGGCCTGCTGCCAGCCCTGGTAGAGCTCCTTGAGCAGCTCGCCGAGCGCGACGACCACGGCGCGCACGAGGACGAACGGGCTCGCGAAGAAGTGCACGAACATCTGCCCGGGCCCCAGGCCCTCGCGCGCCCGGCTCATGACGAGCAGGCTCGTCGCCGCGTCCCCGGAGAACATCGTCGAGACGGCCACGCCGCCCCCCGCTAGCAGACCCGCGCCGTCGCTCGTGCGCGCCTCGACCGCCGCCGCGTCCGCGGGCCGGTTCGTCACGACGAGCCTCCCCAGCGCGCGCGACCACCACCGAAAGGCGGGGACGTGCTCGGTCGACCCGTGCAGGAGCCCGACGGTCGAGGCCGGCGTCGTCGCGGGCACGCGGGCCCACCACGTCGTGAGGTGGTGGCTGCCGTCGCCGAGCCACCGCGCGAGCGTCGGGGCCAGGCCGGCCTGGAGGGCGTAGTCGAGCGTGGGGCGCGCGACGCCGTCGAGCAGGACGACGAGCAGGCCCGCCGGGCGCTCCGCGGCGGCGCCCGCGGCGGCTCCCCGGGGCACGCCCGCCTGGCGTCGCGCGCGCCGGAGCAGGTCCCCGATCACGTACTCGTTGTCGCTCGCCCCGACGACCCAGCGCCCGAGCGCCATGAGCACGGCCGCGATGACGAGGACGGCGAGGACGGCGGTCCACGTCCCGCTGCGGAACCCCGGGAGGTAGGTGAGCGCCGCCCACGCGACCGCGACCTGGGCGACCACGCCCGACACGAGCGCGCCGACGACGCCGGACCGGCGCGCGACCCCGCGCAGCACCGGGCGCAGCAGCGCGTCGCCCACCGCCACCGCGAGCGCCGCGAGGACGAGCGACCAGGGGTTGGTCACCTCGACCCCGGGGACGACCCAGATCGCGAGCCCCAGCCCGGCCGCCGTCGAGACGAGCGACCAGGCCGCGCCGCGCACGTCGGCGGCGGTGAGGCGCAGCGTGGCGAGGCGGCCGCGGGCGGGAACGCTCATGCCGCCATCATCGCGGGGCACGGCGGGGTGCGCCCCTCGGGCGTCCCCGGGTTGCGGGCAGGTCGGGGCCGGTCAGGTCGGGGCCGGGCAGGTGGGGGCCGGGCAGGTCGGGGCCGGTCAGCGGCGCGGCGGCGCCTGGCGGTGGTCGTCGTTCCCCCAGCGCCGCGCGTCGGGCACGTCGAGCGCGTCGCACAGCGCGTGCCAGACGACGCGCGGCTCGACCCCGTCCTCGAGCGCCTGGGCGGCGGTCCGGTCGTCGAGCACGGACAGCACCTGCTCGCGCACGTAGGCGCGGCCCAGGGCCGCACCGAACACCTCGTCGACCAGCTCGGAGAACTCGCGGTAGCGCACGGACCAAGCCTTGCACGGATCCGCGGCCGCCCGGTCGCGCGCCGGGACGCGCGGGGCCGCACCGCGTCGCCCAAGGTCGCACCGAAGTCGCCCGGGGTCGCACCAGGTCGCGCCGAGGGCGCACGGGCAGGCCGCCGGGGCGCCGGCACGCTGCGGCGGGCGCGTGTGGGTGGGCAGCCCCAGAATGGGCGCGTGACCTCGGACCCGCTCGCCCGCTTCGCCGCGCCCACGCGCGCGTGGTTCTCGGGCGCGTTCGACGCGCCGACCGCCGCCCAGGCCGGTGCGTGGGAGGCCGTGTCGAGCGACCGGCACGCCCTCGTGGTCGCCCCGACGGGCTCGGGCAAGACGCTCGCCGCGTTCCTCTGGTCGCTCGACCGGATCCTCGCCGCGCCCCCGGACGAGGCCCCGGCTCGCGAGGCGCGCTGTCGCGTCCTCTACGTCTCCCCGCTCAAGGCGCTCGCCGCGGACGTCGAGCGGAACCTGCGCTCGCCGCTCGCGGGCATCCGCCAGGCCGCGGTGCGGCTCGGGCTCGACGTGCCGGACGTCGTCGTCGGCACCCGCACCGGGGACACCCCCACGAGCGAGCGCCGCCGGCTCGCGACCCACCCGCCCGACATCCTCATCACGACGCCCGAGTCGCTGTTCCTCGTGCTGACGTCGCAGGCGCGCGCGGGGCTCGTGGGCGTCGAGACGGTGATCGTCGACGAGATCCACGCGGTGGCGGGCACCAAGCGGGGCGCTCACCTGGCCGTGTCGCTCGAGCGCCTGGACGCGCTGCTCGAGGCGCACGAGCGGCCCCCGGCGCAGCGCGTCGGGCTCTCGGCCACGGTCCGCCCCGTCGAGGCGGTCGCGACCTTCCTCGGCGGGCACCGGCCCGAGGCCGAGGGCGGGCGCGAGGTCGTCGTCGTGCAGCCGCCGTCGAGCAAGCGCATCGAGGTCGACGTCGTCGTGCCCGTCCCGGACCTCTCGGACCTCGGGACGGCGGCACTCGTGCCGGACGCCGGGTCGCGGTCGGACGGCGGCCTGCCACCTCTGCCCCCCGGCGAGCGCGACCTCACGGGCCCTGCGACGTCGCGCCCGACGGGCGCGCCCGACGTCCGGCCACCGCGCCCGTCGGTCTGGCCGCACGTCGAGGAGCGGGTCGTCGACCTCGTCACCGACCACCGCTCCACGCTGGTCTTCACGAACTCGCGCCGCGGGGCGGAGCGCCTCACGGCGCGCATGAACGAGCTGTGGGCCGAGCGCCAGGGCGAGGACGTGCTCGACCCGGGCACGGTCACCGCGGCGCAGGTGCAGGCGCAGTCGGGCGCGAGCTCGGGCGTCGAGCCCGTCATCGCCCGCGCGCACCACGGGTCGATGAGCCGGGCCGAGCGCACGCGCACGGAGACCGAACTCAAGGACGGCCGGCTGCCCGCGGTGGTCGCGACGTCGAGCCTCGAGCTCGGCATCGACATGGGCGCGGTGGACCTCGTGGTCCAGGTCGGGGCGCCGCCCTCGGTCGCGTCGGGCCTGCAGCGGATCGGGCGCGCGGGCCACCAGGTGGAGGCCGTGTCGCACGGCGTGGTGTTCCCCACGCACCGGGGCGACCTCGTGCCGTCGGCGGTCGTCGCCGAGCGCATGCGCTCCGGAGGTATCGAGGAGCTCCACGTGCTCGCCAACCCGCTCGACGTCCTCGCCCAGCAGGTCGTCGCGATGGTCGCGGTCGACGAGTGGACGGTCGCGGAGCTCGCGACGCTCGTGCGGCGCAGCGAGCCCTACGCGCACCTCGGCGACGCGTCGCTGCACGCCGTCCTCGACATGCTCGCAGGCCGCTACCCGAGCGAGGACTTCGGCGAGCTGCGCGCGCGGATCGTGTGGGACCGCGCGTCGGGCCGGCTGACCGGGCGGCCGGGCGCGCTGCGGCTCGCCGCGACGAGCGGCGGCACGATCCCCGACCGCGGGATGTACGGCGTGTTCCTCGCGACGGACGCCGGCACCGGGACCGTCGCGGGCGACCCGGACACCGCGGGCGGCCGCGCCCCGCGCGGCGGCAAGCGCGTCGGCGAGCTCGACGAGGAGATGGTCTACGAGTCGCGCGTCGGCGACACGTTCACGCTCGGTTCGAGCACGTGGCGCATCGAGGACATCACGCCCGACCGCGTGCTCGTCACGCCCGCGCCGGGCATCCCCGGGCGGCTGCCGTTCTGGAAGGGTGACTCCCCCGGCCGACCCGCCGAGCTCGGCCGTGCGCTCGGCGCGTGGGTGCGCGAGACGGACGCGCTCGCCGCCACCGACCCCGACGCGGCGGCCGACCGGCTCCGCACGGCAGGCCTCGACGCGTGGGCGAGCGACAACCTGCTGGCCTACCTGCGCGAGCAGCGCGACGCGACCGGACGCGTCCCCGACGACCGCACGGTCGTCGTCGAGCGCTTCCGCGACGAGCTCGGCGACTGGCGCGTCGTCGTGCACTCGCCGTACGGCGCGAAGGTGCACGCGCCGTGGGCGCTCGTGCTCGCCGCGCGCCTGCGCGAGCGCTACGGGGTCGACGCCGCCGCGATGCACGCCGACGACGGCATCGTCCTGCGGCTCCCGGACACCGGGGACTCGTGGCTCGAGGGAGCGACCGACGGCTCGGGCGGCCTCGGCGGGGACGCGCCCGTCGTCGGCGTCGAGGACCTGCTCCTCGACCCGGACGACGTGCTCGACGCGGTGCGCGACGAGCTCGGCGGGTCGGTGATGTTCGCGTCGCGGTTCCGCGAGGCCGCCGCCCGCGCGCTCCTGCTGCCCCGGCGTCGTCCGGACCGGCGCCAGCCGCTGTGGCAGCAGCGGCAGCGCTCGGCGCAGCTCCTGTCGGTGGCGTCGGAGTACCCGGAGTTCCCGATCGTCCTCGAGGCGGCGCGCGAGTGCCTGCAGGACGACTTCGACGTCGCGGCGCTCACCGACCTCATGCGCGACCTCGCCGCCGGGCGCGTGCGCCTCGTCGAGGTGACGACCCCGACGCCGTCGCCCTTCGCGCAGTCCCTCCTCTTCGGGTACACGGCGCAGTTCCTCTACGACGGCGACGCCCCGCTCGCGGAGCGCCGCGCCGCCGCGCTGTCGCTGGACCCCACCCTCCTCGCCGAGCTGCTGGGCGGCGACGGCGTCGCGGCCCAGCTCGCCGACCTGCTCGACCCCGCCCAGATCGAGCGGACCGAGGCCGAGCTCGGCGCGCTCGCGCCCGAGCGGCAGGCGCGCCACGCCGAGGACGTGTGGGACGTCCTGCGCCGGCTGGGCCCGCTCACCGAGGCCGAGGTCGCGGCGCGGACCCGCGAGGACGTGCGCGCCGACGTCGCGGCCTGGCTGCGCGAGCTCGAGGCCGCGCGCCGCATCATGCCCGTGCGGCTCGCGGGGGTCGCGCCCGAGCGCGCGCAGCAGTGGGCGGTCGTGGAGGACGCCGGCCGCCTGCGCGACGCGCTCGGCGTCGCGCTGCCCGTCGGCATCCCCGAGGTGTTCACCGAGCCCGTCCCCGACCCGCTCGGCGACCTCGTGCGCCGCCACGCCCGCACGCACGGCCCGTTCACCGCCGCCGACCTCGCCGCACGCCTCGGGCTTGGCGTCGCCGTCGTCGTGCAGACGCTCGAGCGGCTCGAGGCGGCCCGGCTCGTCGTGCGCGGGCGGCTGCGGCCGGAGGCGATCGGCGGCACGGGCGACGACTGGTGCGACGCCGAGGTGCTGCGCGTCCTGCGCCGGCGCTCGCTCGCCGCGCTGCGCGCCGAGGTGGAGCCCGTCCCCGCCGAGACGCTGGGCGTCTTCCTCCCGCGCTGGCAGGGGCTCGGCGCGCTGCGCGGCGTCGACGGGCTGCTGCGCGTCGTCGAGCAGCTCTCCGGCGCGGCCGTCCCCGCCTCGGCGCTCGAGACCCTCGTGCTCCCGGCGCGCGTCAGCGACTACACCCCGACGATGCTCGACGAGCTGACGACGACCGGCGAGGTCGTGTGGTGCGGGCACGCCCCGCTGCCCGGTTCCGGCGGCGGCGACGGTCTCGTCAGCCTCCACCTCGCGGAGTGGGCGCCGCTCACGCTGCCCGACCCGGGCCCGGCGCCCGAGACCGGCCTCCATGCCACGCTGCTCGACCTGCTGGAGGGCTCGGGCGGGTACTTCCTCCCGCGGCTGGCCCAGCGCGCCGGCGCGGAGACCGTCCCGACGCTCGAGGCGCTGTGGGACCTCGTGTGGTCGGGCCACGTGACGAACGACGGCCTCGGGTCGCTGCGCGCACGGCTCGGTGCCGCCGGGGGGACCCACCGCGCGCCGCGCGCCCCGGCGCGGGCCCGGCCGCTCGCGCGCGGCCGGTTCGCGGGCCTGCGGCCGCCGACGTCGCCCGAGACGGCCCTGCGCGGCGGCGCCGGTCGGTGGTCGGCGCTGCCCCCGCGCGAGCCCGACCCCACCCGCCGGGCGCACGCGCTCGCCCGCGTCCTGCTCGACCGCCACGGCGTGCTCACGCGCGCCGTCGCGCCCGCCGAGGGCGTCGCGGGGTCGTTCCGCGCGGTGTACCGCGTGCTGAGCGAGCTGGAGGCCACGGGCGCCGCGCGGCGCGGGTACTTCGTCGAGCACCTCGGCGGCTCGCAGTTCGCGCTCCCCGGCGCGGTCGACCAGCTCCGGACCGACGCGCAGGACCGTGAGCGCGCGCTCGAGGCCGACGCCGCGGCGGCCGCGACCGACCCGTTCGCCCCGCTCCCCGACGCGCGGACGTCGCGCGGCGGTCCGCGTCCCGGCGCCGTGCTGCTCGCCGCGACGGACCCGGCGAACCCCTACGGCGCGGCGCTGCCGTGGCCCACCCGCCCGACGACCGGACCCGGCGCGCCCGGCGCGCCCGGCACGGACGGCACGACCGGGGAGGGCTCGCGCGGTCACCGCCCGGGCCGCAAGGCGGGCGCCGTCGTCGTGCTGAGCGACGGCGACCTCGCGCTCTACGTCGAGCGCGGCGGGCGGTCCGTGCTGTCCTTCGTGGACGGCCCGCGGCTCGCCGAGGCGAGCGCGGCGCTGGTCCGCGCGGTGCGGGCGGGCACGCTCGGGAAGATCGTGGTGCAGCGCGTCGACGGCGTCGAGGCCCTGGCGGGTGCCGGCACGGCACGGACCCCGGCGGACGACGCGGTGCGCGCGCTGCTCGACGCCGGCTTCCGCGCGACGCCGCGCGGCCTGCGGGCGGCCTGACGTGCGGCGGTCGTCGCGCGCCCCCGGCCACGGGGGGCGGTCGCGTGCCCGAGGGTGACATCCTGCGTCTCGTGTCGGCCCGCCTCGACGAGGCGCTCAAGGACCGGGTGCTGGTCCGCTCGGACCTGCGGTGGCCGAGCGCCGCGGAGATCGACCTGGTCGGGCGGACGGTCGTCGGGAACCCGGCCTACGGGAAGCACCTGTTCACGCGGTTCGACGACGGCCGGTCCCTGCACACGCACCTGCGCATGGAGGGGTCGTGGCGGCTCGCCCGGACGGGCACGCACGACGCTCGAGGGGCGGAGCCGAACGTGCGCGTCGTCCTCGCGAACGAGTGGTGGACGGCGGTCGGGAACCGGATCGGGATGCTGCACGTGCTGCGCACCGCGGACGAGCGCGTGATCGTCGGTCCGCTCGGTCCCGACGTGCTCGGCGACGACTTCCCGGAGACCGGGCTGCCCGAGGCGGCCGCGCGGATGCGGGCCGACGACGCGGCGGGCGGGAGCGGCCCCCGGTACCGGCCGGAGCGGGCCGCAACGGGTGTGCCCGTCGCGGAGGCCCTGCTCGACCAGCACCTCGTCGCCGGCATCGGCACGATCTACACGGCCGAGTCGCTCTTCGCCGAGCACGTCTACCCGTGGACGCCCGTCCGCGACGTCGAGGACCTCGAGGGCCTCCTGCTCACGGCACGCACGCTCATGCAGCGCACGGTGCGGCACGGGTTCGACCCGCGCGCCGGCGTCGTGCGGCACGTGCACGGGCGCACACGAAAGGCGTGCCACGTGTGCGGCACGCCTGTCGCGGAAGGTACGGCGAACGAGCCCCCGTACGACCGTCCGATCTTCTGGTGTCCGACCTGCCAGGCACCGCCCGCAGCAGGATGACGGCCGGCGTCGCTGCCCCCGCTCCCGGTGCGGCCGGTGCCGGCCCGACCGTCAGCCGACGGGCTGCAGGTCCTCGCGGCGTGCCGTGCCCTCGGGATGCTGGCGACCCAGCACGGCCGTCGCGAAGTCGGCCGGGATGGTGTCGGGGATCAGCAGACCCTCGGCGACGGCGACCCGGTCGCTGACCTCGCGCAGCACCAACGACATCGGGATGTCGAGCGCCTCGCAGATCGAGCCGAGGAGCTCCGACGACGCTTCCTTCTGACCGCGCTCGACCTCGCTGAGGTAGCCCAGCGAGACCCGTGCGGCGGAGGACACCTCTCGCAGGGTGCGCCCCTGTCGCTGGCGAGCGTCTCGCAGCACGTCCCCGATCTCTCGTCGAAGAACAATCATCTGGCGACCCCCTTCCGTGTCCCGTGCGCCCCCGGGAGCCGGAGAGGCCCCCACCTGGGTGCGCGAACTGCTCGTGCCGGTCTTCCTGTTCACTGCCCCGCGTGACGGGGTCGTCCTACCGTACCCCGCCCGCGGTCCGCTCACGTCGCCGGTGCCCCGTGCGGGACGGGGCGCGGGCGCGTTGTCCGTGCGTCCCACCGGTCGGTTGACGGTCCTGTTGGCGATCACGTGCTGTGCAACGTCGCGACGTGGGGTGTTGTTCCCGCGCCGGGCCTCCCGGCCGCTCCCCCGCGGCACGTTCACGACGTCTCCACGACGCCTCCGGCCCGGTCCACGCCCGGCCGGGCGGCCGACGCTCCCGCCGACGATTTCACCCAGCACGGGGCATCGTCACGCCGTCGGTGGCCGGGGCCCGACCGTCGCGCGCGCGAGCGCCACCGCGGCGGCCACGGTGGCGGCGCGGACGGCCGTACGGTCGCCCGCCAGGTGCAGCTCTCGCACCTCCGTGCCCCCCGGTCCGCTCGCGGCGACGAAGACGGTCCCCGGGGCCCGGCCGTCCTGCGGGTCGGGGCCCGCGACGCCCGTGGTCGCGACCCCGACGTCTGCCCTCAGCACGTCGCGCACGCGCTCGGCCATCTGGCGTGCGACCTCCGGGTGCACGGCCCCGTGCGCGGCGAGCAGGCCGCAGTCGACGCCGAGGACCGACTTTTTGACGTCGGTCGCGTACGCGACGACGGCGCCCCGGAGCACGCGCGAGGCGCCGGGCACGTCGACGATCGTCGCGCTGAGCAGGCCGCCCGTGAGCGACTCGGCCGTCGCGAGGGTCCACCCGCGGGCCTCCAGAGCGCCGAGCAGCTCGACGACGTCGGGCCGCACGTCCGGGCCGGTGACCGACGAGCTCCCCGGCGGGACCGGAGCGTCGGTCACGAGACGGGCGCGCCGTCCGTGCTCGGACCCCGCTCGACGACCCGGGCTGCGCGCACCGCGTCGCGGCGCAGGCGCCAGCCCTGATACGCGTACTCCAGGCCGGTCACGACGGTGACGAGGATGGCCGCGGCGAGCACGATCCAGGCGACGACGCCGACGAACGCCGGCAGGTGCGCGAGCGGCAGCACGAAGAGCGTGATCGCGACGGTCTGCAGCACGGTCTTGAGCTTCCCGCCGCGGGACGCAGGCATGACCGCGTACTTGAGGACGGCGAACCGCAGGAGCGTGACGCCCAGCTCGCGCGCGAGCACGACGACGGGGACCCACCAGGGCAGCTCGCCGAGCGGCCACGCGAGCAGCACGAGGGCGGTGCCCACGAGCAGCTTGTCCGCGATGGGGTCGAGGAGCTTGCCCAGGTCCGTGACGAGGTCGTAGCGCCGCGCGAGGTAGCCGTCGAGGCGGTCCGACGTGGCGGCGAGGACGAAGATGCCCGTCGCGACGAGGCGCCACGTGACGGACTCCCCGCCGTCGACGAGGAGCGCCCACGCGAAGAACGGGACGAGCAGGATCCTCGCCATGGTGACGAGGTTCGCGGAGTTCCACGGCGAGGGGACGGCGTTGACCACGTCACCAGCCTAGGGGGTCGTCCGGGGTGCGCCGACCGTCGGCAGCACCACCGGCCGCTCGGGTCACCGCCAGCCCGACTCCACGTCGGCGTCGTCGTGGTACTCCGTCGCGACCGGGGGCATGTGCCCGTCGGTGCCCTCGCCGTAGTCGTGGCCGCCCCCTGCGCCCTGGGGCGCGAGGGCCGCGGCGGGCGCCTGGCCGTCGAAGACGTCCTGCGCGGGCTCGCCCCGGATGAGGGCGAGCGCCGACGGCAGCTCCTCGGGCGTCACGAGCACCTCGCGGGCCTTGGACCCCTCGGACGGCCCGACGATCTCGCGCGACTCCAGGAGGTCCATGAGGCGACCCGCCTTGGCGAACCCGACGCGCAGCTTGCGCTGGAGCATCGACGTCGAGCCGAACTGCGACGTCACGACGAGCTCGGCCGCCTGGAGCAGCAGGTCGAGGTCGTCACCGATGTCCTCGTCGATCTGCTTCTTCGTGGCCGCCTGCGTGACGTCCTCGCGATAGACGGGCTTGAGCTGGCTCTTCACGTGCTCGACGACGGCGTGCACCTCGGACTCCGAGACCCACGCGCCCTGCACGCGCATGGGCTTGGCCGCACCCATGGGCAGGAACAGGGCGTCGCCCTGGCCGATGAGCTTCTCCGCGCCGGGCTGGTCGAGTACGACGCGCGAGTCCGCGAGGGACGACGTCGCGAACGCGAGCCGCGACGGCACGTTCGCCTTGATGAGGCCCGTCACGACGTCGACCGACGGGCGTTGCGTCGCGAGCACCAGGTGGATGCCCGCCGCGCGCGCGAGCTGCGTGATGCGCTGGATCGAGGCCTCGACGTCGCGCGGGGCGACCATCATGAGGTCGGCGAGCTCGTCGACGACGACCAGCAGGTACGGGTACGTCGCGATCTTGCGCTCGGAGCCGGGCAGCGGCTTGACCTTGCCGGCGCGGACGGCGGCGTTGAAGTCGTCGATGTGCTTGAACCCGAACGCGGCGAGGTCGTCGTAGCGGGCGTCCATCTCGCGGACGACCCAGTCGAGGGCCTCCGCGGCCTTCTTCGGGTTCGTGATGATGGGCGTGATGAGGTGCGGGATGCCCTCGTAGATCGTCAGCTCGACGCGCTTGGGGTCCACGAGCACGAGCCGCACCTGCTCGGGCGTCGAGCGCATGAGGATCGACGTGATCATGGAGTTGATGAAGCTCGACTTGCCCGCGCCCGTCGCGCCCGCGACGAGGATGTGCGGCATCTTCGCGAGGTTCGCGACGACGTAGCCGCCCTCGACGTCCTTGCCCACGCCCATGACCATGGGGTGCTCGGTGCGCCGCGCGGCCGACGACCGCAGGACGTCGCCGAGCACGACCGTCTCGCGGTCCGTGTTGGGGATCTCGATGCCGATGGCCGACTTGCCGGGGATCGGCGCGAGGATGCGCACGTCGGCGCTGGCCACCGCGTACGCGATGTTGTTGGACAGCGACGTGATGCGCTCGACCTTGACCTTGGGCCCGACCTCGACCTCGTAGCGCGTGACCGTCGGGCCGCGCGTGAACCCGGTGACCTTCGCGTCGACCTCGAACTGCTCGAACGTCTGCGTGAGCGCCTCGACCACGCGGTCGTTCGCGGCTGAGCGCACCTTGTGCGGCGCGCCCTTGACGAGCGCGTCCTCGTCCGGGAGCAGGTAGACCGTGTCGCCCTCGAGCATGGGCTGCACGCCCCGGGGCATCGGGCCGGGCGGGGGCGGCGGCACGCTGCCGACGCCGTCCTCCGGGGAGGGCGCGACCGCGCCCATCGCGGCCGCCGCCGTGTCCTGCGCGGCCCCCTGCCCGACGGCGGGGACCACCTCCGTGGCGGCCGTGCCGGCGGCCGGCTCCTCCGCGCGACGCTTCTTCCCCCGGCCGCGCGGCGCGTCGTCCTCGTAGTCGAGGAACGCGGCCGTCTCGAAGGCCTCGTCGCCCGAGAAGCCGCCCTCGGGCTTCTCGATCTCGGCCGCCTCCGCCGCGCGCTGCGCCTTGGTGCGCCGCGGCTTGCGCGGTCGGCGACCCGTCGGCGGCTCGCTGCCGTCGTGGCGCGAGACGCCCTCCGCGAGCGGGAGCCCGTCGGCGTCGAGCGCGTCGTCCTCGGTGCGGTGGTTGCCGGTGAGCACGTCGTAGAGGCCACGCAGCCGGCTCGGGATGCGGTGCACGGGCGTCGCGGTGACGACGAGCAGCCCGAAGAACCCGAGGAGCAGGAAGATGGGGACGGCGAACCACGGCGTCAGCCCGGCGGTCACGGGCGTGGCCGCCAGATAGCCGACGATGCCCCCCGCGTCCTGCACCGCCGCGAAGCCGTCGCGCGGCGCGGGCAGGTCCTCCGAGATGTGCACGAGGGAGCACACGGACACGACGATGAGCGTGAGCCCGATCGCGACGCGCGAGTTCGCCTGGGCGCGCTCGGGGTGCCGCATGATGCGCACCGCGAGCCAGAGCAGCAGGACCGGGACCGCGACGCCGGCGAGACCGAACGTCCCCGCGACGACGCCGTGGACGACCTTGCCGAACGTGCCCTGGATGCCCCACCACTCGCGGGCCGCGACGACGACCGCGAGGGCGATGAGGGTGAACGCGACGCCGTCGCGCCGGTGTGCCGGGTCCAGCTCTCTTGCTCCTCTTCCGATGGTGCGCACGAGCGATCCCACGCCGTGCGCGGCGCCGAGCCAGACCCCCCGCACCGCCCGGACGGGCCACGGCGGCCCTGCCGCCGGGCGACGCGCCGGGCGGCGCGCGCTGGACGAGGAGGACCGTCCGCGACCGGTTCCGGCGCGCGACGTGCCGCGGGCCGTGGACGAACCGCCGCGCGCCGCGGTGCGGGGCGCTGGTGTGCGGTTGCTCGCGGTCCGACGTGCCTGCGGGGACGTGCGGGTCGCCATAGTGGTCCTAACCTACCTGCGAGGGACGACGGCGCCCGGGACCCCGGGGCGCGTGTCCCCCGCGGACCGGGGTTCGGGCACGTGCCCGCGACCCGGTCCCGCGAGGACGAGCGGAGGACCGATGGACGATCACGCGGGCGTGCGGCGCAGCACCGCCGACGCGACCACGGACGGCGAGCAGGCGCACGCGCGCGACCTCGTGGAGGTCCGCCCGGGGGTCTGGGTGGCGACCGCGACGATCTGGGCGACGACGTCGACGGTCGTGGTCGCGCCCGACGGCGAGGCGCTCGTCGTCGACCCCGCGGTCACGGTCGAGGAGGTCGAGGCGCTGGCCGCCGCCGTCCACGGTCGCGGCTGGCGCGTGACGGCCGGGTTCGCGACCCACCCGCACTGGGACCACGTGCTGTGGTCCCGCTCCTTGGGCGACGCCCCGCGCTACGCCACGGCCCGCGGCGCCGACGCCGTCCGGTCGCGGGGGGGCGGACCTGGTCGCCGCGACCGACGCCGCAGCGCCCGGCCACGACCCGACGCTCGTCGGCGCGCTCACGCCGCTCCCCCGCGGCGCACGACGCCTGCCGTGGCCGACCGCACCGACCCCCGGTCAGGCCGAGGAGCGGCCCGGCGCGCAGGCCGACGGGAAGACCGACGTCGTCGTGGTCGAGCACGACGCCCACGCGCCGGGCCACGCGGCGCTCGTCGTGCGGGGCGTGCTGCTCGCGGGCGACATGCTCTCGGACGTGGAGGTGCCGCTCGTCGACACCGGGTCGCGCGACCCGGTGCGCACGTACCGCGGGGCGCTCGACGCGCTCGAGCTCGCGGCGCGCGACGTCGACGCGCTCGTCCCGGGCCACGGGAGCCCGGCCGTCGGCCGTGCCGCCGTCGCCGCGCGCTTCGCGGCCGACCGCGCCTACCTCGACGCGCTGGAGCACGCGGTCGTGCACACGGACGCCGTGGTGGCCGACGACCGGCTCACCGGCTACGTCGCGACGTGGCACGACGAGCAGCTCGCCGCGCTGCGCGCGCGCTGAGGCCGCCCGAGCGGTCGTGCCCGGATCGCGGAGCCGCGGTCCGACGACACGAGGCCTCCTGGACCCGCCGCGCTCCGCGCTCAGTCGTCGAGCCCGAGCTCGACCGACCGGGCGAGCGCCGCGTCGAGGGCCCGCTCGTCGGTGACGAGGCGGTGCAGGTGCCGCGCCGCGACGTGCAGGGCGTCGAGGTCGGAGCCGTAGACGCTCACCATGCCGCCCTCGGGGTCGAACCCGACGGCCCCCAGCACGTCCGGCTCGTGGTCGGTCAGCGTGGCCTGGAGCGCGCCGGAGAAGTCGTAGCCCGAGCCCTCGACGCCGTGCCGCTCGAGCGCACCCTGGTGGTGGTGCCACTCCGGCCCGCCGGGCGAGTAGATGATGCTCCACCCCTGCGCCAGCGTGACGAGACGGACGGGGTCGAGCGGGACGAAGTCCTCGGCGGTGGTCATGCCGGAACCGTAGCGAGAGCCACCCACGTCGGGCTCCCGGGGTCGGTCAGCCGAGGAACAGTCCGACGGCGAGCGTCACGACGCCCGCCGCGAGGACGACGGCCCCCGCGGGCAGCAGCGCGACGGCCCGGTTCGGCGTCTCGCGACCGGGGCCGACGGCCGACAGGAAGAAGCCGGCCGGGAGCAGGATCGCCGCGACGAGCACGCCGGTCGCCGCGAGCCAGCGCCAGGGGCCGGCGAGGCCGGTGGCCTCCGTGAGCAGCAGGCAGACGAGGCCGAGGATCACGAGCACCCCCGCGTGCGCGTGCCCGGCACGGAAGAACGACGTCTGGAACCCGGTGGCCGGGACCCGCCGCGTCACCACGCGCACGAGGAACGCCCCGCCGGACTCGATGCCGACGACGGTGAGGAGGACGATGCCGGCGGTGAGGCGGGCGGCGTCGGTGAGCTCGAGCACGGGGACCTCCAGGGGGCGGCGCGAGAGCTCGCGCACCGGTTTGCGAACACTGTTATAGAACATCGTTCGCGAACGCTCGTCAAGGCCCCTAGACTCGGCGCGTGGCACGACCCCGACTGCACGACGACGCCCTGCGCGACCGCCTCCTCGACGTGGCGTCGCGCGTCGTCTCCACGCACGGGGAGGCCGCGGTGACGGTCCGGTCGGTCGCGACCGAGGCCGGGACGAGCGCGTCGGCCGTCTACGCGCTCTTCGGCAGCCGCGACGAGCTCGTCGCCGCCGTCTCCGCGGAGGGCTTCCGGCGCTTCGCCGCACACCTCGCCACGGTCCCCCGCACCGACGACCCCGGTGCCGACCTGGCGGCCCTCGGTCGCGCGTACCGCGACTTCGCGCTGGCCGACCCGCACTTCTACGCCGTGATGTTCGCGCGCGGCGTCCGGCCGGGGCCGGACCGGCCCGAGGCGGTCGAGGAGCCCACGTTCCGCGTGCTCCGCGACGCCGTCGCGCGCCTCGTCCCCGAGGACGCGGGTGCCGCCGACGTCGCGCTCGGTCTGTGGGGGCTCGTGCACGGCCTCGTCTCGCTCGAGCTCGCGGGCCTCGTGCCCGGCGGGGACGACGCCCGGGCAGCGCGCTACGCCGCGACGCTCGCCGCCGTCGGTCCGGGGCTCGTGCGGCGCGGCGCGGCGACGTAGCCCCGGGAAAGCCGGACCGCGCGTCCGTCCCCGGCGAGCGCCCACATGGTCACCGGGCGTCGGCACCCACCGCGGCACGCTGGCCCGCGGTGATCTCGCGGACGGTGCGCACCCACAGGACCAGCGCGAGGACGAGGCCCGCGGTGCCCACCGTCTCCGCGACGGGCAGCAGCGCGAAGGTCCCGGCCGCACCGGCCGAGGAGAGCGTCGTCAGCTGCGTGGCGACGTTCGTCGCGACGCTCCACAGGAGCCACCCGGCCCACCACCACCCGAGGCCGCGGCGCGGGGCGACGACGGTCGCGGCGCGCACGTCGCGCACCACCTGGTACGGGAACCAGAACGCGACGACCGGCACGATCCACCCGAGCCAGACCCACACCCGGCTGCGCGCGTGCCCGCGCGCGGGCGACACGGCCTCGGCGAGCACGCGGCTCTGCCACAGCCACAGGCACGTCACGACCGCCGCGGCGAGCTGGACGGGAAGGAGCAGCAGGCCCACGGCGTCGTACCCGGTGAGGACCTCGGCGCTCGGGGTGCCGGCGCGGGCGGCGCGCTCGAACTCCTCGGCCGCGCCGAACGACGTGACCCAGGCCAGCACCTGCACGGCGGTGACCGCGACCGCGAGCGCGATCGTCCCCGTCGCGAGGCCGCCGGGGACGGGCGGTCGCGGGACGTAGCCGTACCCGCCGCCGTACGCGCCGTACACCGGGGCCGTCGGCTGCCCGTACGCGGGCGCGGAGAGCGGCGTCGGTCCGGTGGAGCCGAAGGGCGGGGGCGCAGCCTGCCCGTACGCGGGCACGGGCGCGGCGCCGTACGCGCCGTACTGCGGTACCGGCCGGCCGGGCGCCGAAGGCTGTCCGGGGACGGGGCCGCCGGGCTGTCCGTAGGGCGGGACCCCGGAGGGGTCGTGGTGCGTCAAAGGGTGCCTCCTGCGCTGGTCGGGGCGCCAGCATACTGGCGCCCCGACCTGGGCGGAGACCGGTCCGACGCCGGTCGCGGAGGCTACGCCTCGACGACGACCGGGACGATCATCGGACGACGGCGCAGGCGGTTGGAGACCCACCGGCCGATGACGCGGCGCATGACCTGCTGGAGCTGGTGCGTGTCCGTCGCGCCGCCGGCGATCGCGTCCTCGAGCGCCTTGACGACCTCGGGCTGGATGTCCTGGAACACCTTGTCGTCCTCGGCGAACCCGCGCGCGAGGATCTGCGGCCCCGCGAGGACCTTGCCCGTCGCGGAGTCGACGACGGCGAACACGGAGACGAAGCCCTCCTCGCCGAGGATGCGGCGGTCCTTGAGCTCGGCGTCCGTGATCTCGCCGACGCTCGACCCGTCGACGTACACGTACCCGCACGGCACGGCGCCCACGACGGACGCGCGCCCGTCGACGAGGTCGACGACGACGCCGTCCTCGGCGAGCACGACGCGGTCGGCCGGCACGCCCGTGCGGACCGCGAGCGCCCCGTTGGCGACGAGGTGGCGGACCTCGCCGTGCACCGGCATGACGTTCTTGGGCTTGAGCACGTTGTAGCAGTAGAGGAGCTCGCCCGCGCTCGCGTGGCCGGACACGTGCACCTTGGCGTTGCCGCCGTGCACGACGCGCGCGCCGAGGCGCGTGAGGCCGTTGATGATGCGGAAGACGGCGTTCTCGTTGCCCGGGATGAGCGACGACGCGAGGATGACGGTGTCGCCGTGGCCGACCTGGACCTTGTGGTCGCCGTTCGCCATGCGCGACAGGGCGGCCATCGGCTCGCCCTGCGAACCCGTGCACATGAGCACGATCTCGTCGTCGCGCAGCGAGTCGACCTTCTTGAGGTCGATGAGCACGCCCTCGGGCACGTGGAGGTACCCGAGCTCGGACGCGATCGTCATGTTGCGGACCATCGAGCGCCCGACGAGCGCGACGCGGCGGCCGTGGTGGTGCGCGGCGTTGAGGACCTGCTGCACGCGGTGCACGTGCGACGAGAACGACGCGACGATGATGCGCTTCTCGGAGGCGGCGAAGACGTTGTCGAGCACCGGGCCGATCTCGACCTCGGGCGTGACGAACCCGGGCACCTCGGCGTTGGTCGAGTCGACCATGAACAGGTCGACGCCCTGCTCGCCCAGGCGCGCGAACGCGCGCAGGTCGGTGATGCGCCCGTCGAGCGGGAGCTGGTCCATCTTGAAGTCGCCCGTGTGCAGCACGGTCCCGGCGCCGGTCGTCACCGCGACCGCGAGCGCGTCGGGGATCGAGTGGTTCACGGCGACGAACTCGCAGCGGAACACGCCGAGCTGCTCGACCTGCCCCTCCTTGACCGCGAGGGTCACGGGCGAGATGCGGTGCTCCTTGAGCTTCGCCTCGACGAACGCGAGCGTGAGCTGCGACCCGACGAGCGGGATGTCGCGGCGCAGGCGCAAGAGGTACGGCACGGCGCCGATGTGGTCCTCGTGGCCGTGCGTGAGGACGATCGCCTCGATGTCGTCCAGCCGGTCCGCGATGTAGTCGAAGTCCGGGAGGATGAGGTCGACGCCGGGCTGGTTGTCCTCGGGGAAGAGGACGCCGCAGTCGATGACGAGCAGGCGCCCGTCGTACTCGAGGACGGCCATGTTGCGGCCGACCTCACCGAGACCGCCGAGGGCGACGATGCGCAGCCCTCCGGCGGGGAGCTCGGGAGGCAGGGAGAGTTCGGGGTGGGGATGGCTCACGGGGCCTCCTGTCGTGGCTGAGCCGGGGGTTTCGAGGGCTCCTGCCCTCGCTAGTTCGTGGGTGCGGCAGCGTCTGCCGCGGTGGTCGCGCCCGCGAGCACGCCCGCGGCGGCGAGGGCGTCGCGCACGAGCGCGACGTCGTCCTCGGTCGCCGCGACGTTCGGCAGGCGCAGGAAACGGTTGTCGGTGACGCCGAGCAGCTCGACGGCGGCCTTGGCCATGACGGCCTGGAAGCCGGCACCGTTGAGCGCGTCGATGACGGGCGTCGTGGTGAGGAAGACCTCGAGCGCGCCCGCCGGGTCGCCGGCGTCGAAGCGGCGCACGACCTCCGCGAACTGCGGCGCGACGGCGTGCGCCGACACGGAGACGATACCCGCGGCGCCGTGCGCGAGGAACGGGAGCAGCAGCCCGTCGTCGCCGCTGTAGAAGGCGAGGCCCGTCGAGGCGGCGAGCTTCGCGGCGGCGTAGACGTCGCCCGTCGCGTCCTTGGTCGCCACGACCCGCTCGTGCGCCGCGAGGCGCGCGTACGTGTCGGGGGCGATGCGCACCCCAGTGCGGCCGGGGACGTCGTACAGCATGACGGGGAGGTCGGCCGCCTCGGCGATCGCGACGACGTGGCGGTAGACGCCCTCCTGGCCGGGGCGCGAGTAGTACGGGGTGACGACGAGGAGCCCGTCCGCCCCCGCCTCGGCCGCCTGCTCGGCCATGCGCAGCGCGTGGTCGGTGTCGTTGGACCCGGCGCCCGCGAGGACCGCCGCGCGGTCGCCGACCGCCTCGACGACGGCGCGCACGAGGTCCTGCTTCTCGGGAGCGTGGGTCGTGGGCGACTCGCCCGTCGTGCCGCTCAGCACGAGGCCGTCGTTCCCGTCGTCCACCAGGCGCTTCGCGAGCCGGGCCGCCGCCTCGAGGTCGACGGCGCCGTCGGGCGTCATCGGGGTGACCATGGCCGTGAGGACGGCACCGAACGGGCGCGCGGGGGTGGCGGGAAGGACCATGTGCACAAACTACCGTGCGGCGGGTCGTCGCACCGCGCCCGTCCGGCAGGGACCGGGCGGCGCCCGGGGCGCGGGCCCGACGCCCCGCACCGCTCGCCCGGGTGCGTCCCCGCGACCCCCAGGGCGATACTCGGAGCATGTCCCGCCCCGCCTCGACGTCGAACCTCTCCCCCGCGCTCGTCGCCCACGTGCCCACCGGGCTGCTCGTGGACGGCCACTGGGGTCCTGCCGAGGGCGGGCGGACCTTCGAGGTCGAGGACCCGGCGACCGAGGAGTCGCTGTTCGACGTCGCGGACGCGAGCCCGGCGGACGCGCTGCGCGCGCTCGACGCCGCGCACCGTGCGGCGCCCGCGTGGCGCGCGACGCCCCCGCGCGAGCGGGGCGAGGTGCTGCGCGCCGTCTACGACCGGGTCGTCGCGCGGGCCGACGACGTGGCCGCGCTCATCACGGCCGAGTGCGGCAAGCCGCTCGCCGAGGCGCGCGCCGAGGTGCTCTACGGCGCCGACTTCCTGCGCTGGTACGCGGAGCAGGCGGTCCGCGCCGACGGGCTCGCGCGGACCGCGCCCGCGGGCGGCAACCGCCAGCTCGTCTTCCGCCGGCCCGTGGGGCCCGCGCTGCTCGTCACGCCGTGGAACTTCCCGATCGCCATGGCGACGCGCAAGATCGGCCCGGCGCTGGCCGCCGGGTGCACGGTCGTCGTCAAGCCGGCGCGGCTCACCCCTCTGACGACGGCGCTCGTGGCCGAGGTGATCCGCTCCGAGCTCGCCGACCGCGGCCTGCCGACGGGCGTCGTCAACGTCGTCCCGTCGTCGCGCGCCGCCGACGTCACCGAGCCGCTCCTCGCGGACGAGCGCCTGCGCAAGCTGTCGTTCACCGGCTCGACGCCCGTCGGGCGCACGCTGCTCGAGAAGGCGTCCGCCCAGGTGCTGCGCACCTCGATGGAGCTCGGCGGCAACGCCCCGTTCCTCGTCTTCGCGGACGCCGACCTCGACGCGGCGGTCGAGGGCGCCGTCGTCGCGAAGCTCCGCAACGCCGGGCAGTCGTGCGTGGCGGCGAACCGCTTCCTCGTGCACGACGCCGTCGCGCGGGAGTTCGCCCAGCGCCTCGCCGCCGCGTTCGCGGACCTGCGGGTCGGGCCGGGCGCCCAGGACGGGACGCAGGTCGGGCCGCTCATCGAGGCGAAGGCCGTCGACAAGGTCGCCGAGCTCGTCGACGCGGCCGTCGACGGCGGGGCCCAGGTGCTCACCGGCGCGGAGCGGCCCCGCTCCCCCGGGTACTTCTACTCCCCCACCGTCCTGTCGGGTGTCGACCCGGACGCACGCGTCGTCACCGAGGAGATCTTCGGCCCGGTGGCGCCCGTCGTCGCGTTCGGCGACGACGACGAGGGCATCGCGCTCGCGAACGCGACCGAGTACGGGCTCGCCGCCTATGCGTACACGACGTCGCTCGACCGGGCCGTGCGCGTCTCCGAGGAGGTCGAGGCCGGCATGATCGGCGTCAACCGCGGCCTCGTGTCCGACGCGAGCGCCCCGTTCGGCGGGCTCAAGCAGTCCGGCCTCGGTCGCGAGGGCGGCGAGGCCGGCCTCGAGGAGTACCTGGAGACGGTCTACGTCGCCCTCTGACGTCGCCACCTCTCTCCGCCGCCGCCGCCGAGCACGGGGTCACGGACCGGGATCCGACGATCCCGGTCGCCGTCCCCGTGCTCGACGGGCGGCTAAGCCACTCTCGTCACCGGCAGGGCGGGCGGGCCTGCTGAGCCCTCACGCGGCGTTGGTACCCTGACGCCCCGGTGACGACCGGTGACCGGTGCCCCGCGCGCCGGACGGTCGTCGCCGTCCGCCGTCACCGACTCCCGGAGAGCCCACGCCCGTGCCCTCGACGCCCGCGTTGACCACCAGCCCGAACGTCCCCTCGCCCAGCGCCCGCGTCACCACCGTCGGGTACATGATCTTCGCGTCGCGCTGGCTCCAGGCGCCGCTGTACTTCGGCCTCATCGTGGCCCAGGTGGTCTACGTGTGGCAGTTCCTCAAGGAGCTGTGGCTGCTCGTCGTGGGCGGCTTCACGGGCCGCGCGACGGATCACGCGACGCACGAGGTGGTCAGTTTCGGCGCCGAGGAGATCATGCTCGCGGTGCTCGGTCTCGTGGACGTCGTCATGATCTCCAACCTGCTCATCATGGTCATCGTGGGCGGCTACGAGACGTTCGTCTCGCGCATCCGGCTCGAGGGCCACCCCGACCAGCCCGAGTGGCTGAGCCACGTCAACGCGAACGTGCTCAAGACGAAGCTCGCGATGTCCATCGTCGGCATCTCGTCGATCCACCTGCTGCGCACGTTCATCGACAGCAGCCGCTACACGCCGACGCAGCTCATGTGGCAGACGCTCATCCACCTCGCGTTCGTCCTCTCGGCGCTCGCCCTCGCGCTCATCGACCGCATGTCCCTCACCGCGCACCAGCGCGCGGCGAACGCCGCCGCCGCGGGCGAGGGCCCGGCCGACCCGCACGCATGAGCCGGCCCGACGACGTCCCCCGCCCCCGCGCCGACCCCGCGCCCGACGTGGCGCGGGCGGCCGCCGCGGACGTGCCGGACGTCGTCGGCGTGCCGGACGCCGAAGAGGTTCCGGACGTCGTCGAGCACGTGGCCGAGCGGGCCGTCGAGGACGAGGTCCGCGCCGCGGTCCGCCAGGCCGTGTCCGTCTCCGTCGCGACGGGCCTGTACGGCATCTCGTTCGGCGCGCTGTCGGTCGTCGCGGGCCTCGACGTCGTGCAGACCATGGCGCTGAGCCTGCTCATGTTCTCGGGCGGCTCGCAGTTCGCGCTCATCGGCGTGGTGGGCGCCGGGGGCGCGCCGGTCGCCGCGATCACCACGGCGGGCTTCCTCGGCGTCCGCAACGCGCTCTACGGCGCGCAGCTCGGCCCGCTGCTCGCGCTGCGCTCGTGGCACAAGGTCGTCGCGGCCCAGTTCACGATCGACGAGTCGACCGCCGTCGCGACCGCGCAACGGTCGCGGCGCGCCGTCCGGGCCGGTTTCTGGTGGACGGGCGTCGGCATCTTCGTCCTCTGGAACGCGATGACGCTCGTCGGGGCGCTCGCGGGCGACGCGCTGGGCGACCCGCGCGCGTGGGGGCTCGACGCCGCCGCGGCGGCCGCGTTCCTCGGCCTGCTGTGGCCGCGGCTCGCGACGCGCGCGATGCAGCTCACCGCGGCCGCGGCGGTGGTCGTCGCCGCGGCGCTCGTCCCGGTCGCACCGGGCGGCGTGCCGGTGCTCGCGGCGGCCGCGGTCGCCGTCGTCATCGGTCAGGTCGACGCGCGGCGCCGACGGGCCGCCGACCGTGCGGGGACCGCGGCCGGTCCCCGCGGAGAGGAGCCCTCGTGACCTCAGCGACCGTCTGGGTCGTCGTGCTCACCGCGTCCGCGGTGTGCTTCGCGCTCAAGCTCGCCGGCCACCTCGTGCCCGAGCACTGGCTCGCCGACGAGCGCGTCGCGCGCACCGCCGCGCTCGTCACCGCCGCGCTCCTCGCAGCGCTCGTCACGGTGCAGACCGTCGGCGACGGGCAGGCCCTCGTCGTCGACGCGCGCCTGCCCGCGCTGGGCGTCGCGGCCGTCGCGCTCGCGCTGCGCGCGCCGTTCATCGTCGTCGTGGTCCTCGCCGCGGTCACGGCCGCGGGCCTGCGCGCGCTCGGCTGGGGCTGAGGCCGTTCCGGCGCCCGGCCGGGTCTCGTAGGGTGAACCCGTGAGCCTCTTCCGCGAGACCGCCGACGTCTCCGTCCGCCCTGCCGTGCCCGGCGACGACGTCGCGATGACCGCGATCCAGGTCGGGGCGTGGCGCTCCTCGCACGCCGACGTGCTCGGTGACGACGTCCTCGACGCGCTCGACACCGTGCGGATGCGCGAGCAGTGGGCCGCCGCGATCTCCTCGCCGCCCGGTCCCGGCTTCGCGGTGCTCGTCGCGTGCGCGGGGGCGGACGTCGTGGGGTTCGCCGCGGTCGCGCCCGGTCAGGTCCTCGCGCTCGAGGTCGAACCGCGCCACCAGCGCGGCGGGCACGGGTCGCGCCTGCTGGCGGCGGCCGTCGACCGGCTCCGGCGCGACGGCGCGGACGAGGTCGTCACGTGGGTCCTCGACGGCGACGCCGCGCGCGAGGCGTTCCTCGCCGGGTCCGGGCTCGGTCCCGACGGGCGCACCCGGACGCTCGCGACCGGGCTCCGGGACGTCGTCGAGCGGCGCTGGACGGCCGAGATCTGACGACCGCGGGACCCCGCGTCACGCAGCCGTGACACGCCCGTGACCCGCTCGTCCCCGTGACCTGCGAGGATCGTCCGCCATGGGCATCCTCACCGACTACTTCGCCGCGCCGGACGACGCACGGGCCGCGCTCGCCGCCAAGGCGGGACCGGCCTCCCCCGACCCGCTGACCACGCAGCCGGGCTTCGCGACCGTGGAGCTCAAGGGCATCGACCCGTTCGTCGTCCTCGGCACCCTGGCGAGCCTGCTCACCGACCGCCCGTACGCCGAGGTCACGGCGGACGCCCGCCACGGTTCGCTCGTCGCGACCGGGGGTGACGAGGGGCCGTGGGTGGTCTCCGTGACGGACGTGCTCGTGGGGGCGCTCGCCTCCGCGACGCCCGCCGCGCTCGACGAGGTCGCCGTGCGGTGGGCGGCGACGGAGGAGCTCGAGGGGTCGGACCCCGCGGACCTCGCCGACGCGCTGCACCGGCTCGCGGCGCTGTGCGTCCGCGCCGACGACGCGGGGCACCGGCTCTACTGCTGGACGAGCCTGTGACGCGCGTGCCCGGGGGCCGTCAGGCCCGACGACGCGCGCGGTAGAGCGCCGCGGCCTTGCGCAGCGCCTCCCGCGCGCGGCGGCGGTCGCGCGCCGCGTCGTAGGCGAACGCGAGGTGGTACCACGCCTCCCAGCTCGTCGGGTCGGCGTCGACCGCGTCCCGGTACGGGCCGAAGGCCGCGTCGGCGGCGTCCCGGTCGATCCGGCCGCCCGGCGAGCGCGGCAGGTCGTCGACGGGCAGGCGGCCGTGGTCCGCGAGGTCGTCGGCCATGCGCTGCACGGTCCCGGCGAGCAGGAACTCGCGCCCGACGAGGCCGACGACTAGCAGCGGCAGCACGAGCACGCCAGCCCCGATCGCCATGGCCACGGGCTCGCCCGTGCCGATGAGGGCCGCGGACCGTCCCGCGACCTGCCACACGTAGAGCGCGAGCAGGACCGTGACGAGGACCGCCCCGACGATCGCCTTCCATGGGCGCCCGGCGCGCGACCGGCCGCGCGAGCCGCCGTCCCCGGGCCCGGGGCCGTCCGGGCCGGTCGACCCGCCGGGCAGGCTCACGCGAGGTCCAGCACGTTCTCGAGGCCGACGGTGAGCCCGGGCCGGCCCACGACCTCGCGCACCGCGAGCAGGACGCCCGGCATGAACGAGACCCGGTCGAACGAGTCCTGCCGGATGACCAGCTGCTCGCCCGTGTTGCCGAACAGGATCTCCTCGTGCGCGACGAGGCCGCGCAGACGGACGGCGTGCACGCGCACGCCGTCGACGTCGGCGCCGCGCGCCTCCCAGCCCGTCTCGGTCGCGTCCGGGCCCGTCCCGAGACCGGCGTCGGCCCGTGCGGCGGCGATCGCCGCGGCGGTGTGCCGCGCGGTGCCGGACGGCGCGTCGACCTTGTCCGGGTGGTGGAGCTCGATCACCTCGGCCGACTCGAAGTACCGCGCGGCCTTGGCGGCGAACGTCATCGCGAGGACTGCGGACAGCCCGAAGTTGGGCGCGATGAGCACGCCGAGCCCCGGCGCGCCCGCCGCGGCAGCACGACCGAGGTGCGCGACGACGCGACCGCGGCTCTCCTCCGTCCAGCCCGTGGTCCCGACGACGGCGTGCACGCCCGCGTCGATCAGCGCGTGGACGTTCGCCTCGGTCGCGGCCGGGACCGTGAAGTCGACGGCGACGTCCGCGCCGCCGAGCGTCGCGGCGGCGACCTCGTCGCCCGCGTCGAGGCGCGCGACGAGCTCGAGGTCCGCCGCGCCCTCGACGGCGGCGCAGACGGTCGCGCCCATGCGTCCGGCGGCGCCCAGGACGGCGACCCGCAGCGGGCGACCGGGCTCCCTGCCGGGGGCGGTCGGTGCGGGATCTGGCGCGGGGGTGCTCTGCTCGCTCACGCCCGTCACCCTATCGCCGCAGCGCGCGTCGACCGGTGCCGCGTCCGCCGCACCGGGCAGTGGGTCTGCCCACAGCACGACGGCGGCCGCCCTCCGCGAGGAGGACGGCCGCCGCGAGACGCCGTGGAGGCGGGGTCAGTCGCCGAACGGCCCGACGCGCACCACGGAGCGCGGGCGCGACGCGAGGTCGTCGGCGAGCTTCTGCACGTCGTCGGCCGTGACGGATCGGATCGCGTCGAGCGACTCCTCGACGCTCAGGAGCTCGCCGTAGACGAGCTCGGCCTTGCCGAGCCGGCTCATGCGCGAGCCGGAGTCCTCGAGACCGAGGACCATGCCGCCCGAGAGCTGGCCGATGCTGCGGTCGAGCTCCGCGCCGGTGATGCCGTCGGCCGCGAGGCGGTCGAGCTCGCTGTGCAGCAGCGCGGTCACCTCGTCGACCTTCGACGGCGCGCACCCGGCGTAGAGGCCGAACGTGCCGATGCCGCCGTGGCCGGACGCGAACGAGTAGGTCGAGTACGCGAGGCCGCGCCGCTCGCGGATCTCCTGGAAGAGCCGCGAGCTCATGCCGCCGCCGAGGACGGCGCTGAGCACGGAGAGCGTGAAGCGGCGGTCGTCCGTCGCGGCCAGACCGGTGCCGCCGATGACGACGTTCGCCTGCTCGACCGCCCGGTGGACCGACAGCTCGACGCTCGCGGCCCCGACGCCCGCCAGGGCGGGGTCCGCAGGGTCGCGCCGCGCCCGGGGTGCGCCCGACGCGTCGAGCGTCCAGCCGCCGTCGCGCAGCGCCGTGCCGACCTGGTCGACCAGCGTGTCGTGGTCGACGCCGCCCGCCGCCGCGACGACGAGCGTCTCGGGGCGGTAGTGCCAGCGGTAGTGCTCCCACACGGCGTCCCGGGGCACGGCGTTGATCGTGTCCGGGGTCCCACCGATGGGCCGCCCGAGCGGGTGGCCGGCGAGGACCGCCGCGGCGAACTCCTCGTGCACGACGTCCGAGGGGTCGTCGTCGTTCATCGCGAGCTCTTCGAGGATCACGCCGCGCTCGGTCTCGAGCTCGTCGGGGTCCAGGCGCGCGGAGGTCACCATGTCGGTGATGACGTCGACCGCCATGGGGAGGTCGGCGTCGAGCACGCGCGCGTAGTAGCACGTGTGCTCCTTGCCCGTCGCCGCGTTGGCCTCGCCGCCGACGGCGTCGAACGCCTCGGCGATGTCCATCGCGGAGCGGCGGGCCGTGCCCTTGAACAGCAGGTGCTCGAGGAAGTGCGTCGACCCGAAGTGGCCGTCGGTCTCGTCGCGCGAGCCGACGCCGACCCACGCGCCCACCGTCGCCGAGCGCAGGCCCGGCATCGACTCGGTGAGCACGCGGACCCCGCCGGGCAGGACGGAGCGACGGATCGTCGCGCCGTCCTGCCCGGCGGTCAGCTCGGCCCCGGCGTCACCCGCCGGGACGAGCGGAAGGTCCCACGGCACGTCAGGCGTCCGCGTCCTCGGTCGCGGGAGCGTCGGCCGGAGCCTCGTCCTCGACCACGGCGTGCAGCGAGAGCTTGCCGCGCGGGTCGATCTCGCCGATCTCGACCTGGACCTTCTGGCCGATGGACAGCACGTCCTCGACGTTCTCGACGCGCTTGCCGCCCACGAGCTTGCGGATCTGGCTGATGTGCAGCAGACCGTCCTTGCCCGGGGAGAGCGAGATGAACGCGCCGAACGACGTCGTCTTGACGACCGTGCCGACGAAGCGCTCGCCGATCTCCGGGACGTGCGGGTTGGCGATCGCGTTGATCGCCGCGCGGGCGGCCTCGGCCGACGGGCCGTCGACGGCGCCGATGTACACGGTGCCGTCGTCCTCGATGGAGATGTCCGCGCCCGTCTCCTCCTGGATCTGGTTGATCATCTTGCCCTTGGGGCCGATGACCTCGCCGATCTTGTCGACCGGCACCTTCACGGAGATGACGCGCGGAGCGTTCGGGGACATCTCGTCGGGCACGTCGATGGCCTCGGCGAGCACGTCGAGGATCGTCAGGCGCGCGTCGCGCGCCTGCGTCAGCGCACCGGCGAGCACCGAGGCAGGGATGCCGTCGAGCTTGGTGTCGAGCTGGATGGCCGTGACGAACTCGCGCGTGCCGGCGACCTTGAAGTCCATGTCGCCGAACGCGTCCTCGGCACCGAGGATGTCGGTGAGCGCCGCGTAGCGGGTCTCCCCGTCCACCGTGTCGGAGATGAGGCCCATCGCGATGCCCGCGACGGGGGCGCGCAGCGGCACGCCCGCGTTGAGGAGCGAGAGCGTCGAGGCGCACACGGAGCCCATGGACGTCGAGCCGTTGGAGCCGAGGGCCTCGGACACCTGGCGGATCGCGTAGGGGAACTCCTCGCGGCTCGGCAGCACCGGCACGAGCGCACGCTCGGCGAGCGCGCCGTGGCCGATCTCGCGGCGCTTCGGGCTGCCCACGCGGCCGGTCTCACCGGTCGAGTAGGGCGGGAAGTTGTAGTTGTGCATGTAGCGCTTGCGCGTCTCCGGACCGAGCGAGTCGATCTGCTGCTCCATGCGGAGCATGTTCAGCGTGGTGACGCCCATGATCTGGGTCTCGCCACGCTCGAAGAGCGCGGAGCCGTGCACGCGCGGCAGCACCTCGACCTCGGCCGAGAGGGTGCGGATGTCCGCGAGCCCACGGCCGTCGATGCGCACGCCGTCGGTGAGCACGCGCTGGCGCACGAGCTTCTTCTGGAGCGCGCGGTACGCGGCGGAGAGCTCCTTCTCGCGGCCGTCGAACCCGGCCTGGAGCCTGCCCACCATCTCGTTCTTGATCTCGTCGAGACGGTTCTCGCGGTCCTGCTTGTCCGCGATGGCGAGCGCCTCGCGCAGGTCCGTCGCGACCTCGGCCTCGACCGCGGCGAACGCGTCGTCCTGGTAGTCCAGGAAGACCGGGTACTCCTTGACGGGCTTCGCGGCCTGCGCGGCGAGCGCAGACTGCGCGTCGCACAGCGCCTTGATGAACGGCTTGGCCGCCTCGATGCCCTCGGCGACGACCTCCTCGGTCGGCGCCGCCACGCCCTCGTCCTTGACGAGGCCCCAGGCGCCGTCGGTCGCCTCGGCCTCGATCATCGCGATCGCGACGTCGTCGCCGACGACGCGGCCGGCCACGACCATGTCGAAGACCGCGCGCTCCTTGTCGGAGTACTTGGGGAACGCGACCCACTGGCCGTCGACCAGCGCGATGCGGACCGCGCCGACCGGGCCGGAGAACGGCAGGCCGGAGATCTGGGTCGACGCCGAGGCGGCGTTGATCGCGAGCGTGTCGTACGCGTCGTCCGGGTGGAGCGCGAGGACCGTGATGACGACCTGGACCTCGTTGCGCAGGCCCTTGACGAAGAGCGGGCGCAGCGGGCGGTCGATGAGGCGGCACGCGAGGATCGCGTCCGTCGAGGGACGACCCTCGCGGCGGAAGAACGAGCCGGGGATGCGGCCCGCGGCGTACATGCGCTCCTCGACGTCCACCGTCAGCGGGAAGAAGTCGAACTGCTCCTTGGGGTGCTTGCCGGCCGTCGTGGCCGACAGGAGCATCGTCTCGTCGTCGAGGTACGCGGCGACGGAGCCGGCGGCCTGACGGGCGAGGCGCCCGGTCTCGAACCGGACGGTGCGGGTGCCGAAGCGACCGTTGTCGATCGTGGCCTCGGCGAACTGGATCTCGGGACCCTCCACGGGTGCCCTCCCTTTCTCGAAGCGCCGCCCGGGTAGCCCTGTCGAGGGTTCCGGTCCGCGCCCCGGCGCGTGGCGCAGGGGCTCCGGTCGCACTCGACGCTCGGCGGTCTTCGATCGAGGTCCACGGCGGTTCCCGCACCGGTCCGTCCGAGGACGGTGCCGTGGGGGTCCGTGAGCCACTACCGAGGACCGAACGAGAGGCCGGCGGCGCGGTGGGTGGTGTGCGGCTGGGTGGTGCTCAGCCGGGGTGTGACGGGTACATCACACCAGACCAGCCCGGTCCCCGCAGGGACCGGGCTGGCGGTGTCGTGTCAGCGACGCAGACCGAGGCGCTCGATGAGGCTCCGGTAGCGGTTGATGTCGACCTTCTGCAGGTAGCCGAGCAGGCGACGGCGCTGGCCGACGAGGAGGAGCAGACCACGACGGCTGTGGTGGTCGTGCTTGTGCTCCTTGAGGTGCTCGGTGAGGTCCTTGATGCGCTGCGTGAGGAGCGCGACCTGGACCTCGGGCGAACCGGTGTCGCCCTCGCTCGTCGCGTACTCGGTCATGATGCGCTGCTTCGTGGCAGTGTCGAGCGGCACGGTTCTCCTTCGGGTTCGTTGCGCGGTGCGCCGGGACGGATCTCCCGGGCTCTCTCTGTCCGCGGCCGGTCAGACGGCGCATCCATCTTACCAGGTGGACGCGCCGTCGCCCGCCGCGGCCCCGTCGTCCGGCCGGACCGCGCGTCGTGCCTCAGGGGGCGCCGTCGTGCCCGGCCGTGCCGTCACCGCGGAACCGGCCCGCGGCGTCGGGCAGCACCCCGGCGAACCGGAGCAGGTCCGGCAGTGTGAGGACGAGCGACCCGTCCTCGAAGTGCACGCCCTGCGCGGGCGTCCAGTGGTTGCTCGTGCGCACGTACGACGTGTCGTCCTGCCGCAGCAGGTACACGAACGTCTCCGCGAGCACGCGGCTGCCGACCTCGCCGAGGAAGCTGCCGTCGCCCTGGAGCTCGGCCTCCTTGAGGACGTAGTACCACAGCGGGGTGCCGCCGTGATCGCCGTCCCGCAGGGCCGCGAGCGCCTGCTTCACGTCGTCGCTCGCCCGGTCCTCGAGCTGGGCCGGGGTGAGCGGGACGACCCCGAAGGCCGCCGCGACGGCCTCGCCCGTGGGCAGCGCGAGCATGTAGCCGCGCAGCAGGTTGCGCTGCGCGAGCTGCTTCTGGAGCGCGCTGGCGACGAGCTGGGCCGGCGTGTGCGCGGGCGGCTCGGGCGGCAGGTTCCCCTCCTTGACCATCGTGCCCAGGCTCGGCGCGAGGAACGTGTCGATCTTCTCCGCCGCGCGGAACGTCCGCGGGTCGCCCTTGTCGACGAACCGCGCCCACTCGATCGGCCAGTTGGACGGCAGGACCGGGGTGCCCTGCGGTCCCGGACGCAGGCTGCCGCCGTTCCCCGTGAACTGGAAGAGCTGCGTCAGGCTCGCGTTCGCGGGCGGCGGGCCCGTGAAGTTGACGTTGAAGTCGTAGGAGTCGCGGATCATCGAGTGCCCGAACCGGAACGCCGCGACCGCGAACTCGAGCGGCATGGAGATCGGGTACCGGGGCCGGAAGAACGACGTGTCGCGCAGGAGCGTCGCGTCGAGCACGCCCGGCTTGGTGAGGGTGCGCAGGTAGTCGTTGACCACGAGCCACTGGTAGTGCCACCGCACGAGCTGGCTCGCGCGCTCGAACACGCCGCGCTCCCCGCCCGTGAGCCGGGTCCAGGGCTCGACGTCGTCCACCCAGTCCACGACGGCGTTGTGGAACCGGATCATCGCGAGGTGGAGCTGGGCGACCACGAGGTTCTCGTCGTTGCGCCCGTCCGGGATCAGCGGCGCGCCGCCGTCGTCGCGCGGCAGGTCGCGCTGCGCGTCGTCGCCGGGCGCCACGAGCGAGAACGACGGACCGCCCGGGATGACGAGCGGCTCGGTCGAGATGCGGCCGAGCCGCAGCTTCGCCGAGCCCGGCACGTACGACGCCTCGCTGCGCGTCGTGCGGTACCCACGCTCGCCCTCGAACCGCGGCCCGCTGCCGTACAGGGAGTCCAGGTTGAGCGCCGGGTGGCGCCCGTTGTGGAGCGAGCGCACCACGACCCACGGCGCGAAGACCCGGAAGGGCACCGCGTCGACGTCGCCGAGCGCCTGGTCCCCGTCGCGGCCCGTCGTCGTGTCGGGGCCGTTGGTGTTGAGCGTGATGTCGTGGTCGATGAACTGGCCCCAGTACGTGTACACGGCCGGAACGTGCGAGTCGAGGCTGCGCGGCGGCTGCCCGGGCGGGGTGACGGGCCGGGCGACCATCGCCGCCCCGAGCGTCTTCAGCGCGGCGACGGTCGCGGTCGTCGCGCCGTTCCCGACCGGGAGGTGGAACCGCGGGAAGCGCTCCGCGAGCTGCGGGAACAGGTAGTCGAACGCGGTC
Organism: Cellulosimicrobium sp. RS; assembly: GCF_046159675.1. Classification (NCBI taxonomy): domain Bacteria; kingdom Bacillati; phylum Actinomycetota; class Actinomycetes; order Micrococcales; family Promicromonosporaceae; genus Cellulosimicrobium; species Cellulosimicrobium sp. RS. Next base: position 546,584 of record NZ_JBJXVU010000001.1, on the reverse strand, counting down.
GTGGAGTCGTACCGGTGGTGCTCGAGGTCCCGCGCCACCGCGGCCTCGGCCGCGGGCAGGAGCGGTGCGTCCGACTCCGCCGGGTCCACGTCCGCGTCGGTCGCGACCTCGTCGGGGACGACGGCCGACCCGTGCCCGACGCTGCGGACGGTCCGGCCGACCGGGGTGGACGCCTGGTCGACGGCGTCGGGTGCGACGTCGTCGACGACGGTCTCGGCGACGGGAGCCGCCGGTTGCTGCTGAGCCTCCATGGCTCTGCCCTCTCTGTCGGAGGTCTTCGTGCGGCCCGCGCGGCGGGCCGCCGGCGCCCCCGCGGGCGTGCGCGCGCGGGGACGGGTGCGACCGCCCCCGGGCCGCAGCCCGAGGACCGCGCGGCCGCCTGGGCGCCGTGCACGACGGCGCCGCTCACCCGGAGGGAGGGACCTGCGCCGGTGTCGTGACACGGCCGGGCAGCGCCCGCAGGACGGTGCGGTGACGGAGTCGAGGGCCGTCCTGGCGACGCCCGCACGACGTCTCGGGCGAGGACCCCGCGGACACGCCGCGACGGCCCGGCCGGGCTCAGCCCCGCAGGAGGCCGCGGCGCCGGGCCTCGGCGACGGCGGCCGTGCGCGACGGCGCGCCGAGCTTGTCGTAGACGTGCACGAGGTGCGTCTTCACGGTCGCGCGCGAGAGGAACAGCTCGTGCGCGATCTCGTCGTTCGTGCGCCCCTCGGCGACGAGCGCGAGCACCTCGAGCTCGCGCGCCGTGAGCGCCGTGCCCGGGCTGCGCAGCCGGCCGAGCAGCCGCCGCTGCACCGCCGGGCCGAGGGCGACCTCGCCCGCCGCGGCCGCGCGCACGGCGGCGACGAGCTCGTGGGTCGGCGCGTCCTTGAGCAGGTAGCCGCGAGCGCCCGCCTCGACCGCGGCGAGGATGTCGGCGTCCGCGTCGTAGGTCGTGACGACGAGCACGGGCGGACCGTCCGTCGCGACGATCTCGCGGACCGCGTCCACGCCCCCGAGGCGGCCGGGGCCGAACTGCAGGTCGAGCAGCACGACGTCGGCCCGCAGCCCGCCGCGCAGCCGGGCGAGCAGCTCCTCGGCGGAGCCGACCTCGGCGACGACCCGCACGTCCGGCTCGGCCTCCAGGACGGCGCGCAGGCCGGTCCGCACGACGGGGTGGTCGTCCGCGAGGACGACGTCCACGGCGGGCCCGGTCATCGCTCCTCCTCGGTGCAGGCGTCGGTCTCGGTCCGGGTGTCGGCCGGGCGGTCGGCGGGGCGGTCGGCCGGGTCGTCGGCCGGGTCGTCGGCCCGGTGGTCGGCAGCCGCGCCCGACCGGGTCCCGGTCGTCGCCACGAGCGGCACCCAGGCGGCCACCGCCGTGCCCGCCCCCGGCGCGGACTCCACGGACAGCGTGCCCCCGAGGTCCGCGACCCGCGCGCGCATGGCGCCGAGGCCGAAGCCGCCGGGCCGGTCCGCCGCCGGCGCGGGGAGGGCGTCCGGGTCGAAGCCGCGCCCGTCGTCGACAACGTCGAGCGCGACCGCGTCGTCCCCCGGCCCGGTGCCCGCGAGGAAGCTCACGGTGACGGCGGCCCGCGTCGCACCGGCGTGCCGTTCGACGTTGGCGAGCGCGGACTGCGCCACGCGCAGCAGGGCGGCCTCGACCTCGGTCGGCAGCGGGACGGGCTCGCCGCTCACCCGCACGACGACGCGCGGCCCGCCCTCGGCGGCGCGTCCGGACGCCCGGTCCGCGACGCGGCGCAGGGCCCCGACGAGGTTCGACGACGCGAGGTCGGCCGGCGCCAGCGCGCGCACGACGCGGCGCGCCTCGGCGAGGTTGTGCCGGGCGACCTCGCGCGTCTGCTCGACGTACCCGCGCGCGGTCTCCGCGTCGCCGGCGTCGAGCGCGGTCCGGGCCGCGCGCAGGAGCAGCTCGGCGGACGAGAACCCCTGGGCGAGCGTGTCGTGGATCTCGCGCGCCAGGCGCTCGCGCTCGGCCGCCACCGCCCGCTCCCGCTCCGACGCCGCGAGCTCGTCGCGGGTGCGCACGAGCTCGTCGAGCGTGCGCTGGCGCTCCTGGGACTCCCGCACGACCGCTTCCAGCGCGAGGACGACGACGACCGCGACGGCCCCGCCGATGGCCGGCCCGAGCACGAACGGCAGCGCGACGCGCGCGGTCCACGTGGCCATGACGCCGACAACGAGCACGACGACCACCGCGACCGCGACCGGGCCCCGGCGCGGGCCGAGGACGTGCATCGCCACGAACATCAGGGGGAACGCGACCCAGACGGCGGTCGTCGTGACGAGCGACAGCCCGACCCAGAGGGCCACGAGACCGGTCACCCACGCGCCCGCGGGCCACCACGCACCGCGCGGCGCGCGCACGTCGACGGGCACGGGGACGCGACGACGGCCCACCACGTACAGCGCGAGCAGGGCCGCGCCGAGCAGCACGGCGCCCACGCCCCGCGCCGTCGCCGTGGCGAGCGCGCCCGCGACCGCGAGCGCGACCAGCCCGACGAGCAGCACGTCCAGGCCGCGCCGCAGCCACCGCGTCGCGGCCGGCACGACCGGCGCGACGCGACCGGCCGCCGACGTCGCACGGTCGACCGATGCACGGCCCGACGACGCACGGCCCGTCGGCGCAGCACGGCCCGCGAGCGCGGCAGGTTCGGCGGGCTCGGGTCCGGGCGGGGTCACGCCGTCACCCTAGCCACGGCGCCGCGGCCCGGCATCGTCCGAACGGTCGATCCCGGGCTCGTCCCTGCGGCGCCCCAGGACCGGCCGGACCGGTGATCCGCGGCGCGCCCCGACGCGGGACGGTGGACGGGACGTCGGGACGGGTCCTGCGGCGCACGACACTCGCGCTCGCCCGACGGTGTCCCCGCCCCGCTCCCTGTCTCTCACTGCCCCTCGGACCCCGGAGGTCTCCCCGTGTTCCTCGCCCTGCGCGACCTGCGCCACGCGCGCGGTCGCTTCGCGCTCATGACGGTCGTCGTCGCGCTCATCACGTTCCTCGTCGCCTTCCTCGCGGCGCTCACCGCGGGCCTCGGCCGCGCGAGCACCTCGGCGGTCACCGATCTGCCGGTCGACCGCGTCGCCTTCGCGCCCCCGGCCGAGGGCGCGTCCCCCACCTTCACGGAGTCCGAGGTGACCGCCGCGCAGACGGACGCCTGGGCCGCCGTCCCCGGTGTCGACGCCGCGGAGCCGCTCGGCGTCGCGACCGTGCGCGCGTCCGGCGACGCGACGGCCGCCGTCACCGCGTTCGGGGTGCGGCCCGGTGCGGGTCTCGTGCCCGGCACCGACGACGGCGGCGCCGACGTCTCCCCCGGCGCCGTCGTGCTGTCCCGCGGCGCGGCCGACGCGCTCGGTGCCGGCGTGGGCGACCCGGTGGACGCCGGGCCGCTCGACCTGACGGTCTCCGCCGTCGCGGACGTCGAGGCGGACTACGCGCACACGCCGGTCGTCTGGGTGTCCCTCGACGACTGGCAGGCCGTCGGCGCCCGGGGCGGCGCCTCGCCCGCGGACACCTCGACCGACGGCACCTCGACCGACGACGCGGCGGGCGGGCAGGTGGCCACCGTCGTCACCCTGCGGTTCGGCGACGACCCGCCGACCGCGGACGCGCTCACCGCCACGGACGCCCGCGTCGGCACCGTGACCGCGACGCCGCGCGAGGCGCGCTCGGCCATCTCGTCGTTCACCGCCGAGAACCTCTCCCTGACCCTCATGCAGGTCTTCCTGCTCGCGATCTCGGCGCTCGTCGTCGGTGCGTTCTTCACCGTCTGGACCATCCAGCGCGCGGGCGACGTCGCGGTCCTGCGCGCGCTCGGCGCCTCGACGCGCTACCTGCTGCGCGACGCGATCGGCCAGGCCGGCGTCGTGCTGGGCGTGGGCGTCGGGGTCGGCACGGCGCTCGCGGCCGGCGCGGGGCTGCTCGCGTCCCAGGTCATGCCGGTCGTCGTCGACCTCTCGACGACCCTCGTGCCCGCCGTCGTGCTCGTCGTGCTCGGCGGCCTCGGCGCGGTCCTCGCCGTGACGCGCGTCGCGCGCGTCGACCCGCACGCGGCGCTCGCGGCCCGCTGACCCCGCCCCACTCGTCCGTACCGACCCTCAGGAGCTCCCCGTGGACCTCGTCCTCGACCGTGTCCGACTCACCTACCCCGACGGCGACGGCGTCCTCGTCGCCGTCGACGACGTCTCCCTCACCGTGCCCTCGGGCACCACGACGGCGCTGCTCGGCCCGTCCGGCGCCGGCAAGTCCAGCCTGCTCGCCGTCGCGGCGACGCTCACGCCGCCGACGGCGGGCGTCGTGCGGGTGGGTCCCGACGTCGTCAGCGCACCACTCGACGCCGACCCCGGCACCGAGCCCGGGGACGCGGCCGGACGGCGCGCCCGGCGGCGCGCGCGGCGTGCGGCCGACCGGGCGGCGGCGCTGCGCCGGGAGCGCATCGGGCTCGTGTTCCAGCAGCCGCAGCTCGTCGCGTCGCTCACCGTGCTCGAGCAGCTCGAGCTCATGAGCCACCTCCGGGGCCGTTCCCCCGCGTCGCGCCGCGCGCACGCCCTCGCGCTGCTCGACGCCGTCGGGGTCGCCGACCGCGCGGGCCGCCGGCCCGAGCACCTCTCGGGCGGGCAGCGCCAGCGCGTCGCGATCGCCCGCGCGCTCATGAACGACCCCGAGGTGCTGCTCGTGGACGAGCCGACGTCGGCGCTCGACCACGAGCGCGGCGTGCAGGTGGTGGAGCTGGTCGTGCGGCTCGCGCGCGAGCTCGACGCCGCGACGCTGCTCGTCTCGCACGACGAGGCGACGCTCGACCCGGTCGACGCGCGGGTCCACCTCGCGGACGGCCGCCTCGTCCCGGCGCCCGCGGCGGCCTGAGGACGCGCTCGGGCCGCCGTCGGGTCAGCGGGCCGCGCGCACGTGGGTCGCGACCGCGACCGCCACGACGGCGGCCAGCGCCTGGGCCACCACGACGCCCCACCCGGGCGTACCGACGAGCAGGGCGACCCCGAGCGGGACCGCGCCGAGCACCGCGACGTCGGGCCCCTTGCGCAGCACGGCCGCGGCGCCCGTCGGCAGACCGCCCGAGGGCGTCGCGAGCAGCGGCCCGCCCCAGTCCGGCGGCTCGCGGTACGCGCTGCGCACGGCGGCGGCGCCCTGGACGACCGCAGCGAGCACCGCGACCCCGAGCCAGCGCGCGTCCCCCGTCCCGAGCGCGAGCGGGGCCGTGCCCGCGACGAGGCAGGCCGTCGCCGTGAGCGTCGGGACGACGCCGCGCGCGAGCCGCGTCCAGCGCGCGCGGAGGGGCACGAGCGCGTCGACGACCGGGGCCATCTCTGCCGTGCGCGCCCCCTCCGCGCCGAGCACCGCCGCCCCGAGGCCCGCCGCGACGAGCAGGGCGAAGAGACCGAAGCCGGAGCCCAGGCCGGGCACCTGCTGCGCGACGACCGTGAGGGCGGCGAGACCGACGAGCTGGGCGAGCGCCGACGGACTGCGACCCAGCAGCACGAGGTCGGCCGCGACCACCGCGCCGACGGGACCGTGCACCGCGGCGAACCGGTGGGGCCGGCGGACCCGGACCCGGGCGGCGCCGGCCCGGCGCAGGGCCCGGCCCAGGTCCCGCGTGTCGAAGGACAGCACGGCGCCACCCACCTGGTCCGCGACCGCGCTCTGCGCGCGCAGCACCGTCGCGCCGAGGGACTCCAGCCCGCGCCACCACCGCAGCACGAGCAGCGCCGCGACGGCGAGCAGACCGAGCACGACGACGAGCGGCGCACCGAGCGGCGGGAGACCGGGGCGCCCGGCGACGACGAGCGCGAGACCCGCGACCGGTACGGCCGCGACCGCGACGTCGCTCGCCCGCGCGAGCAGCCCGGCGGCGCGGGCCGACGGCTGGGCGAGTCCCGCGACCGCGACGAGGAGCAGGCCGAGGGCGCCGCCGGCCCGCAGCGCGGGCACCGCGTCCAGACCGGCCGCGACCGCGACGACGGCGCTCCCCAGCGCGCCGAGCCCGGCACCCAGCACGACGGCGCGCGCGAAGGACGGCGACACGAGACCCCGCCGGTCGGCGGGCGTCGGCACCCACCACCGCACCCCGCCCCCGCCGGCGCCGACCGGGCCCAGGCGCACGGCGGTGCCCGTGAGGAACGCGAGCAGCGCCGTCGTGCCGAGCGCCTGGACGGCCCCCGGCCCCAGCACGGGCGGCCCGCCCGCCGGTGCGGCGGTCGCGAGCGTCGAGCGCAGCATCGACGCGAGCCCGACGACCCAGCCCGTCGCGAGCGCGACGGACACCACGGCGTAGGCGACGTCGACGACGATCTCGCCCGGCCCGGCGTCGGCCCGCGCGGCCGCGGCACGGGCGGTGAGACGGCGCAGCTCGCGACCGGTCAGCAGCTCGTCCGGGTCGGAGCGCAGCGCGCTCGCTCCGTGCGGCACGGTCAGCGCACCGCCAGGAGCGCCGCGTGGACGTCGGCCGGGGCGAGCGGGACGCACCGGTCGTCGTCGACCAGCAGGCCGCGCGCGCCCGTGCGTTCGACGAGCTCGGGGTCGTGCGTGGCGAGGACCACGGCCACGCCGCTGCGCGCGTCCTCGACGAGCAGCGCCGCGAGGCGCTCCCGCATCCCCGGGTCGAGCCGCTGCTCGGGCTCGTCGAGGACGAGCAGCTCACGGGGCCGCACGAAGCCCGAGGCGAGCAGGAAGCGTCGCCGCTGGCCGGAGGAGAGCGCCGACGGGAGCGACCGACCCTGCTCCGCGATCCCGAACCGGTCGAGCAGCTCGTCCACGACGGCCCCGGCCCCCGGCACGCCGTGCCCTCGCGCGACGAGGACGAGGTGCTCGCGGACCGTGAGCGCCGGGAAGAACGCGTCGTCGTCGAGCACGCCCGCGACGCGCGCCCGGAAGTCGCGCTCGCGCTCGTCCACGTCGCGCCCGAACGCGCGCACCGCACCGCCGAGCGGCGCCTGGAGACCGAGCAGCGTGCGCAGGAGCGTCGACTTGCCGCTCCCGTTGGCGCCGATCACCACGACCAGCTCGCCCGGCACCACGGCGAGGTCGACGGGCGCGCACACCGCGACGTCCGCGTAGCCGACGCGCAGCGCGCGCGCCTCGAGCACGGGTGCCGGGGCGGCCACGGTCAGGCGCCCGGCGTCGTCGCGGCCGGCTCCCCGCCCGGGGCGGCGAGGATCTCCCGGGCGCGCGCGACGTCGTCGTGCATCTGCGCCACGAGCGGCTCGATGCCGTCGAAGCGCAGCGTCGGGCGCAGCCGCTCGACGAGCTCGAGGACCACGTCCTCGTCGTACAGGTCGAGGTCCGCGCGGTCCAGGACGTACGCCTCGACCCGGCGCTCGACGCCGTCGAACGTCGGGTTGGTGCCGATCGAGATCGCCGCCGGCAGGCGCACGTCCGCGTGGCGGGGATCGGCGCCCGCGAGCTGCGGTCGCTCGAGCCAGCCCGCGTAGACGCCGTCGGCCGGGACCATGCCGCTGATCGAGCCGAGGTTGGCCGTCGGGAAGCCGAGCTCACGCCCCCGCGCGTCGCCGTGCACGACGGTGCCGCGCACGCGGTGGGACCGGCCGAGGATGCGGGCCGCCTCGCGCACGTCGCCCGCCGCGAGCAGCGCGCGCACGCCCGTCGAGGACCAGCGCACCTGCGAGTCGCCCGGCGTCTCCTCGTCGGTGACCGGCACGCCCTGGTGCTGGCCGACGTCGTCGATCGCCACCACGTCGAAGCCGTACCGCGCGCCGAGCGCGACCATCGTCTCCATGGTGCCTGCGTTGTCGCGGCCGAAGCGGACGTCGTGCCCGACGACGACCGCGCCCGCGTGCAGGCCGTCGACGAGGTAGGTGCGCACGAACTCCTCCGGCGTCTGCCGCGCGAACTCGAGCGTGTACTCCACGAGCAGGACCGCGTCCAGGCCCGTCGCGGCGAGCAGCTCGACCCGGTCCGCGATGCCCGTGATGAGCTCGGGCGCGCTCTGGGGGCGGTGCACGGCCGACGGGTGCGGGTGGAACGTCACGGCCACGGCGCGCGCGTCGCGCTCGCGCGCCAGGTCGACGATGCGCCCGAGCACCTGGGCGTGCCCGCGGTGGACGCCGTCGAAGTTGCCGATCGTCACGACCGACGGGCCGAAACCCGGGGGAACCTGGCTCAGGTCCGTCCACAGGTGCACGCGAGAACTCCTCAGGTGAGCAGGAAGGCCGCGGGTGCCGCCCGGGGCGGCCGCCCGTGCCGACGGGGGGCGGCGGACCGGACGGGGAGGCACCGGGACCGCGCTGGACAAGACTGCCACGCCCCGGGCACGACGCCGAACCGGACGCGTCAGGCGGGAGCGAGCACGAGGACCGGCCGGGCGAGGTCCTTGCCGCCGCGGCGGGTGTCCTCCACGAGCGCCACGAGCTCGCCCGTCGGGGACATCGCCGCCGTCGTGCCGGGCGTCCCGGTCGCGTCGACCCACTGCCCGTACGACAGCGCGGTCGCCTGCTCCGGGGTCAGCTCGCGCACGGGGAACGTCGCACGGGCCGCCTGCGCGAGCGGCAGGGTCGCGAGCACGCCGTCGCGGTCCGCCTGGGCCTCGAGCTCCTCGAGCGTCGAGGCGACGTCGAGCCCGTACCCGCCCACCCGCGTGCGCCGCAGCGCCGTGAGGTGGCCGCCGACGCCGAGCGCCGACCCGAGGTCGCGCGCGAGCGCGCGCACGTACGTCCCCGACGACACGGTCACGGTGACGTCGACGTCGAGCGCGGGCGGCGCGTCGTCGGGGACGCCCTGCTCCCCCGGCGCCACGGGCCGCACCGCGAGCACGTCGAAGCGCGAGACGACGACGGGCCGCGCCGCCAGCGCGACCTCCTCGCCCGCGCGGGCCCGCGCGTACGCGCGCTGCCCGTCGACCTTGATCGCGCTCACCGTGCTCGGCACCTGGAGGATCTCGCCGGTGAGGCCGGCGATCCCCGCCTCGAGGTCGGCCCGCACGACGGCGGACGCGTCCGCCCGCGAGAGCACCTCGCCCTCCGCGTCGTCGGTCGTGGTCGCCGCACCGAGGCGGATCGTCGCGTCGTAGTCCTTGTCGGCGCCGACGACGTACGTCAGCAGCTTCGTCGCGCGCCCGACGCCGAGCACGAGCACGCCCGTGGCCATGGGGTCGAGCGTGCCCGCGTGGCCGACCTTGCGCGTGCCGGCGAGGCGTCGGCCACGGCCGACGACGTCGTGGCTCGTCCAGCCGGCGGGCTTGTCGACGACGACGAGACCGTCGGGAGCGACGGGGCGTCGCTCCCGACGGTCGGTCGCGGACGGGCGTGCGCCCACGCGGTCAGGCCCGGTCGTCGTCGGCGACGGCGTCCGCGTCCTCCGACGTGCGGTACGGGTCGGCGTCCCCGGCGAACGGCTTGCCCTCGCGCAGGGCGGCGAGCTCGGCGTCGCGCCGGCGGGCCTCCACGAGCGCGGCGTCGAGGTGCGCCGCCGTCTCGGGCACCGCGTCGAGGTGGAACTCGATCGCCGGAGTGAGGCGGATGCCGGTCTGCTTGCCGACCTCCGACCGGATGAGGCCCTTCGCGCTCTCCAGCGCGGCGGCCGTCCCGGCCCGCTCCTCGTCCGTCCCGTAGACGGTGTAGAACACCGAGGCGTTCTGCAGGTCACCGGTGACACGGACGTCCGTGACCGTGACGAACCCGAGGCGCGGGTCCTTGATCCGCGTGTCGAGCATCTGCGCGACGATCTCCTTGATGCGGTCGGCGAGCTTCCTCGCCCGGGGGTGGTCGACCATGTCTTCTTCCTTTCGTGCCGAGCCTTCCGGCGACGGTCCCGACGACCGTACGTCGAACGGCGCCCACCGGCCGGGTGGGTGACCGCGGTGGGGTGCTGACTGACGACTGCGGGTGATGACGACCGCGGGGTGACGAACGCCCGGGGGCGGCCACGATGACCGTGACCGCCCCCGGGCGTGACGAGCGTCAGGAGCGCGGCTTCTCGCGCATCTCGAACGTCTCGATGGTGTCGCCGACCTGGAGGTCGTTGAACGAGCCCAGACCGATACCGCACTCGAAGCCCTCGCGGACCTCGGTGGCGTCGTCCTTGAACCGCTTGAGCGACTCGACCGTGAGGTTGTCCCCCACGACCTTGCCGTCGCGCAGGACGCGCGCCTTGGCGTTGCGGCGGATCTCGCCCGACCGGACGATCGAGCCGGCGATGTTGCCGAACTTGGAGGAGCGGAAGATCTCGCGGATCTCCGCCGTGCCCAGCTGGGCCTCCTCGTACTCCGGCTTGAGCATGCCCTTGAGCGCGGCCTCCACGTCCTCGATCGCCTGGTAGATGATCGAGTAGAAGCGGACGTCGACGCCCTCGCGCTCGGCCAGGTCCTCGACGCGCTCGCCGTACTTCACGTTGAAGCCGATGATGATCGCGTTGTCGACCGTCGCGAGGTTGACGTCGTTCTGCGTGATCGCACCGACACCGCGGTGGATGACGCGCAGCTCGACCTCGTCGCCCACGTCGATCTTGAGCAGCGCGTCCTCGAGGGCCTCGACGGCACCGGACACGTCGCCCTTGAGGACGAGGTTGAGGGTCTCGACCTTGCCCTGCTGGAGAGCCTGCGTGAAGTCCTCGAGGCTGATGCGCTTGCGGCGCTTGGCCAGGAGGGCGGCGCGCTCGGCAGCCTCGCGCTTCTCGGCGATCTGGCGGGCCGTGCGCTCGTCGGGCGCCACGAGGAACGTGTCGCCCGCGCTCGGCACGGACGCGAGACCCAGCACGAGGACCGGACGGGCGGGGCCCGCCTCGGTCACGGCGTTGCCGTGCTCGTCGAACATCGCCCGGACACGGCCGTGGGCCGTGCCGGCGACGATCGCGTCACCGACGTGCAGCGTGCCGGACTGGACGAGGACGGTCGCGACGGCGCCGCGGCCCTTGTCCAGGTTCGCCTCGATGGCGACGCCGCGCGCGTCCTTGTCGGGGTTCGCACGCAGGTCGAGCGAGGCGTCGGCCGTGAGCAGGACGGCCTCGAGGAGGTCGTCGATGCCCATGTTCTGCTTCGCGGACACGTCGACGAACATCGTGTCGCCGCCGTACTCCTCGGCCACCAGGTTGTACTCGGTGAGCTGCTGGCGGATCTTGGCCGGGTTCGCCGACTCCTTGTCCACCTTGTTCACCGCGACCACGATCGGCACGTTCGCCGCCTGGGCGTGGTTGAGCGCCTCGATGGTCTGCGGCATCACGCCGTCGTCCGCGGCCACGACGAGGATCGCGATGTCCGTCACCTGGGCACCACGGGCACGCATGGCGGTGAACGCCTCGTGACCCGGGGTGTCGATGAAGGTGATGGCGCGGTCGACGCCCTCGTGCTCGTGGCGCACCTGGTACGCACCGATGTGCTGGGTGATGCCGCCGGCCTCGCCCGCGACGACGTCCGTCTGGCGGATGGCGTCGAGGAGCTTGGTCTTTCCGTGGTCGACGTGACCCATGACGGTGACGACCGGCGGGCGGGCGGCGAGCTCGTCGTCGCCCTCGGCCTCGAGCTCCGCGTCCAGGTCGATGTCGAACGACCCGAGCAGCTCGCGGTCCTCCTCCTCGGCCGAGACCATCTCGATGACGTAGCCGAGCTCGGACGCGAGGGCACCGAACGTGTCCTCGTCGAGCGACTGCGTCGCCGTGGCCATCTCACCGAGGTGGAACAGCACGGTCACGAGGCTCGCGGGGTTCGCGTCGATCTTGTCGGCGAAGTCGTTGAGCGACGAGCCGTGACGCAGCCGCACGACGGTCGAGCCGTTCCCGCGGGGAACCTGCACGCCGCCGAGCGACGGCGCCTGCATCTGCTCGAACTCCTGGCGCTTCGCGCGCTTCGACTTCCGCCCACGGACCGGACGACCGCCGGCGCGCCCGAAGGCGCCCTGCGTCGAGCCACGACCGGCGCCACCGCGGCCACCGCCACCGGGACGGCCGGCGAAGCCGCCGCCACCGCCGGGAGCGCCGCCACCACCGGGACGACCGCCGAAGCCGCCGCCACGACCGCCGCCACCGCCACCGGGACGACCACCGGGAGCAGGACGCTCACCGGGACGGCCGATCGAGGTGCGGCCGGGCATCATGCCCGGGTTGGGGCGCGGGCCGCCGGGACGCGGCGCCGGACGCGGGCCGCCCGGGCGAGGACCGCCCGAGCGCTCGCCGGATGCCGCCGCCGCACCCTCGGTGCGCTCGGGGCGCGACCCGGGCCGGGGCATGCCCTGGCTCGGGGCGAACGGGTTGTTGCCCGGGCGCGGGGCGCCCGGACGCGGGCCACCCTGCCGGGGCATGCCCTGGCTGGTCGCGAACGGGTTGTTCCCCGGACGCGGTGCGCCGGGACGTCCGCCCGAGCCACCGGGGCGCGGGGCGGGCGCGTTCGTGCCGCCGCCCGGCTTGGGCGAGGCGGTGGGCTTCTGCGCGGGCGCGGGCGTCGGACGCTGCGCCGCGGGAGCCTGAGGTGCCGGAGCCTTCGGGGCCGGCGCCGCGGGCGCGGCGGGTGCCGGAGCCTTCGGGGCCGGCGCGGCCGGCTCGGCGGGGGCCGCGGCCTGCGGGGCCTGCGGAGCCGGCGCGGCCGGCTCGGCCTTGACCTCCGGCTTCGGGGCCGGCTTCGGCGCGGCCGGACGCGCGGCGGGTGCCGCGGGCTTGCTCGCGCCGCCACCCCCGGCGGGGAAGGCGTCGCGCAGCTTGCGGACCACCGGTGGCTCGATGGTCGAGGATGCCGAGCGGACGAACTCACCGAGCTCCGTCAGCTTGGTCATGATGGTCTTGCTTTCCACCCCGAGCTCCTTCGCGAGCTCGTAGACGCGGACCTTTGCCACAACTCTCCTGTCTCGGCCCGCCCCGGACAGGGAGGACCGTCGTTAGTGCTGGGTGCTCATCGCTGGGTACTCATCGGGTGCCCATCGGCTTCTAACCCGCTTCCTTGTCGACGTGTCGTGCTGGCGGCCCCGTACGGACGGGGCCGTGACGCATGGCTCAGAGGTGCTCTCCCGGACGGGCCTCGATCACGGCGCGGACCGCGGCGAGGTCGAGGGGCCCGGCGACACGCAGGGCCCGCGGGACGGCCCGCCGGCGTTCCGCCGTCTCGAGGCACCGGGTCGACGCGTGGAGCCACGCACCGCGACCCGGCAGCGACCGCCCGGCGTCCACCACGAGCCGTGGCTCGTCGGTGCCCGCGCCGGACCGGTCGAGGACCAGACGGAGAAGAGCTGACCGCAGGTCGCGCTGCCTGCACCCGACGCACGTGCGGACCGGACCCGATCCCGTCGGAACGGGAAGGGTCGTGGAGTCCGGGGGCATGGTCGAGGTGCGGGCTCGCGGCCCGGTCGATGACAGTCTACCGCGCCGGTCCGTCATCCGTGACCGTCCCACGCTCCGCGGCTACCGGTCGGCAGCGCGAGGACCTGCGGGAGCGGCACCGTCCGACCCCTCGGCCGGGGCGCCGCCCTCGTCCGAGCGGATGTCGATGCGCCACCCCGTGAGCTTCGCGGCCAGGCGGGCGTTCTGCCCCTCCTTGCCGATCGCGAGGGAGAGCTGGAAGTCCGGGACGACGACGCGCGCGGCGCGCGCCACCTCGTCGACCACCGTGACCGACGACACACGCGCCGGGGACAGCGCGTTGGCCACGAACTGGGCCGGGTCGTCGCTGTGGTCGACGATGTCGATCTTCTCGCCGTGGAGCTCCGCCATGACCGCGCGCACGCGCGAGCCCATGGGCCCGATGCACGCGCCCTTGGCTCCGAGCCCCGGGACGCGCGAGCGGACGGCGACCTTGGTGCGGTGCCCCGCCTCGCGCGCGATGGCGGTGATCTCCACCGAGCCGTCGGCGACCTCGGGGACCTCGAGCTCGAAGAGCTTGCGGACGAGGTTCGGGTGCGTGCGGCTCAACGTGATCTGCGCGCCCTTCATTCCCCGGGCGACCTCGAGCACGTAGGCGCGCAGGCGCTCGCCGTGCACGTACTCCTCCGTGGGGACCTGCTCGTGCGGCGGGAGCACGGCCTCCGTGCCGCCCACGTCCACGAGCACGACGCGCGGGTCGCGGCCCTGCTGGATGACGCCCGCGAGGACCTCGCCCTCCTTCCCGCGGAACGTGCCGAGGATCTGGTCGTCCTCCGCGTCGCGCAGGCGCTGGACGATGACCTGGCGTGCGGTCGAGGTCGCGATGCGCCCGAAGTCGGCGGGCGTGTGGTCGAACTCGGGACCGTACTCGACGGGGCCGCGCGGGGCGTCCTCGTCGTCGGTCTCGGGAGCCGGCAGCTCCTCGCGCGCCCACACCGTCACGTGGCCCGTCTTGCGGTCGAGCTCGACGCGCGCACGGGTGTACGCGTCGGGGGTGCGGTGGTACGCCGAGAGCAGGGCCTGCTCGATCGCCGCGACGAGCACGTCGAGGCTGATGTCCCGCTCGCGCTCCAGCAGGCGCAGCGCGCTCATGTCCACGTCCATCGTCAGGCCTCCTCGTCGTGGTCGGTCGTCTCGTCGGCGGAGCCGTCGAGCTCGGGCAGGTCCGCCTCGAGGGCGCGCTTGAGCTCGACCTGCACCTCGCCGCGCACGACGTCGGCGAGCGGCACCACGCGCTCGGTCACCGCGCCGCGCGCGCCGGGGACGTCGAGGACCAGCCCGGTCTCGACCTCGGAACCGGAGCGCAGCCGGCCCTCGAGCGTGCCGCCGTCGGTCAGGACGAGCCGCACGAGACGGCCGCGGGCGCGCCGGAAGTGGCGCGGCTCGGTGAGCGGACGGTCCGTGCCCGGCGTGGAGACCTCGAGCGTGTACGCGCCGTGGAGCGGGTCCACCGTGTCCAGCGCCGCGGAGATCGGGCGCGTGGCCTCGGCCACCGCGTCCAGGTCGAGGCTGCCCTCGACGTCGTCGGGGAGGTCCAGCACGACGCGCACCACCGAACGGGCACCCGCGCGCGACACCGTGACGTCCTCGAGGTGGAGCCCGGCGTCGCGGACCGCGGGCTCGACCGCCTCGCGGACGCTCTCCCGGAGCGCGTGCGCCGCCGCGTCGCCTCCGGACCCTCTGCCGGACTGACCGCCCGCCTGCCCTGCCATGACTCAGCTCCTGTCCGTGTCCCACGCCGGGTACGCCAGACGACCGGTGTGTTGTTGTCTCGGGTGCCCCGACCCCCGCTCACGGGACGTCGGAACGGGGACCAGCCTAACGACTCGCGGGCCCCGGACGTGACATCATCGCCCCCGATGACTCCCCACGCGACCGCGGCCGACGCCGCCCCCCGAGCCCGGCGGACCCGTCCCGCGGCCCGTGCCGGCCGTCTGCTCGCGGTCGTCACGGTGCTCGCGACGGGCGTCCTGGCGGCCGGGTGCGGCGTCCGGCTGGACACGCCGCCGCCCACGGAGCCCTCCCCCGACACGGTCGAGGTGCTCCGCTCCGGGGCCGTCGACGACGCGCTCGCGGTCGCCGCGCTGGTGGCGGACGTCACGCCGCGCGTGACCGACCCGGCCGCGCTCGCGGTGCTCGGCGAGGCCGCCGCGTTCGCCGAGCAGCACGTCGACGCGCTCGGCGGGGTCTACGACTCGGGCCTCGAGGACCCCACGGAGCCCGAGGGCGACGTCGCGGACGACGCCGGGACCGGCACCGCGGGGACCGACGCCCCCGGGACCGGCACCGCCGCCCCCGGCACGGACGGGACGACGTCGGACCCCGGGACCACGGGGACGAGCACGGAGGCGAGCACCGACGCGGCGGGCACGCCCGCCCCCGGCACCGCGACGACGGACGACGTCGTCACCGCGCTCGTGGGCGCGGCCGGGCGCACGGGCGCGGCGGCCGACGCCTCGCCGGACGCCCGGCTCGCGCGGCTCCTCGCGTCGGTCGCCGCCTCGGAGCACGTCTCGGCTCAGCGGCTCGCCGCGGCCACGGGCTCGACGGCCGCGGCAGGCCTCGCCGATCCGCCGCCCGTCGACGAGGCGCCCGGCGGGGTCGGCGCCGCGGACCTCGCGACGCTCGTCGAGGCGGAGGACGCGGCCGGGTACGGCTACGAGGTGCGCGCCGCGCAGTCGGAGGGCGACGTGCGCACCGCCGCGGTCGCGCGCGCCGCACAGCACCGCGCCCGCGCGCAAGGCTGGGCCCTCGCCGCGGGCACCGACGGGACGCCGCAGGACCCGCGTCGCGTCGCCTACGCGCTGCCCGACGGCACGGACACGGCCGCGCTCGCGCGCCAGGTCGAGTCGGGGCTCGCGCAGACGTACGCGAGCCTCGTCGCCGCGGCGGCCCCGACGTCCCGGACCGAGGCCGTCGCGCTCCTCGCGGACGCGTGGGCGAGCGCCGTCGCGTGGGGCGAGGCGCCCGTCGCGTTCCCGGGCCTGCCGGAGCAGACGGCAGGCTGAGCGCGCCCGGCTCGCACGCACGGGCGCGACGCCGGCTCCCGCGGGCGCCCTGGTGCACCGACGACCCCGCGCAGCGCGCACCGGAGCGCCACACCGCACGGCCGTGAGCGCAGCAGAGCGCCCCGGCCCGGAGGTCCGGACCGGGGCGCCCCGAGGCTGCGCGGACGGTCAGCCGAGGAGCTCGGCGACCCGGCCCGCGACGTGCTCGACGGCGTCCTCGACGGCGACCTGCGCCGCCTCGCCCGCGCGCGGGCGGACCTCGACGACGCCGTCGGCCAGGCCGCGGCCCACGACGAGCAGGAGCGGCACGCCGAGGAGCTCGGCGTCCTTGAACTTCACGCCGGGCGAGACCTTGGGCCGGTCGTCGTAGATCACCTCGACGCCCCGGCCGGCGAGCTCGGTCGCGAGGCGCTCGGCCTCCTCGAACACGCTCGCGTCCTTGCCCGTGGCGACGACGTGCACCTGCGCGGGCGCGACGTGCGCGGGCCACGCGAGCCCGGCGTCGTCGTGGTTCGCCTCCGCGAGCGCCGCGAGGACGCGCGTGACGCCGATCCCGTAGGAGCCCATCGTCACGACGACCTGCTTGCCGTTCTCGTCGAGCACCGTGAGGCCGAGGGCCTGGGCGTACTTGCGGCCGAGCGCGAAGATGTGGCCGATCTCGATGCCGCGCGCGAGCTCGAGCGGGCCCGAGCCGTCGGGCGCGAGGTCGCCCGCGCGCACCTCCGCGGCCTCGACCGTGCCGTCGGCGGCGAAGTCGCGCTCGGCGACGAGGTCGAACACGTGGCGGCCGGGCGCGTTCGCGCCGGTGATCCAGCGCGTGCCGGCGACGACGCGCGGGTCGAGCAAGTAGCGCACCGAGTGCCGCTCGGGGGTCTCCCCCGCCGACGCGTCGGACGCGTCGCCGTCCGCGGGTGCCTCGCGGCGCGCGTTCGGGCCGAGCACCTGCGGGCCGATGTAGCCCTTGACGAGCTCGGGGTGGGCGGCGAAGTCGGCGTCCGTGGCCGGCTCGACCTCGGCGGGCTCGAACGCCGCGCCCACGCGCTTGAGGTCGACCTCGCGGTCGCCCGGCAGCCCGACGACGACGACCTCGCGGCGGCCGTCCGGGTGCGTCAGGGCGAGCACGACGTTCTTCAGCGTGTCGGCCGCCGTCCACGCGCGGTCCTCGCGGGGGTAGCGCGCGTTCGCGAGCTCGACCAGCGAGGCGATGGTGGGGGTGTCGGGCGTGTCCTCGACGTGCGCGGCCGGGGCGTCGGCGTAGTCGACCGCCTCGGGCACCGGCGTGACGACAGCCTCGACGTTCGCGGCGTAGCCCCCGGGCGAGCGCACGAACGTGTCCTCGCCGATCGCCGTCGGGGTGAGGAACTCCTCGGAGCGCGACCCGCCCATGGCGCCGGACGTGGCGGCGACGATGACGTACTCGAGCCCGAGCCGGTCGAAGATGCGCCGGTAGGCCGCGCGCTGCGCCTCGTACGAGCGCTCGAGGCCCTCGTCCGTCGTGTCGAACGAGTACGCGTCTTTCATGACGAACTCGCGCCCGCGGATGAGGCCCGCGCGCGGACGCGCCTCGTCGCGGTACTTCGTCTGGATCTGGTAGATCGTCAGCGGCAGGTCCTTGTACGACGAGTACAGGTCCTTGACGAGGAGCGTGAACATCTCCTCGTGGGTGGGCGCGAGGAGGTAGTCCCCGTCCTTGCGGTCCTTGAGACGGAAGATGTTCGGCCCGTACTCCGTCCAGCGGCCCGTCGCCTCGTACGGCTCCTTGGGCAGCAGCGCCGGGAAGTGCACCTCCTGCGCGCCCGCGGCCGCCATCTCCTCGCGGACCACGTCCTCGACCTTGCGCAGCACGCGCAGGCCGAGCGGGAGCCAGGTGTAGATGCCGGGGGCGGCGCGACGGATGTAGCCCGCCCGCACGAGGAGCCGGTGGCTCGCGACCTCGGCGTCGGCCGGGTCCTCGCGCAGCGTCCGGACGAACAGGGTGGACAGGCGCAGGAGGTCGGCGCCCCGGACGCGGGTGGAGGCCGCGGCGGGCGCGCCGGACGTGACGGAAGACATGCGCCCCACCCTACCGGCGGGGAGGATGTCCCCATGCCCGAGCTGCCCGAGGTCGAGGCCCTCGCGCGGTTCCTCGACGACCGCGCGACCGGTCGCACCGTCGTGGCCGCGGACGTCGCGCAGATCGCCGCGCTCAAGACGTTCGACCCGCCCGTCTCGGCCCTGGTGGGACGGGTCGTCACGGGCGCCCGACGGCACGGCAAGTGGCTCGACCTCGTGCTCGCCGAGACCGGCGACGGGACCGGTGCGCCCGGGCCCGACGCCGAGGTCCACCTCGTGTTCCACCTCGCCCGGGGCGGGTGGCTGCGCTGGTCCGAGAAGGCGCCGACGACGCCCGTCCGCCCGCGCCTCGGCGGCAGCGGTGGCGGGAAGGCCGCGGTGCTCGCGCTGCGCGTGCGGTTCGACGACGGCTCCGGGTTCGACCTCACGGAGGCCGGGACGCGCAAGCGGCTCGCGGTGCACGTCGTGCGGCACCCGGAGGAGGTCCGGGCGATCGAGACGCTGGGCGTGGAGCCGCTCGACCCGGCCTTCACGCCCGAGGCGCTCGGGGCGCTCATGGCGGCGCGCAACCAGCAGGTGAAGGGGCTGCTGCGCGACCAGTCGTCGATCGCCGGGATCGGGAACGCCTACTCCGACGACATCCTGCACGCGGCGCGCACGAGCCCGTTCAAGCTCACGCGCTCGTTCACGCCCGACGAGGTCGCGCGCGTGCACGCCGCCGTGGGCGAGGTGCTCGCCGAGGCCGTGGCGGCGGCGTCGGGCAAGCCGGCCGCCGAGCTCAAGGACGCGAAGCGCGCGGGGATGCGCGTGCACGGGCGCACGGGTCTGCCCTGTCCCGTGTGCGGCGACACCGTGCGCGAGGTCAGCTTCGCCGACCGCAGCCTCCAGTACTGCCCGACGTGCCAGACCGGGGGCCAGGTCCTCGCCGACCGGCGGATGTCGCGCCTGCTCAAGTGAGGACCCGCCGGGCGGGGCGCGCCCTGCGGGGCGGCGCTGTCAGAACAGCACGGTCGCGTAGGTCCCGACCTGCTCGAACCCGACCCGGCGGTACGTCGCGAGCGCGGCCGCGTTGTAGTCGTTGACGTACAGCGAGACCACGGGAGGCGCCGCACCGCGCGCCGCGTCCGCGGGCCCGGGCTCGCGCGCGAGACGCACGACGGCGGCCATCCCCGGAGCGGCGATCCCCTGCCCGCGGTACCGCGGGTCGACCCACACGCCCTGCACCTGCGCGACGCGCGGCGTCACCGCGCCGAGCTCCGCCTTGAAGACCACGTGCGGCGAGCGGCCGGGCTCCGCGGCCATGCGGACGAAGGACCGGCCCGCGAGCACGAGCGAGCGGACGCGCTCCTCGTACGCGCGGCCCCCGCCCTCGACCGGCGAGTAGCCGACCTCCTCGGTGAACATGCGCACGCACGCGGGCAGCACCACGGGGACCTCCGCCGGGACGGAGCGGCGCACGTGCGGGTCGGGCTCGACGTCCGGGTCGCGGTCGATCGCGAGCGACGGCTGGTTCGCCCGGATCTCGCGCGGCGCCGGCCAGTGCGGGGCGAGCAGGTCCCACAGCGCCAGGACGGCGTCGCGCTCGCCCACGACCGACGACGACCGCCGCCCCGCGTGCCGCGCGAGCGCGGCGAACGCGGCGACCGCCGTGCGGGCGCGGTCGGGGTCGAGCGACGCCGGGACGACCGGCACGAGGTTCGCCCCGGCCCAGCACACCGCCTCGAGCGGACCGACGGCGGGGAAGCCCCACGCCTGGCCGCCCGCGGCGTGCAGGCCGGCGTGCTGCGCGACGGCGAGCCGCGCCGCCGCGAGCGTCGACGCGACCGGGTCGCCCGCGCACACCGCGAGCGCCTCGGGGACGTCCGCGTCGGAGAGCACGCGGGCCCGCTCGGCCGCGTCGTCGCCCGACCCGGCGCGCGCCCGTGGCCGCAGTGCCGGGACGGACGGGCGCCAGCGGCTCACGAGGGCGTCAGCCGACCGTGACGACCGGCGGGCCGGCCTGCGCGTCGTTCTCCGGCGTCATGGTCTCCGCGATGCGCAGCGCCTCCTCGATGAGGGTCTCGACGATGAGCGACTCGGGGACCGTCTTGACGACCTCGCCCTTGACGAAGATCTGCCCCTTGCCGTTGCCCGACGCGACGCCGAGGTCCGCCTCGCGCGCCTCGCCCGGGCCGTTGACGACGCAGCCCATGACGGCGACGCGCAGGGGCACCTCCATGCCCTCGAGCCCGGCCGTGACCTTCTCCGCGAGCGTGTACACGTCCACCTGGGCGCGGCCGCACGACGGGCAGGAGACGATCTCGAGCTTGCGGGGGCGCAGGTTGAGCGCCTGGAGGATCTGGTTGCCGACCTTGACCTCCTCGACCGGGGGCGCGGACAGCGAGACGCGGATCGTGTCGCCGATGCCCTTGCTCAGCAGCGCGCCGAACGCGGTCGCCGACTTGATCGTGCCCTGGAACGCGGGGCCGGCCTCGGTCACGCCGAGGTGCAGCGGCCAGTCGCCCGCCTCGGCGAGCAGCTCGTACGCGCGCACCATGACGACCGGGTCGTTGTGCTTCACGGAGATCTTGAAGTCGTGAAAGCCGTGCTCCTCGAACAGCGACGCCTCCCACACGGCCGACTCGACCAGCGCCTCGGGCGTCGCCTTGCCGTACTTCGCGAGCAGGCGGGGGTCGAGGGAGCCGGCGTTCACGCCGATGCGCAGGGACACGCCCGCGTCGGACGCCGCCTTCGCGATCTCCTTGACCTGGTCGTCGAACTTGCGGATGTTGCCCGGGTTCACGCGCACCGCGGCGCACCCCGCGTCGATCGCGGCGAACACGTACTTGGGCTGGAAGTGGATGTCCGCGATCACCGGGATCTGCGACTTCTTCGCGATCGCCGGCAGCGCGAGCGCGTCGTCCGCGCTCGGCACCGCGACGCGCACGATGTCGCAGCCCGACGCCGTGAGCTCCGCGATCTGCTGGAGGGTGGCGTTGATGTCCGTCGTCGGCGTCGTCGTCATGGACTGGACGCTGATCGGCGCGTCGCCGCCGACGTCCACCTTGCCGACCTTGATCTTGCGGCTCTTGCGGCGCGGCGCGAGGACCGGCGGCGGCGCGGCAGGCATTCCGAGACTGATGGGTACGCTCACGCCCCTAGTATCCCCCGGCGAGCGTCGAACGGGGCACCGCCGGGTGTCCGGGACGTCACCTTTCCGCGCGGTCCCGCACATCTTCGCGGCACCTCCACGCACGCCTCCCGGTGGAGCAGAGGCCTCGGGCGACGCGCCGGGCTACGTGAGGCGGACGGGGTCGATGATGTCGGCGAGGATCAGCAGGACGCCGACGCCGACGAGGACCACGAACATCACGTACGCGACCGGCATCATGCGCGCCAGGTCGGCCGGTCCCGGGCGCGGGCGACCGCGGACGCGCGCGACGGTGCGCTTGGCTCCCTCGTAGAGCGCGTTGACCACGTGCCCGCCGTCGAGCGGCAGGAGCGGGATGAGGTTGAAGACGAACAGCGCGACGTTCAGCGCGGCGAGCAGCAGGAGCATGGTCACCACGCGGTCGAGCACCGGGCTCTCCGCGCCCGCGACGTCCACCGCGACCCGGCCGACCCCGACGACGCTCATCACGGAGTCCTGCCCGCGGGGCGCGTCGGTGAACGCGGCCTGGGCGGCCTCGTAGACCTTGACCGGCAGGGTGACGATGATGCCCGCCGTGCCGCTCACCTGCTGCCACGTCGCCTCCGCGGCCACGCCGATCCCGGCGGGCGTGCGCTCGACGGTCGGCGCGAACCCGACGAACCCGGCGGGCTTCGTGACGGGCTCGCCGTCGTCGTCGACGACGGGCGTCCCGTCCTCGGCCACGACCTGGCGCTCGACCTCGACCGGCGTGATGGTGAGGTCGACCTGCTCGCCGTCGCGCTCGACGACGACCGGCGTGGCCTGGCCGGCGGCGCCGCGGATCATGCCGGAGAGCTGGTCCCACGAGGTGACGTCCTCGCCGTCGAACGCCACGATCGTGTCGCCCGGCCGGAGCCCCGCGGCGGCGGCCGGCGAGGGGTCGGCGTCGGAGGCGCACTCCTGCTCCTCGTCCGTCACGGCGGACGGGACGCACGCGTTCACCGAGCCGACCGTGGTGGTGACCGCGGGCAGGCCGATGCCGACGCACACGATCGCCATGAGGACGAACGCGATGAGGAGGTTCATGAAGGGGCCGCCGAGCATGACGACGACCTTCTTGGGCGCGGAGAGGTTGTAGAACGCGCGGTGCTCCTCGCCCGGCCGGATCTCCTCCGTGCTGGCGTCCCGCGCGTCGGCCACGACCTGGGCGAAGAACCCGCTGCCGCGGGGGCGGGCGCCCGCGGGTGCGGGCGGGTACATGCCCACGAGGCGCACGTAGCCGCCGAGCGGGATCGCCTTGAGGCCGTACTCGGTCTCGCCTTTCGTGCGCGACCACAGGGTCGGGCCGAAGCCGACCATGTACTGGCTCACGCGGACGCCGAACTTCTTCGCGGGCACCATGTGCCCGACCTCGTGCAGCGCGATCGAGACGACGATCCCGACCACGATCACCAGGATGCCGATCAGCGTGGCCATCGTTCCCTCTACTCCCTCTCGACGTCCAGGGCGGTCGTCCCGCCCCGACGGTTGCTCGTCACCGGCGGTCCAGCAGCTCGTGGGCTCGCGCGCGCGCCCAGGTCTCCGCCTCCGCCACGTGCTCCAACGTCAGCGCGTCCGCGGGGGTTCCGTCGTGCGCCGCGAGCACGCGCTCGACCGTCGCCACGATGTCACCGAAACCTGCGCGTCCGCTGAGGAACGCCGCGACGGCCTCCTCGTTCGCCGCGTTGTACACCGCCGGGTGCGTGGCGCTCGCCGCCACGGCCGCACGCGCGAGGTTCACCGCGGGGAACGCCGCGTCGTCGAGCGGCTCGAACGTCCACGACGTCGCGGCGGACCAGTCGCACGGCGGCGTCACGGGGTCGAGCCGGTCGGGCCACGACAGCCCGAGCGCGATGGGCAGGCGCATGTCCGGCGGCGACGCCTGCGCGATCGTCGAGCCGTCGACGAACTCGACCATGGAGTGCACGACGGACTGCGGGTGCACGACGACCGTGATGTCGTCGGCCGGGACGTCGAAGAGCAGGTGCGCCTCGATGAGCTCGAGGCCCTTGTTCATGAGGCTCGCGGAGTTCACGGTGACGACCGGACCCATGGCCCAGGTGGGGTGCGCGAGCGCCTGGTCGACGGTCGCGGCCTTGACCGCGTCGGCCTCCCAGCCGCGGAACGGGCCGCCCGAGGCGGTGAGGATCAGCCGGCGCACCTCCGGTCGCGTCCCCGACCGCAGGCACTGGGCGATGGCCGAGTGCTCGGAGTCCACCGGGACGATCTGGTCCGGGCGCTGCTGGGCCGCGCGGACGAGCGCTCCCCCGGCGACGAGCGACTCCTTGTTCGCGAGGGCGAGCGTCGACCCGGCGCGCAGCGCGGCGAGCGTCGGGCCGAGGCCCACCGACCCCGTGACCCCGTTGAGGACGGCGTCGCTCCCCCGCGCCGCGAGCTCGGCCGCGGCATCGGGTCCGGCGAGCACCTCGGGGACCTCCTCGCGACCGGCGCAGGCCGCCGACAGCGCCTCGGCCAGGGCCGCCGCACGGGTCGCGTCCGCCACGCCGACCGCGCGCACGCCCAGGTCGGCGGCCTGGCGCGCCAGCAGGTCCACGTCACCCCCGCCCGCCGAGAGCGCCTCGACCCGGAACCGGTCGGGGTGGGACCGGACGACGTCGATCGCCTGCGTGCCGATCGACCCAGTCGAGCCGAGGATCGTCACGGTGCGCGGGGTGGGTGCAGGTCCGTCGGGCATGGTTCCCATCCTTCCAGGCCGCGGGCGGTGCGTGGCACCGCACCGGGTCGTCGTCCGGTCAGCGCGGTGCCGTCCACTCGAGCGTGTACCGGAAGAACAGCCGACGGCGCACGCGCGCTCCCGGCAGCAGCGCCCGGGCCGCGCGGGCGACCTCGTCCACGGTGTGCCGCGGGTCCCGGACGGGCATGCCCGGGGCGTCGGGGCCAGAGTCCTCGGGCCGGGCGCGGCGGGGGTGCTTCACGAGGCCCACGAGCGGGTTGAGCAGCGCGGACGCGACGTCGACGGCGAGGTCCCGGGGCGTGGCGACCCGGGCGAGCCCCACGACCAGCAGACGGCCGCCCGGTGCGAGGAGGCCCCGCGCGTGCCGGAGCGCCTCGTCGAGCTCGAGGTGGTGCAGCACCGCGACCATCGTCACCGCGTCGTACCCGCGGTGCCACAGGGAACCGGCCCCCGGCCCGGGCGTCCCGCCCGGCGAGCGGACGTCGTCGGGCGAGCGGACGTCGTCGGGCGAGCGGACGTCGTCGAACCGGAGCCGGCACACCGTCACGGCGGGGTCCGCAGCGTGCCGTGCCCGGGCCTGGGCGACCATGCCCGCGTCGGCGTCGATCCCGTGCACCTCGGCGACCCGGGCCCGCAGCCGGCCCAGGAGCACGCCGGCGCCGCAGCCGACGTCCAGCACGACGCGGGCGTCGTGCGGCACGCGCCGCACGACCCAGCCGTGGAAGTGCTCGTTGTGGTTCCAGGGGTGGCGGGCGTTGAACGCCGCGAGCGACGCGACCGCGCGGCGCAGCGGACGGATCGACGTCGCCCGGGGATCGAGGCTCACGCGGTGGGGCGTCGTCACTCGACGCCGAGCAGCACCTCGATGGCGCGCGCGAAGAACGCGTCGACCGGACCCTCCGCGTAGCCGTCGCGCCCGCGCGCCCGGCCGAACGTCGCGGACCGGATCTCGGCCGCCGTGATCGGGACCTGGCGGTCGAAGTAGGCGACGAGCCGGTCGCACAGGTCGTCGACGTCGTCGATGTCGTAGGCCGGCTTGCCGCGCTCCGCGAGCGCGAACTTCTCGCCGTCGGGGCGACCGAGGCGCCCGTAGAGCGTCCGCGCGCGCTCGGCGAGCGCGTTCATCCACGCCTGCTGCCCGTGCGCCGCGACGTACTCGGCCCGCTGGCGCGCGATGAACGCGCCCTCGAGCCGGTCGAGGGCGGCGTCGACCTCGTGCGTGTCGTAGCCGCCACGGACCAGGTCGAAGACCGACGCCTGGATCTCGGTGCTCGTGAGCCGCTCCGACACCCGGCCCTCGTAGACGTCACGAGCGTGCTCGAAGAAGTCGTCGACCTCCTCGGGGTCGTACCCGTTCCGGGTCTTCGACACCGTGGTGAACAGCGAACTCACTCGTCCTCCTCTGCAGCGAGCTGCCCGCAGGCGCCGTCGATGTCGCTGCCGCGGGTGTCACGGATCGTCGTCGGGATCCCGTGACCGCGCAATCGTGCCACGAACTCCGCCTCGACGGCAGGGTCGCTGGCCGTCCAGATCGATCCGGGCGTCGGGTTGAGCGGGATCGGGTTGACGTGGACCCAGCCGCGGCCGCGCGCGTTGAGCTTCTCGCCCAGGAGATCGGCACGCCACGCGTGGTCGTTCATGTCCTTGATGAGCGCGTACTCGATGCTCACGCGGCGGCCCGTGACCTCGAAGTAGTGCCGGGCCGCGTCGAGCGTCTCGTCGACGCTCCACCGGGTGTTGATCGGCACGAGCTCGCTGCGCAGGTCGTCGTCCGGGGCGTGCAGCGACAGCGCGAGGGTCACCGGGATCCCCTCGTCGGCGAGCTTGCGCATCGCGGGCACGAGCCCGACCGTCGACACCGTGATGTTGCGGGCGGACATCCCGAGCCCGTCGGGCGCGGGGGCGACCAGACGGCGCACCGTGCCCATGACGGCCTTGTAGTTCGCGAGCGGCTCGCCCATGCCCATGAACACGAGGTTGTTGAGGCGCGCCGGGCCGCCCGGGATCTCGCCGTCCGCGAGCGACCGGGCCGCGGAGCGCACCTGCTCGACGATCTCCGCGACCGAGAGGTTGCGCGTCAGGCCGAGCTGCCCCGTCGCGCAGAACGGGCACGCCATGCCGCAGCCCGCCTGGCTCGACACGCACAGGGTCGAGCGCTGCGGGTAGCGCATGAGGACCGACTCGACCTTCGCGCCGTCGAAGAGGTGCCACAGCGTCTTCACGGTCGTGCCGCCGTCGGCCTCCATGCGCCGCGCCGCCGTGAGCAGCGGCGGGAAGAGCGCCTCGGCGAGCACGTCCCGGGTCGCCTTCGGCAGGTCCGTCATCGCCTCGGGGTCGCGCGTGAGGTGCGCGTAGTAGTGCGTCGCGAGCTGCTTGGCGCGGAACGGCTTCTCGCCGAGCTCGACGACGACGTCCCGCACCTCCTCGGGCGCGAGGTCGGCGAAGTGGCGCGGCGGCTTGCCGCGGCGCGGGGCCGACATGACGAGCGGCAGCGGCTTCGACTCCGCGGACGGGCGGACGGAACGGACGGTCATGAGGAGGTCCAAGCGTGGGGGGCGGTGCGGACGGGTGCGCCGCGCC
The DNA here is from genome assembly GCF_046159675.1 of Cellulosimicrobium sp. RS. Lineage (NCBI taxonomy): Bacteria > Bacillati > Actinomycetota > Actinomycetes > Micrococcales > Promicromonosporaceae > Cellulosimicrobium > Cellulosimicrobium sp. RS. The sequence continues at coordinate 519,799 of NZ_JBJXVU010000001.1, read as the reverse complement.
GTGAGCCGGGCCGTCAGGCGGCCAGGGCGAGCAGCACGTACACGAACGGGGCGGTGAGGAGCATGGAGTCGAGCCGGTCGAGGATGCCTCCGTGGCCGGGCAGGAGCGACCCCATGTCCTTCAATTCTAGGTCCCGCTTGATCATGGACTCGGCGAGGTCGCCGATCGTCGCCGTGAGCGGCGCCAGGACGCCCAGCGCGACGCCGAGCAGCGGGCTCGCGCCGAGCCCCACCACCGCGCCGACGACCCCGACGGCGGTCGCCAGCACGAACGACCCGGCGAGCCCCTCCCACGACTTCTTGGGGCTGACGGACGGGGCGAGCGGGTGCCGTCCGAACAGGACGCCCGCGACGTACCCGCCGACGTCGTTCGCCACCGCCAGCAGGATGAAGAGCAGGACCCGCACGCGCCCGTCCGGTGCGGCGAGCATGAGCATGACGAAGCCCGCCATGAACGGCAGGTACGCCGCCGCGAAGGTCGCTGCGGCGGCGTCGCGCACGGCGGCCGTGCCCGACCCGTCGATCACGCGCCAGACCACCGCCCCCGCCACGGTGAGCATGAAGGAGACCAGCAGCGCCTCGGGCCCCGAGTAGTACGAGGAGACGAGGATGCCGACCGTGCCCACGAGGAGCGGGAGCAGCGGGAGGTGCAGGTCGCGGCGCCGGAACGCCTGGGCGAGCTCCCACAGGGCCGCGCCCACCGCAACGGTCGCGAGCAGCACGAAGAGCTCGGGCCGGAAGGCGAGGCTGACCGCGACGAGCGCGAGCAGGCCGAGGCCCACCGCGATCGCCACGGGGAGGTTGCGGCCCGCCTTGGGTGCGCGCGCCGTGGTCGTGCCTTCGCCTGCGGACGTCGAGGAGGTGTCGGTCATCGGTGCGTGGAGGAGCTCGCCGGACGAGGTGCTCAGACCTCGAGCAGCTCGCTCTCCTTGCCCGCGAGCAGCGCGTCGACCTGGTCGACGTGCGCCTTCGTGAGGACCTCGAGCTCCTTCTCGGCGCGCGCGACCTCGTCCTCGCCCGCCTCGCCGTCGCGCGCGATGCGGTCCAGCTCCTCCTTCGCCCGACGGCGGACGTTGCGGATCGCGACGCGCGAGTCCTCCGCCTTCGACTTCGCGAGCTTCACGAAGTCACGACGGCGCTCCTCCGTGAGGGCGGGCAGCACGACCCGGACGACGTTGCCGTCGTTCGAGGGGTTCACCCCGAGGTCGGAGTCGCGCAGCGCCTTCTCGACCGCGGTCATCGAGCTCTTGTCGAACGGCGAGACGAGGATCGTGCGCGCCTCGGTCACCGTGAACGACGCGAGCTGCTGCAGCGGGGTCGGGGCGCCGTAGTAGTCGACCGTGATCTTGTTGAACATCGCGGCGTTCGCACGGCCCGTGCGGATCGCGGCGAAGTCCTCCTTGGCCACCTCGACGGCCTTGTCCATCTTCTCCTCGGCCTCGAGGAGGGTCTCGTCGATCACCAGTGCTCCTTCGTCGTTCGTCGTGGGTCGGTCCGTGCGGTCGTGGCCGGGGTCACCGGCCTGGTCGCACCGGTGTCAGTCGGTCGTGACCAGTGTGCCAATATTCTCGCCGACCAGGGCGCGCGTGACGTTCCCCGGCTCGCTCATGCCGAACACCCGCATGCGCACGTCGTTGTCCCGGCACAGGCTCAGCGCCGTCGCGTCCATGACCCCGAGGTCGTTGACGAGCGCGTCGGTGTACGTCAGGTGGTCGAGCTTGGTGGCCGAGGGGTCCGTGCGCGGGTCCGCCGTGTAGACGCCGTCCACGCCGTTCTTGCCCATGAGGACCTCCTGGCAATGCGTCTCGAGGGCGCGCTGCACGGAGACCGTGTCGGTCGAGAAGTACGGCATCCCGGCGCCGGCGCCGAAGATGACGACGCGGCCCTTCTCGAGGTGCCGGATCGCGCGCAGCGGGATGTACGGCTCGGCGACCTGGCCCATCGCGATGGCGGTCTGCACGCGCGTCTTCACCCCCGCCTGCTCGAGGAAGTCCTGGAGCGCGAGGCAGTTCATGACCGTGCCCAGCATGCCCATGTAGTCGGCACGCGCGCGGTCGAGCCCGCGCTGGGAGAGCTCCGCCCCGCGGAAGAAGTTGCCGCCACCGACCACGATGGCGACCTGGACGCCCTGCTCGACCGCGGCCGCGATCTCCTGGGCGACGCGCTGGACGACGTCGGGCGCGAGGCCGATCTGCCCGCCGCCGAACGTCTCGCCCGACAGCTTGAGGAGCACCCGCCGGTGCTCGGTCCCCGTCCGGGGCTCGGTCTGCTCGCCTGCCGTCACTGTCGACACCTGTCCTTCGTCCTGGCCCGGTGGGGCGGGGTGGTCCTGCTCCGCCGTCGTCCACCTGATGGTGCGGCACGTCGGCGGTCGTCGCGCGCCCGGGCCGGGCCCGGGTGCGCGGTCGGCCCGGACCCGCCGTCCACGAGACGACGGGGCCGGGCCGACGGGGGCGTCAGGCGCCGACGCGGTAGCGCACGAACTCCGTGATGGTGCCGCCGGCCTCGGAGACGACCTGGCCGACCGTCTTCTTCGGGTCCTTCGCGAGCGGCTGGTCGACGAGGACGACGTCCTTGAAGAAGCCGTTGAGGCGACCCTCGACGATCTTCGGCAGCGCGGCCTCGGGCTTGCCCTCGTTGCGCGAGGTCTCCTCGGCGATGCGGCGCTCGTTCTCGACCGTCTCGGCCGGGACCTCGTCGCGCGAGAGGTACGTCGGGGACATCGCGGCGACGTGCTGCGCGACGTCCTTCGCGACGGCCTCGCCCGCGGCGTCCGTGGCGACGACGACGCCGATCGACGGCGGCAGGTCGCGCGCGGTGCGGTGCAGGTACGCGGTGACGCGCTCGCCCGCGACGCGGGTCACGCGGCGCAGGACGATCTTCTCGCCGAGCGTCGCGGCCTGGTTGTCGATGACCTGCTGGACGGTCTCGCCGTCCGCGTCCGCGGCGAGCGCCGCGTCCGCGTCGCGCGCGCCGGCCTCGGCCGCGGCCTTGAGCACGCGGTCCGCGAGGGAGATGAACGTGTCGTTCTTCGCGACGAAGTCCGTCTCGGAGTTGAGCTCGATGAGCGTCGCGACCTGGCCACCCTCGGTGTCGCGGATGTCGACGGCGACGAGGCCCTCGGAGGTCGAGCGGCCCTCGCGCTTGGCGACGCCCTTCAGACCCTTCACACGGATGATCTCGAGCGCCTTGTCCGCGTCGCCGCCCGCCTCGTCGAGAGCCTTCTTGACGTCGAGCATGCCGGCGCCGGTGCGCTCGCGCAGGGCCTTGATGTCAGCGGCGGTGTAGTTCGCCATGGTGGTTCCTCACTCGTGGTTCGTCACGGGTACTTCGTCACAAGCGACGTGCTGGCGGCACCGCGTGGGTGCCCGGTACGCCGGTGGTACGGCACGGGGTGCGCGACGGTCGCCCGTCGCGCACCCCGGGACGTCACTTGGTCTCGTCGGCCTCGGCGTCGGCGACCACGGCCTCGGCGTCCGCGACGACGGCAGCCTCGGCGGCGGCCTCCTCGACGACCTCGGCGGTGGCGTCACCCGGCTCCTCGGCGGCGACCTCGGCGGCAGCCTCGGCCACGCCCTCGGCCGCGGCGGCCTCGACGTTCGCCTCGGCGGCCTTCTCGTCCGCCTCGAGCTGCTGCTCGGCGCCGGCGAGGAGCTCGCGCTCCCACTCGGCCAGCGGCTCGGCGGAGGCGCCCGCCTCGGCCTCGGCGCCCGAACGGCCCGAGTGACGCTGGAGCAGACCCTCGGCGACGGCGTCCGCGATGACCCGCGTGAGCAGCGTCACGGAGCGGATCGCGTCGTCGTTGCCCGGGATCTTGTAGTCCACGACGTCGGGGTCGCAGTTCGTGTCGAGGATCGCGACGATCGGGATGTGGAGCTTGCGCGCCTCGTCGACCGCGAGGTGCTCCTTGTTCGTGTCGACGATCCACACGGCGGAGGGGACCTTCGCCATGTCGCGGATGCCGCCGAGCGTGCGGGCGAGCTTGTCCTTCTCGCGACGCAGGACGAGGAGCTCCTTCTTCGTGAGCGCCGAGCCGGCGACGTCGTCGAAGTCGATCTCCTCGAGCTCCTTGAGGCGCTGGAGACGCTTGTGCACCGTGGTGAAGTTGGTGAGCATGCCGCCGAGCCAGCGGTGGTTCACGTAGGGCATCCCGACGCGCGCGGCCTGCTCGGCCACGGGCTCCTGGGCCTGCTTCTTGGTGCCGACGAAGAGGATGGAGCCGCCGTGCGCGACGGTCTCCTTGACGAACTCGTACGCGCGGTCGATGTACGACAGCGACTGCTGGAGGTCGACGATGTAGATGCCGTTGCGCTCGGTGAAGATGAAGCGCTTCATCTTCGGGTTCCAACGGCGGGTCTGGTGCCCGAAGTGGACACCGCTCTCGAGGAGCTGGCGCATGGTCACGACGGCCATGACACGTCCTTTCGCCGTGCGGCCCGGGATCCACCCGGTGCGCGCACGCTTCTGGCGGCCCCTCCCGTGGGACGGGCCGCGGTGCGGTTGTCGGTGACGACCCTGGTGGTCGCACCCCTGGCGCCACCCGTGCCGACGCCTGCGACGCACCGTGGACGGTGCGAGCAGGACCGACGCCGGACGCGGCCCCACCCCGACCCGGACGGACCGGGAGACGAGGGCGAGGACGTGACGCGCGAAGTCGACCGGCTCCGTCCTCGGCCGAGGTGGTCCCTCGGGCCGGGCACGGCGAACGCGCCGGTCGCAGCGGCAAGTCTACCCGACGGCAGGGCCGACCACAGCCGCCGTCGCGCGCCGTCGTGCGGGCCGCTCGTCCACAGCCGAGCCCGCCGCGTCCGCGCCCGTCGACGTGACTCCGGCACCCTGACCCCGTGACCCTCGACCGCGCTCGTCTCCCGTCCGCTCACCCGCCCGCCCGCCGTGCGGTCCGTCTCGCCGACGGGCCGTCCGGCCGCACGACCGACCACCTGCCCGAGCATCCGGCCGTCGGGCCGTCCGGCGGCACGACCACGCGTCGTGCCCGGGTCCGCGGCGCCGCCCTCGTGCTCGGCGCGCTCGTGGTCCTCGCCGCACCCGTGGCAGGAGCGGCGTCGGCTCCCGGGCCCGGGCAGGGAGCCGCATCGAGCGGGTGGGTTCCCCCGCTCGACCGGGACGTCGCCGACCTGGGCGTGCTCGCGCCGTTCGACCCGCCCGAGCACGACTGGCTCCCGGGGCACCGCGGCGTCGACCTCGCGGCCGCCCCTGCGGAGACCGTCCGCTCCCCCGCCCCCGGCGTGGTGTCGTTCACCGGGCCCGTCGCGGGGCGCGACGTGGTCGTCGTCCTGCACGACGACGGGCTGCGCACCTCCCTCGAGCCCGTGACGGCGTCGGTCGGGCGCGGCGAGCGCGTGACGTCCGGGTCCGTGCTCGGCACGGTGCAGGCCGCGGAGAGCGCCGCGGGAAGCCACTGCGCCGCCACGTGCGTGCACTGGGGCGTGCGACGCGGCGAGCGCTACCTCGACCCGCTGGCTCTCCTCGGCGACCGGCCGCCGATCGTGCTGCTTCCCCTCGGGGAGGGCTGACCGCGCGGGCCGCGGCGGGTCACGGCGGACCACGGCGGACCACGGCGGACCACGGCCAGCGTCAGGCGCGCGGGAACGCCTGCTCGAACGAGGTGCGCAGCCGCTCCGCGGTCACGTGCGTGTAGCGCTGCGTCGTCGCGAGCGAGGAGTGCCCGAGGATCTCCTGCACGCTGCGCAGGTCCGAGCCCCCGGCGAGGAGGTGCGTCGCGGCGCTGTGCCGCAGGTTGTGAGGGGCGACGTCGTCGACGCCCGCCGCCGCGGCGAGGCGGTGCACCGCCTCGCGGACCTGCCGCTGCCCCCAGCGTCCCCCGCGGTCGCCCAGCAGGAGCGCGGGGCCCGAGCGCGCGGTGACGAGGGCGGGCCGGCCCACGTCGAGCCAGCGGGTCACCGCCCGCGCCGCCGGCACGCCGAACGGCACGACGCGCTCCTTGTCGCCCTTCCCGAGCACGCGCACCACGCGCTGCGCGAGGTCCACGTCGTCGACGTCGACCCCCGCGAGCTCGCCGACTCGGATCCCTGCCCCGTAGAGGAGCTCGACGGCGGCCCACTCGCGCAACCGGGCCGGCTCACCCTCGACGGCGGCCTCGCGCGCGTCGTCGAGCAGGCGCGCCGCCGCGTCGACCGCGAGGACGGTCGGCAGGGTGCGGGGCACGCGCGGGCTCGCGAGCCGCGCCGCCGGGTCGGAGTCGACGCGCCCCGTGCGCCGCGCCCAGTCGAAGAACGCGCGCGCCGCCGCGCCGCGTCGGGCGAGGGTCGCCCGGGCCAGCCCGCGCTCCGACTGCGTCGTGAGCCACGCACGCAGCGCGGTGAGGTCGACGTCGCGCGGGGCCGACGCGCCGTGGCGGACGGCGTGCCGCAGCAGCGACTCGACGTCGCCGGTGTAGGCGCGGACCGTGTGCGCCGACGTCCCCTGCGCCACCTCGAGGTGCACCGCGAAGTCCGCGAGCGCCGCACGCATCGCCTCGGGCAGCGCGACGGCGGGTTCGGCGACGCGCTCGTCCGCGGGGTGCTCCTCGGAGGTGTCTGCTCGTGTCACGCCCCCAGTCTCGCGCGCGACGAGCCCTGGCTCGGGGAGGCGCTCCGCTCTGCTCGCCGCTCAGGGCCCACGCACGCTCAGCGCGCCTCGCACGTCCCATGACTCATGGCTCACGCCGGCTCGGCACACCTCGCACGGCTCGTGACTCAGGGCTCACGCACGCGCCGCCAACCGCCGGGCACGCGCTCGGCGAGCCCCCGGGCCTCGAGCCTCCCCAGCGCACCGACCACGTCCGCCACGGCAAGACCTGCGGCCCGGGCCATCGCCTCGGTCGAGGCTCCCGCACGCAGCGGGAGCGCGTCCCACGTGCGCGTCTCGACGGGGTCCAGGTCGTCGTACGGGGCGTCGTGGGGTGCGCGCCACGAGGTCGCGGCGGGAGCGGCGGGTGCCGCGTCCCGCGCGAGGTCGCCCGCGAGCTCGACGACCTCGTCCGCGTCGGTGACGCACACCGCCACGCCGTCGCGCAGCAGCCGGTGGCACCCGGTCGACGCCATCGACGTCACGGGGCCCGGCACGGCACCGACCGGCCGCGAGAGCTCCGCGGCGCGCGACGCCGTGCTCAGCGAGCCCGAGCGCCAGGCCGCCTCGACGACGACCGTCGCCCGCGCGAACGCCGCGATGAGCCGGTTGCGCAGCAGGAACCGCACCCGGCTCGGGACGGACCCGGGCGGGACCTCCGAGACGACCGAGCCGCCCGACTCGACGACCGAGCGGAGCAGCTCGACGTTCCCGGCCGGGTAGAACCGGTCCACGCCCCCCGCGAGGAACGCGACCGTCGGTCCGCCCGAGAGGATCGCGGCCCGGTGCGCCGCCGCGTCGATCCCGTACGCGCCCCCGGACACGACGGTGAACCCTCGCGCCGCGAGGCCCGCCGCGATCTCGCCCGTCACGTGGCGGCCGTAGTCGGTGCAGGCGCGGGCGCCGACCACCGCGACCGAGCGCGCCGCGAGGTCCTGCACCGCTGCGCTCCCCCGCACCCACAGTGCGAGCGGGCGCACGGGCCCGAGGTCGTCGAGGCCGGACGGCCACCGGTCGTCGCCCGGCACGACGAGCGTGCCGCCGAGGCGCTCGAGCACACGCAGCTCGCGGCGCGGGTCCAGCCCGTCGAGGCGGGGAGCCCAGCGCCCGACGGCCCGCAGGAGCCGCGCCACAGACCGGGCGCGCGGGTCGTGGTCCGCCACGCGTGCGTCGGTCGACCGTCCCACCGCGTCGTGCTCAGCCGCGCGCCGGCCGGTCGACCGTGCCGCCGGGTCGGGCGCGTCCTCGCGGGCGCCGGGAGCGGGACCGACCACGGGGACGCCCGTCGGTCCTTCCCGTGCCGGAGCGGCACCGCCCGGCGCGCCGTCGTCGGCGAGCCGGACCAGCGCGCGGCGCGCGCCGGCCGGGTCACGGGCCGCCTCGTGGAGCCACTCGAGCGCCGGACCGGCGCCGAGCTGGTCGACGAGCGCGACCGCGACCTGGTCCCCCGGTTCCGCGACGCGCGACCACGCCGCGCGCGCGAGGCGTTCGTCGAGGACGTCGAACACGGGACGCCCGTCCCCGGACCCGCGTTCAGGCACGGTAGCCCCGCGTGCGCAGCGCGAGCCCGGTCCCGACGTCCGCCCTCGTGGGCGCGGCGCGCCCGGCGAGGTCGGCGACGGTCCAGGCGAGGCGCAGGACGCGGTCCGCGCCGCGCAGGCTGAGCGTGCCGCGGTCGAGCGCGCGGTCCACGTCGGCCAGGAGGCCCGCGTCGGGGCCGAGCTGCTCGCGCAGCCACGTGCCGGGCACCTCGCCGTTCGTGCGCCACGGCGTGCCGGCGAGCCGGGACGCGGCCGCCTCCCGGGCCGCGGCGACCCTGGCCGCGACGACCGCGCTCGGCTCGGGGGCGGCGGCTCGCGCGCGCTCGACCCGCGTCACCGGCCGGACCTCGACCTGCACGTCCACGCGGTCGAGGAGCGGGCCGGAGAGCCGACCGAAGTACCGTCGCTGCGCCACCGACGAGCACGTGCACTCGAGCCCCTTGCCGACGCCCTGGCCGCACGGGCACGGGTTGGCGGCGAGCACGAGCTGGAAGCGGGCGGGGTAGCGCGCCGTCCCGCCCGCCCGGTGGATGACGAGCTCGCCGTGCTCGAGCGGCTGGCGCAGCGTCTGGAGCACGCGCGCGCCGAACTCGGGCGCCTCGTCGAGGAAGAGCACCCCCCGGTGCGCCCGCGACGCGGCCCCGGGTCGGGGCAGGCCGCTGCCCCCGCCGACGATGGCGGCGGGCGTCGCGGTGTGGTGCGGGTCCTCGTAGGGCGGGCGGTGGACCAGCCCCGCGCCCGGGTCGAACACCCCGGCCACCGAGTGGACGGCGGTGACCTCGACCGCCTCGCTCTCCGTGAGGTCCGGCAGGATCCCGGGAAGCCGTGACGCGAGCATCGTCTTGCCCGCGCCCGGCGCCCCGACGAGGAGCAGGTGGTGGCCGCCCGCGGCCGCCACCTCGAGCGCGTGCCGCGCCTCGTCCTGGCCGACGACCTCCGAGAGATCCCCCGGACGGGCCACCGGCACGACGGGGCGCGGGACCACGACCGGCACGGCCGACTCGTCCGCGCCCTCGAGCGACGCGCCGTGGAGCCGCGCGACGTCCGCGAGGCTCGCCGCCCCGACCACCCGGGCCCCGGGCACGAGGCGCGCCTCCGCCACGTCGGCCGCCGGCACCACGACGTCCGGGAACCCGGCCGCGACCGCGGCCGCCACGGCGGGCAGGACGCCGCGCACGGGCTGGAGCCGGCCGTCGAGGCCCAGCTCGCCGAGGTGCACGACGCCGTCCGCCGCGCCCGCGGGCAGCACCTGGGCACCGGCGAGCAGCGCGACGGCGATCGCGACGTCGAAGCCCGTCCCGGACTTCGGCAGCGCCGCCGGCGACAGGTTGATCGTGACCTTGCGCTGGGGCCAGGCGATGCCCGACGACGTCACGGCCGCGCGCACGCGGTCGCGCGACTCGCTCAGCGCGGTGTCCGGCAGCCCGACGAGGACGAAGCCGGGGACGGACGCCGCGAGGTGGGCCTGCACCTCGACGACGTGGCCGGAGAGCCCGACGAGCGCGACCGCGCGCGTGGTCCCGAGCCCCATCAGGCGCTCACCCCGACGAGGTGCTCGACCCGTGCCGCGCCGGCGCGCGCCACGAGGACCGCGACGACGTCGATCCGGACCGACCGGGCGCGGACGTCGTGCGTCGCGAGCCACTCCCCCGTGAGCCGGCGCAGACGGCCGAGCTTCGCGGGCGTGACGGCCTGCGCCGGGTGCCCGAACCCCGTGCCGCGCCGGGTCTTGACCTCGACGGCCACGAGCACGTCGCCGTCGAGCGCGACGACGTCGAGCTCGCCGCGCGTCCCGCGCCAGTTGCGGTCGAGGAGCGTCCAGCCCGCCTCGACCAGGTGGGCCGCGGCCACCTTCTCCCCGTACCGCCCGACGGCGTCGTTCGCTCCCATGGGCTCACCTCCGCGGCCCACCGTGGGGCACGGCGCGGGAGCGGCGCCAGGGGCGCCGGGCGGCCTGTGGGACCGCCGTCAGCCAGTGGTCCTGTGCACGGCCACAAACGGCGTCAGAGCTGGAGCTCGGCCTTCGCGAGCTCCTCGACGTTGACGTCCTTGAACGTCACGACGCGCACGGACTTCACGAACCGCGCGGAGCGGTACACGTCCCAGACCCACGCGTCGGCGAGCCGCAGCTCGAAGTAGACCTCACCGGCGGCGGAACGCACCTGCAGGTCGACCTGGTTCGCCAGGTAGAAGCGGCGTTCGGTCTCCACCACGTACGAGAACAGGCCCACCACGTCGCGGTACTCGCGGTACAGCGCGAGCTCCATCTCGGTCTCGTAGTTCTCCAGGTCTTCGGCGCTCACGGCTCCATCATGGACCATCGGCGGCCACCGGACCGGACGGAGGGCACCGGTCAGCTCGTCGGCAGACCGGCCTCGGGGTCGAGCTCGAGCACGTCGACCGGGTCGCCGTACGCCGGGACGCCGATGCCCTCGTCACCGCGCTCGGGCAGGCGCCAGGACCGCCGGTGCTGCGGCGTCGGGCCGTGCTCGCGCAGGGCCTCGACGTGCGCCGCCGCCCCGTAGCCCTTGTTCTGGTCCCACCCGAAGGCGGGGTACTGGCGCGCCAGGCTCGTCATGAGGCCGTCGCGCTCGGTCTTCGCGAGCACGCTCGCGGCGGCGACCGACGCGCACTGCAGGTCCGCCTTGACGAGCGTGCGCACGCGCGGGTCGACGAGCCGGACGTCGTCGTGCGGGTCGAGGTCGAACGCCTCGAAGAGGTCCACCGCCGAGGGGCGGCTCAGCCAGTCGTGCTTGCCGTCGAGCAGGACCGCATCGACGTCGCCGACCGTCCGGCGCACCTGGGCGAGCGCACGGCGGCCCGCGAGCCGCAGCGCGCCCACGATCCCGTGCGCGTCGATCTCGGCCGGACCCGCGTGGCCCACCGCCCACGCGACGCACCACGACCGCGCGAGGGGCACGAGCGCCTCGCGCGCCGCCGCGGTGAGGAGCTTCGAGTCCGTGAGCCCGGGCGGGCACGGCTTCGTCGCGAGGTCGACGACCACGACCCCGACCGACACCGGCCCGGCGAGCGCGCCGCGACCGACCTCGTCCATCCCGGCGACGAGCCGCGCGCCGTCGCGCAGCATGGCGCGCTCCTGGCGCAGGTCCGGCCGACGACGCGCGGGTGCCCGGCGCGCCGGTGCCCGCGCGGGCTCCGGACGCGCGACGGCGTCGAGCGTCACGGCTCCACCTCGGGGACGTCGGCGAACACGTCGCCGGGGTTACGCAGCAGACCGACGTGCGACAGCGGCCACACCTTGACGAACGCCGTCCCCACGACGTTGCTCATCGGCACGAACCCGCCTCCAGGCTTGCCCGTGTTGTAGCGCGAGTCCAGGGAGTTCTGCCGGTTGTCGCCCATGACGAACAGCATGTCGGCGGGGACCGTGCGGTCGAACGCGTCCTGGCTGGGGATCGACCCCGGCTTGATGTACGTCTCGTCGATCGGCACGTCGTTGACGCTCACGCGGCCCTCGGCGTCGCAGCACACGACGTGGTCGCCCGGCACGCCGATGACGCGTTTGATGAGGTGCTCCCCCGTGTCCTGCGGCAGGAGGCCGACAAACGTCAGCGCCGCACGGACGGCCTCGGACACCGCGCTCTGGTCCTGAGGCTCCTGCGGCGGCAGCCAGCCGCCCGGGTCCTTGAACACGACGACGTCGCCCCGGTGCACGTCGAACGCGCCGGGCACGAGGCGGGACACCATCACGCGGTCGCCCTCGACGAGCGTGTCCTCCATCGAGGCGCTCGGGATGAAGAACGCCTGGACGAGGAACGTCTTGATGAGCAGGGACAGCACCAGCGCGCTGACCACGATGATCGCGGTCTCGCGCAGCAGCGACGACCTGCGCGGGCGCTCGCGCGGGGCGACCTCGTCCCCTTCGGCCGCGAGGTGCTGGCCGTGCGGGGGGCGCCCGTCGTCCTCGGGGCCGAGCGCCGCGCGCTCGGTGCCGGCGTCGGGGTGCGGGCCGCGGGGCGGGGCGCTGTCGGTCACGCGTTCACAATGCCACCTCGGGGGGCGATCCGGGAAACGGAACCGGCCCGCGGACAGCGCCCCCCGGGTACGCCGACGGCGGCCGTCCCGGGAGGGACGGCCGCCGTCGGAACGAGCGGAGCGGCGGTGTCGCCGACAGCCGATCAGCGGTTGGGCGCGGTCTCGCGCTTCTCCTTGATCTTCGCCTTCTTGCCGCGCAGCGCGCGCAGGTAGTACAGCTTGGCGCGACGCACGTCACCGCGCGTCACGACCTCGACGGACTCGATGGACGGCGAGTGCACGGGGAACGTGCGCTCGACACCCACGCCGAAGCTGATCTTGCGGACCGTGAACGTCTCGCGGACGCCGCTGCCCTGACGGGCGATGACGACACCCTGGAACGCCTGGACGCGGGAGCGGGTGCCCTCGACGACCTTGACGTTGACCTTGAGCGTGTCACCGGGGCGGAACTCCGGGACGTCGCTGCGCAGCGATGCTGCGTCGACGCTGTCCAGCGTGTGCATGGTGCTTCTCCTCGCCCGCCACAGGTCGGACGCGTGCTCGTGGCCCGGGCAGACCGGGCCGTCGTCGTATCGGTGGGGTGTGCCGTGCTGCGCGTGGACGGTCGTCGACCTCGCGGTCGTCGGGTCCGTCGTGCCAGTCCGCCCGAGGATCGGGCGCGGGCTCCCCTGTGGCAGAGGTCCGGGGCGGCACACACCGATCGACCATTCTGCCACACCCGTCGGCCCGGGCGGCAGTCCTCGCGGGCCGCGGGCGCGCGCCGGGAGGGTCCCCGCTCAGCCGTCGGCCGGGGCGGTGCGCTCCAGGTGGCCGTCGACGACGCCCCAGCCGGCCCCCGCGAGGACCTCCAGGTCGTGCCGGTCGAGCGCTGCGACGTCGAGCGCACGCACCATGTCCGGGCGGCGGCGGGCGGTACGACGCAGGGCCTGGTCCCGGCGCCAGCGCCGGATCCGGGCGTGGTGCCCGGACAGCAGGACGTCGGGCACCTCGAGGTCGCCCCACACGGGCGGCTTCGTGTAGACCGGGTACTCCAGGAGCCCCGCGGCCCCGTGCGACTCCTCGACGAGCGACTCCGGGTTGCCCACGACGCCCGGCAGCAGGCGCCCGACGGCCTCGATCATCACGAGCGCCGCGACCTCGCCGCCGTTGAGCACGTAGTCACCGATCGAGAGCTCGCTGACGCGCATCCCGGCGGCACGGTAGTGCTCGGCCACGCGCGCGTCGATGCCCTCGTAGCGTCCGCAGGCGACGACGAGGTGCTCCTCCGTCGCGAGCTCCTCGGCGGTGCGCTGGGTGAAGGTCGCGCCCGACGGCGTCGGCACGACCAGGTGCACCGCGCTCGCCTCTCCCGCGACCGCGTCGGTCGACAGACCGGACACGTCGTCGATCGCCCGCCCCCACACGTCGGGGCGCATGACCATGCCCGCGCCGCCGCCGAACGGCGTGTCGTCGACCGTGCGGTGCCGGTCCGTCGTCCAGTCGCGCAGGTCGTGGACGCGCAGGTCGAGGATCCCGGCCGTGCGGGCCTTGCCGACGAGCGACAGGTCCAGCGCGGCGAGGTAGTCGGGGAAGATCGTGACGACGTCGATCCGCACGTCAGGCCTCGCCGTCGGTGGAGGCGTCCTGCAGCCCGGGCCCGCCCGCCGCGTCGCCGGCGCTCGGCGCCGCGACCTCCAGGTGCTCCGCGTCCGACGCGAGCAGCCCGCCGGGCGGGTCGAGCACGACCCGGCCGCCGGCCACGTCGACGACCGGCACGATCTGCCGGACGAAGGGCACGAGCGTGCGGGCGCCGTCCGGCTCGCGCAGCACGAGGACGTCGTGCGCGGGCAGGTGCTCGAGGCCCTCGACGCGGCCCAGCACGCGGCCGTCCGTCCCCTCGGCGCGCAGCCCGGCGAGCTCGTGCGGGTACCACGCGTCCTCCTCGTCGGACGCCTCGGCCTCGACGACGAGCTCGACGCCGCGCAGCGCCTCGGCGCCCGTGCGGTCGCGCACGCCCTCGAACCCGACGAGCCAGCGGCCCTGGTGGACGCGCACGGTGGCGACGGTCAGGGGGCCGGCGTCGGCGGGCCGCGTCTCCAGACGCTCACCCACCGCGAGGCGTTCCTCGGGGTCGTCGGTGCGCAGGTCGAGGGCTACCTCGCCCCGCAGCCCGTGCGCCTTGCCGACGCGCGCGACGGTCAGCTCCATCGTCGTGACTCCTCGTGTGGTGCTGGATGGGACGGTGCACGCCGGTCCTCCGGCGACGGACGCAGGAAGGCCCGGCCCGCCGGTGGCGGGCCGGGCCTTGCCCGTCGCCCCTCGCGGGGCGTCGTCGGTGCGGGCCTCAGCGGCGGTCGACGTCCACGACGTCGACACGGACCGGCCCGTCGGTCGCGAGCGCGCCGACGACCGTGCGCAGGGCACGGGCGGTGCGCCCGCCGCGACCGATGACGCGGCCGAGGTCCTCCGGGTGCACCCGGACCTCGAGCAGGTCACCGCGACGCAGCGTCTTCGTGGCCACGCGGACGTCGTCCGGGTTGTCCACGATGCCGCGCACGAGGTGCTCGAGGGCCTCGGCGATCATCAGGCCTGCTCGTCGGCAGCGGCCTCGTCGGCCGCGTCGGCGGTCTCCTCGGCCGGAGCCTCGGTCTTCTTCTCGGCAGCCTTGGCCTTGACCTTCTCGGCGTCCGCGGCGGCGGCCTCGATGGCGGCGGTCGGGTCGACCTTCTCGCCCTTGACCTTGAGCGTGCCCTCGGCGCCGGGCAGGCCCTTGAACTTCTGCCAGTCGCCGGTGACCTTGAGGAGCGCGAGCACCTGCTCCGTCGGCTGCGCGCCGACGCCGAGCCAGTACTGGGCGCGGTCCGAGGTGATCTCGATGAACGAGGGCTCCTCGGTGGGGTGGTACTTGCCGATCTCCTCGATCACACGACCGTCGCGCTTGGTGCGCGAGTCGGCGACGACGACACGGTAGTACGGCGCACGGATCTTGCCGAGACGCTTCAGACGAATCTTGACGGCCACAGTGGTGGTCTCTCCTGGTTCTGGTTCGGGCGAACCCGCGATCGTCCCGTGGGGACAGGACGAGGAAGGGGTTCAGGACACGGCACGCGCCGGAGAGAGGGGCCGGGGCACGCCGAGTACCGGGACATTGTGCCAGACGGCGAGGGCATCGACCAACCTGCGGGCGGCGCCGGACCGCGTCAGGCGGCGGGCGCGACGATCTCGCCGCGCAGCACGACGGCGGTGGGGGCGCGCAGGACGCCGACATCCTTGCGCGGGTCCTGCGGGTAGACGACGAAGTCGGCCGACGCGCCCTCGACGAGCGACGTGTAGCCGAGGTACTCGCGGCCCTGCCAGCTCGCGGCCGCGACGACGGCGGCGTCGGGGATGCCCGCGGCGACGAGCTCGGCGCACTCGTCGGCGAGGCGGCCGTGCCCGATCGTCCCGCCCGCGTCGGTGCCGACGAGGATCTGGATGCCGGACTCGTACAGCGCCCGGGCCTGCTCGTACCGGCGCTCGTGCAGGCGCCGCATGCGGGCCGCGAACACCGGGTACCGGGCGTCCGCCTGGCGCGCGATGCTCTCGAACTGCCCGATCTGCAGCAGCGTCGGGGTGACCGCGACGCCCCGCTCGGAGATCTCGTACATGAGGTCGGGGTGGATCCCCGTCCCGTGCTCGATGCCGTCGACGCCCGCGGCGAGCAGCGACGGGATCACCTCGTCGGAGAACGCGTGAACGGTCACACGGGCGGCCTCCGCGTGCGCGGCCGCGACCGCCTCGGCGAGGACGTCGTCGGGCCACAGCGGCCGCAGGTCGCCCTGGGCACCGAGGTCGCGGTCGATCCAGTCCCCCACGATCTTGACCCACCCGTCGCCCTGGCGCGCCTCGCGGCGCACGGCCTCGGGGAGCTGGGCGACGTCGTCGAGCTCGAGCCCGTAGTGCCGCAGGTAGCGCTTGGGCCGGGCGAGGTGGCGCCCCGCCCGCACGAGGCGCGGCAGGTCGCGACGGCCGTGCACCCACCGGGTGTCGAGCGGCGAGCCGGCGTCGCGCACCAGGAGCACCCCGCTGTCCCGGTCCGTCAGCGCCTGCTCCTGCGCGGTCGTCGCGTCGACGGCGCCCTGGGCGCCCAGACCGACGTGGCAGTGCACGTCGACGAGGCCGGGCAGGGCCCAGCCCTCGAGCTCGACCATGTTGGTGCCCTGCGCCGACGGCCGGGTGAGGCTGATCCGCCCGTCCTTGACCCACAGGTCGCCCACCTCGCGGTCGTCGCCGACGATGACGTGGCCGCGGACGTGCAGCGTGGGGCCTTCCAGCGCGGACATGCGGCTCCTGGGTGAGGACGGACGGGACGGGGAGACGGCCCGGTCGGGGGCGCGGTGCGGCACCGGGCGGTGCCACGGACATAACCTAGCGCCCGGGCGGCTGCGGGTCGCACCCGGGCTCGAGGACGGCCGTCCGGGACGGCCGCGGCTCAGCGGCCGCCGAGCAGCTTCTCGAAGCCGGGCGGGAGCTGGAGGTCGTCCGGCGTCGGGGTGGACGGCGCGTCCGTGCCCCCCACGCCGAACGCGGAGCCCGACGGCGCCGCGGGACCCGTGAGCTCCCCCGCCGCGCGCGCGGCAGCCGCGCGCTCCTGCGCGGCTCGCTTCGCCGGGTTGCCCGACTTGCCCTTGACCTTGCGCTGCGGCGCCTGGCGGCCCCGCGCCTTCTTGCCGCCCATGCCCGGGAGGCTGCCCATGCCCGGCATCCCCGGCATCCCGCCGCCGCGGCTCATCTGCCGCATCATCTTCTGGGCGCCCGCGAAGCGCTCGAGGAGCTGGTTCACGTCGCTCGTCGTCACACCCGAGCCGCGGGCGATGCGCGCGCGCCGCGAGCCGTTGATGATCTTCGGATTGTCCCGCTCCGCGGGGGTCATCGACCGGATGATGGCCTCGATGCGGTCGACCTCGCGCTCGTCGAAGTTCTCGATGGCCTCGCGCATCTGGCCCATGCCCGGCAGCATGCCGAGCATCTTCTTCATCGAGCCCATGTTCTTCATCTGCTGCATCTGCACCAGGAAGTCCGCGAGCGTGAAGTCCTGCCCCGTGGCGACCTTCTCGGCCATCTTCGCGGCCTGCTCGGCGTCGAACGCCTTCTCGGCCTGCTCGATGAGCGTGAGGACGTCACCCATGTCGAGGATGCGCGACGCCATGCGGTCCGGGTGGAACGCCTCGAAGTCGGTGAGCTTCTCGCCCGTGGACGCGAACAGGATCGGGCGACCGGTGACCCCGCGGACCGACAGCGCGGCACCGCCGCGCGCGTCGCCGTCGAGCTTGGTGAGCACGACGCCCGTGAAGTCGACGCCCTCCTCGAAGGCCTTCGCGGTCGCGACGGCGTCCTGACCGATCATCGCGTCGATGACGAACAGGACCTCGTCGGGCTGCACGGCGTCGCGGATGTCCGACGCCTGCTGCATGAGGACGGCGTCCAGGCCGAGGCGGCCCGCGGTGTCGACGATGACGACGTCGTGCTGGCGCTGCCGCGCCGTCTCGACGCCCTCGCGCGCGACGGCGACCGGGTCGCCGATCACGTCGTCGACCTCGACGCCGCTCTGGTTGCCGGGGTGCGGCGCGAACACGGGGACGCCGGCGCGCTCCGCGACGACCGAGAGCTGGGTGACGGCGTTCGGGCGCTGCAGGTCGGCGGCGACGAGGAGCGGCGTGTGCCCCTGCTCGCGCAGGTGCAGGGCGAGCTTGCCCGCGAGCGTCGTCTTGCCCGCGCCCTGGAGGCCCGCGAGCATGATGACGGTCGGGGGCGTCTTGGAGAAGCGCAGCCCGCGGCTCTCGCCGCCGAGGATGCCGACGAGCTCCTCGTTGACGATCTTGACGACCTGCTGCGCCGGGTTGAGCGCCCCCGAGACCTCGGCCGAGAGCGCGCGCTCGCGCACGGTCGCGCTGAACTCGCGCACGACGGGCACCGCGACGTCGGCGTCGAGCAGCGCGCGCCGGATCTCCCGGATCGTCGCGTCGATGTCCGCCTCGGACAGCCGGCCCTTCGCACGCAGGTTCTTGAAGGTCGAAGTCAGTCGGTCCGACAGCGTGTTGAACACCGCGTCATCCTCACCAGTCGTCGGAAGTCTCGTGCGCGTCGGCCCTCCGTCGTCCCCGCTCCCCGGCAGACGTGGAGCGGGCACGGGACGGGCCGTCCGCGAGGGTCCAGCCTACCCGGCGGCGCCCGGTCCCCCCGGCACGGCGCCCAGCGCACGGAGCGTCTCGCCCACGAGGTCGTCCACGAGGCGCGCGCGCCATGCCGTCCACGCGCTCGGGCCGAGCGACGACGCGTCCGCCTCCGTGAGCGCGCGCAGCACCACGAGCAGGTCGGCGCGGTGGTCGACGGCGTCCGCGAGCTCCGCGACCGTCGCCGGGTCGTCGGGGTCCTCGCTCACGGCGAGGCGCGAGAGGGTGAGGTGGTGGCGCACGAGGCGCTCGACGTCGGCCACGACGTCCGGCTCGAAGCCCATGCGGCCGAGGATCGCGGGCACGAGCCGCGCGCCCTCGACGGAGTGGTCGGCGGCGCCGGCCCGCTTGCCGATGTCGTGCAGCACCGCGGAGAGCAGCAGCAGGTCGCTGCGCTCGACCTCCTTGCGGGCGCGCGCGGCGCGCGCCACGACCTCGACGAGGTGCCGGTCGACGGTGTGCCGGTGCACGGCCGCCCGCTGCGGCCGGTTGCGCACGCCCGCCCACTCGGGGATCCACGTCGTGACGACGCCCGCGAGGTCGAGCGCCTCCCACACCGCGACCTGGGCCTGGCCGGACCCGAGCAGGGCGAGGAACGCTGACCGCGCGGCGCGCGGCCACGGCTCCGGCAGGGCGGGGCAGCGCGCGAGGCTGGCGACGGACACGGGCGAGAGCGTCAGGCCCGTGCGCGCCGCGGTCGCCGCGGCGCGCAGCGACAGGAGCGGGTCCGACTCCGGGTGGGCGTCCACGGCGAGCACGAGCTCGCCGTCGTGCTCGACGAGCCCGTCGCCGACCGGCCGCAGCCGCGGCGCCGCGCGACGTCCCCGCACGAGCACCGGGCGCCGGGCGACCGACGGCCGCTGGAGCGCCTGGCGGGCCCGGCGGACCGTGGTGTCGAGCGCGTAGGAGATCTCGCGGCCCGCCGCGGCGAGGCTCGCGAGCAGCTCGTCGGGGTCGTCGTACCCGGACAGCGCGGCGACCTCGTCGAGGTCGGCGAGCAGCAGGCGGCTCGTGTGCCGACCGGTGACGACCTGGAGCGTGTCGCGGACGTCGAGCAGGTGGGAGTGCGCGCGGTCGACCGACCCGTGCGGGCGGTCGGTGAGCCAGGTCGCCGCGAGCGCCGAGAGCACGACCGCGTCCCGGATGCCGCCGCGCGACTCCTTGAGGTCGGGCTCGATGAGGTACGCGAGCTCGCCGGACCGCTCCGCGCGCTCGCGCGTCGAGGAGAGCAGGTCGGGCAGGCGGCGGCGCGACGCGGAGCGCCAGTCGGTGAGCACCGCGGAGGACGCGCGGTGCACGACGAGCGCGTCCCCCGCGACCGCGCGCACGTCGAGCCACCCGACGGCGGCGGGGACGTCCTTCGACGCCACCTGGCGGCACTGCGACAGGGAGCGCACCGCGTGGTCGAGGTCGACGCCCGCGTCCCACAGCGGGTACCAGAGCCGCTCGGCGACGCGCGCGACGTCGTCGGCGGTGTGGGTGCGGCCGTCGTGGACGAGGACGAGGTCGAGGTCGCTCGCCGGGCCCATGTCGCCCCGCCCGAGGCTGCCGACCGCGGCGAGCGCGAGCCCCTCGGGCGCGACGCCGTCGGTCGCCTCGAGCCAGAGGCCCGCGAGCGAGGACGTGACGAGGTCGACGACGGCGGCGCGGCGCGCGACCCCGCTGCGGCCCGGTCCGCTCATGGACCGCGCGACGTCGAGCATCCGCGCACGCAGGTCCCGCACCCCGTCGGGGTGCGGGACCTGCGTGCCGTGCTCTCCCGGCCCTGCCGGGCGCCCCGCCGATCCCCCTGCGACCCCGCCCGTGGTCGGGGTGTCGGCGTGGTGGGTCATCCGAGGGTCCGTCTCCTCACAGGGCGCCGGGGCCGTGCTCGCCCGTGCGCACCCGGGCGACGTCGTCCACGGTCACCGTCCAGACCTTGCCGTCGCCGATCTTGCCGGTCTGCGCCGCCTTGACGATCACCTCGGTGACCGCGGTGGCGTCGGCGTCGTCGACGAGGACCTCGATGCGGACCTTGGGGACCAGGTCCACCGTGTACTCGGCGCCCCGGTAGACCTCGGTGTGGCCCTTCTGGCGGCCGTACCCGCTGGCCTCGCTGACCGTCATGCCCCGCACGCCCGCGGCCTCGAGCGCCGACTTCACGTCGTCGAGCCGGTGCGGCTGGATGATTCCCGTGACGAGCTTCATGCCCGCACCTCCCTGATGACGCTGCCCTGCTGGATGGACTCGTACGCCGTCTCGCCGTGGACCGCGAGGTCGATGCCGCCGACCTCCGCGTCCTCGCTCACGCGCCAGCCCATCGTGACCTTGAGGATCAGGCCGATGACCGTCGTCGTGATCGCGGTGAAGACGATCGCGACGAGCGCGATGAGCACCTGGACGACGAGCTGCTGCGCGCCGCCCCCGAAGAAGAGGCCCGTGTCGGTCGCGAGGAAGCCGATCGCGACGGTACCCCAGAGCCCGGAGACGAGGTGGACGCCGACGACGTCGAGCGAGTCGTCGTAGCCGAAGCGGTACTTCAGGCCGACCGCGAGCGCGGAGAGCGCGCCGGCGACGAGGCCCAGGACGATCGACGTGACCGGGTTGAGCGCGCCGGCCGCGGGCGTGATCGCCACCAAGCCAGCGACGACGCCGGACGCGGCGCCGAGCGACGTGGCGTGACCGTCGCGGATCTTTTCCGTGACGAGCCAGCCGATGATGCCGGCCGCCGTGGCGCTCGTGGTGTTGATCCAGGCGAGGCCGGCCGTCTCGTTCGCGCCGAACGCCGAGCCCGCGTTGAAGCCGAACCAGCCGAACCACAGCAGGGCCGCGCCCAGCATGACGAACGGCAGGTTGTGCGGGCGCATCGGTTCGGTGCCGAAGCCCTTGCGCTTGCCGATGAGGAGCGCGAGCACGAGCGCCGCGACACCGGCGTTGATGTGGACGACGGTGCCGCCCGCGAAGTCGATCGGTGCGACCGTGGCGGCGCCGTCGGTCACCCCGAACACCTTCGCGGCGAGTCCGTTCTCGTTGGCCGAGAGGAAGCCGCCGCCCCACACCATGTGGGCGAGCGGGAAGTACGTGACCGTGACCCAGATCGCCGTGAACGTCAGCCACGTGCCGAACTTGACGCGGTCGGCGAGCGCACCCGAGATGAGCGCGACCGTGATGATCGCGAACGTCACCTGGAACGCGATGTCGACCACGTTCGGGTAGTTGCCGAGCGTGCTCGCGACGGCGCTGCCGTCGGCGTCCGTGATCGCCCCCGAGAGACCGAACTGCGCGAACGGGTTGGCGAACAGGCCACCCGTGCCGGCCTCGCCGTAGGACATGGACCAGCCCCACAGCACGTAGACGACGCCCACGACGGCCATCGCGCCGAAGGACATCATCATCATGTTCAGCACGGACTTGGCGCGGACCATGCCGCCGTAGAAGAACGCCAGTCCGGGCGTCATCAGGAGCACGAGGGATGCTGAGGTCAGCATCCACGCGGTCGCCCCGGTGTCCCACTCCATCGGATCATCTCCCCTCGCCGGCCGGGCGGCCGGTCGGGGACTACGGTGGTGCGGGCGGGTTTCCCCGGCGGTGTCGCCGCGTTACGCCGGCGTGACAAGGGCAGGCTGGACGTAAACGTTCGGTTTCGTCGCACCGCGCGGGCGCCTGGAGCGCGGCGCCGCGACCGTGCCGTGATCGCGCCGTGACACGACCGTGACCCGGCGGGGCGACCCGGACCGGCACCCGGCGGGGCACCCTGCCGGGCACTGCGGCCGGGCGTCGCGCCCGGCCGCGCCCGTGCCTCAGGCGCCGAGGAGCCCGTCGACGAACTGCTCCGGGTCGAACGGGGCGAGGTCGTCGGGCCCCTCCCCCAGGCCGACGAGCTTGACGGGCACGCCCAGCTCGCGCTGGACCGCGACGACGATGCCGCCGCGCGCGGTGCCGTCGAGCTTCGTCAGGACGATGCCCGTGACGCCCGCGACCTCGCCGAAGACGCGTGCCTGGTTGAGGCCGTTCTGCCCCGTCGTCGCGTCGAGCACGAGGAGGACCTCCGACAGCGGGGCCTCCTTGGTGATGACGCGCCGGATCTTGCCCAGCTCGTCCATGAGGCCCTGCTTGTTCTGCAGGCGCCCGGCGGTGTCGACGAGCACGACGTCCGCACCCTCGGTGCGGCCGCGGCGCACCGCGTCGAACGCGACCGCCGCCGGGTCGGCGCCGTCACGGTCGGACCGCACGGTCGGGACGCCGACGCGCGAGCCCCAGGTCTCGAGCTGGTCGGCGGCCGCGGCGCGGAACGTGTCGGCCGCGCCCAGCACGACGCTGCGGTCCTCGGCGACGAGCACGCGCGCGAGCTTGCCGACGGTCGTCGTCTTGCCGGTGCCGTTCACGCCCACGACCAGCACGACGGCGGGCACCGTCGACCCGTCCTCGGCGGTGCGCGGGGACGTCGCGAGCGAGCGGTCGAGCGTCGGGTCGACGAGCGCGACGAGCTCGGTCCGCAGGAGGTCGCGCACGCTCGCGGCGTCGCGCACCCCGAGGACGCGGACCTTGGTGCGCAGCGCGTCGATGAGCTCGCCGGCCGGCCCGGCGCCGACGTCCGCGAGGAGGAGGGTCTCCTCGAGCTCGTCCCAGTCGTCCTCGGTGAGGTGGTCCCGCGAGAGGACGGACAGCAGGCGGGCACCGAGCGGAGACCCGGAGCGCGCCAGGCGCTCGCGCAGCCGGACGAGCCGACCACCGACCGGCTCCGGGCGCTCGAGCGCGGGCGGGGCGGCGACGTCGGGCTCCGGCGGCGCCTCCACGGTCGCCGTGCCGGGCGGCGCCTCCACGGCGTCCGGCGCCGTCGCGGGGGGCGCGGCAGGGGCCGTGGGCGGGGGTTCGACGATGTCGCGGCGACCGCGGCGACGGACCGACACGGTCCCGGCGGTGACGAGGCCGACGACCAGGAGGACGCCGAGGACGATCCAGAGCGGGAGGAGGTCGTTCACCCCGGAAGTCTCTCAGACCGACGCGGTGCTCACGCCTCGGGAGGGCGCTCCCCCGGGTGCAGCGGGCGCACGCGCTCGCGCGCGCGGTGCAGGACGTCGGTGAGCTCCTCGGCGTCGACGTACGCGTTGGACGACACCTGCGTGGCCGTGAAGAAGTCGTCGATGCTCGTGTCCACCGGCCGCGGCATGCGCACGGTCGCGACGTGCTGGCCCGGGTTGTCGCCCCGGCGGCGACGCCGCCGCAGCCCCGAGCGGAAGTCGCGCCAGAAGGCGCGCATCCCCTGCTCGCCGTCCCGTCGGTCACCCGTCGCACCGGTCGACTGCGCCTCGGCGCGCGCGACGACGCTCGCGAACAGGAACACGACGGCGGCGACGCCGAGCGTGAGCCCCAGCCACACGAACATCCAGACCATGCCCTCCAGTATCCGGGCGCCGGAATGCGTCGCGACCGCAGCCACGCCGGGGCTCGGCGATCAGCACCACATCTTCACAAGGCCCGGAATTGCAACGATCCTGGAGGTTCCGCCCAGGTGCGGACGAGGCGGACGGACCGCCCCGCGCCGGTCAGGCGGAGACCTCCTCGCGCGCCTCGGACATGCGCTGGCTGATGACCGTCGTGACGCCGTCGCCGCGCATCGTCACGCCGTAGAGCGCGTCGGCGATCTCCATGGTGCGCTTCTGGTGCGTGATGACGATGAGCTGCGAGTCCTCCTGGAGCTCGCGGAAGATCTCGAGCAGGCGACCGAGGTTCACGTCGTCCAGGGCGGCCTCGACCTCGTCCATGACGTAGAACGGCGAGGGCCGCGCCTTGAAGATCGCGACGAGGAGCGCGACCGCCGTGAGCGAGCGCTCGCCGCCGGACAGCAGGGACAGGCGCTTGACCTTCTTGCCCGCGGGACGGGCCTCGACCTCGATGCCCGTGGTCAGCATGTCGTCCGGGTCGGTGAGGACCAGGCGCCCCTCGCCGCCCGGGAACATGCGGGCGAACACGCGCTCGAACTGCTCGGCGGTGTCGCGGTACGCGTCCGAGAACACCCGCTCGACGCGCTCGTCGATCTCCTTGACGATCTCCAGCAGGTCGGCGCGCGACTTCTTGAGGTCGGCCAGCTGGTCGGCGAGGAACTTGTGCCGCTCCTCGAGCGCGGCGAACTCCTCGAGCGCGAGCGGGTTCACCTTGCCGAGGCGGCCGAGGTCACGCTCCGCGGCACGCAGGCGCTTCTCCTGCTGGGCGCGGTCGTACGGGACCGTGCGGGGCTCGCCGTCGTTGGAGGGGACGGGGACCTCGCGGTGCGGGCCGAGCTCCTCGACCAGGACGGCCGGGTCGAGCCCGAGCTCGTCGACGCTGCGTGCCTGGAGCTGCTCGATGCGCAGCTGCTGCTGGGCGCGCGCCACCTCGTCGCGGTGCGCGACGTCGGTCAGCTCGCGCAGGCGCGCCGCCAGGTCGTCGACCTCGCGGCGCGCGGCGGTCACCGCGGTGTCGCGCTCGGCCCGTGCCGCCTCCGCGGCGTCCCGCTCCGCGCCCGCCCGGGCCAGCGACCGGTCGATCGCGGCGAGGGCGAGCGTCGCGCCGTCGCGCACCGCGGACGCTCGGCCCGCCTGCCGCACCCGCGCCGCCTCGCGCCGCGCGGCCCGCTCGCGCGCGTCGCGCTCCGCGGCGGCCGCCCGGGCCAGCGACTGGGCCCGGCCCGCGACCGCCCGCGAGCGCTCCTCGCTCGTGCGCAGGGCGAGCCGTGCCTCGGTCTCGGCCGTGCGTGCCGCCGAAGCACGTGCGAGGAGGCGGTCGCGCTCGGCGCTCGCCTCCGCCACCGCGTCCTCGGACTGCTCCGGCGCCGTCTCGGCGACCTCGAGCCGCTCGACGAGCCCGGCGAGCGTCTCGCGCGCGTCGTCGAGACCCTGGGACGCCCGCTCCAGCGACGCGCGCACGCGCTCGGCCTCCGCGGCGGCCGAGCGCGCGGTCGCCCCCAGGTGCCCGAGCTGCTCCGCGACCGCGGCGAGCTGCGCGTCGGACTCGTTGAGCCGGTCGAGCGTGTCCTCGTACCGGGCCCGCGCCTCCTGCGCCGCCTCGCGCGCGCCCACGAGCGCGAACCGGGCACGCTCGGCGCGGGCCGTCGCGTCGGCGTGCGCGGTGCGCGCCTCGTCGAGCGCCGACTGCAGGTGCAGCACGCTCGGCGCCGACGCCGACCCACCCCACGCGCGCGTCGTCGCGAGGAGGTCCCCGCCCCGCGTCACGACGGCGACGCCCGGGTGCCGCGCCACGAGCGCGCGCGCCTGGCCCAGGTCGTCGACGACGGCCACCCCCGCCAGCAGAGACCGCACCGCCTGGCCGACGCCCCCGGCGGCGGTGACGACGTCGACGGCCCAGCGCGCGCCGTCGGGCAGGTCGACGGCGGCGGGGCCCGGGCCGGGCTCCGCGGTCGCCACGACGAGGCCCGCGCGCCCGGCGTCCTCCGTGCGCAGGTACCGCAGCGCGTCGACCGCGGCGTCGACCGACTCGACCGCGACCGCGTCGGCGGCCGGGCCCAGCGCCGCGGCGACCGCGTCCTCGTATCCCGCCTCGACGCCGAGCAGGGCCGCGAGCGACCCCACGACGCCGACGCCGTCCGCCGCGAGCAGCGCGCCCGCGCCGTCCTTGCGGTCGAGGCTCAGCTCGAGGGCCTCGATGCGCGCGCTCCATGTCGCGCGCTCCTGGTCCGCGGCGGACGCGTCCGCCTCCAGGCCCGTCACGGCGGCGGTCGTGCGCTCGACCGCGTCCGCCGCGGCCTCGTGCTCGGCGTCGAGGCCCTCCTCGCCCTCCTCGGCGCCGACCACCTGGGTCTCGAGCACCGCGAACTCGGTGCGCGCCTGCGTGCCCCGGTGCTCGGCCTCCGCGAGCGACTCGCGCAGCCGCCCGATCTCGGCCTCCGCGGCCTCGATGCGCGTGCGCTGCGCCGCGACCTGCCCGGCGAGCCGCGCGAGACCCTCGCGGCGGTCCGCGGCACCGCGGAGCAGCGTCGCGACGGCCCGCTCCGCCTCCCCCGCGGCCTGCTCGGAGTCCTCCCGGTCGGCGACCGCGGCGGCGAGCGCGTCCCGCGCGCGGGCGACCTCCGCCTCGAGCTCCGCCTCGGTCGCGCGCACGCGCTCCGCCTGCGCCTCGAGCTCGTCCGGGTCCTGCCCGCGGGGCGCCGCCTCGGGGCGCCCGAGGAGACGCACGCGCTCCTCGGCGAGCGTGCGCGTGCCGCGCAGCCGCTCGCGCAGCGACGAGAGCCGGAACCAGACGTCGGTCGCGGCCCCGAGGGCGGGCGCGGCCTCCGCGGCCTCGCGCTCGAGCCGGCCGAGCGTGTCGCGCGCCGTCGCGAGCGCGCGCTCGACCTCCGCCTGCTGCGTGCGCAGGGCCGCCTCGTCGGCCATCTCCTGCTCGAGCGTCGCGGTGAGCTGGGCGAGGTCGTCGGCGAGGAGCCGGGCCCGCGCGTCGCGCAGGTCGGCCTGGATCGTCGCGGCCTTGCGCGCGATCTCCGCCTGCCGCCCCAGCGGGCCGAGCTGGCGCCGGATCTCCGTCGTGAGGTCCGCGAGCCGCGTGAGGTTGGCCTGCATCGCGTCGAGCTTGCGGAGCGCCTTCTCCTTGCGCTTGCGGTGCTTGAGGACGCCCGCGGCCTCCTCGACGAAGCCGCGGCGGTCCTCGGGCGTCGCGCGCAGGACGGCGTCGAGCTGCCCCTGGCCGACGATCACGTGCATCTCCCGGCCGAGGCCCGAGTCGGAGAGGAGGTCCTGGATGTCGAGCAGGCGGCACGCGCTGCCGTTGATCGCGTACTCGGACCCGCCGCTGCGGAACAGCGTGCGGGAGATCGTCACCTCGGTGTAGTCGATCGGCAGGGCGCCGTCGGTGTTGTCGATCGTCAGGGACACCTCGGCGCGCCCGAGCGGGGGCCGGCCCGACGTGCCGGCGAAGATGACGTCCTCCATCTTGCCGCCGCGCAGGGTCTTGGCGCCCTGCTCCCCCATCACCCACGCGAGCGCGTCGACGACGTTCGACTTGCCCGAGCCGTTCGGCCCGACGACGCACGTCACGCCGGGCTCGAAGCTCAGCGTCGTCGCGGACGCGAACGACTTGAAGCCGCGCAGCGTCAGGGTCTTGAGGTGCACGGACCCGAGCCTAGTGCGGCGCTCCCACGATCCTGCGGACGTCCGCGACCGGCCGTGGCGGACCGCGCACACCGCGGCGGGCACGCGAACGCCCCGCCCCGGAGGCCCGGGACGGGGCGGACGTGCGCGTGCGGGTCAGCCGAGCTCGGGGAACCAGAGCGCGATCTCGCGCGCGGCGGACTCGGGCGAGTCCGACCCGTGCACGAGGTTCTGCTGGACCTTGAGGCCCCAGTCGCGGCCGAGGTCGCCGCGGATCGTGCCGGGCAGCGCCTCGGTCGGGTTGGTCGCGCCGGCGAGCGAGCGGAAGCCGGGGACGACGCCCTGGCCCTCGGCCACGACCGCGAGGATCTTGCCCGAGAGCATGAAGTCGACGAGCGGCTGGAAGAACGGCTTGCCCTCGTGCTCGGCGTAGTGGGCGGCGAGCAGCTCGGGCGTCGCGTCGAGCAGGCGCACGGCGGCGAGCGTGTAGCCCTTGGCCTCGACGCGCCGGAGGATCTCGCCGGACAGGCCGCGGCGGACGCCGTCGGGCTTGACGAGGATGAGGGTGCGCTCGATGGTCTCGGTCAGTGCGGGTGCGACGTCGGTCATGGTCGCCGAGCCTACCGGCCGCGGGCCCGTGCGCCGCGCCCGGCGGGCGGCCGCCCGGCCGCGTGCGCGCCGCGCCGTCAGCCGGCGTTGGGCGCGGTCTCGGGGTGCTCGGCGTCGTAGGCCGCGCGCTCGCGGTCGATGCGCCCGCCGAGGCGGATCGAGACGATCCACAGGACGACGAAGAGGCCGCCCACGAGGAACATCATGGGCACCACCAGCCCGAGCGCGAGCACGGGCACCTGGACCACGGACCCGGCGACGTACCCGCCGGGCGTGCCCACCATGCGCGACAGCACGACGAGCACGACGGCGAGCACCCCGCCCACGACCCAGATCGACGTCGCGGAGGGCAGCTCGAGCGGGCCGCGCGAGTACGGCACGTCGCGCAGGCCGTAGGCCACGAGCGTCGCGAACACGACGAGGAACGCCTCGAGCAGGAGCGTGGTCGACGCGAACTGGACCTTCGCGGGCTTCTTGGGCTTGATGCGGTCGCCCGGGGACGGGCGCACCGGGCCCGCCGCGCGGCCGTGGCGGGACGGCTGCGCGGCGGGCTGCGACGGCGAGGTGCTCACCCGGTCAGGATACCGGCGCGCCGTCGCGGTCCCGGCTCCCGGGGCGCTCGTCGTCCGGTCCCCGGCCGCCCGCGGGCACGACGACCGCGGCGCCCTCAGCCTCGCCCGTCGCGGGGGCGTCCTCGCGCAGGTCGCCGTGGTCGGCGACGGCCTCGCCGCGCGCGACCATCCCGGCGACGTCGGAGAGCTTGACCTCGCGCAGGAACAGCGCGAGCACGAACCCGACGAGGACGAGCGGGACCAGGTACCAGAACGCGGGGGCGAGCGCGTCGGTGAACGCGTCGACGACGCCCGTGTGGATCGGCTCCGGGAGCTGCTGCACCATCTCGGGCGTGAGCGAGGAGCCCTCCGCGCCGGCGGGGGCCGCACCTCCGGGCACGCCCGCGAAGACGCCCTCGAGGTTGTCGGCGAGCCGCGACGTGAAGATGGTGCTGAACAGCGCCGTCCCGACGGCCGCGCCGATCTCGCGGAAGAAGTTGTTCGCGCTCGTGGCGGTCCCGATCTCGTGCGGGTCGACCGAGTTCTGCACGGCGAGCACGATGGTCTGCATGACGAGGCCCATCCCGGCGCCCATGACGAAGATCATTGCGCCGAAGAGCCACATCGACATGTCGCCCGTGATGCGCGTGAGCCAGACCATCCCCGCCGCGGTGATCGCGAGACCCACCACCGGGTAGATCTTGTACCGCCCGGTCTTGGTGATGGCGATACCGGACCCGATGGCCGTGATCATGACGCCGACCATCATCGGGAGCATGAGGAACCCGGACTCGGTGACCCCGGCACCCGTGGACATCTGCAGGAACGTCGGCAGGAACGCGAGCGCCGAGAACATGCCCATGCCGAGCACGAGACCGATCAGCGTCGCGATGGTGAAGGTCCGGTTCTTGAACAGGTGCAGCGGGAGCAGCGGCTCCTCGGCGCGGTTCTCGACGAGGACGAACGCGACGACCGACACCACGACGGCCGCGACGAGGCCGAGCAGCCACGGGTCGGACCAGTCGTAGCCGGACGACGTCGTCAGCGACTCCCAGCTCGTGACCAGGACGATGCCGGACGTCGCGACGACGAGGAAGAAGATGCCCGCGACGTCGATCTTGCGGCCCGCGCGGTGCGAGGGGAGCTTGAGCGCGACCCACGCCACGACGAACGCGGCGACGCCGATGGGCACGTTGATCCAGAACGCCCAGCGCCAGCCCGGGCCCTCGGTGAACCAGCCGCCGAGGAGCGGCCCGATGACCGCGGCGATGCCGAAGAGCGCGCCCATGGGGCCCATGTACTTGCCGCGGTCCTTGGCGGGGACGATGTCGGCGATGATCGCCTGCGACAGGATCATCAGGCCGCCGCCGCCGAGGCCCTGCACGCCGCGCCAGGCGACGAGCTCGGGGAACGACTGCGCGAACCCGGCGCCGGCCGACGCGACCGTGAAGAGGCCGATCGCGACGAGGAACGGCCAGCGGCGGCCCCAGAGGTCGCCGAACTTGCCGTAGAGCGGCATGACGATGGCGATCGCCAGGATGTAGGCCGTGATGACCCAGCCCTGGTGCTCGACGCCGTGGAGCTCGCCGACGATCGTCGGCATCGCGGTGCCGACGATCGACTGGTCGAGCGAGGACAGGAACATCGACGCCATGAGCGCGCCGAAGATCACCCACACGGTGCGCGGGGTGAGCACGACGAGCGGCTTGCCGCCGTCGACGGGCGGTGCTGCGGTGGAGGAGGCCATGAGGATCCGGTTCGGTCGGGACGGGCGGGCGCGCGCCGACGGGCGCGGCCCGTCGTCGGGTGGAGGCTGGAGGTGCGGCCGGTCGGGTGGGGGCCCGAGCCGGTGGAGTCCTCGCGCGGAGCGAGGGGTGCGGTCAGGTGGCCGCGGGATCGGGGGCGCGCGTGTCGCGGAGCAGCGCGCGGAGCTGGTCGACGACGCCCGGCAGGTGGTCCACCGGCTCGCCCTCCCGGCCCCGCTGCTGCCACTCGACCGTGCTCGCGCGCAGGAGGCTCATGACGACGAGCGCCAAGAGCTCGGGGTCCGGGACGAACGGCCGGACCGCGCGACGTGCGACGAGCATCTCGACGAGCTCCGCGCGGTGGCCCTCGACCCACGCGACGTGCCGCGCGACGAGGTGCGGCTCGCGCTGCACGAGCTCGAGCGTGCGCGCCATGCGCTCGGGGGTGACGACCTCGTGCGCGAGCACGTCGGCCACCACGACCTCGAGGTCGTCGAGGAGCGCGCCCGTCGGGCCGCCGGCGACGAAGGCCGCGACGACGTCGGGTCGGACCGAGAAGTCCTCGAGGCCGAGCACGGCGTCGTCCTTCGCGGGGAAGTAGTTGAAGAACGTGCGGGGCGAGACGCCGACGGCCGCGCAGATGTCCTCGACCGTCACGGCGTCGAGGCCGCGGTCGAGGACGAGGGTCTGCGCGGCGTCGACGAGGGCCTCGCGGCGCGCGCGCTTCTTGCGCTCCCGCAGCCCGCCCGGCGACGGCGCGACGCACGCCGCCGCCCGCTCGGCCACGGAGGGGCGATCGGGCACGTCAGGCGGAGTCGTCGGCACGAGGACCATTCTTGCATCCTCTGCAATTTTGCATCAACTGCAATATCGGGTGACGGAGGTCACACCGGCGTGGGCGTCAGACCTCTCCGAACCCGCTCTCCACGGCCTCGACCACCGCGCGCACGGCGTCCGCGGCCTGCGGGCCCTCCCCCGTGACCGTGAGCTCCTGCCCGCCGGTCGCGCCGAGCTTCATGAGCTCGAGGACGCTCGCCCCGTTGACGCCGTCGATCGCGACGCTCGCGTCGAACCCCGCGACCAGGCGCGCGAGCACCGCGGCGGGCCGGGCGTGCAGGCCGAGCGGGTTGCGCAACGTCACGACGGCGCGGGCCTCCCCCGCCGGCGGGGCGCCGTCCGCAGGGTTCTCCTCCCCCGCCTCCGGTGCCGCGGCGGGGACGGCGAACGTGCCGCCCGCGTGCTCCGCGGACGCGAGGACCTCGGCCACGTCGCCGCCGCCGTGCGCGGTGACGGCCGCCGCGACGGCGCCCTCGACGAACGGCGCGTCCGCGAGCAGCACGCGCCCGTCGAAGCCGTCCTCCAGGTCCAGCACCGACTCGACCGTCATCACGGCCGAGCCCAGGTCCGCGAGCACGACGACGCCGTCCGCGACGCGCAGCGCCTCCTCGATCGCCCCGGAGACGCGGTCGTAGCTCGTGCCGAGGCCGCCGTCGTCCGTCCCGCCCGCCGCGAGCAGCAGGACGCCGGGCGCCATCTGCGCGGACAGCTCGACGGCCCCCTGCGCGAGGCGCTGCGAGTGCGAGACGAGGACGAGCGCGACCCGGGCCCGCGTGCCGACCGGTCCGGCCACGCCGCTCACGCCGCCGCCGCGTCGCGCGCGGCCTCGAGCAGGATCGCGGTCGACGTCGCGCCCGGGTCCTGGTGGCCCGCGCTGCGCTCGCCGAGGTAGCTCGCCCGGCCCTTCGTCGCCACGAGCGGCACGGTCGCCTCGGCGCCCTCGCGCGCGGCCCGGGCGGCGGCCGCGAGGACGTCGGCCGTCGAGCCGCCGGCGTCGGCCGCGGCCTCCGCCGCGTCGACCGCGGGCTGCCAGGCGTCGACCATGGTCTTCTCGCCGACCTGCGCCTTGCCGCGCGCGGAGATGCCCTCGAGCGCGCCCTCGAGCAGCGCCACGACGCCGTGCGCGTCGAGCTCCGCGAGACCGGTCACCTTCGCGGCACGGAGGTACGCGGTCCCGTAGAGCGGGCCCGAGGCGCCGCCGACGGACGACATGAGCGTCGTGGCCACGAGCTTGAGCACGTCGCCGATCTGACCGGGCGGCTGGTCCCCGGCGGCCGCCCCGTCGAGCTTGGCGACCACCGCGCGGAAACCCCGGTCGAGGTTCTCGCCGTGGTCGCCGTCACCGATCTGGCGGTCCAGCTCCGTCAGCTCGTCCCGTGCCGCCGCGATCCGCTCCGCGCTCAGCCGGGTCCATCGCTCGGCCCAGGCCACGTCCAGCGTCATGCCCCACCTCTCCTCGCCGTCGAGCCGGCGGTGCGCCGGCTCCCGGAGACTGCACGAAAGGGCACCCGCTCACCAGCGCAGCGCGGCCGTGTGGACGGGAGCGTCCCACAGGGCGGTGAGCTCGTCGTCCAGGCGCAGCACGGTGACCGACGCACCCTGCATCTCCAGCGACGTGACGTAGTTGCCGACGAGCGAGCGCGTCACGCGTACGCCGCGCCCTTCGAGCAGCCTCCTAGCCTGACGATAGACGACGTACAGCTCGGACAGCGGGGTACCGCCCATTCCGTTAACGAACAGCAACACGTCCTCGCCGTCGGCGAGGCCCAGGTCGTCGGCCACGGGATCGACCAGCCGCTGCGTGATCTCGTCCGCCGACGCGAGCGGGATCCGGTGCCGCCCGGGCTCGCCGTGGATCCCGATGCCGATCTCGACCTCGTCGTCGCCGAGGTCGAAGCTCGGCCGACCCACGTGCGGCACGGTGCACGCCGTGAGGGCGACGCCCATCGAGCGCACGTTCGCCACGACGCGCCCGGCGATCTCCGTCACGGTCCCGAGGTCGTCACCGCGCTCGGCCGCCGCGCCCGCGATCTTCTCGACCGCGACCGTCCCCGCCACGCCGCGCCGGCCCGCGGTGTAGAGCGAGTCCTCGACCGCGACGTCGTCGTTGACGAGGATGCTCGTGACCTGGGTGCCCTCGGCCTCGACGAGCTCGACCGCCGTCTCGAAGTTCAGCACGTCGCCCGTGTAGTTCTTGACGATCGCGAGCACGCCGGCGCCCGAGTCGGCGCCGAGGATCGCCGGGACGATCTGGTCGGGCGTCGGCGAGGTGAACACGGCGCCCGGCACCGCGGCGTCGAGCATCCCCGGCCCGACGAAGCCCGCGTGCAGCGGCTCGTGGCCCGAGCCGCCGCCCGAGACCAGCCCGACCTTGCCGGCCACCGCGCCGCCGGCGCGCGACACGTACGGGGGCGCGAGGTGCACCTGCACGAGGTCGGCGTGCGCCTGGCCGAAGCCCTCGAGGGACTCCGTCACCGCGTCCTGGGGATCGTTGAGCAGCTTCTTCACCGGTCATCCCTCCATCGGTCCGTGCGCCCGGTCCTCCGGGCGCCGACAGCCCCCGCGACGTCGGCAGGGCGCGCCCGGCGCGCCCGCCGCCGTCGTCGCCTCCATCAAACACCCGGCCGCCGCGCGCCGCGCGGCGTCCGGGCGTCAGCCGCGACCGAGCAGGACGCGCGCGTCGGCCACCGTCACGACCGAGCCCGTGACCAGGACGCCCGTGCCCGTGCCGACGCCCACGGCGTCGTCGCGCTCGACGAGGTCGACCGCCACCTGGAGCGCCTCGTCGAGGCGCTCGGTGCTGTGCACGCGGTCCTCGCCGAAGACGTCGGCCGCGAGCTCGGCGAGCTCCGTCGGGTCGGCCGAGCGCTCCGAGCTGTTGCGCGTCACGACGATCTCCGCGAGCACCGGCTCGAGCGCCGCGAGGAGCGGCTCGGCGTCCTTGTCGGCCATGATCGCGACGACGCCGACGAGGTGGCGCAGGTCGAACGCCTCGCCGAGCGCCGTCGCGAGCGCCTCGGCCCCCGCGGCGTTGTGCGCCGCGTCGACGAGGACGGTCGGGCTGGACCGCACGACCTCGAGCCGGCCCGGCGACGTGACGTCCGCGAACGCCGCCTCGACGAGCGTGCCGTCGAGCGCACGGCCGCCGAGGAACGCCTCCACCGCGCCGAGCGCGAGCAGCGCGTTGTGCGCCTGGTGCTCGCCGTGCAGCGGGAGGAACACCTCGGTGTAGAGCGCCGCGGGCGTGCGCAGGTCGAGGAGCTGGCCGCCGACCGCGACCTGGCGCTCGGCGACGTCGAGGTCGACGCCCTCGCGCAGCAGGCGGGCGCCGACGCGCTCCGCCCGGGCCCGCAGCACCTCCTCGACCTCGGGGCGCTGCGCCGCCGAGACGACGGTCGCGCCCTCCTTGACGATGCCCGACTTGACCGTCGCGATCTCCTCGAGCGTGCTCCCGAGCCACCGCTCGTGGTCGAGCGCGACGGGCGTCACGACGGCGACCTCCGCGTCGACCACGTTGGTCGAGTCCCACTCGCCGCCCATGCCGACCTCGACGATCGCGACGTCGACGGGCGTGTCCGCGAACGCGGCGAACGCCACGCCCGTGAGGACCTCGAAGAAGCTCAGCTGCGACTGCCCGGTCTCCGCGAGCTCGGCGTCGACGACCTGCACGTAGGGGTAGACGTCCTCCCACACCTCGACGAACCGGCGCGGCGAGAGCGGCTCGCCGTCGACGACGATCCGCTCGGTGACGCTCGTCAGGTGCGGGCTCGTGAACAGGCCGGTGCGCAGGCCGTGCTCGCGCACGAGGCGCTCGGCGACGCGCGCGGTGCTCGTCTTGCCGTTGGTCCCGGTGAGGTGGATCGTCCGGAACGCGTGCTGCGGGTCGCCCAGCAGCTCGAACAGGCGCCGCACCCGGTCGATCGTCGGGTCGAAGTCGTGCTCGGGGGCACGGGACACGATGTGCTGGTAGACGCGCTCGAGGTCCGCCTGCGCGGCGGCGTCCTCCGCCGCCGCGCGTGCGTCCTTCGCGCTCTGCCGTCGCGCGGCGCCGGGGTCCTTGCGCGGGGCGCTCACAGGATCACCGCCGTGTCCGGGACGGTGCCGTCGGCCTTCTCGACGCGCACGGAGCGCACGTCGGTCGGCGACGTCTCGACGACGACCTCGACCGCGAGCGTCTCGCGCGCGACGAGGTCGCGGTGCTCCTCGACGGCCGCGAGCCACTCGCCCGGCACGTCGAGCGAGAGCCGGATGCGGTCGGCGACGTCGAGCCCGGCGGCCTTGCGCGCGTCCTGCACGTCGCGGATCACGTCGCGTGCGTAGCCCTCGGCGAGCAGCGCGTCGTCGAGCGCGAGGTCGAGGACGGCGAACCCGCCGCTCGCGAGCACCGCGGCGGCGACGCTCGGCGCCTCGCCCTCGGCGACGCCGCGGTCGGCGACCACCGTCGTCAGCTCGTACTCCGCGGGCAGGAGCGCGACGTCGCCGTCGTCCGTCGTCACGACGACCTCCCCGGCCTCGTCCACGCGCCACGCACCGGCCTTCGCCGCCTTGATGACGGCCTGGACCCCGCGGCCCAGGCGCGGGCCCGCGGCGCGGGCGTTGACCGCGAGGCGCTGCGTGATGCCGAAGCGCTCCGCGGCGTCCGAGTCGGTCGGCTCGAGCTCGACGGCCTTGACGTTGAGCTCGCGCGCCAGCAGGTCCGTGTACGGCGCGAGCGCCCCCGGGTCGTCCACGACGACCGTGAGCCGCGCGAGCGGCTGGCGCACCCGGAGCTGGTGCGCCTTGCGCAGGCCGAGCGCGGCCGACGCGACGGCGCGGACCTCGTCCATCGCGGCGACGAGCGCCGGGTCGGCGACGAGGGACGCGTCCGGGACGTGACGCACGGCCACGGCGGACGAGCCGTCCTCGCCGACGAACCGCTCGCCGACCTCCTCGGTGGACGCCGGCCAGTCCGTGAGGTGGACCGAGCGCCCGCCGGTCAGGCCGCGCCACACCTCCTCCGCGAGCAGCGGGGCGAGCGGCGCCATGACGCGCGTGAGCGTCTCGAGCGCCGTGTACAGCGTGTCGAACGCGTCGGCGTCCTCCGCCCAGAACCGGTCGCGCTGGGTGCGCACGTACCAGTTGGTCAGGACGTCGAGGTGCTCGCGCACGGTCTCGCACGCGCCGGCGATGTCGTACGCGTCGAGCTGCCCCGTGACGCGCACGACGAGGTCGTGGGTCCGGGCGAGCAGGTAGCGGTCGAGGGCCGGGAGCCCGGCCACGCGCTCGGGGGCCACCTTCTGCGCGACGTACCCGGCGGGCTCGACGGGCTCGCCCGCCCGCGCCTGAGCCTTCGACGTGTTCGCGTACAGGGTGAAGAAGTAGTACGTGCTCCACAGCGGCAGCAGCACCTGGCGCACCGCGTCGCGGATCCCGTCCTCGGTGACGACGAGGTTGCCGCCGCGCAGGATGGGCGAGCTCATGAGGAACCAGCGCATCGCGTCGGAGCCGTCGCGGTCGAAGACCTCGTTGACGTCCGGGTAGTTGCGCAGCGACTTGCTCATCTTGCGGCCGTCGGAGCCCAGCACGATGCCGTGCGAGACGGCCGAGCGGAACGCCGGGCGGTCGAACAGCGCGGTCGCGAGCACGTGCAGCGTGTAGAACCAGCCGCGCGTCTGGCCGATGTACTCGACGATGAAGTCGCCGGGGTTGTGGTGCTCGAACCAGTCGGTGTTCTCGAACGGGTAGTGCACCTGCGCGTAGGGCATGGACCCCGAGTCGAACCAGACGTCCATGACGTCCTCGACGCGGCGCATGGTCGAGCGGCCCGTCGGGTCGTCCGGGTTGGGGCGCGTGAGGCGGTCGACGAACGGCCGGTGCAGGTCCGGCTCGCCCTTCTCGTTGCGCGGGAGGGTGCCGAAGTCCCGCTCGATCTCGGCGAACGAGCCGTACACGTCGACGCGCGGGTGCTGCGGGTCGTCCGAGCGCCACACGGGCACCGGGCTGCCCCAGAACCGGTTGCGCGTGATCGACCAGTCGCGCGCGTTCTCCAGCCACTTGCCGAACTGGCCGTGCTGGATGTGGTCGGGCGTCCACGAGATCTGCTCGTTGAGCTCGACCATGCGGTCCTTGAACTTCGACACCGCGACGAACCACGACGACACGCCCATGTAGATGAGCGGCTTGCGGCAGCGCCAGCAGTGCGGGTAGGAGTGCGCGTACGACTCACGGCGCAGCAGCACCGTGCCGGGGCTCGTCGCGCCGAGCGGGAGGTCCGGCGTCTCCTCCCCCTGCGCGGCCGCGGCGTCGTGGCGCGTGCGGCCCTTGAGGTGGTCGATGATGAGCGCGTTCGCGTCGAAGACCTGGAGGCTCTCGTAGTCGACGACGGGGAAGACGAACTTGCCGTCGGACGCGACCGGCAGCACCGGCTCGACGCCCTCGCGGTCGGAGACGACCTTGTCCTCCTCGCCGAACGCGCCGGCGTTGTGCACGAGACCGGTGCCGTCCGTGGTCGTGACGAAGTCGGCCTCGACGACCCGGTGCGCACCGGCGTGCCCGGCGAAGTAGGAGAACGGCGGCGTGTACGACCGCCCGACGAGGTCGGCGCCCGTGAGCCGCTCGACGACCTGCGTCGTCACGTCCTCGACGCCCTCGTCGGCGAGCTCGCGCGCGTACGCCTCGAGGCGCTCCGCGGCGATCACGTAGCGCTCCTTGACGCCCGTGAACGACGACTCCACGACGACGTACTCGACGTCGGGGCCGACCATGACGAACAGGTTGGACGGCAGCGTCCAGGGCGTCGTCGTCCAGATGAGCGCGAGCTCGCCCGTCTCGAGCCGGAAGCCGACGGTGACCGCCGGGTCCTGGCGGACCTGGTACACGTCCTCGTCCATGCGCAGCTCGTGGTTGGACAGCGGCGTCTGGTCGTTCCAGCAGTAGGGCAGCACGCGGAAGCCCTCGTAGACGAGGCCCTTGTCGTAGAGCTGCTTGAACGCCCACAGGACCGACTCCATGAACGTCGGGTCGAGCGTCTTGTAGTCGTGCTCGAAGTCGACCCAGCGCGCCTGGCGGGTCACGTAGTCCTGCCACTCGCTCGTGTACTTGAGCACCGACGCGCGGCACGCGTCGTTGAACCGCTCGATCCCCAGCTCGAGGATCTCCTCCTTGGTCTTGATCCCGAGCTGGTCCATCGCCTCGAGCTCGGCGGGCAGGCCGTGCGTGTCCCAGCCGAAGCGACGCTCGACGTGCTTGCCGCGCATCGTCTGGTAGCGCGGCACGACGTCCTTCGCGTAGCCCGTGAGCAGGTGCCCGTAGTGGGGCAGGCCGTTGGCGAAG
The DNA here is from genome assembly GCF_046159675.1 of Cellulosimicrobium sp. RS. Classification (NCBI taxonomy): domain Bacteria; kingdom Bacillati; phylum Actinomycetota; class Actinomycetes; order Micrococcales; family Promicromonosporaceae; genus Cellulosimicrobium; species Cellulosimicrobium sp. RS. The sequence continues at coordinate 481,372 of NZ_JBJXVU010000001.1, read as the reverse complement.
GGCGGGCCGTCGTAGAACACGAACTCGTTGCTGCCGTTCTCCCCGGCGGGGTTGCGCTCGACCGAGGCGCGGAACGTGTCGTCCGCCTCCCAGTAGGCGAGGACCTCGCGCTCGATCGCGGGCAGGTCCGGGGAGGCGGGGACGCCGAACGCGGCTCCGGGGTGCGCGTCGGCGGCGGACGAGGGTGCGCGGTGCAGCGGGTAGGCCATGGTCTCGAGGACTCCGGTGAGGTAGCGGTCGGCGGGGTGTCCGCCGTGGTGGTACGGGTCGGTCGTGCTCTCCTGCGAGGACGACTCCCCCACCTGGGGCGGGTTCGCCGCGGTACCACCTCGCTTGCCGGCGCCGTGCCCGCAGGTGCCCGACGGCGTCGGGCACCACGGGCGGTCGCCGACCGCTCGTCGCAGGCTGTGACGGGCCCACCCGTCCGGGTCTAGTGAGGACCTGCCGCGGGCCGTCAGGCCTGCCCCGCGGCGGGGTTCCCGTTCTTCCGGAGGCTCGCCGGTGATGGCCGGGTCGACGCCTGTGCCTCCATGGTAGCCGCCGTCCGGCGGCGCGCGGTGTAGGCGTCGATGTCGCGCGCGACGAGCCACTCGAGCGTGAGCGGCGGTCCGGCGGCGGCCGACGGGGCGGGAGCGGCGGGGAGGGCGGGTGCCGACGACGGCACCGTGGTCGGGCGGTAGCGGGGGAAGTGCGGGGGAACGTACATGGTGGTCTCGCGTCCTGTGCTCGGCTGGCGTCCGTGGGTGCAGACCCGGTCGTGGCGTCGGACTCATCGCTGAGCCGCGGCGCGGGACCGGCGACCGTCACGCCCCGTCGCAGGGAGGGAGGGGCGGGAGGCTGCTCGCGGACACCAGGTCGAGGCTGCGCAGGGCGCCGCGAGCCCTCAACAACAGGTGGCGATGAGGACCCGCGGGCGCGCGAGGACGAGCGGGCTGCTCGTGGGGCGCGCGGAGGTCACCCGCACATGGTGCCAGCACGCCCGTCGCGGGACAACCTCCGGTCCCCCGGAACCCCTCGCCTGCTCCCCTGTCTCCGGCAGGGGCCGGGCCGGTCACCGGACGCGGACGGCGACCTCGTGCCAGCCCGAGGCGCCGTCGGGCGCGGGCGGGGCGACGTCGGCCGTCTGGGTGCGCCCGTCCGCGTCGGTCGCGCGGACCGTCAGCCGGTGCTCCCCCGGCGTCGCGTCCCACGCGTACGACCACTGCCGCCACGTGTCCGGGCCGACCGTCGCGGCGAGCGTCGCGGCGCGCCACGGGCCGTCGTCCACGCGCACCTCGATGCCCTCGACGCCCGTGTGCTGGGCCCACGCCACGCCCGCGACGACGACGTCCCCCGCGTCCACGGCCGCGCCGTCGCGCGGCGTGTCCACGCGCGACGCGAGCTTGATCGGCCCGCGCTCCGACCACCCGCGCGTGGACCAGTAGGCGACGTCGTCGGCGAAGGTCGTGACCTTGAGCTCGGTGACCCACTTCGTCGCGGACACGTAGCCGTACAGCCCGGGCACGACGAGCCGGGCGGGGAACCCGTGCTCGGCCGGCAGCGCCTCGCCGTTCATCCCGACGGCGAGCAGGCTCGCCCGGTCGGGGTCGGTGAGGGCGTCGAGCGGCGTGCTCGCCGTCCACCCGTCGGCGCTCGTGGAGAGCACCATGTCGGCGCCGTCCTGCACTCCGGCGCGCGCGAGCAGCTCGCGGACCGGGTACCCGAGCCACCGCGCGTTGCCCACGAGGTCCCCGCCGACCTCGTTGGACACGCACGTGAGCGTGAGATCGTGCTCGACGAGCGGGAGCGCGAGCAGCTCCTCGAGCGTGATCTCGAACGGGTCGTCGACGAGCCCCGAGACGCGCAGCGTCCACGACGCCGGGTCGACCTGCGGCACGCGCAGCGCCGTGTCGATGCGGTAGAAGTCCGCGTTCGGGGTGACGTACGGCGCGAGCCCGGGGACGCGCAGGTCCGCCCCGGCGGGCACGGCGGGGGCCGGGGTCGCGGGGGCGGGCAGCCGCAGCGCGTCGCGCGCTGCCGTCACGGCTCGCGAGCCGGCAGACACCGCGCGCGACGTCGCGAGCGCGACGACGCCGGCCGCCGCCGCCAGGCCCGTGACGAGGAGGAACCGGCGGCGGTCGACGCCGCCGGACGTCGTCGTCGCGTCGTCGGAGCCGGAGAGCGCGGCCGGGCCGCGCAGCGTCGTCAGCGTCGCGCGCAGCAGCAGCACGGCGACCCCCACGCCGACCAGGCTCGGCAGCGCCCAGGCCACGTCCCCGCCCGGCCGGGCGGCGGCGACGACCGCCCCGACCGCCCCGACGGCGGCGAGCAGCAGCGTGCCGGACGGCGGACGGCGCAGCTCGAGCCAGCCGCTCAGGGCCGCGCCCGCGGCGAGCACGACGCCCATGACCCCGAGCAGCACGGCCTTGTCCGCGGTGCCGAAGGTCGCCACGGCCCAGTCCTTGAGGGGCCCCGGCACCGCGTCGACGACGCCCGCACCGGCGGCGAACAGCGGGCTCGACCCGGGCGCGACGACGGCCGCGACGAGCTCGGCGAGGGCGAACCCGACGGCCGCCGCGACGACGCCCGCGAGCGCCGCCCGGCCACCCGCGTGCCCGGCTGCCTGCCGCTGCCCCGTCATGCGCGTCCTCCCGTGATCCAGTAGACGCCGGGCCGGCCCCGGGCGCCATCGCCGGTTCGGAGCGGCTCCGCTCCCGGACGGGTCGGGGTCAGCCGGCCGACGCGTCGGCGTCGGGCGCGGGCTCCATGCCCTTCGGGACGAGCGGCGCGCGCCACAGGGAGTACGTGGAGGCCTGCGCGACGGGCCGCAGGATCAGCGAGTCGATGTTCACGTGGTGCGGGCGCGTGACGGCGAACGTCACGACGTCGGCGACGTCGTCGGCGGTGAGCGGGTCCACGACGCCCGCGTAGACGGCGTCGGCCCCGGCCTGGTCCCCGTGGTAGCGGTTGAGCGAGAACTCGGGCGTGTGCACGAGGCCCGGCGCGATCTCGATGACGCGGATCGGCTCGCCCACGAGCTCGAGGCGGAGCGTCTTCGCGACGCCGAGCAGCGCGTGCTTGGACGCGACGTAGCCGGAGCCGCCGACGTAGGTGTCGTGGCCCGCGGTCGACGTCATGAGCACGATGTCGCCGCGGCGCGACGCGCGCAGGAGCGGCAGGAACTCCCGGGTCACGCGCACGGTGCCGAGCACGTTCGTCTCGTACATCGCGCGCCACTCGTCGATCTTCGCCTCGTCGACGGGGTCGACGCCGAGGCCGAAGCCCGCGATGTTGAGCAGCGCGTGCACGGGCCCGCGGGCGCCCGCCTCGGCGACGAGGCGCGCGACGTCGTCGTCGGAGGTCACGTCGCCCACCACGGGGTGGGCGCCCGTGCGCTCCGCGACCTCGGCGAGCCGGTCCGCGCGGCGCGCGAACGCCACGACGTCCCAGCCCCGTGCGCGGAGGAACCGCACGCACGCCTCCCCGATGCCCGACGACGCGCCGGTCACCACGGCGCGCAGGGGCGAGGTCGCAGGGGCGGGGGCGGGCGGGTACGACGTCTCGGTCACGACGCACACTCTGTCACGGCCGCGTGTGTAGGCTGGACGACGGACCGCGAACCCCTCGATCGTTCGCCGGAGCGACCTCGTCCTTGGGTCGCGGGTCCGCCCGACGCGAGATGGCGCGTCCGACCCTGGAGAGCCCGCGTCCCCGCCCGGGGGCAGCCGTCCGGCTCTCTCCCCGCCTCGCACCCGGAGCAGCTCCGTGCCCTCGCGCCTCACGCCGTCCCCCGTCTCCCGCCGACCCGTCCGCGCCGCCGTCGGCGCGTCGGCCCTCGCCCTCGTGCTCGCCGCCTGCCCGTCCGGCACGACGCCCGGGGGCGACCCGACCTCTGCGGGCGGCGCGACGTCGTCGAGCACGCCCGGGAGCACCGCGTACCCGCTCACGCTCGACGACTGCGGGTTCGAGGTGACGTTCGACGCCGCGCCCGAGCGCGTCGTGACGATCAAGTCGAGCACCACGGAGATGCTCCTGGCCCTCGGGCTCGGCGACCGGATCGTCGCGAGCGCGTTCGCCGACGGGCCGGTGCCCGACTCGCTGGCCGACGCCGCCGCGGACGTCCCCGCCGTCGTGGAGCCGCTCTCGGACCAGGTCCCGGGTGCCGAGGCGGTCCTGGAGACCGAGCCCGACCTCGTCTACGCGGGCTGGGAGTCCAACCTCACGGCCGACGGCGCCGGCGACCGCGAGACCCTCGCGCAGCTCGGCGTCGCGACCTACGTCTCCCCCGCCGCGTGCAAGGCGCCGGAGTACATGCCGGACCCGCTGACGTTCGACGACGTGTTCGCCGAGATCACCGAGGTCGGCACGATCTTCGACGCGCAGGACGCCGCGGCGGACCTCGTCGCGGAGCAGCGCGCGACGCTCGACGGCGTCGTCCGCGACGACCGCGGCCTGACCGCCCTGTGGTACTCGTCGGGCGACGACATCCCGTACGTCGGGGCGGGCATCGGCGCGCCGCAGATGATCATGGACGCCGTCGGGCTCGAGAACGTCGCGGGCGACGTGCACGACACCTGGACGTCGTACGCGTGGGAGGAGGCGGTCGCCGCCGACCCGGACGTGCTCGTCCTCGTCGACGCCGCCTGGAACACCGCCGAGGCGAAGATCGAGCGGCTCGAGTCCAACCCGGCCACGGCCGAGATGACGGCCGTCCGCGAGGGCCGCTACCTGACGATCCCGTTCCCGGCGACCGAGGCGGGCGTGCGCAACGTCGACGCCGTCGTGGACCTCGCCGCGCAGCTGGAGGCGCTCGACCTGTGACGACCCTGCGCACCCGGCCCGCGCCCGCCGCCGCCGACCGTCGCCCGGACGGCACCGACCCGGCCGGTCGCGCGCGGCGCGGCGCGGCCTGGTGGGTGCCGGCCGGCGTCGTCGCGCTCGTCGCGACGGTGCTCGTCACGGTGACGATCGGGCCGGCGGACCTCGCCGTGGGCGAGGTGTGGCGCTCGGTCGCGACGCACCTCGGGCTCGGCGGGCCGCTGGGCCTGGAGCCGCTCGGCGCCCTGCAGGACGGCATGGTGTGGCAGCTGCGGCTCCCCCGCGTGCTCACGGCGGCGGCCGTGGGCGCCGGGCTCGCCGTGTGCGGCGTCGTCATGCAGTCGCTCACGCGCAACCCGCTCGCCGACCCCTACCTGCTCGGGCTGTCCTCCGGCGCGTCGCTCGGCGCGGTGCTCGTCCTGGTCGCGGGCTGGACGGTCCTGCTCCCCGTCGCGGCGTTCGGCGGCGCGGTGCTCGCGCTCGTCGCCGCGCTCGGCCTCGCGGGCGCGCTCGGGGCGCTCACGCCCACACGGACCGTGCTCGCCGGGCTCGCGGTGAGCCAGCTCGCTGCGGCCGCGACGAGCTTCGTCATCTTCTGGTCGGCCACCGGCGACTCGTACCGCGAGATCCTGTCGTGGCTCATGGGCTCCGTCGCGGGCGCGACGTGGACCTCGGTCGCGGTCGCGGGCGGCGCGACGCTCGTGCTCGGGACGCTGCTCGCGTCGACCGGCTCGGTGCTCGACGCCTTCACCTTCGGCGACACGGCGGCCTCCGCGCTCGGCGTCGACGTCGCGCGCGTGCGCTGGACGCTCCTCGTGGGCGTCGCGCTGCTCACCGGCGCGCTCGTGTCCCAGTCGGGGTCCATCGGGTTCGTCGGCCTGATCCTGCCGCACGCGGTCCGGCTCCTCACCGGCGCGCGGCACCGGCTGCTCCTGCCGCTCTCCGCGCTGTTCGGCGCGACGTTCCTCGTCTGGGCCGACACGCTCGCGCGCACGATGTTCGCGCCGCGCGAGCTGCCCGTCGGCATCGTCACCGCCGCGATCGGCGCCCCGGTGTTCGCCCTGCTGCTGTGGCGCGGACGGAGGACCGCGTGAGCGCCCCCGCCGTCGTGGGCACGACCGGGCTCGACGCGGAGCGCGTGTCGTGGTCGGTCGACGGTCGCCTCGTCCTCGACGGCGTCGACTGCACCGCGCCCCCGGGTGCGGTGAGCGGGCTGCTCGGCCCGAACGGCTCCGGGAAGTCCACGCTCCTGCGTGTGCTCGCCGGCGTCCGGGCGCCGTCGGCGGGCCCGGGCCGGGACGGCGCCCGCGTGCGGTTCGACGGCGCCGACCTGCTCGCGCTGCCGCGCCGCCAGCGGGCGCGGGTGCTCGCGCTCGTCGAGCAGGACGCGACGACCGACCTCCCGCTCTCCGTGCTCGACGCCGTGCTGCTCGGCCGCATCCCGCACCGCTCGCTCCTCGCGGGCGACTCCGCGACCGACCGCGACCTCGCCCGGGCGGCGCTCGCCCGCGTCGGGATGGCGGGGTTCGCGGACCGTGAGGTCGCGACGCTCTCCGGCGGCGAGCGCCAGCGCGTGCACCTCGCGCGCGCCCTCGCGCAGGAGCCCGCGCTCCTGCTGCTCGACGAGCCGACCAACCACCTCGACATCGCCGCGCAGCTCGACACGATGCGCGTCCTGCGCGACCTCGCGGACGACGGCGTCACCGTGCTCGCCGCGCTCCACGACCTCAACCTCGCGGCCCAGACGTGCGACCACGTCGTCGTGCTGGCGGACGGCCGCGTCGTCGCGGCGGGCGACGTCCACGACGTGCTCGTGCCCGACGTGCTGGACCCGGTCTACGGCGTGCGGTGCGAGGTCCTCACGCACCCGCGCACCGGCAGGCCGGTGCTGACGTTCGAGCCCCCGGCCTGAGGAAGCCTCAGAAGCCGCGCAGCCGTTCGAGGCGCACGCGCAGCGTCACGGCGTAGTCGTCGTGGAAGCCGTCGGGCGTCGTGCCGAGGCCGCGGATGCCGTCGTCGTACTTCGCGTCGTACGCCGCGCGCTCCGCGGCCGAGAGACCGTCGTCGTCGACCGACGCCGTGCCGGTGAGCACGACGACGTCCCCGCCCGACGGGGTGCTGTTGAGGTGCACCGCGACGCGGGCGTTCGCACGGACGTTGCGCAGCTTGGCCGTGCGCGGCTGGGACTTCACGACGATCTCGTCGGCACCGTCCCAGCGGAACCAGACCGGCGTCGGCTGCGGCGTGCCGTGCGGGTCCACGGTGACGAGCCACACGACCTGCTCGTCGGCGAGCCGCGCCGCAGCGCGTGAGCCGAGGCGCGTCGTGGTGTCGACCGCCGGCATCAGGCCTCCTCGGCCGCCGCGAGGCGCGGCAGCTCGATCGCGGGGCAGCGGTCCATCACCATGTCGAGGCCCGCGTCGCGCACGCGCCGCGCGGCGTCCTCGTCGATCACGTCGAGCTGGAACCACACCGCCTTCGCGCCGATCGCGATCGCCTGGTCGGCCACGTCGCCCGCGAGCTCGGACCGCACGAACACGTCGACGACGTCGACGGGGAACGGGACGTCCGCGAGGCTCGCGTACCCCTGCTCGCCGTGGACGGTCTCCGCCGACGGGTGCACGGGCACGACCCGCTTGCCGTGCTGCTGCAGCACGCGCGCGACCCCGTACGCGGCGCGCGCGGTGTTGTTCGACAGGCCGACGACGGCCCAGGTCTCGGTGCCCTCCAGGACCCGACGGACGGTGTCCTGCTCGTCGGCCGGCACGGCCGCTGTGACGTCGCTCATGTCGTGCGCAACCGGGTCCCGCCCGCGGCTATTCCGCGGCGGGACCCGGCGCGGGCGCCCGCGCACCTCAGACCAGCGAGAGGGCGAGCAGCGCGCTCGACGCCGCACCGGCAACCGTCCGCACGTGGTTCCACGCGAGCCAGCGCGGCAGGAACGCCGTCCACGCCGCCGCCAGGTCGCCCTCGCGCGCCGCGGCGTCGAGCCGCTCGTTGAGCGGGACGTTGCCCACGGCCGTCACGCCGAGGATCCCGACGAGCGCGACGACCGCGCCCGCGAGCGCCCACCCCGCCCGGGCCGCGCCGCCGACGAGCCCGACGACGGCCGCCGCCGCGGGGAGCAGGACGCTCGCGGCGAGCAGGAGCATCAGCGGCGGCCGGAGCGCGTCGCGGTTGATCGCGACCATCGCGGCGCCGCCCTCGCCCGGCGGGAGGCGGCGCAGCCCACCCATCACGAACGTCGAGAACGCGAAGAGCACGCCGCCCGCGAGCCCCGTCGCGACGGCGGCCGCCACGACGAGGGTCGCGAACGCGGTCATGGCGTGGTCTCCACCGTGCGCGTTCCGGCGCCGGTTCCCGCGGCCCACGCGCCCGCCTCGCGCGCCGCGTACTCGCGGAAGTCCCGCGGCTCGCGGCCGAGCGCGACGCGGACGCCGTCGGTCACGGGGGTCCCGCGCCCGTCGAGCACCTCGGTGAAGAGGTACCGCATGAGGTCGACGACGTCGTCGGGCAGCCCGGCCGCAGCGAGGCCCGCGACGAACGCCTCCATGGCGACGGGCTCGTAGCGGACGTCGCGCCCGCTCGCGGCGGCGATCTCCGCGACCGCTTCGTGGAACGTCAGCGCGCGCGGCCCGGTGAGCTCGAGGACGCGCCCCGCGAGGGCATCGTCCGTGAGGGCCGCGACCGCGACGTCGGCGACGTCCTCGAGGTCGACGAACGGCTCCGCGACGTCGTCGACCGGGAGCGCGAGGACGCCGTCGAGCACGGGCTCGAGGAGGAAGCTCTCGCTGAAGTTCTGGTCGAAGAACGCGCACCGCACGACGGTGCGCGCCGGGAACGCCGCGCCGACGAGCTCCTCCGCGCGCTGCGCCTCCTCCTCGCCGCGCCCCGAGAGCAGCACGAGGCGGTGCGCGCCGGCGTCGCGCGCGCGGGCCGCGAGGCGGGCCACGGTCTCCGGGGCCCCGGGGACCGCGAGGTCGGGCGCGTACGCGACGTACACGGCCGCGGCGCCCGCGAGCGCGGGCCCCCAGGTGGCGTCGTCGTCCCAGTCGAAGCGCACGTCGCCGGAGCGCGACGCCCGGCGCACGGGGACGCCGGCCGCGTCGAGCCGGTCGGCGACGCGGCGGCCGGTCTTGCCGGTCGCGCCGAGCACCAGCACGGTGCCGGGCGCAGGTGCCGGTGCGGCGGTCGGTGCCGACGTGCGGGCGGGCGCCGCCGACGGGGCGGCGGTGGGCGGGGTCGAGGCAGGCATGGTGTCTCCCGAGGTGCGAGTAATGGAGCGGTACGGGTCCCACCCAACCGTCGCGCCGCGAGACGTTCCATGGCCGACCGGCTCGCACGCATACGCGATCGTCTCGCCGCGCCCCGGCGTACGCTGGCGCGATGGACGTCGTCGCCGGGCTGCTCGACGGGCCGCGCGCCCGCGGCGCCTTCCTCCTGCGGAGCCACCTGCGCGCGCCGTGGGGCATGCGCATCGAGGACGAGGCGCCGCTGACGATCGTGCCCGTCCTGCGAGGGTCCGGGTGGGTCGGCCCCGGGGCCGACGGCACGTCGCCCGACCCGGGCGAGCACGTCGCCGCGGGCGACGTCGTGCTCCTGCGCGGCCCGGACCACTACGTCGTCGCCGACGCGCCGACCACGGCGCCCCAGGTCGTCGTCGGCCCGGCGTCCGACATGTGCCGGGCGGTCGACGGCGGCCCCTCCCCCATGACCGTGCTCGGCGTGCGGTCGTGGGGCAACGACCCGGACGGCGAGACCGTCATCGTCACGGGCACGTACCCGCTCGACGGCGAGGTCGGGCGCCGGGTGCTGCGCGTGCTGCCCCAGCGCGTGGTCCTGCGCCGCGGGGACGTGGACGGGACGCTCGTCGAGATGCTCGCCCGGGAGGTCGTGCAGGACCTCCCGGGGCAGGAGGCGGTGCTCGACCGCCTCCTCGACCTCCTCCTCATCTCGTGCCTGCGCACGTGGCTCTCGCGCGACGACGCGCCGGGCTGGTACCGCGCCGACGCCGACCCCGTCGTCGGGGCCGCGCTGCGACTCATCCACCACGACCCGGCGCGCGCCTGGACGCTCGACGCGCTCGCGCGGGAGGTGGGGCTGTCGCGCGCGGCGTTCTCGCGCCGTTTCACGGCGCTCGTCGGCGAGCCGCCGATGGGCTACCTCACCGGCTGGCGGCTCGACCTGGCCGCCGACCTCCTCCTGGAGCAGGACGCGACGCTCGCCGCGGTCGCGCGCGCCGTCGGGTACGCGACGCCGTTCGCGCTGAGCGCCGCGTTCAAGCGCGTGCGCGGCGTGAGCCCCGCGGAGCACCGGGCGCGCGCCGGCGCGGCGTGAGCACTCAGCGCGCGACGGGCACGAGCTCGACGTCCCGCAGCGCGCCGTCGTCGACGACGGCCGTGAGGAACGTCCCGACCGGCTGCCGACGGCGGTCCGTCGGCGAGCCGGGGTTGAGCAGGCGCAGGCCGCCCGGCGACGTCGTGTCCCAGGGGATGTGGCTGTGCCCGAACACGAGCACGTCGACGTCGGGGAACGCAGCGTCGGCACGGCGCTCGCGCCCGTCCTTCCCGCCCGTCTCGTGCACGACGGCGAGCCGCAGCCCCTCGACCGTGGTGCACGCCACCTCGGGCAGGCGCGCGTGCAGGTCGGGGCCGTCGTTGTTCCCCGCGACCCCGACGAGGCGCGCCGCGCGCGCCTCCAGCGCGTCGAGCAGGTCGGCGCTCACCCAGTCGCCCGCGTGCACGACGACGTCCGCGTCGTCGACCGCGCGCCACACCTGGTCGGGGAGCGCCCGGGCGCGGACCGGGACGTGCGTGTCGCTGAGCAGGAGGAGTCGGGTGGGCACGCCGCCACGATAGGTCGCGGTCCCGGGGCACGCCGGGTGACGATGGGCCCATGCCGATCCCGCGCTGGGTAGCCCGCAGCAACAGGCGCTTCCTCAACCCCGTCATGCTTCGCGTCGCGACGGGCGTCGGGCCGATGGCCGTCGTCCGCCACGTCGGGCGGCGCAGCGGGCGCGAGTACCGCACCCCGGTCTTCGCGTTCGCCTACCGCGACGGCCCGACCGGTCCGGTCCGCGTCGCGTTCGCCCTCACGTACGGCCCCGACGTGGACTGGGTCCGCAACGTCGAGGCGGCCGGGGAGTTCGTCCTCGAGCGCCGCGGCGTGGAGTACGTCGTCGACGACGTGCGTCGCGTGACCGGCGCGGACGGCCTGCGGCTCCTGCCCGGCTGGACGAGCGCGATCCTGCGGCGCGCGGGCGTCGACGAGTTCCGGACCGGACGGCTGCGCCGGGCACCCGGCCAGCCGGCTGCCATGATGGGGGCATGACCGACCAGCTCTGGATCACCGGCGACCCCGACGCGGACGCGCTGCTCAGCGACGACGCGTTCGCGCTCCTCGTGGGGATGCTGCTCGACCAGCAGTACCCGATGGAGCACGCGTTCGCCGGGCCCCGCAAGATCCGCGACCGCCTCGGCTCGATCGACCCGCGCACCGTGGCGGACACCGACCCCGACGCGTTCGTCACGCTCGCCACGACGCCGCCCGCGATCCACCGCTACGGGCGCTCGATGGCGGGCCGGGTGCAGGAGCTCGCGCGCGTCGTCGTCGAGGAGTACGACGGCGACGCGACCCGGATCTGGACCGCGCCGGGCGCGGACGGCGAGCCGACGGGCGCGGAGGTGCTCGCGCGCCTGCGGGCGCTGCCCGGATTCGGCGACCAGAAGGCGCGCATCTTCCTCGCGCTCCTGGGCAAGCAGCGGGGCGTGCGTCCCGCGGGGTGGCGCGAGGCCGCCGGTCACTACGGGGACGAGGGCTCGCGCCGGTCCATCGCCGACGTCACGAGCCCCGAGTCGCTCGCCGAGGTCCGCACGTTCAAGAAGGCCCAGAAGGCCGCCGCCAAGGCCGCGAAGGGCTGACCCGCCGCGCCGCGCGCGGACGCCCGGGTGCGCGACGCACCCCGGCGGCTATCGTCGGCGCGTGACCACGACGACGCCTCCCGCCCCGGGGCTCCCTCCCGCCACGCGCACGCTCCTGGCCCTCGCCGCCGGCGTCGTCGTCCTCGCCGGGGTCCACGCCGCCCGCGAGGTCCTCGCCCCGATGTTCCTCGCGGCGGTCATCGTCATCATCTGCCACCCCGTGCGCTTCCCCCTGGAGCGCCGGGGCTGGCCGCGGTGGGCAGCGACGGCCGCCGTCGTCACGGTCGCGTACCTCATCCTCGCGGCGCTCGTCGCGATGCTCGCGTTCGCGGGCGTCCGGTTCGTGGACCTCGTCCGCGAGTACCTCCCGGCCCTCGTGCGCGCGGTCGACGACGTGGTGGACCAGCTCGCCGCGGTCGGCATCGACACGGACATCGCCGAGGCGGCCACGTCGTGGCTCGACCCGGGACGCGTCGTCAGCCTCGCGGGCAACGTGTCCGGCATGGCCCTGGGCATCGCGACCGCGTTCTTCTTCGTGCTCGCCTACGCGATCTTCATGGCCGCCGACGCCGCGCGGTACTCCACCGCCGGCTCGGTGTTCGGCGCCGAGCGCGCCGCGACGGTCGACCGGGCGACGCGGTTCAGCGGCGGGGTGCGCCGCTACTTCGTGGTCAACGCGTCGTTCGGCGCCGTCGTCGCCGTGATCGACGGCGTCGCCCTGTGGCTCCTGTCGGTCCCGGCCCCGACCGTGTGGGCGATCCTCGCGTTCGTCACGAACTTCATCCCGAACATCGGCTTCGTCCTGGGGCTCGTGCCGCCCGTCGTCATGGCGTTCGTCGTCGGGGGCTGGCAGCTCGCGCTCGCCGTCGTCGCGGTCTACTGCGTGGTGAACGTCGTGCTCCAGGTGCTCGTCCAGCCGAAGTTCGTCGCCGACGCGGTGAACCTCAGCCTCACGTTGAGCTTCGTCTCCGTCGTCTTCTGGACGTTCGTCATCGGGCCGCTCGGCGCGATCCTCGCCATCCCGCTCACGCTGCTCGTCCGGGCCCTCGTGCTGGAGCCCGACCCGGGCTCGGGCTGGCTGCGCTGGCTCTCCGGGGACGACGCGCCGCGGCCCGCCGAGGACCCGCGGGGCACGGGCTCCCCTCCCGCCGCCGACGCCGTGCCGGACGAGGACGACGCCGCCCCGGCGGAGCCCGCGGGCCCCGAGGCCGACCCTCAGGTGGAGCCTGAGGGTTCCGCCGTCGAGCGCTCCCCCGCGCCGGACGAGCGCTGATCCCCGCCGCACGGTCCGCCCCGGGCCCTGGTGCGCGCGCCACCGCCCTCCCTAGGCTGGTGCTCGGCGGGTGTCCGCCCGTCACCGGCACGGGGAGGAACCATGGCGCACGGAGACATCACGCACATCGACATCCCGGTGAGCGACAACGGCAGGGCCACGCAGTTCTACGGCGAGCTCTTCGGCTGGGAGATCGCGGAGGTGCCCGGCTTCGAGGGCTACCCCATGTGGCAGGCCCCGAACAAGATCAGCGGCGGCGGCCTCGCCCCGCGGTCCGAGGGGTTCACGAGCCCGCGCAGCTACGTCGAGGTCGACTCCATCGAGGAGACGCTCGCCAAGGTCCGTGAGCTCGGCGGGCGGGTCGTGCTGGAGAAGTCGGAGATCAGCCCCACCTCGTGGTGGGCCGCGTTCGAGGACGCCGACGGGAACCAGATCGGTCTCTACGAGGGCACGACGGACGCGGGCTGACCGCGCGCGGCGCGCAGCCGCACGGCCGTCAGGGTCGGGGCGACAGCACGCGGCCGTCCGGGTCGTCGGGCCGGCGCGGCCGCAGCGTGGGCGGGGGCGGCCACGGGAGGTCGTAGCGCTCGACGGGGACGTCGATCGCCCCGAAGTCGTCCGTCTGCACGACGACGCCGTCCGGCGTGACCTCGACGAGCCGGACCCGCAGCGGCGGCGCGTCGTCCTGCTCGAGCACCCAGACGTCGGCGAGCCACGCGAGGCTGCTCGCGTCGAGCGCCTCCTCCGCCTCGAGCCAGTCGACCGGGCCGGTGAGCTCGTGCCCGAGCAGCGACACGGCCACCCAGGCGTCGCCCTCGGGGCGGATCCAGCCCACGTGCTCGCGGTCGTCGGGGCGGCGGTGCGCGATCCAGTCGGAGGGGAGCATCCGGGCAGGCTAGCGGCGACGACGGGGCGCACGCCAGGGGTTTCGCCGCCGCGGGCGCGCCCCGCCTCAGTCCGCGACCGGCTCGTTCCCGGAGCCCTCGCGGTACCCCTCGGCGAACCCGGCCCGGTAGCCGTCGGCGTACGCGGCCTCCCGCGCGGCGTCGTCCCCCTGCTCGCGGCGCGCGTCGGCCTGCCCGCGGGCGTACGCCTCGGCGCTGCCCTCGCGGAACAGGTCGTCGCCCGAGCCGCGCACGAGCACGCGGGCGCCCGGACCGTCCTCGCTCCCGACGTACCGGCCGAGCCCGCGCACCACGGCGACGGGTCGCCCCGCCGCCTTGCCGCGCACGAGCTCGCTCGCGGCCGCCACCTCGTCGACGACGGCGGTCACGGTCACCGACAGCGGCCGCCCGTGGGAGTCCACGCCGCCGCGCAGGTCCTCCGCGACGACGACCCCCGCTGCCCCGATGCCGATGTCGACGAGGCCGTCGCGCCACGCCCGGCCGGAGGTGTCCGTCACGACGACGCCCAGCCGGTCGAGGCCGAACCGCTCGCGGAGCGCGCCGCGCAGCGCCCGCGCGGAGGCGTCGGGGTCGAGCGGGAGCAGCAGGACCGTGCCCTCCGGGGTGTTCGAGGCGTCGACACCCGCCGCGGCCATGACGAGGCCGAGCCGGTTCTCGACGATGCGCAGCGGCGGCTGGCCGGGACGCTCGCGCGTCGCGACGACGCGCACCGTCTCGTCCGTGATCGCCTGCTCGCGGTCCGCCGCGGCGACGACGCGGCCCTCGGCCTTCGAGACGATCTTGCTCGTCACGACGACGACGTCACCGTCCACGAGCGCCTCCCCCGCCAGCAGGTCACCCACGAGCGCGGCGAGGTCGTCGCCCGGCCGGACCTCGCCGAGGCCCTCGGGTGCACACACCGTGAGGCGCGCGGACCGATCGGGGCCCGCGCCGCCGTCGGGCCCGCCGGGTGCGGCGTCGTGCTCGCTCATCGCGCGAGCTTCGGGAGCACCTCGCGACCGAAGACCTCGATCCACTCGCGCTGGTTGCGGCCGACGTTGTGCAGGTAGATGCGGTCGAACCCGAGGTCGACGAACTTCTGGATGTACGCGCGGTGCTCGTCCGGGTCGGCGGAGATCACCATGCGACCCTCGAAGTCCTCCGGGCGCACGAGCTTGGCCATCTGCTCGAAGTCGTGCGGCGAGCGGATGTCCGCCTTGGGGAACTTCATGCCGCCGTTGGGCCACTCGGTCATCGCGTTCGCGAGCGCCTCCTCGTCGGTCGCGGCCCAGGAGAGGTGGAGCTGGAGCACCTTGGGCATCGCCTCGGGGTCGCGGCCGGACTCGCGCACGCCGTCGTCGAACTTGCCGAACAGCATGGAGATCTTCTCGAGCGGCGCCCCCACGGTGATGAGGCCGTCGGCGTGGCGGCCCGCGCGCTTCGCGGTCACGGGGCCGGCGGTCGCGACGAGGATCTCGGGCGCGACCTCGGGCATGGTCCACAGCCGCGTGGACTCCATCTTGTAGAACTGCCCGGAGTGCTTGACGTCCTTGTTGTCGAGCCCGGACTGGAACAGCTTCTTGATGACGTCGATCGCCTCGAACATGCGGTTGATGCGCTCGGGCGCCTCGGGCCAGTAGCCCGCGACGACGTGCTCGTTGAGCGCCTCGCCGGAGCCGAGCCCGAGCCAGTGCCGGCCGGGGTACATCGCGGCGAGCGTCGCGGACGCCTGGGCGACCATCGCGGGGTGCCAGCGGAACGTCGGCGCGGTGACGCCGGGGCCCAGGTCGCCCCGGGTCCGCTCGCCGAGCGCCGTGAGCACGTTCCACACGAACGACGACTCGCCCTGCGCCGGGACCCACGGCTGGAAGTGGTCGGCCGCCATGGTCCCGGAGAAGCCGTGCTCCTCCGCGTAGGCCGAGAGCGCGACGGCCTCGGTCGGGTGGAACTGCTCGAGCATGGCGGCGTAGCCGATCGTCAGACCCATGGGCCGACCTTAACCCTCCGCGGACCGTCCTGGGCGAGCGGGCGCCGGCGCCCGTCCCGCACCGGTCCGGCCCTCGCCGGGCGAGGACCGGACCGGTGCGCCTCAGACGTACAGCGGCGTCAGGTCCGCGTACTCCTCGACCGAGCCGCCGCGCAGGCAGACCTCGATGATCCGCCGACCCAGCGGGTCGAGGTCGTCGGTGAGGAACTGCCGGAGCTCGCTCGCGAAGAAGTCGGTGATGATCCGCGCCCCGGCGTCGTAGGCCTCGACCCCCACCTGGGACTGCAGCTCGGGCCTCAGGAAGGTCGGGCGCACGAGCTGGCCGTCGATCTTCATCTCCGTGAGCGTGTAGCCGAACAGCGGGCAGCGGGCGGGCGTGAGCTCGTCCGGCCGCAGCCGGCCCCCGCCGCGGCGCGCGAGGTACTCGCGCGTGAGCCACTCGGCCGCGAAGTCCACCCGGTAGGCGCCGATGTGCTGGTTGGGGGTGAGCACGTAGCGCGTCCGGTCCGTCTCCACGAGCTGGCGCAGCAGGAGGTTCGCCGCCGCGACCTTCGTCCCCGTCGCGAACGGCCAGTACGACCCGACGCCCTCGGCGACCATGCCCCCGTGGGCGAGCGCCTCCGTCGCCGTGCGCGACTCGCCGATCGACGGGTTCTTGTCGCCGCGCGGCGCGACGAGCCGCCAGATCCAGGCGAGCGCCGCGGGCACCACGTGGGTCATGCCCATGATCCCGTAGGTGGGGTGGTCGCGCGTGCAGGCCGGCATGCGGGCGCCGAACGTGCGCACGTCGACCTCGGCCGGCCCGGCGACGTCGGTGAGCAGGTGCCGCGGCACGACGACACGCGGGTTGGGGCAGCGTCGGCCGTCGGCGTCGAGCGAGTGCTCCCAGGGCAGCACGGTCGCGTCGGGGACGCCGTCGATGTTGAAGAACACGAGCGGCACGTCGGGGTGGATGCACGCACGCTCGAGGTGCGCGTCCTGCCCGTACCCGGTGAGGTTGTCGACGCGCACGAACCAGCCCTCCTCGGCGTCGGTCACCACGAGGCGGCCGTCGCCGGTCTGGAGCGCGGCGTGGCACAGGGTCATGTCGTCGGTGACGGGGGCGAGCGCGCTCGTCTCCCCCAGCGTGATGACGTAGGGCTCGCGCGTGACGACGTTCGTGCCGAGCAGGATCCTGCCGTCCTCCTGGCGCCGCAGGTCCTGGCACATCTCCGACTTGCCGCCGCCCGAGGCCCCCTCGTGCATGATCACGGTCTCGTTCTCGTACGGCGTGGTGACGCGGACCGACGACGCGTGCGCCGTGACCCAGCCCTCCCGCTCGCCGACGTCGAGCAGGACCGAGAACACGCCCTTCTTGGCGCTCGGCCCGGGGTAGAGGTTGTAGGCGAACACCTCGTGGAGCGTCTCGGAGCGGTCGTGCACGACGACCTGGCGCCCGCCGAACCGGGTGTGGCGCAGCGGCGGCGCGACGTAGAGGATCGAGCGCGGCGCGAACGGGCCGAGCTCGTCGAACGTGGCCCAGCCCTGGAGGTCGACGAGGGCGAGCGCGAAGAACGCCGCGTTGACGGGGCAGACGGCGAGCGACGGGTAGCCGTGCGTGCGCCCGCCGGCGCGGAACGGCACGACGACGAGCTCCTGCGCCGCGAGCCACGCGAGCGTCTCGTCCTTGACCGGGCCGAACTCCGCACCGAAGACGTCCCGGTAGCGCGGCTTGTCGGTCGGCAGGTCGTCGGCGATCCGCATGCAGTCCGGGTCCCGGCGGCGCATGTAGTCCTCGGGGTAGTTCACCGCGATCCCGTTGCGGCACCGCACGACCTCCGCCTCGACGACGCGCTCGCCCCCGGCGTCGTACTCGACGGCGAACCGCGGGCCGCCGTCGGGCCCGAGCGCGAGGCGGTAGAGCTCGTCGCGCGACGCCGGGACGACGAGGCGCGGGCACGCCGCGAGGGCGGCGGCGAGGGCGGGCGGCAGGACGACGCCGGGCGGGATCGCCCCGTCGGCGCGCGTGCGGTCGGTGGTCGTGGCGGTCATGGGTGCTCCAGGGGTCGGCGCGGGGATCGGGTCGAGGTGCGCCCACGAGCACCTGTCGCTTTGCGTGCAGATTACGACTCGATGACCATTCGACCCAGGGACCTTCGACCCGTCTCGGTCCGCACGCCGCGGACGGCCGCGGCGACGCCCGCCGGACGCCGAGACGGCGTCCGGCACGGCCCCGGGATCTGGGAGAATGGGCGACCATGAGCGACTTCCCGACGAACGCGCCGACGGGCGCGGCCGAACCCGCTGCAGCAACGACCTCCTCCGCCGGGCACGTAGCCGGTGACGTCGTCCGCGCGGTGGTCGCGGGAGTACCCGACCGGGTGAGCCTCGACGGGCTCGAGGACACCTACGACGCGCGCTGGGCCGAGCAGGGGACGTACGCGTTCGACCGCTCGAAGACCCGCGAGCAGGTCTTCTCCATCGACACCCCGCCGCCGACCGTCTCGGGCTCGCTGCACGTGGGCCACGTGTTCTCCTACACGCACACCGACGTCGTCGCGCGGTTCCAGCGCATGCGCGGCCTCGAGGTGTTCTACCCCATGGGCTGGGACGACAACGGCCTGCCCACCGAGCGGCGCGTCCAGAACTACTACGGCGTCCGCTGCGACCCCACGCTCCCCTACGTCGAGGGCTTCGAGCCCCCGCACGAGGGCGGCGAGGGCAAGTCCGTCAAGGCCGCCGACCAGGTGCCGGTGAGCCGCCGCAACTTCATCGAGCTCTGCGAGCGGCTCACGGCCGAGGACGAGAAGCAGTTCGAGGCGCTGTGGCGCCGGCTCGGGCTCTCGGTCGACTGGGCGCAGCACTACCAGACGATCGACGCACGCTCCCGCACCGCGGCGCAGCGCGCGTTCCTGCGCAACCTCGCGCGCGGCGAGGCGTACCAGGCCGAGGCCCCCGGGCTGTGGGACGTGACGTTCCAGACCGCGGTCGCGCAGGCCGAGCTCGAGGCGCGCGAGTACCCGGGCCACTTCCACAAGGTCGCGTTCCACCGCGTCGCGCCGGGCACCCCGGACGACGGCGCACCCGTCTTCATCGAGACCACGCGCCCCGAGCTGCTCGCGGCGTGCGTGGCGCTCGTCGCGCACCCCGACGACGAGCGGTACCAGCACCTGTTCGGCACCTCGGTGCGCTCGCCGCTGTTCGACGTCGAGCTGCCCGTCCTGGCCCACCCGGCCGCCGAGCGCGACAAGGGCGCGGGCATCGCGATGTGCTGCACCTTCGGCGACCTGACCGACGTGCAGTGGTGGCGCGAGCTGCAGCTCCCGACGCGCTCGATCATCACGCGCGACGGCCGGATCACGCGCGAGACGCCGGACTGGATCACCTCGCACGCCGGCCAGGGCGTGTTCGCCGAGCTCGCGGGCAAGACGACGTTCTCGGCGCGCCAGGTCGTCGTCGACGCGCTGCGCGACGCGGGCGACCTCGACGGCGAGCCCGTGCCGACCCAGCGCAAGGCGAACTTCTTCGAGAAGGGCGACAAGCCCCTCGAGATCGTCACGTCGCGCCAGTGGTACATCCGCAACGGCGGCCGCGACTGGACGACGGCCGACGGCACGACCCGCGACCTGCGCCAGGAGCTGCTGAACCGCGGCAAGGAGCTCGCGTTCCACCCCGACTTCATGCGCGTGCGCTACGAGAACTGGGTCGGCGGTCTCAACGGCGACTGGCTCATCTCGCGCCAGCGCTTCTTCGGCGTCGCGATCCCGCTGTGGTACCCCGTGCTCGAGTCGGGCGAGGTCGACCACGACCACCCGATCGTGCCGTCCGAGGACGCGCTGCCCGTCGACCCGTCGTCCGACGTGCCGGCCGGGTACACCGAGGACCAGCGCGGCGTGCCGGGCGGGTTCGTCGGCGAGAACGACATCATGGACACGTGGGCGACGTCGTCGCTCACGCCGCAGATCGCGGGCGGCTGGGAGGTCGACCCCGACCTGTTCGAGCGCGTCTTCCCCATGGACCTGCGCCCGCAGGGCCAGGACATCATCCGCACGTGGCTCTTCTCCACGGTCGTGCGCTCGCACCTCGAGTTCGGCTCGCTGCCGTGGAAGAACGCCGCGATCTCCGGCTGGATCCTCGACCCCGACCGCAAGAAGATGTCGAAGTCCAAGGGCAACGTCGTCACGCCCATGGGCCTGCTCGAGGAGCACGGGTCGGACGCCGTGCGGTACTGGGCGACGTCGGCCCGCCTCGGCACGGACGCGGCGTTCGAGGTCGGGCAGATGAAGATCGGCCGTCGCCTCGCGATCAAGATCCTCAACGCGTCGAAGTTCGCGCTGTCGTTCGGGATCGACGCCGAGACCGGGACGGGCGAGATCGTCCTCGACCCGGCGCTCGTCACCGAGACGCTCGACCGTGCGATGCTCGCGGGCCTCGCGACCGTCGTCGAGAAGGCGACCGAGGCGTTCGAGGCGTACGACCACACGCGCGCGCTCGAGGTCACCGAGACGTTCTTCT
This sequence comes from Cellulosimicrobium sp. RS, assembly GCF_046159675.1. Taxonomy (NCBI): domain Bacteria; kingdom Bacillati; phylum Actinomycetota; class Actinomycetes; order Micrococcales; family Promicromonosporaceae; genus Cellulosimicrobium; species Cellulosimicrobium sp. RS. The sequence continues at coordinate 461,017 of NZ_JBJXVU010000001.1, read as the reverse complement.
GGACGTTCTGCGACGACTACCTCGAGCTCGTCAAGGACCGCGCGTACGGCGCCGGCGCCGCGGCCTCCGACGTCTCCCCCGAGACCCGGTCCGCGCGCGTCGCGCTCGCCATCGCCCTCGACACGCTCCTGCGCCTGTTCGCGCCGTTCGTGCCGTTCGCGACGGAGGAGGTGTGGTCGTGGTGGCGCGCGTCGGAGGGCTCGATCCACCGCGCGCCGTGGCCCACGCCCGACGTCGCGCGCTCGGCCGCGGGCGACGCCGACCCGGCCGTCCTCACCGCGGCGGGCCACGCGCTCGCGGCGCTGCGCAAGGTCAAGTCCGAGGCGAAGGTGTCGATGCGCACCCCGATCCTCGCGGCGCAGGTCGCGGTGCCGGCGGCGTCGCTCCCCGGCGTCGAGGCGTCCGTCGTCGACGTCCGCAACGGCGGGCGCGTCACCGGCACGCTCGACCTCGTCGCGGCGGCCGAGGGCCAGGGCGACCCGGCCGTCCAGGGCGGGATCGTCGTCGTCTCCTCCGAGCTCGGCGAGCCCGAGGCCCGCAAGAAGGGCTGACCCCGCACGACGACAGCACGACGACGCCCTCCCGGCCGCGGCCGGGAGGGCGTCGTCGTCGGTGGCGGCGGGCCTAGATGATCTCGCCGCGCAGCCTCGAGTCGTCGCCGGACATCGTCGCCGCGACCTCGCGCGGCGTCCCCTCGTCCGCCCAGCGGAGCGTGGCGCCCACGCCCTCGATGAGCTCGACGCTGCCCTCGGGCGCGAACGTCAGCCCGGCGTCCTGCCCGACGGCGGCCCGCACGAGCGCGACCGTGGCGGGCAGCTTCTCCAGGCCGTCGGTCACGCCGAGGGACTCGATCTCCTCGCGGGTCGCGGCGATGTGCAGCGGGCTGGGCCCGATCCACAGCGAGCGGCCGTCGAGCGCGCCGTCCTGCCCGTACTCGTCGGCCAGCACGAGCTCCTTGACCTGGCCGCGCGCGAGCACCGCGACGACGTCCTCCACGGACGTCACCGCGCCGGACTCACGGCCCTGCTCCTGGCGGAACTCCGCGAGGACCTTCTCGCGGCGACGCTCCCGGTAGCTGTCGAGCGCGTCGGCCACGTTCGCCTCGAACGAGGCCTCGTTGATGCCCGCGCCCCGGCCGCCGCCCGGGACCTCGACCACGAGCTCGGAGATCGCGTGCCCGAGCGCGCCCCGCACGAGCGGCACGGCACGCACGTCACCGGTGAGCAGCACGAGCTCGGGCCGGTACTCGGCCGCCTGGCGCTCCAGCTCCGCGGCGACCGCCTCGGCGTTGCGCTCCCAGGAGTCCTCCGCGCGGGACTCGATGCGCTTGTGCGAGAGCCCGCCCGTGCGGACCTTGTTGATGACGTCGTGGCCACCCTCGACCGTCTCCGGCTCCGAGTAGGGCAGGTGGCCGCCCGCGACGGACCACGTGAGGTCCGCGCCCTGCCGGTCGACGACGACGCGCACGTAGTCGACCGACTCGTCCGCCGCGCGGGCCGCCTGCAGCAGCGCGGGCACGGGCCCCCAGGAGCCCTTCGTGAGCGCCGGCGGGTCCTTGACGACCCGGTCGACGAGCACGCCCGTGTCGTCGGCGATCAGCACGCGCCCGTGGGTGCCCCCGACCCGCGTCGGCCGCAGCACCACCTCCTCGAGGTCGTCGAGGACCGCGTCCGGCGCGCCCTCCTGGTGCAGCTGGCGCCGCACTCCCTTCCAGCGGTTCTCGACCTCGCGGTCCCCGGCCTCGTTGGCGCGCGTCGCGTCGATGTACACCGTCGCGAAGGGGCCAGGATGGCCGAGGAGGGGCTTGAGCCAATCGATCTTCATGCGAACACCTCATGACGTCCGTCGGCGTGGCGGGAGGGCCGCCCGACGCGGCGGTGCCGACGCCGGGGGCCCGCCCTGGGTCCCCACCAGGGTCCGTCAGATCGACGGGGGTCGCCACCGCGCGTCGGGCCCGGGAGGCGCCTCGCGCCGGCCTCCGGACCCTCGCCCGGCCCGCTGCCGGGCCGTCAGGAGTAGGTGTCGAGGACCGGGGTCCCCTCGCCCGCGGCGGCGTGCTCGGCGGCGATGCGCTCGTGGTGGCGGAGGACCTCGTGGACGATGAACGCGCGGAACTGCTCGGCGAACTCCGGGTCGAGACCGGCGGAGCTCGCGATGCCCGTGAGCCGGGCGATCTGCTGGCGGTCCCGGTCCGGGTCGGCGGGCGGGAGCCCGCCCTGCGCCTTGAGCTCGCCCACGCGGCGCGTGAACTTGAACCGCTCCGCGAGCAGGTGCATGAGCGCCGCGTCGATGTTGTCGATGCTGTCGCGCAGGCGGAGGATCTCGTCGGGGACGGCGGGCTGCCCGGGGTCGTTCGTCACCCACCGATCCTAGGGGTGCCCGTCGGGCGTCGAGGAACTCGATACTCGGAGTACGGAGTAAAGTGGCTCGCCGTCCCTCCCTACCGTCCCACTCAGCGGAGAGTTTCATGACGGAACACACGTCGCCGAGCCTCGTCGAGGTCTCCCCCACGGCGACCATCAGCACCCTCCTCACCGACCGTGTCGCGCGCGACCCCCGGGCGACGCTCGTCGAGCGCCGCACCACCGCCGACGGTCCGTGGGAGCGCGTCACCGCGCAGGAGTTCGAGGACGACGTCGTCGCGGTCGCCCGCGGCCTCCTCGCGCGCGGCATCGAGCCCGGCGACCACGTCGCGATCATGTCGCGCACCCGCTACGAGTGGACCCTCCTCGACTTCGCCGCCTGGGCCGTGGGTGCCGTGCCCGTCCCCGTCTACGAGACATCGTCCGCCGAGCAGGTGCACTGGATCCTGTCGGACGCGGGCGTCCGGCTCGCCGTCGTCGAGACGGCCGCCCACGCGGCCGAGGTCGCGACCGTGCGCGACCGCCTGCCCGGCCTGGAGGACGTCCTCGTCGTCGAGGACGGCGCCGTCGACGCCCTGCGCGCCGCCGGGGCCGACGTCCCGGCCGCGGAGGTCGAGCGCCGTCGGGCCGCGCAGCGCGTCGACGACCTCGCGACGGTCATCTACACGTCCGGGTCGACCGGGCGCCCCAAGGGCGTCGAGCTCACCCACCGCAACTTCGTGCACCTCGCGCTCAACGGCCGGGCCGGCCTCGCCGAGATCCTCGACGCCGACGGCGCACGCACCCTGCTGTTCCTGCCGCTCGCGCACGTGTTCGCCCGGTTCATCCAGGTCGTCGTCGTCGCGTCGAACGCGGTCCTCGCGCACTCCTGGGACACGAAGAACCTCGTCGCGGACCTCGGCTCGTTCCACCCGACGTTCCTGCTCGCCGTGCCGCGCGTGTTCGAGAAGGTCTACAACACCGCCGAGCAGAAGACCGGGACCGGCGCCAAGCGCAAGATCTTCCACTGGGCGGCCAAGGTCGCCATCACCTGGTCCCGGGCGCTCGACGCCCCGGGCGGCCCCGCGCTCGGGCTGCGCCTCCAGCACGCCGTCGCGGACCGGCTCGTCTACTCGACGCTGCGCGCCGCGATGGGCGGCCGGCTCACGTACTCCATCTCCGGCGGCGCGCCGCTCGGCGAGCGGCTCGGCCACTTCTACCGCGGTGTCGGGCTGCGCATCCTCGAGGGCTACGGCCTCACCGAGACCACGGCCCCCACGGCCGTGAACCTGCCCGGCCTGACGAAGATTGGGACGGTCGGGCCCGCGTTCCCCGGCACGTCGCTGCGCATCGACGCGGACGGCGAGCTCCTGGTCAAGGGCGACCACATCTTCCGCGGCTACCGCAACCAGCCCGAGCTCACCGCCGAGGCGCTCCAGGACGGCTGGTTCCGCACCGGCGACCTCGGCGCGTTCGACGACGACGGCTACCTGCGCATCACCGGCCGCAAGAAGGAGATCATCGTGACCGCCGGCGGCAAGAACGTCGCGCCGGCCGTGCTCGAGGACCGGCTGCGCGCGCACCCGCTCGTGAGCCAGGTCGTCGTCGTGGGCGACCAGCGCCCCTTCATCGGCGCCCTCGTCACGCTCGACGCCGAGATGCTGCCGGGCTGGCTCGCGACGCACGGCCTGCGTCCGATGGACGTCGAGACGGCCGCGCACGACGCCGACGTGCTCGCCGCGCTCGACCGCGCCGTCGCGCACGCCAACGAGGCCGTCTCCCGAGCCGAGTCGATCCGCAAGATCACCGTGCTCACGACGGACTTCACCGAGCAGAACGGCTACCTCACGCCGTCGCTCAAGGTGAAGCGCCGCCTGGTCATCGACGACTTCGCCGACACGATCGACACGCTCTACGGCTCGAAGGTCGCCGCCGACGCCTGAAGCCCCACCGTCGGCCCCGGTCACGGGCCGAGCAGGTGGTCCTGGTGCGTCCGGGTGACCGGACGGACCAGGACCACCTGCTCGGCCGAGCTACATCGCCTGGTCGGCGGTCGTCGGGGTCAGGCGGACTTCTCGCGCGGGGTGCGGGCGCGCGCGGTCGTGGTGCGCGGCACGATCGTGGGATTGACGTTGTCCAGCACGACCTCGCGCGTGATCACGACCCGCTCCACGTCATCACGCGACGGCACGTCGAACATCACCTGCTGCAACACCTCCTCCATGATCGCGCGCAACCCCCGCGCCCCCGTCCCACGCAACAACGCCTGCTCCGCGACCGCCTCGACCGCACCCGCGGTGAACTCCAGCTCCACCCCGTCGATCGCGAACATCCGCTGATACTGCTTCACCAACGCATTCCGCGGCTGGGTCAGGATCCGCACCAACGCCTCCCGGTCCAACGCCGCCACCGACGCGATCACCGGAAGGCGCCCGATGAACTCCGGGATCAACCCGAACCGGTGCAGATCCTCCGGGCGCACCTGCGCGAACAGGTCCTCCCCCGCACCCGTCTCGATCGGCGCACCAAAACCCACACCCCGCTTGCGCGCCCGCGCCGCCACGATGTCGTCCAACCCCGCAAAAGCCCCCGCCACGATGAACAGCACGTTCGAGGTGTCCACCTGGATGAACTCCTGGTGCGGATGCTTACGACCACCCTGCGGCGGCACCGACGCCGACGTGCCCTCGATGATCTTCAACAACGCCTGCTGCACACCCTCACCCGACACGTCCCGCGTGATCGAGGGGTTCTCCGCCTTCCGCGCCACCTTGTCGATCTCATCGATGTAGATGATGCCCGTCTCAGCCTTCTTCACGTCGAAGTCCGCCGCCTGCACCAGCTTCAGCAGAATGTTCTCCACGTCCTCACCGACATACCCCGCCTCGGTGAGCGCCGTCGCGTCCGCGATCGCGAAAGGCACGTTCAACATCCGCGCCAACGTCTGCGCCAGATACGTCTTGCCCGTCCCCGTCGGACCGATCAACAAGATGTTCGACTTCGCCAGCTCCACGTAGTCCGCGTCGTCCGGGTTCGAGGGCTTGGCCTGCTCGCCCGCCTGCACGCGCTTGTAGTGGTTGTAGACGGCGACGGCCAGGGCCCGCTTCGCGGCGTCCTGGCCGATGACGTACTGCTCGAGGAACTCGAAGATCTCCTTGGGCTTGGGCAGCTCCGTGAGACCGAGCTCCGTCGCCTCGGCGAGCTCCTCCTCGATGATCTCGTTGCAGAGGTCGATGCACTCGTCGCAGATGTACACGCCGGGGCCCGCGATGAGCTTCTTGACCTGCTTCTGCGACTTGCCGCAGAACGAGCACTTCAGCAGGTCGGCACCGTCTGAGATACGAGCCACTACGCGTCTCCTTGTCCCGGTGACCGGTCCTCCGCCCGTCGGGTTCGACGGCGCGGGGCCCGGGCACGGCCGAGCGGGTCCTGCTCCCCATTCCACACCACGGGGCCCCCGTTGTCAGGTGGGCTCTCCGGACGGGGCGCAACGTGTCGCGCCGCCGACCCCGGCGGGGACGGCGGCGCGGCGCGTGGTCAGGCGGACCGGGTCACGGCTTGTTGACCGCGACAGCCTTGCGGCTCTCGAGGACCTGGTCCACGAGGCCGTACTCCTTCGCCTGCTCGGCGGTGAGGATCTTGTCGCGCTCGATGTCCTGGCGGACCTGCTCGACCGACTTGCCCGAGTGCAGCGCGAGGGTGTCCTCGAGCCACTCGCGCATGCGGATGAGCTCGTTCGCGTGGATCTCGATGTCGGACGCCTGCGCGTAGCCGCCACCTTCCATCGCGGGCTGGTGGATGAGCACGCGCGCGTTGGGGAGCGCGAGCCGCTTGCCCGGCTGGCCCGCGGCGAGCAGCACGGCCGCGGCGGAGGCCGCCTGGCCGAGGCAGACCGTCTGGATCTGGGGCTTGATGTACTGCATCGTGTCGTAGAGCGCGGTCATCGCAGTGAACGACCCGCCCGGCGAGTTGATGTAGAGGATGACGTCGCGGTCCGGGTCCTGGCTCTCGAGCACGAGGAGCTGGGCCATGACGTCGTCCGCGGACGCGTCGTCGACCTGGACGCCCAGGAAGATGATGCGGTCCTCGAACAGCTTGGTGTAGGGGTCCTGGCGCTTGAAGCCGTAGGCGGTGCGCTCCTCGAACTGCGGGAGCACGTAGCGGGCGGATGGCGCACCGCCCGGCAGGGCGATGCCGCCGGGGCGGGCCGCAGGGCCGGCGAGGCGCTGGGCGGTGGACAGGTACTGGGACTCGGCGCTGAAGCTCACGGGTTCTCCTCGGTGAAGTCTGGTGTCCGGTGCGGGGTCAGGAACCCGTGGTGCCGCCGCCGCCGGTCACGGACGACGCGTTGGTGACGACGTGGTCGATGAAGCCGTACTCCAGCGCCTCCTGCGCGGTGAACCAGCTGTCCCGGTCGTTGTCCTTGAGGATCTGCTCGAGCGGCTTGCCGGTCTGCTCGGCCGTGAGCTCGGAGAGCACCTGCTTCATGTGCATGATCAGCTGCGCGTTGATGCGCACGTCGGTCGCCGTGCCGCCGATGCCGCCGGACGGCTGGTGCATCATGACGCGCGCGTGCGGCGTCGCGTACCGCTTGCCCTTGGTGCCGGACGAGAGCAGGAACTGCCCCATCGACGCCGCCATGCCCATGGCGATCGTCGCGACGTCGGGCTGGATGTACTGCATCGTGTCGTAGATCGCCATGCCGGCCGTGATCGAGCCGCCGGGCGAGTTGATGTAGAGCCAGATGTCCTTGTCCGGGTCCTCCGCGGCGAGCAGCATCATCTGGGCGCAGATGGCGTTCGCGTTCTCGTCGCGCACCTCCGAGCCGAGCCAGATGATGCGCTCCTTGAGGAGCCGGTTGTAGATGGAGTCGTTGAGTCCGAGGCCCGGACCCTCGGCGCGGTTCACCGGGGCCGTCGCGTCGGACGGCAGGTACAGCTCGTTCACATCCATCTCCTTCGTCGCTCCCGCGGGTCGCCCCCGCCTGCGCTGCCCTGGCCGGCCGGGACGGCGTCCCGGTCCAGCCGTGCTGCAGTGACCCTAACGCGGTCCGTGCCCTCCGTTCGTCCCGGCAGGCCGCGTTTTCGCTGACGGCGCACCAGGCACCACGCCCTTCGCCGACGACGACGGCCCGCACCCTCGCGCGGAGGGTGCGGGCCGTCGTGGGGACCGTCCGGCCGGGGGCCGGCGACGCGTCAGGCCTTCGTCGCGTCCTTCTCGTCGTCCTCGACCGGGGCGTCGGCGGCGGGGGCGGCCGAGTCGTCCACGAGCGCCTCCTCGACCGGCTCGCCCGCGACGTCCTCGACGGGCTCGTCCGCGGCGGCGTCCTCGTCGTCCGAGCCGATGAACTCGGTCAGGTCGACGACGTTGCCGGCGGTGTCCTTGACCTCGATCTGGCGCAGCGCGACGGCGAGCGACTTGGAGCGCGCGACCTCGCCGACCATCGCGGGGATCTGCCCGCCCTGGTCGAGCGACTGGATGAACTGGTTCGGGTCCATCCCGTACTGGCGCGAGGCGCTCACGAGGTACTCGAGGAGCTCGTTCTGCGCGACCTTGATCTCGAGCTGCTCGGCGAGGGTGTCGAGCAGGATCTGGTTGCGCAGGGCGTCGGTCGCCTCGACCGTGACCTCGGCGCGGTGCGTGTCGTCCTCCAGGCGGCCCTCGGACTCGAGGTGGCGGTGCACCTCCGCCTCGACGGCGCCCGCGGGGACGGGGATCTCGACGGCGTCGTTGAGCGCCTTGAGGAGCTCGTCGCGCGCGGCGACGGCCTGGTTCGACGTCTTGATGCTCGCGACCTGCTCGCGCAGGTCCGCCGTGAGCTCCTCGAGCGTGTCGAACTCGGAGGCGAGCTGGGCGAAGTCGTCGTCGGCCTCGGGGAGGTCGCGCTGCTTCACGGAGGTGGCGGTGACGGTGACCGCGGCCTCCTTGCCCTCGTGCTCGCCGCCGGCCAGCGGCGCGTTGAACGTGGTCGTCTCCTCGGCCGACAGGCCGGTGAGCGCCTCGTCGAGGCCCTCGAGCATGTTGCCCGAGCCGATCTGGTAGCTCACGCCGGAGACGGAGTCGACCTCCTCGCCGTCGATCTCGGCCTTCAGGTCGAGCACGACGAAGTCACCCTCGGCCGCGGGACGGTCGACGCCGACGAGGGTGCCGAAGCGCTCGCGCAGCGCGTCGAGGCGCTCGGTGACGTCCTCGTCCGTGACCTCGGCGGGCTCGACGGTGATCGCGAGCGAGTCGAGCGCGGGCAGCGTGATCTCGGGGCGGACCTCGACCTCGGCGGTGAAGACCAGCTGGCCCTCGCCGGCCTTCGCCGGGATCTCGGTGACCTCGACCTCGGGCTGGCCGAGGGGGCGCAGGTTCTCCTCGCTCGCGGCCTGGCGGTAGAAGCCGGAGAGCGCGTCGTTGACGGCGTGCTCGATCACGGCGCCCCAGCCGACGCGCTGGTCGATGACGCGGGGCGGGACCTTGCCCTTGCGGAAGCCGGGGATGTTCACCTGCTCCGCGATGTGCTTGTAGGCGTGGTCGATGCTCGGCTTGAGCTCGTCGTACTCCACCTCGACGGTCAGCTTGACCTTGGTGGGGTCCAGGGTCTCGACGGCGCTCTTCACTTCGATGATCTCCAACTGATCGGGGCGGGCCGCGGGCGGCCGGGGACGGCACCGCACGCGGGCGTACGGGCAACCGTCCCATCGTACGCGAGCGGTCAAGCGCGCCCGACGCGCGGACCCGACCTCGATCCTGACCCCGACCCTGCCCTCGATCCCGACCTCGATCCTCACCCCGATCCGGGCCGTGGTCCCGGCCGGGGCACGACGAGCAGCACCGCGAGCGCGACGACCGCGGTCGCGACGACGGTCGGCCAGCGCAGCCCCACGACGCCGAGCACGTCGAGCAGGACCGCCATGACCATCTGGCCCCCGACGACGGTCAGCGTCAGGACGAACGTGCCGAGGTGGCGCACGGCGAACGCGGCCGCGACGGTGACGACCGTCCCGAGCGGCCCGCCCAGGTAGAGCCACCACTGCGGGGGCAGCACGACGCCGTCGAGCACGCCGAACGGGACGCCGAGCGCGCACACGAGCGTGATCCCGGCGAGCCCGCCCGTGACCGAGGTGAGGGTCGCCACGACCGGGTCGCCCGTGAGCTGCGTGACGCGGCCGTTGCCCGCCTGCTGCCCGCACAGCACCGCGCCGCCCACGAAGAGCGCCGCACCGGCCGCGACGACCGCCCACCCGGGACCGCCCGCGCTGCTCCCGAGCACCGCGATGCCCAGACCGGCGAGCGCCGCGAGGCCGGCGCCCGCACGGCGCGGCGTGAGCCGCAGCGGCGCGGGCAGCCCGACGCCTCGCGCGTCGAGCGCGAGCCCGGCGACGGTCTGGCCGGCCACGGAGCAGACGGACGCGACCGCGACCCCGACGAGGGGGATGCCGGCAGCCATGGCGACGACGATCGGCACGCTGCACAGCCCGACGGCGAACCACCACCACGAGGCGGACGAGCGCACGACGGCGAGCGTGGACCGGACGCGGCGGCGGGCGACCACCACGAGCACGGTCGCGAGGAGGGTGCCCACGTAGGAGAGCCACGCGGCGAGGACGGGCCCCGTGCCCGCCGCCCCGAGGTCGCCGTTGAGGCGTCCCTGGAGCGAGAGGACCGCACCGCTGCCCGCGGCGACGAGCGCGGCGAGGGTCACGCGGGCCGCCGGACCGGCGGTCGCGGAGGACGGGGTCAACGGGCACCTCCCCGGGGACGGGACCGCCAGGGCGGCCCGGACGTCGACGACGTCCCGCGGCGCCCCGCAGGGCGCCGCGCGAAGGTCGGGGTGACAGGATTTGAACCTGCGACCTTCCGCTCCCAAAGCGGACGCGCTACCAACCTGCGCCACACCCCGTCGTCCGCCACGGCGCGCGGACCAGGGGCAAGTGTACTGGCGGGACGGGGCGCGACCGACGGGCCGCCGCGCGGGGAACGCCGCGGCACGGGCGGCCCGCCGACGTTTGCTAGGGTGGCGGCCGCAGGTCGGTGGCACGCCGTCCCGGGCGGCCGCACAGGCCGACCGCCGGGCGAGCCGAGGCCCGCGCGGGCGTAGCTCAATGGTAGAGCCCCAGTCTTCCAAACTGGCTACGCGGGTTCGATTCCCGTCGCCCGCTCCGTTCGTCCCACGACCCCACGGGCGCCCCGCCTCCCCGGCGCGGCGCCCGTCGTCGTTCCCGGGCGCCGCGGACGGCGTTGCAGGGCCGCGCCGCGGACCGATAGCCTCGGGGCACGCGCGCCGTCGGCCCGCCCGGAGCTCCGGGCGACTCCCCCGGCGCGACCGACCAGGAGGAGCGAGGAATGACCGCGACGACCGCGCGTCCTGCATCGCTGCACCGCGCCGCGCCGCGCACCTCCTGTTGTCGCTGTCTCGGCTGCCGCTGACGACGGCCGTCCCCGCGTGCCCCGGCACGCTCGCGCACGCCCCTCGTCCCGCCCGAGCCCGTCCCGTCGCCCGCGCGCGCCCGCGCCGCCCCCGCGAGACGCTGGACCCCGGCCACCGGGCGCGTCCCGCCCCCCATCGGTACCCCCCACCCGGCTCACCCCGAGCCGTCGACAGAAGAGGAAGACATGGCACGCATCTACGACGACGTCACGCAGCTCGTCGGCAACACCCCGCTGGTCCGGCTCAACAAGCTCACCGAGGGCCTCGGCGCCACCGTGGTGGGCAAGCTCGAGTTCTACAACCCCGCCAACTCGGTCAAGGACCGCATCGGCGTCGCGATCATCGACGCCGCCGAGGCGTCCGGCGAGCTGAAGCCGGGCGGGACGATCGTCGAGGCGACGTCCGGCAACACCGGCATCGCGCTCGCGATGGTGGGTGCGGCGCGCGGGTACGACGTCGTGCTCACGATGCCGGAGACGATGTCGAAGGAGCGCCGCGCGCTGCTGCGCGCGTTCGGCGCCGAGCTCATCCTCACGCCGGGCTCCGAGGGCATGAAGGGCGCGGTCAGCCGCGCGGACGAGATCGTCGCCGAGCGCGAGGGCGCGATCCTCGCCCGCCAGTTCGCGAACGAGGCGAACCCGGAGATCCACCGCCGCACGACGGCCGAGGAGATCTGGGCCGACACCGACGGCGCGGTCGACATCGTCGTCGCGGGCATCGGCACGGGCGGCACCATCACGGGCGTCGGCCAGGTGCTCAAGGAGCGCAAGCCCGGCGTGCAGATCGTCGCCGTCGAGCCGGAGGAGTCGGCCATCCTCAACGGCGGCCAGCCCGGCCCGCACAAGATCCAGGGCATCGGCGCGAACTTCGTGCCCGAGATCCTCGACACCTCGGTCTACGACGAGGTGATCGACGTCAACGCCGAGACCGCCGTCGAGTACGCGCGCCGCGCCGCCAAGGAGGAGGGCCTGCTCGTCGGGATCTCGTCGGGCGCCGCGATCGCGGCCGCGCTGCAGCTCGCCGCGCGTCCCGAGAACGCGGGCAAGCTCATCGTGACGATCATCCCGTCGTTCGGCGAGCGCTACCTGTCCTCCGTCCTCTACGCCGACCTGCTGGACTGACGTGACCGACCCCCACCCCCGCGCACGGACGGCCGGCCACCGGCTGCGCCGGTTCGTGCGCGTGCTCGGCGAGGACCTCGAGGCGGCCCGACGGCGGGACCCCGCCGCGCGCAGCCGCCTCGAGGTCGCTCTCGCGTACCCCGGCGTGCACGCCGTGTGGGCCTACCGGCTCGCGCACCGCATGTGGCGCGAGCCGCTGCTGCGCCTGCCGGCGCGGCTCGTGTCGCAGGCGGCGCGTGCACTCACCGGCGTGGAGATCCACCCCGGCGCGCGCATCGGCCGACGCCTGTTCATCGACCACGGGATGGGCGTCGTCGTGGGCGAGACGGCCGTGGTCGGCGACGACGTCGTGCTGTTCCACACGTCGACGCTGGGCGGGCGCTCGATGAAGCGGGGCAAGCGGCACCCCACGCTCGGCGACCGGGTCGTCGTCGGCGCCGGGGCGAAGATCCTCGGCCCGGTGTGGGTCGGCGACGACGTCCAGGTCGGGGCCAACGCCGTCGTCGTCAAGGACGTGCCCGCGGGCGCGGTCGCCGTCGGCGTGCCGGCCACCGTCCGGATGCCGGCGGGCGCGCCCGCCGCGCGGGAGGCCGTCGAGGACCCCTCGCTCCTCATCGAGTACGTCATCTGAGGAGGACGCCGGGGGGCGGCCCCGGATCGGCTAGTGTGGTCGTGGGCGGTACCTGAGACCGCGCGTACCGGATACCCCCTGCCCGGTGCGTCCTCGGGTACCGCCCGCTCACCGCCGGCCGCAGCCGCCCGTCCGTGGCAGCCGGTCCCGGCACCACGACCCTCGACGAGGAGGAGCGCGCATGCGCCTCGGCATCCACACCGGCTACTGGTCCGCCGGTCCCCCCGACGGCATCCAGGACGCGGTCGTCGCGGCCGACCGCCTCGGCGTCGACTCGGTCTGGACCGCGGAGGCCTACGGCTCCGACGCGTTCACGCCGCTGGCGTGGTGGGGCTCGCGCACGACCCGCATCCGCCTCGGGACCGCCGTCGCGCAGGTCTCCGCGCGCACCCCGACCGCGACGGCGATGGCCGCGCTGACGATGGACCACCTCTCGGGCGGCCGGTTCGTCCTCGGCCTCGGCGTCTCCGGGCCGCAGGTGGTCGAGGGCTGGTACGGCCAGCCGTACGCGAGGCCGCTCGCACGGACCCGCGAGTACGTGCAGGTGGTGCGCGACGTCCTGCGCCGGGAGGCGCCCGTGACGTCGTCCGGCCCGCACTACCCCCTCCCCCTGCCCGACGGCGTCGGGACGGGACTGGGCAAGCCGCTGCGCTCGACCGTCCACCCGCTGCGCGCCGACCTCCCGATCCACCTCGCGGCCGAGGGGCCCAAGAACATCGCGCTCGCCGCCGAGATCGCGGACGGGTGGCTCCCGCTGTTCTACTCGCCGCGCATGGACGCGACGTTCCGCGAGCTCCTCGCGGACGGCTTCGCGCGCCGCGCGCCGGAGCGCTCGCCCGAGTCCGCGTTCGAGGTGAGCGCGACCGTCCCCGTCGTCGTGCGCGAGCACGTCGAGCAGGCCGCGGACCAGGTGCGCCCGTTCCTCGCGCTGTACGTCGGCGGGATGGGCGCCAAGGGGGCGAACTTCCACCGCGACGCGCTCGACCGCCTCGGGTACGCCGAGGCGTGCGACGAGATCCAGGCGCACTACCTCGCGGGCCGCAAGGACCTTGCGGCCGCCGCCGTCCCGACGGCGATGGTCGAGGACGTCGCGCTCGTCGGCCCGCCCGAGAAGATCGCGCGCGACCTCGCGGCGTGGCGGGAGACGGCGGTGACGACGCTCCTCGTCCAGGGCGACGCGACGGCCGTGCAGACGCTCGCCCCGCTCCTCGCGGCACCGACCCCGGGCTGACCGGACGGGCGCCGCGCGGTCAGCCGTCGGCGTCCGGGAACCACACGGCCCGGCGCAGGTCCACGCGACGCCCGTCTCGCGACAGCGGGCACCCCTCGGCGCGGAGCTCCGCGAGCGCCGCGTCGAGGTGGTGCGCGGGCGGCGACCCCGCCGCGTTGACGATCCGCCACCACGGCACCGGGGCGCCGTCGTCGTCCACCCCGGACGACCCGGCGAGCACCTGCCCGACCTGGCGCGGGCCGCCCCGCCCCAGCGACTCCGCGACGATCTCCGCGACGAGCCCGTAGGTCATGGCCCGTGCGGGCGGGACGCGCCGCACGAGGTCGAGCACCGCGGTCGCGTACTCCTGCGCGAGCGCGCGCGGGTCGGCGCGGTCGTCGTCGCCGCCGCGTCCGGGGGTGCGTCGTGCCATGGCGCCCGACCCTAGCCGTCGCGAATGTCCTGGCGCGAGCACGGCCCGGGACAGGAGGATCGGGGGCATGAGCGACCACCGACCCGCACGCCTCCCCGACGGCTACGAGCTCGTCCCCCTCACGTCCGCCGACCTGCGCGACGTGCTCGACCTCGACACCACCACGTTCCCCTCGCCCGTCGAGGTCGACGAGCTCGTCGACCTCCCGTTCCCGCTGACCTGGGAGCGCGCGCTCGGCGTGACGGTCGAGCGCGAGGACGCGGACACGCCGCCCGTCGACGGCGCGCGCCCCGTGCGGCGCGAGCTCGTGGGGATGCACGCGTCGTACCCGTTCGCGCGCTTCCCGGTCCCCGGCGCGACCGCGCCGGTCGCGGGCCTCACCTGGGTGGGCGTCCACCCCGCGCACCGGCGGCGCGGCATCCTCAGCGCGATGATCGACACGCACCTCGCCCGGTGCCGCGAGCGGGGCGAGCCGGTCTCGGCGCTCTTCGCGGCGGAGGCCGCGATCTACGGCCGGTTCGGGTACGGCAAGGCGGCCGACGACGTGCGCCTCACCGTCCCGCGCGGCGTCGCGCTGCGCGACGTCCCGGGCGCGGAGCGGCACACCGTCCGGATCGAGCGCGCGGACCGCGCGCGGCACGGCGAGCTCGTCGCGTCGATCCACGAGCGCGCGGGCGCGGACCCGACGGGCCAGGGCGCGGGGATCAACCGTCCGGGGTGGGCGACGCGTGAGACCCCCGAGCTCCAGGCGACGTTCTGGGACGACGCCAAGGTCTGGCGCAAGGACCGCGAGCCCACGCGCATCGCGATCGTCGAGCTCGACGGCGAGCCGCGCGGGTACGCGCGCTTCCACCGCAAGCTCTCGTGGGAGGCCACGGGCCCGCGCGGCCCGGTGAGCACGGGCGAGGTCGTCGCGCTCGACGCCGCGGCCGCCCGCGCTCTGTGGGGCGTGCTCACCGACCTCGACCTCACGCACGAGGTGACGCCCTTCATGCTGCCGGTGGACGACGTCGTCACGAGCCTGCTCGTGGACCCGCGCTCCGCGTCGCCGCGCCTCGCGGACAACCTCTGGGTGCGGGTCGTGGACGTGCCCGGCGCGCTCGCCGCGCGCCGGTACGCGGCGGACGTCGACGTCGTGCTGCACGTGACCGACGAGCGCCTGCCCGACAACGCGGGGCGCTGGCGGCTGCGGGCCGAGGCCTTCGGCCCGGCGACGGCCGAGCGGACCGACGACGCGGCGGACGTCTCCCTCGACGTGCGCGAGCTCGGCGCGACCTACCTGGGCGGGACGTCGCTCGCGGCCCTCGGCGCGGCAGGTCTCGTCACCGAGCACTCCCCCGGCGCGCTCGCGCGCACGAGCGCGGCCCTCGGCTGGCCCGTCGCCCCGGTGTGCAGCTGGGTGTTCTGACCGGTCGGGCGCACCCGGGTCCCGGGTGCGCCCGCCGTCACGCCTGGCAGACGCCGCACCAGAAGAGGTTGCGCCCCGCGAGCTCCTTGAGGAGCACCGGCGTGCCGCACACCCGGCACGGCAGCCCGTCGCGGTGGTACACGTAGAACGCCTCGTCCGCGGGCACGGCGCCGGGAGCGACGTCCGTGTTCTGCCGCACGCGCCGCCGCCCGGTCGCCGCCTCGTCGGGGGCCTCCCCCGCGCCGTCGTCGCGGTGCTCGGGGCGCGTCGTGACGATCGCGCCGGTGCGCGCGCCGTCGTGCATGAGCACGACGAGGTCGTCCCACAACGTCCGCAGGTCCTCCGCGGGCACGTCGCGACCGGGGCGCATCGGGTCGAGCCCGGCCCGGAACAGCGCCTCCGCGCGGTAGATGTTCCCCACGCCCGCGACGACGTCCTGGTTCATGAGGAGCAGCCCGACGGGGCTGCGCGAGCGCCGCACCGCGGCGACGAACGCGTCGCGCGGGTCGGGCTCGCCGGGGCCCGGGTCGCGGATCGGGTCCGGCCCGAGCCGGTCCTCGACCGCACGCTTCTCGTCGTCCGTGACGACCTCGCACGCCGTCGGGCCGGTGAGGTCCGCGACCGCGTGCGCGCCGACGAGCCGGACGCGCACGGCGCCGCGCGGCGGCGGGGGCGACCAGCCGTCGTCGGGCGCGCCGGGCACCTCCCCCGGGCCCGCCGGGACGGTCTCGCGCTCACCGATCCGGCGCCGCGGCGCGCCGATCGCGTGCACGACGGCGGTGCTGCCGTCGCCCGCGAACGTCCACGCCCCGTAGAGGCCGAGGTGCACGCGGAGCCAGCGGACGTCGTCGGACGCGCCGCCCGGCCCAGCGAAGCCGAGGAACATCTGCTTGCCCCACGCCTCGCTCGCGACGAGCACGCGGCCGTCGAGCAGGGCGGCTCCCGCGGCGAACCGGCCCTGCGGGCTGCTCACCGCGAGCGGCTCGCCCGCGAACAGCTCGCCGAAGGCGCGCGCGAGGCGGTGGACGGTGTGGCCCTCGGGCACGTCAGGCCGAGGTGCCGCGCGCCGCCTCGTACGCCGCGAGCTGGTCGATGCGGCGCTGGTGGCGCGGGTCGCCGCTGAACGGCTCCGCGAGGAACGCGTCGACGAGCGCGACCGCCTCGTCCACCGAGTGCTGGCGCGCGCCCACCGCGACGACGTTCGCGTCGTTGTGCTGGCGCCCGAGGCGCGCGGTCTCCAGGTTCCAGGCGAGCGCCGCGCGCACGCCGACGACCTTGTTCGCCGCGATCTGCTCGCCGTTGCCCGAGCCGCCGATGACGACGCCCAGCGAGCCGGGCTCCGCCGCCACCGCCTCGCCCGCCGCGAAGCAGAACGACGGGTAGTCGTCCTGCGCGTCGTAGGTGTGGGCACCGTGGTCGACGACGTCGTGACCCGCCGCCCCCAGGTGCTCGACGAGATGGGTCTTGAGCTCGTAGCCGGCGTGGTCCGCGGCGATGTGAACGCGCATGGGCTCATCATGCCCCAGCGGGCCCCCTCGCCGCCGGGGTGAGGCCGTAGCCTGAGACGCATGACACAGACCTCCCCGACGTCCACGCCTCCGTCCTCGTCCGGCCCGGCCGACGCGGCGCGCTCCGGCATCGACCTCGACGCGCTGGACCCCGCGGTCCGCCCGCAGGACGACCTGTACCGCCACGTCAACGGCCGCTGGCTCGCGACGCACGAGATCCCCGCCGACCGCGCGATGGACGGCGCGTTCCGGGCGCTCCACGACCAGGCCGAGGTGCACGTCCGCGAGATCATCACGGACCTCGGGGAGCAGGTCGCGGCGGGCGGCGCGGACGTCGGGCCGGACGCGGCGAAGGTCGGGGCCCTCTACGCGAGCTTCATGGACACCGAGCGGATCGAGGCGCTCGGCACCACGCCGCTGCAGCCCGACCTCGCGCTCATCGCGTCCGCCACGACGCAGGCCGAGCTCACCGGGGCGCTCGGCGCCCTCCAGCGCACGGGCGGCGCGGGCGCCGTCGGCTTCTGGGTCGACAACGACGCGAAGGACCCCGAGCGGTACGTCGCCTACCTCTACCAGTCCGGGCTCGGCCTGCCGGACGAGGCGTACTACCGCGAGGACCAGTACGCCCCCGTCCGCGAGAAGTACGTGCCGCACGTCGCGCGCATGCTCGCGCTGGCGGGCGTCACGTCCGAGACGTGGGGCGCGACGCCCGAGGACGCCGCCGAGCGGATCATGGCGCTCGAGACGAGGCTCGCCGCGAAGCACTGGGACGTCGTGCGCGACCGCGACGCCGACCTCACGTACAACCCGCGGACGCTCGCCGCGCTCGTCGCGGAGGCCCCCGGGTTCGACTGGCGCGCCTGGGTCCTCGCGCTCGGCGCGCCGCAGGGCTCGCTCGACGACGTCGTGGTCCGCGAGCCGGACTTCGCGGCCGGGTTCGCCGAGCTCTGGGCGAGCGAGCCGCTCGAGGACTGGAAGCTGTGGATGGTGTACCACCTCGTCACCGCCCGGGCGCCCTACCTCTCCGACGACCTCGTCGAGGCGAACTTCGACTTCTACGGGCGCACGCTGTCGGGCGCGCAGGAGGTGCGCGAGCGCTGGAAGCGCGCCGTCTCCGTCGTCGAGGGCGCGCTCGGCGAGGCCGTCGGCGCGCAGTACGTCGCGCGGCACTTCCCGCCCGCGCACAAGGCGCGCATGGAGGAGCTCGTCGCCTCCCTCGTGGCCGCCTACCGCGAGTCGATCACGACGCTCGACTGGATGACGGACGAGACGAAGGAGAAGGCGCTCGCCAAGCTCGAGGCCTTCACGCCGAAGATCGGCTACCCCGTGCGGTGGCGCGACTACTCGGCGCTCGTCGTCGACGCGCACGACCTCGTGGGCAACGTGCGCCGCGCCCACGCGTTCGAGCAGGACCGCGAGCTCGGCAAGATCGGGCGCCCGCTCGACCGCGACGAGTGGTTCATGACGCCCCAGACGGTCAACGCCTACTACAACCCGGGCATGAACGAGATCGTCTTCCCCGCCGCGATCCTGCAGCCCCCGTTCTTCGACCCCGAGGCCGACGACGCCGTGAACTACGGCGGCATCGGCGCGGTGATCGGCCACGAGATCGGTCACGGCTTCGACGACCAGGGCTCCAAGTACGACGGCGCGGGCCGCCTCGAGGACTGGTGGACGGCGCGCGACCGCGAGGAGTTCGAGAAGCGCACGACGGCGCTCGTCGCCCAGTACGACGCGTACCGCCCCGCCCAGCTCGGCGAGGACGGCCCGCACGTCAACGGCGCGCTGACCATCGGTGAGAACATCGGCGACCTCGGCGGCCTGTCGATCGCGCTCAAGGCGTACCGCATCGCGCTCGGCCGTCCCCTGGAGGACGCGCCCGTCGTCGACGGGCTCACGGGCATCGAGCGCGTGTTCCTCGGCTGGGCCCAGGTGTGGCAGTCGAAGGGCCGGGACGAGGAGGTCGTGCGCCGCATCGCGACCGACCCGCACTCGCCCAACGAGTTCCGCTGCAACGGGGTCGTGCGCAACGTGGACGAGTTCTACGACGCCTACGACGTGCAGCCGGGGGACGCGCTCTACCTCGCCCCCGAGGAGCGCGTGCGCATCTGGTGACGCCGGACGCACGAAGGGCCCGCGGCGGGTCGTCCCGCCGCGGGCCCTCCTGCGTGGTGGTCGGGCCGGTCAGAGCGTCCGGATGCCCGCGCGCGCGATCGTAAAGCCCTTGCCCGTGGCGTCGTCGCGGCACGTCATGCCGGTCTCGGCGCTGTCGCACGTGAAGGGGCCGACCGTCTTGGAGGTGCCGTAGTCGAGGATCGCGGTGTCCCCCGGCGCGGGCTGCGGCTGCTCGGCCGCGGGCACGCACGGCTGGTCGACGCTGCCGTCGGCGTCCAGGACGACCTTGTAGCCGACCGTGCCGTCGCACCCGTCCACCGGGGCGGGCTGCGTGCCGAGCTGGGCGATCACGCACGTCGCGCTGACGTCGGTCACCTCGCACGTGATGTTCCGCGACTCCGACGCGAACGTCTCGGACACCGTGGGCTCGGCAGGCGCCGGCTCCTCGGCACCGTCCGTGGCGGTCGCCGCCGGGGACGTCGACGCCCCGCCGAGCGGTTCCTCGTCGCCGCCGCCGAGCAGCGAGATCGCGAAGACGATCGCCCCGAGGACGAGCAGCGCGTCGACGACGATGAACGCGATCCACCCCGCGCCCAGCCGGTTCGAGCCGCGACCGCCGCCGTCCCCGCCGCGCCCGTCGCGCCGACCGGTCGACGGGCCGGACGGGGCGCCCGTCCCTCCCGACGAGGCTCGCGGGGCGGCGGCGGCCGGGGCTGCCGAGGCCGGCGGGTGGTAGGCGGGCTGCTGCGCGGGCGGCGTGGCGGCCGCGTAGGCGGGCTGGGCGGTCGGCTCGTACGCCGCCGTCCCGCCCGCGTACGGACCGGCCGCGGCGTGACCGGCTGCCGTGTCACCCGGCGCGTAGCCGGGACGGCCCGCGGCCGTCCCGACCGGGGCCGCGACGCCGAACCCGTTCTGCTCGGTCGCGTAGCGCACGCGCTGCGGCGGCACCGGTGACGGCGAGGGCGCCGGGACCGCGGGCTGCGCGGCCGTCGGGAGCTGGGTGATCGGCGTCACGTGCTGGACCGTCGTCGCCTGGAAGGACGCCGCCGACGCGACGACGGTCGGCTGGCCGTCCGCGGGCGTCGCGCGCGGCGCCTGGGCCGTCGGGCCGCTCGTCGGGGCGAACGAGGGCGGCCCCGAGGTCGCGTGCGCGGGCACGGGGGCGAACGCCGTGGTCGGCTGGGCGTCGTCACGACCGACCGCGGCCCCCGGGACGCCGCCGGGGGGCGGCGGCGGCGGTGGCACGGGTGCGTTCGGGGACATGCTCGGCTCCTCGCGGGCTTCCTCGGCGGACTCGCCCGGCGCGACCGGGCGGCGGGCGCTCCTGACACCGCCCGCGAACTGACGAAGCATGGCACGAGCCACCCGCACCGGTCGAACCCCGGGAGCCCCACGACGCCCTCGCCCCCGGGGTCTGCACGACGTCCGCACGGCGTCCGCGCGACGGCGGCGCCGTGCCCGACGTCAGTCGAAGACCGGACCCTGGGTGCGCGTGCGCTTGAGCTCGAAGAAGCCCGGCGTGCTCGCGACCAGGACGCACCCGTCCCACAGCCGCCCGGCGGCCTCGCCCTTCGGCGCGGGCGTCACGACGGGACCGAAGAACGCCGTCCCGCCGAACGCGACGACGGGCGTCCCGACGTCCTCGCCGACGCGACCGATGCCCTCGGCGTGCGACGCGCGCAGCTGCTCGTCGTAGGCGTCGGAGCCCGCGGCGTCGGCGAGCGACGCGGGCAGGCCCACCTCCGCGAGCGCCTCGAGCAGCACCGCGTCGTAGTCGGTGCGGCCGCCCGGGTGCAGGCGCGTCCCGATCGCGTCGTAGAGGGGCTTGACGACATCCTCGCCGTGCTCGACGCGCGCGGCGGTGACCACGCGCACCGGGCCCCACGCCTTCGCCATGAGCTCGCGGTACTCCTCCGGCAGGTCGCGGCCCTCGTTGAGCACCGCGAGGCTCATCACGTGCCAGCGGACGGTGACGTCGCGCACCTGCTCGACCTCGCCCATCCAGCGGCTCGTCATCCACGCCCACGGGCACACGGGGTCGAACCAGAAGTCGGCGACGCGCAGGTCGTCCTCGGTAGCGGTGGGGTCGGTCGTCGCGGTGAGCGTCACGGGGCGGTCTCCTTCGTCGTCGGGCGCGCCCGGGGTCCGGGTCGCCGGGGCGCGGCGGCCGGGCCGACGGCGTCCCCACCCCGTTCCGACACCGCGCGACCGCAGCGTATTCCCGGGAGCGGGCGCGGGCACGCGTGGGATGATCGTCCGTGGCCCACAGGCCGCCGTCGAGGCCGACCGGCCCGACCACGAGACCGAGGAGATGCAGTGCCCGGAGAGAACCTCACCCGCGCCGAGGCGAGCGAGCGCGCGGCGATCGTCGACATCCAGTCCTACGAGGTCGACCTCGACCTCACGACGGGGGCGACGACGTTCGCGTCGACGACCGTGGTGCGGTTCACCGCGACCGAGGGCGCGAGCACGTTCGTCGACCTCGTCGCGCCGACCGTGCGCGAGGTCGTGCTCAACGGCCGTGCGCTCGACCCGGCGCAGGTGTTCGCCGACTCGCGCATCGCGCTCGACGGCCTCGCGGCCGACAACGAGCTGCGCGTCGTCGCCGACTGCGCGTACACCAACACGGGCGAGGGCCTGCACCGGTTCGTCGACCCGGTCGACGGCGAGGTCTACCTCTACACGCAGTTCGAGGTCCCGGACTCGCGGCGCGTGTTCGCCGTCTTCGAGCAGCCCGACCTCAAGGCGACGTTCGCGTTCACGGTCACCGCGCCCGCGGCGTGGGAGGTCGTGAGCAACCAGCCGACGCCCGCGCCCGAGGCGCTCGGCACGAAGGCCGACCCGACCGGCACGGGCGCCGGCGACGTCGAGGTCGCGCGCTGGGCGTTCGAGCCGACGCCGCGCATCTCGTCGTACATCACCGCGCTCGTCGCGGGGCCGTACGTCGTGGAGCGCAGCGAGCTCACGTCGTCCGACGGCCGCACGATCCCGCTCGGGGTCTTCTGCCGCGCGTCGCTCGCCGACCACATGGACGCCGACTACGTGTTCGACAAGACGCGCGAGGGCTTCGCGTTCTTCGAGTCCGCGTTCGAGCACCCGTACCCGTTCGACAAGTACGACCAGCTCTTCGTGCCCGAGTACAACATGGGCGCGATGGAGAACGCCGGGTGCGTGACGTTCACCGAGACGTACGTGTTCCGGTCCAAGGTCACCGACGCCGTCAAGGAGCGTCGCGTCGTGACCATCCTCCACGAGCTCGCGCACATGTGGTTCGGCGACCTCGTGACCATGAAGTGGTGGAACGACCTGTGGCTCAACGAGTCGTTCGCGGAGTACGCGTCGACGCTCGCGACCGCCGAGGCGACCGAGTGGCGCGAGGCGTGGACGACGTTCGCCGCGATGGAGAAGTCCTGGGCCTATCGCCAGGACCAGCTGCCCTCCACGCACCCCATCGTCGCGACGATCAACGACCTCGAGGACGTGTTCGTCAACTTCGACGGCATCACCTACGCCAAGGGCGCGTCGGTGCTCAAGCAGCTCGTCGCGTGGGTCGGCAAGGAGCAGTTCCTCGCCGGCGTCGCGGCGTACTTCCGCAAGCACGCGTGGGGCAACACCGAGCTGCGCGACCTGCTCGTCGAGCTCGAGGCCACGAGCGGCCGCGACCTCACCGAGTGGTCCGCGCTGTGGCTCGAGACCGCGGGCGTGAACACCCTGCGGCCCGAGTTCGACCTCGACGCCCACGGCCGCTTCACCACGTTCTCCGTGGTGCAGACGGCGGCGGCCGACCACCCGACGCTGCGTCCGCACCGGCTCGGGATCGGCTTCTACGACCTCGTTGACGGCGTGCTCACGCGCGTGCACCGCACCGAGGTCGACGTGGCCGGGCCGCGCACCGAGATCCCCGAGCTGCTCGGCCTCGACCGCCCGCAGCTCGTCCTGCTCAACGACGACGACCTCGCGTACGCGAAGATCCGCCTCGACCCCGCGTCCCTCCAGGTCGCGACCGAGCACCTCGCGGACCTCGCCGACCCGCTGGCCCGCTCGCTCGTCTGGGGCTCCGCGTGGGACGCGACGCGCGACGGCGAGACGCCGGCCAGCGACTACGTGCGCCTCGTGCTGGGCAACATCGCCCGCGAGACCGAGTCGACGACGATCCGCACCACCCTCAACCAGCTCGCGCTCGCCGCGAAGACGTACGTGGCCCCGGAGCGCCGCGAGGAGACGCTCGCGCACGTCGGCGACGTGCTCTGGTCGCTCGCGCAGGACGCGGCCCCCGGCTCGGACCTGCAGTTCCAGCTCGTGAAGTTCTTCGCGCACCTCGCGTCGACGCCCGCGCACGGCGAGGCGCTCCGGTCGCTGCTCGACGGCTCCGCTGCCCTCGACGGGCTCGAGATCGACACCGACCTGCGCTGGGAGATCCTCGAGGGGCTCGTCCTGCTCGACCTCGCGGACGACGCCGAGATCGAGGCGACGCTCGACGCCGACTCGACCGCGACGGGCCAGCAGTCCGCCGCGCGGGCCCGCGCGACGGTGCCCACCGCCGCGGCGAAGCGCGCCGCGTTCGACCGCCTCGTCGGCTCGGACGACGCCCCCAACGCGATCGTCCGCGCCACCACGCTCGGTTTCCAGCACGTCAACGACCCCGAGTCGCTCGCCCCGCTCGTCGGCGCGTACTTCGACGCGCTGCTCCCCCTGTGGGACCAGCGGTCGTACCACATCGCCGAGGCGCTCGTCACGGGCCTCTACCCGGCCCCGCTCGCGAGCACCGTGCTGCGCGACGCGACGCAGGAGTGGCTCGACGCCAACGCCGACGCCGCCCCGGCGCTGCGCCGGCTCGTGGTGGAGAACCTCGCCGGCGTCGAGCGCGCCCTCGCGGCCCAGGCCGCCGACGCCTGACCCCTCGGTCAGCACCCCTCACGACCGCGCGCCGGGTCGCTCCGTCCGACGGAGCGGCCCGGCGCTCGTCGTCCCGCGCGGGTCCGCGACCAGGTGGTACCGGCGCGGCGAGCAGGCGATCCCGGCGCGTGCGGCGAGCGGGACGGGCCAGGACGGCCTGCTCGGCCGGTCAGAGGGAGTCGTTCATCGCCTTGGCGAGAGAGCGCAGGCGGGCGGAGTCGAAAAGGTCCTCGAGCAGGACGAGGTTGCCCGACGAGTCGCCGAGGGGCACCTTCCAGTTCGGGTACTCCTGGTCCGTGCCCGGCTGGTTCTGCGAGCGGCGCTCCCCCACGGCGTCGGCCAGCGAGACGCCGAGCAGCACCGCCGGGGTGCTGCGGACGAGGCGGTGCAGGGCCTCGACGAGCTCGCGCTCGGACGGGTCCTCGCCCACGAGCGACCGCTCGCGCAGGAACGCGATCATCGCGTCCCGCTCGGCGCGCGCGGCCCGCCGCACGTCGGCGACGTCCTCCGTGAGCACGCCCAGACGGTCCCGCAGCTCGACGTGCTCGCCCGCGAGGTAACCCGCCGTGGGCGGCAGGTCGTGCGTCGTGACGGTCGCGAGCGCGAGGCGCCGGTAGTCCTCCGGGGGCAGCGGACGGCCGTCGTCGGTCTTCTCGAACCACAGGACGGACGTGCCGAGGACGCCGCGGTCCGCGAGGTAGTCACGGACCCAGGGTTCGAACACGCCGAGGTCCTCGCCGATGACCATCGCGCCCGCGCGGTGCGCCTCGAGGCACAGGATGCCGACGAGGGCCTCGTGGTCGTAGCGGACGTACGCGCCCGCGTCGGCACGCGCCCCGCCCGGGATCCACCACAGCCGGAACAGGCCGATGACGTGGTCGATCCGGATCGCGCCCGCGTGCCGCAGGACGGTGCGCAGCATGTCGCGGTACGGGGCGTACCCGGCCCGCGCGAGCGCCCGCGGGTGCCACGGCGGCTGGGACCAGTTCTGGCCCTGCTGGTTGTACATGTCCGGCGGCGCCCCGACGGACACCCCGGTGGCGAGCACGCCGCGGTGCGACCAGACGTCGGCGCCCTCGGGGTGCACGCCGACCGCGAGGTCGTGCATGATCCCCACCGACATGCCCGCCTCGCGCGCGGTGCGCTGCGCGACGCGGAGCTGCTCGTCGGCGACCCACTGGAGCCAGCAGTAGAACTCGACGCGGTCGGCGAGCTGCTCGCGCAGCGCCGCGACGGTCGGGCCGTTCGGGTCGGACGCGCCGGGCGGCCAGTCCCGGTCGCCGTAGTGGTCGGCGAGCGCGCACCACGTGGCGAAGTCCTCGAGCCCCTTGCCCTGCTCGGCGCGGAACGCGTCGAGCGACGCCTGGCGGGCGGTGGACCGGGGCGCGGTGAACACGACCTCCAGCGCCGCCTTCTTGGCCTCCCACGCGGCGTCGCGGTCGATGGGACCGGGGTCGGTGTCGAGGTCGCGCACCGGGTCGAACGCCCACTCGACCAGCGAGCGGTCGGCCGCGGACAGGTACCCCGTCTCGCGGATGTCCTCGACCCTGATGTACAGCGGGTTGACGAAGCGGCGGCTCGTCGGGAGGTAGGGCGAGGGCGTCATCGGCGTGCGCGGCTCGGCGGCGTGCAGCGGGTTGACGAGGACGAAGTCCGCGCCGGCCTCGTGCGCGGCGAGCCAGGCGAGGTCGGCGAGGTCGGCCAGGTCGCCGACGCCCCACGACGCGCGCGAGCGCACCGAGTACAGCTGGGCCATGAAGCCCCACGCGCGCCGTTCCGCGACGGCGGCGGGCAGCTCGAGCCGCTGCGGCGTCACGACGAGCGTCGCGCGCGCGTGGGCGCCGTCGCTCTCGGCGTGCAGGTCGTGCCACCCGAGGGGCAGGTCGGCCGGGATCTCGAACGTCGCGCGGCCGACGCGCCGGCCGTCGACGGTGCGCGGCTCGACGAACACGTCGAGCTGGCCGAGGTGGCGGCGCTCCCGGGGGGCGCGCGCGGCGTGGTGCCCGGCGACGCCGGAGCGGCCCTGCTCCGCCTCGAGCTCGACCCAGACGTCGACGGCGGCGCCGTCCTGCACGTGCACGGGGACCGGCACGGCGTCGCCCTGCCGGACGACGACGGTCGGGGGCAGCATCTGCCGCCACGCGTCGTCGCGCGAGTGCTCGAGGCTGACGGCGACCTTCTCCGGGGACGACGCGGGGACGCCGAGGGCCTCCAGCACGGCGACGAGGGTCGAGGCCCGGACCTGGCGGCGCGTCCCGTCGAAGTCCCAGAAGTCGGACGCGACACCGTGGGCGTCGGCCAGCTGCACCAACGGCTCGGGCAGGTCCGTCTGCGGGGGTTCGCTCACGCCTGCATCCTGCCAGACCAGGGCCTTGCGGGCAGGACGATCGCCCGGCGTGCCCGGGTCGCTCTCATGTGCCCCGGGTACCCTGCCCGCATGTCCCTCCCCCTTCTCGCTCCTGCCGTGCGCGCGCCCGCGGAGGTCCCGGAGGAGCTCGCCAACGGCTTCGACGCGAGCAACCCCGACGACTGGTTCGAGTGGTTCGTCGGCCTCCCGCTGCGCGTGCTGCTCATCGTCGTGATCGGGGCGCTCGTCCTCGCGGTCGTGCGCCGGCTCATCCGCCGCGTCTCCGAGCACATCGCCGAGGGCACGCCCACGCTCCGCGGCAAGCGGCTCAAGGGCCTCGGTGGCTCCGAGGTCGGCAGCGTGCTGCTGCGCGCGAACCCGCTCGCGAGCGCCCGCCGGGCCCAGCGGGCGCGGACCGTGGGCTCGGTGCTGCGCTCGACCGCGAACATCGTCATCGGCGCGACGATCGTGCTCATGGTGCTCACCGAGCTCGGCGTGAACATCGCGCCGTTCCTCGCGTCGGCCGGCATCGCGGGCGTCGCGCTGGGCTTCGGCGCGCAGAGCCTCGTGAAGGACTTCCTCTCGGGCACGTTCATGCTCCTCGAGGACCAGTACGGCGTCGGGGACACGGTCGACTTCGGCGAGGTCACGGGCACCGTCGAGGAGGTCGCGCTGCGCGTGACGAAGGTCCGCGACGGCAACGGCACGCTGTGGTTCGTCCGCAACGGCGAGATCCTGCGGACGGGCAACAAGACCCAGGAGTGGGGTCGCGCGGTGGTGGACGTGCGCGTCGCGTACTGGGCCGACGTCGAGGCCGTGCGCGCGGCGCTGCTCGCGGCCGCGGAGGAGGTCGGGAGCGACCCGGTGCTCGGCACGTACTTCCTCGAGCCGCCCGAGGTCACGGGCATCGAGGCCATGACGGCCGAGGCGCTGCAGCTCAGGGTGCAGGTCAAGACGCAGGCCGCGATGCAGTGGGAGGTGGCGCGCGCGCTGCGCTCGCGCGTCCGGCAGGCGCTGTCCGACGCCCGCGTCCCGCTGGCCGGGGCGCAGCAGGTGGTCGTCCTCGACCACTCGCCGTCGCTGCCCGACGACCGGGCCGACGACCGAACCGACGCGCGGCCCGACGACCGTCCCGACGACACGGGTGACCGGTCCGCGCAGGCGGCCCGCGAGAGGCGCGGCGCCGCCGCGGCGACCGTGGTGCAGGACGTGGCGGGCGGCCCGGCGTCCTGAGCCGCGTGGCGCCGTCGGGCACGACCACGACGGCGCCGGTCCCTCCGTACGGAGGGACCCGGGGGGACTCAGCGCAGGCCGTCGAGCTCCGCGGCGAGGTTGTCGGCCTCCGGGCCGACGATGACCTGGACGACGCGGCCCGAGCGCACGACGCCGAACGCGCCCGTCGCCTTGAGGCGCGCCTCGTCGACGAGCTGCGGGTCCGTGACCTCGACGCGCAGGCGCGTGATGCACGGCTCGAGGTCGACCACGTTGCCCTGACCCCCGAGGGCGTCGAGGATGTTCTGTGCCTTCTGGTCCGAGGGGGTGCTCATCGAAAGTGTCTCCTGAGGCGAGTCGCGGGTGGGGATCCGCGCGGGGGATCCGGGGTGTCGGGGTGCCGAGCACCTGGGAACAGCCTAGTCTCCTGGCGAGGTTGTCACCGGATCGACGCGGCCCCGCAACGCCCCCGCAACAGGGACGTGCACGGCGGCCTGGCGGTCGGACCGTGACGGGCACGCGTGCGCACCGGCCCGGGCACCCGGGTCGCACGCCCGAGGCGGACGAGGAGCGAGGGTCGTGACGGGCGGAACCGAGGACGAGGCACGGCAGGTCATCACGGGCATCGGCGTGTGCCCCGGCACGGTCGTCGGGCCGGTGGTGCTCATGCCGGAGGCGATCGACGAGCCGGCACCGGGGCTGCGCATGGGCCCGCGCGAGGACCACGAGGCGCAGGCGCGGCGCGTCGACGCCGCGGCGGAGCAGGTCGCGGGCGACCTCCAGCGCGCCGCGGACGCCGCCGACGGCGACGCGCGCGACGTCCTCGAGGCGACGGCGGCCATGGCGGCCGACCCCACGCTCGCGGCCGACGCGCGGCGCCGCGTGCTCGACGAGCACCTCGTCCCCGAGCGCGCGGTGTGGGAGGCCGCGGAGGAGGTCGTGCGGCAGTTCACCGAGCTCGGCGGGTACTTCGCCGAGCGCGCCCGCGACGTCGCAGACGTCCGCGACCGGCTCGTCGCGGCCCTCACCGACCGTCCCGCGCCCGGGGTGCCCGAGCACACCGAGCCGTTCGTCCTCGTCGCGTACGACCTCGCGCCGTCGGCCACGGCCGCGCTCGACCCCGCGCGCGTGCTGGCGATCGTCACCGACGGCGCCGGGCCGACGTCGCACACCGCGATCGTCGCGAACGCCAAGGGCATCCCCGCGGTCGTCGCGGCCACGGGAGCGAGCGCGGCGCTCGCACCGGAGGACGTCGTGCTGGTCGACGGCGCGGCCGGGACGGTCGTCGTGCACCCGTCGCCCGAGCAGGTGGCCGCGGCGCGGGCCCGCTCGCAGCAGGTGCGCACGTTCGACGGCACGGGCCGCACGCGCGACGGGCACCGGGTGCAGCTCCTCGCGAACGTCGGCGACCCGGCGGGCGCCGCGGCGGCGGCCGCGTCCGGCGCCGAGGGCGTCGGGCTGTTCCGCTCCGAGTTCTGCTTCCTCGACCGCGAGCAGCCGCCGACGGTCGAGGAGCAGGTCGCCGCCTACCGCACCGTCTTCCGCGAGTTCGGCGGGCGCAAGGTCGTGATCCGCACCCTCGACTCCGGCGCGGACAAGCCGCTGCACTTCCTCACCGTCGACGACGAGGAGAACCCGGCGCTCGGCGTGCGCGGGCTGCGCACCGCCGCGCGCTGGCCGGAGCTGCTCGAGCAGCAGCTCGACGCGATCGCGCAGGCCGCCGCGGCCGAGGAGGCCGAGGTGTGGGTCATGGCGCCCATGGTCTCGACCGTCGGGGAGACCGAGTGGTTCGTCGAGCGCTGCCGCGCGCACGGCCTCGACGTGGCGGGCGTCATGGTCGAGGTCCCGAGCGCCGCCCTGCTCTCCGGGCCGATCCTCGCGCGCGCGGCGTTCGCGTCGATCGGCACCAACGACCTCACGCAGTACACGATGGCCGCGGACCGCCTCCTCGGGTCGCTCGCGGAGCTGAGCGACCCGTGGCAGCCCGCCGTGCTCCGGCTCGTCGAGGCGACGTGCGCGGGCGGGGCCCAGCAGGGCCGGCCCGTGGGCGTGTGCGGCGAGGCGGCGTCCCAGCCGGTGCTCGCCGTCGTGCTCGTCGGGCTCGGGGTGTCGTCGCTGTCCATGACAGCGCGTGCGATCCCCGACGTCGCGGCGCTCCTGCGCGAGGTCGACGTCGACGAGTGCCGCCGGCTCGCGCGCCTCGCGGTCGACGCGGAGAGCGCGGCCCAGGCGCGCGCCGTCGTGCGCGAGAACCTGCCGGTGCTCGCCGAGCTCGGGCTGTGACGTGCGCCCGGACCGCCCCGGGCGGCGGCTCCGGGCTCGGGAGCGCGCCGCCGCCGGTGCGATGATGGGCCGGTGACGACCGAGCCCACCCCCCGCCCGACGCTGCCCGTCGCCGGACTGTCGAACGGCGCGCCGGCCGGCCCCGCGGGCGCGACCGCGCCGGTCCGCCCGAGCCGCACGTTCTACGACGAGGTCGGCGGGCACGAGACGTTCGTGCGCCTCGTCGACGCGTTCTACGAGGGCGTCGCGGACGACCCGGTCATGCGGCCCATGTACCCCGAGGAGGACCTCGGCCCGGCGCGCTGGCGGCTCACCGCGTTCCTCGAGCAGTACTGGGGCGGCCCGACGACGTACAGCGAGCAGCGCGGCCACCCGCGCCTGCGCATGCGGCACGCGCCCTTCAAGGTCAACCCCGACGCGCGCGACCGCTGGCTCGCGCACATGCGCGCCGCCGTCGACACCCTGGACCTGCCGCCGATCCAGGAGGCGACGCTGTGGGACTATCTGGAGCGCGCGGCGCACTCCCTCCTCAACACCTTCGAGGACTGACCGACCCGCCGCCCGAGCGAAGGAGCCCCCACCCGTGACCCCCGAGCCCACCCCGCCGTCGACCTCCTCGGCCTCCCCCGGCCCGACGTCGGACGCCGCCCCGCGCGAGCAGGTCCCGAACCCGCTGAACCACCTCCTCGACGTGCTGCGCCTCGAGCGGGTCGGCGACGGCGACGGGTCGGCCGCCGACCCGGAGCACTTCCGCGGGGTCTCCGTGCACCAGCCGACGGGCCGCGTCTACGGCGGGCAGGTGCTCGCGCAGGCGGTCCTCGCCGCGGGCCGCACGGTCCCCGAGGGCCGGCTCCCCCACTCCCTGCACGGGTACTTCCTGCGACCCGGCGGCCTCGACGTGCCGATCGACTTCGCGGTCGAGCGGCTGCGCGACGGGCGTTCGTTCAGCGCCCGCCGGACGCACGCGATCCAGCACGGCAAGCCGATCCTGTCGATGATCTCCTCGTTCCAGGAGGAGCAGGGCGGCATCGAGCACGCGTCCGAGATGCCCGACGCCCCGGCCCCCGAGGAGGTGCCGTCCGCGCTCGACGTGCTCGGCGGCATCGACCACCCCATCGCGCGGTTCTGGTCGCACCACTCGGCGTTCGAGCTGCGGCACGTGGGCGGGTCGCTCTACCTGCACCCGGACCACGAGCCCAAGGACCACCAGATGGTGTGGATGCGGGCGCGGGGCGACGTCGGCGACGACCAGCTGCTGCACCGAGCGCTCATGGCGTACGCGTGCGACCAGGTCATGCTCGAGCCGATCCTGCGCCAGGCGGGCACGAGCTGGGTCACGCCCGACATGTCGATCGCGAGCCTCGACCACGCGATGTGGTGGCACCGCGACGTGCGCGTGGACGAGTGGCTGCTCTACGTGCAGTCGGCCCCGAGCGCCCAGGGCGGCCGCGGGCTCGGCGCCGCGCGGGTGTTCGCGCAGGACGGCACGCTCGTCGCGTCGATCGCCCAGGAGGGAATGGTCCGCCTCCCCGCGCTCTGACGGGCGACGGACGCGCGTCGGCCCGACACTGTCCTGGTGCGACTGCGCCGCGTGACCGTGACCTCGCCGGGGTACACCCGCCGCCCGAAGGGCGACGCGTGGGTGTTCCTCGACGTCGAGGGCCTGCCCCTGGCCGACGAGGAGGAGGTCGCGCGCTGCGAGCGCCTCGCCGTCCCGCCCGCGTGGTCCGACGTCTGGATCTGCCGGTACCCCAACGGGCACATCCAGGCGTTCGGCCGGGACGTCGCCGGGCGCGGCCAGTACCTCTACCACGAGCAGTGGCAGGTGCGGCGGGCCCGCCGCAAGCACGACCACGTGCTCGACGTCGGCCGTCGCCTGCCTGCCGCCCGGCGCCGGGTCGCGCGCGAGCTCGAGCTCCCCGGCATGCCGCGCGAGAAGGTGCTGGCGCTCGCGTTCCGGCTGCTCGACCTCGCGTACTTCCGGGCGGGCGGCGAGATCTACGCGAAGCAGAACAACAGCTACGGCCTCGCCACGATCCGCAAGGAGCACGCGCGCGTCCGCCGCGACGGGAGCGTGCACTTCCACTACCCGGCGAAGTCGGGCCAGGTGCGTGACGTGGTCGTCGAGGACCCGGTGGTCGCCGAGCTCGTGACGACGCTCAAGCGACGCCGGGGCGGCGTCGAGCTGCTCGCGTGGCGCGACGCGGACGCGACCGGCAGCGCGGTGTGGCACGACGTCACGAGCGCCGACGTCCAGGCCGGCATCAAGGAGCGCCTGGGCGACGACGCGACGCCCAAGGACTTCCGCACGTGGCACGCGACGGTGCTCGCGGCGCGTGCCCTGGCCGACGCCGGCACGGCGCCCGCGTCCGATCGCGCCCGGCGCCGGGTCGTCACGGGGGTCGTCAAGGACGTCGCGGAGGAGCTCGGGAACACGCCCGCCGTGGCGCGGTCGTCGTACATCGACCCGCGGCTGTTCGACCTGTGGGAGCGGGGCGAGACCATCGGGTCGACGCGCTCGCAGACGCGCGCCGAGCGCGAGGTCCTGGAGCTCCTCGGATGAGGGCCGCGGTCACCGGGGTCACCGGGTACGTCGGCGGGCGGCTCGTGCCCGAGCTGCTCCGCGCCGGCTTCGAGGTCCGTGCGCTCGCCCGGCACCCCGAGCGGCTCGCGGGCCGCGAGTGGGCGGACGACGTCGAGCTCGTCGAGGCGGACGCGAGCGACCTGGACCAGATCCGGGCGGCGCTCGAGGGCGCCGACGTGGCGTACTACCTCGTGCACTCGCTCGGCACCGGGCGCACGTTCGAGGTCCGCGACCGGCGCACCGCGCTGACGTTCGCGCGCGCGGCGCGCGAGGCCGGCGTGCGGCGCATCGTCTACCTCGGCGGGCTGTTCCCCGACGTGCCGGAGGGCGAGCTGTCGCCGCACCTCGCGTCGCGCAAGGAGGTCGGGGAGATCCTGCTCGCGTCGGGCGTCCCGACGACGGTCCTGCGCGCCGCGGTCATCCTCGGCTCGGGCTCGGCGTCGTTCGAGATGATGCGGTACCTCACCGAGCGGCTCCCGGCCATGACGACCCCGAAGTGGGTCGACAACCGCATCCAGCCGATCGCGATCCGCGACGTGCTGCGCTACCTCGTCGGCTCGGCCTCGATGCCCGACGACGTGTCGCGCGGCTTCGACATCGGCGGCCCCGACGTGCTCACCTACCGCGACATGATGCAGCGGTACGCGCGCGTGGCGAACCTCCCCCGGCGGCGCATCGTCAGCGTGCCGGTGCTCACGCCCCGGCTGTCGTCGCACTGGGTCGGGCTCGTCACGCCCGTGCCGAGCGGCATCGCCCGACCCCTCGTCGAGTCGCTCCAGCACGAGGTCGTGTGCCACGAGCACGACATCGCGCAGTACGTGCCCGACCCGCCCGAAGGGCTCATCGGGTTCGACCGGGCCGTCGAGCTCGCGCTCGAGCGCATCCACGACGGCGAGGTCACGACGCGCTGGTCGTCCGCGTCGGTGCCCGGGGCGCCGTCGGACCCGCTGCCGAGCGACCCGGACTGGGCGGGCGGCTCGCTCTACGTGGACGAGCGCCGCACCGTCGTGGACGCGCCGCGCGAGGTGCTCTGGCGCGTGATCGAGGAGATCGGCGGGCAGGGCGGCTGGTACTCGTGGTCGCTCGCGTGGCGCGTGCGGGGCCTCATGGACCGGGTCGTCGGCGGGCCGGGCCTGCGCCGCGGCCGGCGCGACGAGCGCTACCTCCGCGTGGACGACGAGCTCGACTGGTGGCGCGTCGAGGCGATCGAGCCCGGGCGCCGGCTCCTGCTGCGTGCCGAGATGCGGCTCCCGGGCCTCGCGTGGCTCGAGCTGCGCGTCGACGAGGCGGCGGCCGAGCTCCCCGACGCGACGGACCCCGACGCGCCGGGTCCCTCGCCG
Organism: Cellulosimicrobium sp. RS; assembly: GCF_046159675.1. NCBI lineage: Bacteria > Bacillati > Actinomycetota > Actinomycetes > Micrococcales > Promicromonosporaceae > Cellulosimicrobium > Cellulosimicrobium sp. RS. The sequence goes on along the minus strand of NZ_JBJXVU010000001.1, from coordinate 427,171 downwards.
GAGGACGCCAGCGGGCCGGGCCGGACCTACTTCGCGCAGCGCGCGCTGTTCCACCCGCACGGGCTCGCGGGCCAGCTCTACTGGTGGGCCGTCAAGCCGTTCCACGGCGTGGTGTTCGGCGGGATGCAGCGCAACGTCGCCGAGGCCGCCGAGCGCGCCGCGCGCAGCGGTCGCCCCTCCGCGGACCGGCCGCGGGACGACCGAGAGCCGGGCTGACCGGAGCGGCGACGCACGCCGCCGCTCCGGGGGCTCAGCGGCGGCGGCGGAACGTCAGCGGTTCCTCGACGAACGGCTCCCACGCGGCGCGCTCGGCCTCGCTGATGCGCCGGGGCGAGCCCGTCGCGGCGTCGACCACGACGATCGTCGTCGCGGCCTTCGCGTACGGGGCGCCGCCCGAGGTGGGGCCGGTACGCTCGAAGCGCGCTGCGCCGTCGTGCACCTCGTAGCAGACCTCCAGGCTGGCCCCGCCGAGGTGCCCGATCCACAGCTCGACGCGGACGGGCGTGCGCGTGAAGCCGAGCGGGCGCAGGTACTCGATCTCCTGGCGCGCGACGAGCGTGTGGCTCGTCGCGTGGGGGCCGGTCTCCAGGACGGCCGTCGGCCAGGCGTCCTCGCCCGCGTCCGGGTGGGTCCAGAACGCGGTGATGCGGGCGTCCTCCAGCAGGCGGAACATCTCGACGTTGTTGACGTGCGCGTACGCGTCGAGGTCCGACCACCGCAGGGAGACGGGGACGTGCAGACGGGTCATGGAGGGTCCTCTCGCTCGACGGTGCGGCCCGGCGCGACCGGCGGGACAGGTGCCCCGGTCACCGGACCGGGTCCATTCTCCACCGGCCCGCCGACCACGAGGCTCCTCCGCGCCGAGCACGAGGTTGCCGTCGTCCTGGCGCCCAGGACGACAGCAACCTCGTGCTCGGCGACTGGAGGTCGGACGGTCAGGACGCGGCGACGAGAGCCGCGGCGCGGCAGCTCGCTAGCGCGGAGAGCTCCTCGCCCACGGGGAGCCGCACGAGTCGGTCGGCCACCTGGCCGACGGCGTCGCGCAGCCGCCGTCGGGCGCGCGCCGCCCGCCGTCGTCCGCCCACCGCGGCCGCGGCGCGCGAGACGAGCGCGACGAGCACGCCCACGACGATCCCGCCGAGGGCGAGCAGCGTCGGCCACGGCAGCTCCGGGGCGCCCGGGCCGCCGAGCGTGAGGACCGGCGTCGGCGGCTCGGGCAGGCGCAGGTAGGTGAACCCCCACAGCGCGGCGAGCCACAGCAGGCCCACGACGAGCGCCGCGAGCACGAGCCACTGGAACGCGCCGACGACGCGCCACCACACCGGACGGCGGGCCGCCTCGAGCTCGGTCCCCGCGACGGCCTGGTCGAGCGCGTCGGCGAGGTCCGCCGCGCCCTCGGACGCCCGACGGCGCACGGCGAGCGCCCAGTCGTCCGGCACGCCCGCGGTGGCCTCGGCCGCGTAGTCGCGCACCGCCGTCTGCGCGCCGGCCCGCAGCGCGGCACCGACCGCCGGGAGCGAGGTCCGCGCGAGCTCGGGCCGGCTCGCGGTCTCGGCCGTGCCCAGCTCCTTCGCCGCCCGCGCGCGCGCCGAGCCCGGGGCGGGCCCGGTGCGCAGCCCGATGCGGCGCAGCGGGTCGGGCCGGAACCGGCCGACCCAGCGCGTCACGGGCCAGCCCGTCGCGGCGCGCGCGTCCCGCACGGCCGAGCCGCGCACGGCGGCGACGACCGTCGGGACGCCCGCCGCGGCCTCCAGGGCGTCGACGAGGCCGTCACGTGCCCGTCGCGCCGCGCGCTCCGGGACGGGCTCCCCGCACGCCGCCGCGACGCGGCGCGCGACCGCGCGCACGTCGGCCGCGAGCCGGTCGTTGGACGCACGACGCCGGGCCGCGGCGTCCGCGAGCAGCCCCCGCAGCTCGTCCAGGCCCTGGCCGGTGCGGGCCGAGACACCGAGCACGCGCGCGTCGGCGAGCCCGTCCTCGGCCGCGAGCCGGCGCAGGTCGGCGAGGCACGCGTCGGCGTCGGCGGGCGTGAGCCGGTCCACCTGGTTGAGCACGAGGACGACGACCGACCCGTGCCCCGCGAGCGGGCGCAGGTAGCGCTCGTGCAGCGCGGCGTCCGCGTACTTCTGCGGGTCGACGACCCACACGAGCAGGTCGGCGCGCTCGACGAGGCGTTCCGCGCGCACGCGGTGCTCGACGACGACCGAGTCGTGGTCGGGCAGGTCGAGCAGCACGAGGCCGCTCGTCAGCTCGCCCGCGCGGCGACCGCGCAGGAGCGCGCGCAGGCCGCCGCCCGCGCGCGCGTCGCCCGGGTCCCCGGAGGTGAGCGGGGTGCCCATCTCGTGCCGTCGCCGCACCTCGAGCCAGTCGAGGAGGGCGGCCGGTCCCGCCGGGCCGGCGGCGGGTCCCGACGCGCCCCACACCGCGGCGAGCGGGTGGGACGTCGTGGGCCGCTGCACCCCGACCGTCGCGAGCTCGGTGCCCGCGAGCGCGTTGAACACCGACGACTTGCCGGAGCCGGTCGCACCCGCGAGCGCGACGACGGTGTGGTCGGCCGACAGCCCGGCCCGCTCGCGCGCGCGGGCGACGACGGTCCGCGCGTCGGCGAGCAGGTCGGCGTCGACGCGCCCCTCCCCCGCGCGCACGGCGGTCTCCAGCGCGGTCGTGCGCGCCGCGAGGTCGATCGTCATGCCTGCTCACCCCCCAGCAGGCGGCGCCAGAACCCCGGCCGCCGGGCCGGCTCTGCCGCCTCGTCCCCCGGCGCGACCGCGGACTCGTCCGGAGGCGGCGGGGTCCACCCCGCGCCGCGCAGGAGACGCGCGGCGTGCCGACCCACGGCGGTCCGGCCGCCGTCCGCACCGGCCGCGACGGCGGGGCGTGCGGACCGCTCGACCCGGGCCGCGGCCTCGACCGCGCGCGCCGCCTCGAGGACCGAGCGGGCGGTCTCGTCGGCGTCGGCCGTCCCGAGGGCGTCGAGCTGCGCGGTGTAGCGCAGCGACTCGTCGTCGAGCACCACGCGCACCCGCTCCGCGAGCCGCTCGCGCGCGGTCCGCGTGAGGCGCCGCACCGCGTCGTCGCCGAACACGGCCTCCAGGAGCTTCTGCGCGAGGATCGCCGTCCCGCCCGCGATCCCGACCTCGGCGCCCGTCAGGCCGCCGGTCGAGGCGAACACGACGACCATGAGGCTCAGCCCCAGCCCGTTGATCCCGAAGGACAGCGCCCGCGCGGCGCCGCGCTTGCCCGCACCCTGCTCGCGCACGAGGTCGAGGACGTCGGACTGCCAGCCCCGGATCTCCTCCGCGACGCGCGCCCGCACGCCCGCGGACGACCGCGCCAGGTCGAGCCCGTCGAGCAGGGCCGACCCCGCGGGGTCCGCGCGCCACCCGCCGTAGGCGCGCTCGGCCGCGACGTCCGTCGCGTCCAGGATCACCGCCTCCAGCCCGTGCGCGATCGCCTGCTCGACCTGCGGCGCCTGCGCCGGACGCCCGCGGAAGAACGCCGCGAGCGCGTCGCGGACCCGGCCGACGCCCTGCTCGACGGAGCGGAACAGCTCGCTCGTGCCCACGAAGTCCTGCCAGCGCGCGAGCACCTCGCCGCGCAGCAGCGCGCCGTCGCTCGTCGCGGCGTCCACGGTCGTCGCCGCCTCGTCGTACGCGCGCTCGACGACGCCGCGCAGGCGCGCGTCCGACGCCGCCTGCGCGTCGGCCGCGCCCGCCACGAGGACCGCCCGGCGCACGAGGTCGTCCACGACCCCGTCGCGCGTCGCGGTCGCGACCCGGTCCCGCTCGTCGCCGTCCGCACCCAGCGCGGAGAGCCACGACGCCACCGCGGCGACCGCCCGCTCGGGGAGGAAGCCGTCGACGAGCTCGGACTCCCCCACGACGAAGAGCGTCGCGGCGTCGAGGCCGTTCTCGTCCATCATCCGGCGCAGGTCGTCCGCGACGGCCTCGGTGCCCGGGTCGACCCGGTCGAGGACCATCGCGACCTGCGCGCGGCGCTCGGCGGCACGGTGCAGGAGGTCCCACGGGACGGCGTCGGCGTAGCGGGCGGCTGTCGTGACGAACAGCCACAGGTCGGCCGCGGCGAGGAGCTGCGCGGCGAGCTCGCGGTTCGCCGTCTCCACGGAGTCGACGTCGGGCGCGTCCACGAGCGCGAGGCCCTGCGGCAGCGCGTCGCTCGCGACGAGGCGCAGCGTGCGCGTCGGGTCGGGCGGCGTGGCGGGCTCGCCGGGCCTGGTCCCGGTACCGGGACCGGTCGCGGTGCCGGTCGGGGTGCCGGGGGCGGCGGACCGGGTGCCGTGCTCGCTCACGCGCGCGAGCCCGGGCAGCACGCGGTCGGTCGAGAACCAGCGCTCGTCGAGCGGGTGGTGGACGAGGACGGGCGCGCGCGTCGTCGGGCGCAGCACGCCGGGCGCTGAGACGTGCTCGCCGAGGAGCGAGTTCACGAGCGTCGACTTCCCCGCTCCGGTCGACCCGCCGACGACGACGAGCAGCGGCGCCGCGTGCGAGCGCAGCCGGGGCAGCAGGTAGTCGTCGAGCTGGTGGACCGCGAGGCCGAGGTCCTCGCGCGCGAGCGCCGCGCCGGGCAGGTCGAGCGGGAGCCGCGTGGCGGCGAGCCGCCCCCGCAGGATCTCCAGCGCTTCGACGAGCCCCGTGGTCGCCGAGGCGCTCGCCGCGACCCCGCCGGCGCGCGGTCCGTCGGGGCGCGTGCCGTCGGGGGTCGGCGCGTCCGGACGGACCGCGTCGTCTCCGGAGTCACCGCTGGCCGTCATCCCGTCAGTCTGCCGGAATGCCGCTGGCCAGGCCCGATGGGACACGAGAGGACCGTCCCCGCACCCCCCGACATCGACGCGCAAGGGTCGAGACCGCCCCTGCGAGGGTCGACCGCGACCGCACGAGCCGGTCTCGCGGAGGGTCACTCCCCCAGGCGGTGCCGGAGCCACGCGACCCCGACCTCGGCCTGCGCCCGCTGGAACGCGCGCAGGTGCGGGATGCCCGGCGGCGCCGGGTCGAGCGAGGACTTGAGGAAGTAGCCGGTCAGCGCGGCGAGGTAGGAGGTCACGGCGTCGGGCTCGACGTCGCGCGGCAGAGGGTGACGCCCCAGCACCTCCTCGGGCGGCGGCCAGGACGGGCCCGGACGCGCCGACGCCGGGCGGGAACGGGTCCCGCCCGGCGTCGTGGCCGAGCCGTGCGACGACGGTGGTCAGTCGCGCGTGAGCTTGCGGTACGTCACGCGGTGCGGACGGGCCGCCTCCGCGCCGAGACGCTCCACCTTGTTCTCCTCGTAGGAGGCGAAGTTGCCCTCGAACCAGTACCAGCTCGCCGGGTTCTCCTCGGTGCCCTCGTACGCGAGGATGTGGGTCGCCACGCGGTCGAGGAACCACCGGTCGTGGGACACCACGACGGCGCAGCCGGGGAACTCGAGCAGCGCGTTCTCGAGCGAGCCCAGGGTCTCGACGTCGAGGTCGTTCGTCGGCTCGTCGAGCAGCAGGAGGTTGCCGCCCTGCTTGAGCGTCAGCGCGAGGTTGAGGCGGTTGCGCTCACCACCGGACAGGACGCCCGCGGGCTTCTGCTGGTCCGGGCCCTTGAACCCGAACGACGCGACGTACGCGCGCGACGGGATCTCGACGTTGCCGACCTTGATGAAGTCGAGGCCGTCGGACACGACCTCCCACAGCGTCTTCTTCGGGTCGATGCCGCCGCGCGACTGGTCGACGTAGGAGATCGACACGGTCTCGCCGACCTTGAGCTCGCCGCCGTCCAGCGGCTCGAGCCCGACGATCGTCTTGAACAGCGTCGTCTTGCCGACGCCGTTCGGGCCGATGACGCCGACGATGCCGTTGCGCGGCAGCGTGAAGCTGAGGCCGTCGATGAGCTGGCGGCCGTCGAAGCCCTTCTGGAGGTTCGACGCCTCGAGGACCAGGTTGCCCAGGCGCGGGCCCGGCGGGATCTGGATCTCCTCGAAGTCGAGCTTCCTCGTGCGCTCGGCCTCAGCAGCCATCTCCTCGTAGCGGGCGAGACGCGCCTTCGACTTGGTCTGGCGGCCCTTCGCGTTCGAGCGGACCCACTCGAGCTCGTCCTTCAGGCGCTTGGCGAGCTTGGCGTCCTTCTTGCCCTGGACCTGCAGACGCTCCTGCTTCTTCTCCAGGTACGTCGAGTAGTTGCCCTCGTACGGGTAGAGGCGCCCGCGGTCGACCTCGCAGATCCACTCCGCGACGTGGTCGAGGAAGTAGCGGTCGTGCGTGACGGCGAGGATCGCGCCCGGGTACGTCGCGAGGTGCTGCTCGAGCCAGAGCACGGACTCGGCGTCCAGGTGGTTCGTGGGCTCGTCGAGCAGCAGCAGGTCCGGCTTCTCGAGCAGGAGCTTGCACAGCGCGACGCGGCGTCGCTCACCACCGGAGAGCACCGACACGTCGGCGTCCGGCGGCGGGCAGCGCAGCGCGTCCATCGCCTGCTCGAGCTGCGAGTCGAGATCCCACGCGTCGGCGGCGTCGATCGCCTCCTGGAGCGTGCCCATCTCGGCGAGGAGCGCGTCGAAGTCCGCGTCGGGCTCCGCCATGAGCGCGGAGATCTCGTCGAAGCGCTGCTTCTTGGCGAGGATGTCGGCCACGGCCTCCTGGACGTTGCCGAGCACCGTCTTCTCCTCGTTGAGCGGCGGCTCCTGGAGCAGGATGCCGACGCTGTACCCCGGGGAGAGCCGCGCCTCACCGTTCGACGGCGTGTCCAGGCCGGCCATGATCTTGAGGATCGTGGACTTCCCGGCGCCGTTGGGGCCCACGACGCCGATCTTGGCGCCGGGCAGGAAGTTCAGGGAGACGTCGTCGAGGATGACCTTGTCTCCGTGCGCCTTGCGCGCCTTGTACATGGAGTAGATGAACTCAGCCACAGCCTGTCGTTCCACCGTTTCGGTCGGGAGAGGTACGGGATTCGTCGACCACTCAGCCTACGCGGTCGGGCCGCCGGGACGCGCCCGACGGCGCCGCGACCGGTCGAAGGTCACGACGCCGCCCCGTCCCACGGCTCAGGCGGCCGCCGTCGCGCTCCCCTTCCGGGCGGTGCGAGCACGCGGCGCACGGGCGCCCGACGCGTCGGGCTCCCCGCCCAGCGCCGCCGCGACGTCCGCCGTCGCCCAGGGGTCGTCGGCCGGGGGCTCCTCGCGCACGGGATCACCCGGATCGAGCTCACCGCCGCCGGCGCCCGGCCCCGCGCCCGCCTCGCCCCCACCCGCGGCGTCAGGCACGCCGCTCGGGTCGAGCGTGCCGGCCGCAGCGGGTGGGACGCCGTCGACCGCGTCGGCGGGGCCGCCCTCGGTGCGGCGCGTGGCGTCGTCGTCGCGGCGGTGCACCGTGCGGGTGAACCGCGCCTCGCCGAGCGTGAGGTCGGGGCCGAGCGCCGTCGCCTCGACGACGAGGCTCGTGCGCGGGCCGTCCGGGCCGTCCCACTCGTCGAGCGAGAGCCGGCCCGTGACGACGACCGGGTCGCCCTTGTGGAGCGAGAGCGCGACGTTGCGCGCGGTGTTCTTCCACACCTTGACCGTGAACCACAGCGTGCGGCCGTCGACCCACTCGCCGCGCTCGCGGTCGAGGTAGCGCCGGGTCTGGGCGATCCGGAAGCTCGTGAAGTCGTTGCCCGACTGCGAGCGGAACAGCGTGGGCGTGGTCGCGACGAAGCCGGACAGCGTGACCGTGACGTCACCGGGCATGGTTCCTCCTGAGGTCGACGGCCGGGCTGGTCCCGGCCACCGCCTCAGGGTGCGGTGGGAGCGGCGGTGCCGTCCGGCGTCGGGCCCTCGCCTGTGGACGAGCCTGCGCCGTCCATGCCTGGGGGTAGCCGTAGCGCCCCGGTGAGCGGCGCGGCGGGCGTCTTGTCCCGCGCGGACTGCGCCAGCTCGCGCACCTGCCGGTGCAGGTCGAGGAGCTCCTGGGTGGGCCGGCCCATCGCGTCCTGCACGACGCGCTCGATCGCACCGCGCCCCGAGGCGAGGACCTGCTGCTCCCGGCGTCGGGCGAGCGTGCGCCGCACTTGGAGCGCGACGAGGAACGCGACCACGGCGCCCAGGACGGCGACCGCCGCCACGACCGCGCACACCGTGACGAGCGTGCGCCCGAGGTCGAGCACGCGCAGCGACCCGAGCACCGCCAGGACCCCCGCCACGACCCCGACCGCGAGCGCCGACCAGGCCGCGCGCCGCGTGGGGCGCGAGGACGACGGCCCGCGCGTGTCGAGGGGGATCTTCGCGAGCGCGGACCGCGTCGCCTCGGCGACGCGCGGAGACGGCGCGACGGCCTCGTCGAGGGCCTTCTGCCAGCCGGACCGCAGCGAGCGCCCCGCGCGCGCGAGCCAGCGCGAGCGCGACAGGGCGACGGCGTCGGGCTGCGGCGGCGAGAACTCGGGCCGCCCGTACCCGTTGCGCACGGCCGCGCCGACCTGACCCGCGACCGCGGCGAGGCCCGTCGCGTCGGCGAGCGCGTCGACCTCCTCCTCGACGGCCGTGCTCATCGTCCACGGGACGTCGCCCGGGAGCTGCTCCAGCAGGAGCGCCCCGGCGCGGTCGAGCTCGCCCGCGACGCGGCTCGCGGCGACGCTGCGTCGCGCGACCGCCTGCTCGAGCAGCGAGCGCAGCTCGTCCAGGCCCTCGCCGGTGCGCGCGGAGACGGTGGTGACGTAGACGCCGTCGAGCCCGTCCTCCTGCAGGAGGCGGTCCATGTCCTCGACGAGCGACGCGCGGCGCGCCCCGGGGACGGTGTCGATCTGGTTGAGCGCGACGACCATGGAGCCCTCGAGCCCCGTCGACTTCTGCAGGTAGCCCGAGTGCAGCGCGTCGTCGGCGTACTTCTGCGGGTCGACGACCCACACGAGCAGGTCGACGAGCGGCAGCACCCGGTCGACGACCGCGCGGTGGGCGGGCTCGATCGAGTCGTGGTCCGGGAGGTCGAGCAGGACGAGGCCGCCGAGCGCCGACTCGTCCTCGGCGTCGAGCTCGCCGTCGCGCGTGATGCGACGCTCGGGGTCGACGTCGAGCCAGTCGAGCAGCGCTGTCGCGGCGTCGCTCCACGAGCACGCCGTGACCCGGGCCGTCGTGGGCCGCTTGACGCCGACGTCCGCGAAGTCGAGGCGCGACACCCGGTTGAAGAGGCTCGACTTGCCCGACCCGGTGCCGCCCGCGAGCGCGACGACGGTGTGGTCGACGCCGAGCGCGAGGCGTTCGCGCACGCCGCCGATCGCGTCGCGCACCTGGGCCGCGACGGCGGGGTCGAGGCGGTCGCCCGCGAGGTCCACCGCGCGCGCGAGGTCGTCGACCCGGGCGCGCAGCTGGGCGTCGTGTGACGTCACATGAGCCTCCTCAGCTCGGCGAGTCGTAGGCGCAGGCCGACGGCGGCGTCCGCGGCGAGCGCGGGGTCGGCGAGCGTCGTGAGGACGGGCTCCGCCTCCCGCTCGACCATGGTCGCGGCCCGGTCGGCAATGTCGTCGCGCAGCGCGGCGACCGCCTCGTCGCCCTCGTCGGCGAGCACGGTCCGCACGAGCCGGGCGGCGTCGTCGTTCCCTGCCGCGCCGGCGAGGAGCAGCGCCGCGACGCCCGTCTCCCCGAACGCCTTCACCGCGGCACGGCCCGCCTCCGACGCCGACGGCGCCCCGAGCGCGGCCACCACGTGCTCGGCGCGCGTCGCCCACTGCTGCACCTGGGTCGTCGCGGACGCCTCACGGCGCGCGGCGGCGGCGTCCTCGGCGGGCAGGACGTCGGCCCCGCCGGGCAGCGGGCGGTCGCCGTCGAGCGCCGCCCGCAGCGCCTCGTACGCGAGGACGCCGTCCGCGGCGAGCGTGCGCCGCGCCGCGTCGCGCGTCTCGTCGAGCAGCGGGGCGAGCACCAGGTCGCGCGCGCGGCCCCGGCGGCGCGACGACCGCACGACGCCGCCCCGCACCTTGACGCGGTCGACGCGCCCGGCGCCCGTCACCTGGGCCCAGCGCGCCTCGAGCGACCCGTGCGCGACGGCGCCGTCCAGCGCGGTGCGGCGCACGGCGTCCTGCACCGGCGGCAGCGCCCGCTCGACGGCGGAACGCAGGTCCGCCGCGGCCTCGACCTGCTCCTCCACCGCGTCCGAGACGCCGGTGACCCAGTCGGGCAGGGCCGCGAGCGACCCCTTGAGCGTCCGCACGATCACCGCGCGGGAGCGGTCCGGGCCCGCGAGCATCGTCAGCCAGCGCGCGACCGGCGCGACGACCGAGCGGTCGAGCAGACCCTCGTGCGGGCCGACGTCGGGCACGACGAACAGCGGCACGCCGTCCATGCCGTGGTCGCGCAGCCGCTGGAGCAGGTCGCCGCGGATCGTCGTGAGCGTCTCGCGCGGGACGCGGTTGAGGACCATCGCGACGCTCGCCCCGCGCTCCTTCGCGCGCGACAGCGCCTGCCACGGCAGCGCGTCGCCGTAGCGCGACGCCGTCGTGACGAACAGCCACAGGTCCGCCGCCTCGAGGAGCAGGCTGGCCGTGTCGCGGTTCTCCGACAGCAGCGAGTCGAGGTCCGGGGCGTCGAGCAGGCCCGTGCCGCGCGGCACGCCGTCGTGGTCGATCACGCGCGCCACGCGGGTTACCGGACCCTCGACGATGACGTCCGCGTCGAGCGGGTTGAACGCGAGCACCGGCTCGCGCGTGGTGGGCCGCAGCACGCCGGCCTGCGACACCTCCTCGCCGAGCAGCGAGTTGTACAGCGTCGACTTGCCCGCCCCCGTCGACCCCGCGATGACCACGATCGCGGGCGACGACAGCTCCCGCAGCCGCGGCAGCAGGTGCTCGTCGAGCTGGGTGAGGAGACGGCGGCGCGAGGCGTCGGCCTCGGTCGCGCCGTCGATCGCGAGCGGGAGGCGCACGTCCGCCACGTCGCGGCGCAGGTCGCGCGCGACGTCGAAGACCGTGACACCGAGCTCCTCGGTCGCCTGAGCGGGACGCCACGAGCCCGGCGACCGGCCGGCCGAGGTGGCGCTCGCGTCGCTCGTGGCGGCGTCTGGGGTTCTCACTGGTTCATAGTGACCGCTGTCGAGGGCCCCGCCAAACGCACGCGCCGGACGACGCACGACCACCCGACCTGCGGCTCCACCACCGCGGCCCCACCTCCCGAGCACGCCCGGCTCCCACTACGATGGGCGCGCGCCTCGATAGCTCAATGGATAGAGCAACGGCCTTCTAATCCGTAGGTTGCAGGTTCGAGTCCTGCTCGGGGCACCACGCGGAACCGTCGGAATCCCAGCAGTTCGAGGGCTCGAGCACCGAACCACTGAGGCACGCAGGAGTGCCCGCTGCTGGCGATCTGCTACGTCGAACGGCGAGGAGTGCACCGAGGTCTAGCCGTGCTCGTGCGGACGGACGGACGGACCACGATCGTGTTCGGCAGACGCGCTAGGACCTTCTGCAACGTGCGAGTTTGATGTGGTGAGGAAGTCGTCGGTGGTCGTCGTCCAGGCCGTTGCCGTGACAGGGCTGACGCTCTGCGGACTCGGCTTCTTCGGGGTGGGAAGCTACTGGGTCAAGTCGCTTCGCGGGCCACGTTCCGTCGCTGCCATGTACGTGGTCGGGGCGCTCTTCATCCTCGTAGGCCTTGGAGGATGGCTCGTCGGCTTCGCCGTCCTGCTGGGATCCCCACTCGGGCGCGGCTTCGCCTGGGCCTCTTGCGGCGCGTTCGCCGTGCTTGTGCTCGTCACTGAGCTCCTCGAGAGAAGGAGCAGATCGGGTCGGCGAAACGTGGCGTCGGCGACCGGAGAGGCCTTCGAGCGATGGGCCGTTCTCGGGGCCGGCACATGCGGTGCGGTGTGTGCGGCACTCATCGCACTCATCTAGCCGCCCTTGGACGGACGGACCAATGCCGCGAAGGGGCCGCCGATCGGGGTCGTGTGGGACTGCTATCGGCCGATGTCGGCGCACCCCGCCGCGGCGGTCGCCCCGCACCCGGGACACTCCCAGAGCCTGCGCCAGCTCGTCCTGGCTGTCCCGGCCACGACCGTCGGCTCGACCGCGAGCGCCGATCTGCCCGCGACCGTCCCGTCCCCCGCTTCGCCGCCTACTCCCCCGTGACGCCCGGGACGTCGTGCGTGCCCGACGACGTCGCGGGAGTCGTCAACGCGATCGCGTGGGAGGAGATCGAGCGGCTCTGGACACGCGGGCTGCCGGTGTGCGACACGCGGTGGCGGTTCGTCCCGCACGGCGTCGGGTGGTGGGGCTCTCCGACGCGACCGTGCGGCCCGGGGAGGCGCTGCGGGTCTGGATCGTCGAGGACGTCGCCGCCTACGGACGACGGCGACACCGTCGACGGAGAGATGCTCGAGCAGCACGTTCGCACCACGGTGCGGCACTAGCTCGGCCACGTGCTCGACGGGGAAGGCCGCACCTGGTTCTACGACGGGCACGTGCCCCAGGAGAACGTGCGCGCGGCGGAGCTCGTGATCGGGGCCTTCACGAGCCCGCAGCGACAGGACTCACCCTCGGCCGGCGAGGCGGAGAATGCGGTCACCGACGCCGAACGGACGACGGGACACGGGACACGGGACCCGGTCATGGTCGGCGACGGCGCGAGGCGCAGGACGGAGAGGGACGTGAGCACGCTCGGGGATCTGATCGCCACGGTCGGCCGGATCGAGGCGGGCCAGCCTGGCCCCGACCCGGTCACGCTCGCGCTCGAGCCGTTCCCGGGCGGCGTGCGCGTCCGGACCGTGCAGGGCGGGAGCGTGGACCTGCTCGTGGCGCAGGACTCGCGGGCCGTCCGGGCCGCGCTCGCGGCCGGCGTCCCCGGGCTACGCCCGACCGCCCCGGGAGTGGGGGCGAGCGGTTTCACGCCCTGGTCGCGGCGCCTCGGATGGGCCGCCTACCTGGTCGATCTGGGGACCTGGGAGGACCTGCTCCGCGACTTCGGGCAGCCGCTGGCCTACGCGCGGATCCGCTGGCACGAGGACACGCTCCACGTGACGATCACCGACGGCGCCCGCGCCCAGGAGCTCACGCGACCGCTGGACGGCACCGGGTTCACCGGCGCCACCCCCGCAGAGCTCGCCGCGGACTTCCTTCGGCCGCCCGGCTGAGGACGCGCGCACGCTCTCGCCGAGCACCCCGACGCACCGACGCACGAGCCGAGGGGCGGAACTCGCGGACGGCCCGAACGTTGGTCTGACATGGGGAGTTCTCACCCTCCCGATCCCCGGAAAGGGTAAAGATCCGGCCACCGGTCGTAGATATACTCGCCCGACCGGCGCAGGCCGGTTCCACCCGGTTCGCCCGGGTCGAGGGGGAGCCCGCGAGGGCGTCCTCCACCCGCCACCGACGGCGTCCGACGGCACGCACGAGCGAAGGACCGACATGACCGAGGCAGCACCGCTCCAGCCCCCCGCCCCGACGGAGACGCTCACGCTCAGCGCCCCGGAGCCCGTCAAGCCCGTCGCGGCGACCCAGGCACCGGCGCTCGCGCCGCGCATCGACGAGGCAGCCATCCCGGGTCTCGAGTCGAAGGTGTCGTCCTACCTCGACCAGCTCCTGACCACGGACACCCGCTCCCCCGAGTTCGGCGCGAAGGCGGACGACGTCCGCAAGATGGGCGACAAGGACATCCGCGCCGCGGCCGACGTCTCCAACCGCATGCTGGAGATGCCGGTCAAGGAGCTGCGCGAGGGCGGCGTGTCCGACAGCTCGAAGGTGAGCAAGTCGCTGCTCGAGCTGCGCCGCACCGTGGAGGACCTCGACCCGAGCGAGGCGAGCGTCGGCAAGAAGTTCCTGGGCCTCATCCCGTTCGGCGGGAAGCTCCAGGACTACTTCCGCCGCTACGAGAGCTCGCAGAAGCAGCTCAACGCGATCGTCCAGTCGCTGTACAACGGCCAGGACGAGCTCCGCAAGGACAACGCGGCGCTCAACCTGGAGAAGCAGAACCTCTGGGACACGATGGCGCGGCTCAACCAGTACATCTTCATCGCCGAGCGCCTCGACACCGAGCTGTCCACGAAGATCGCGGAGATCGAGGCGAGCGACCCGGAGCGGGCCCAGGCGCTGCGCGAGGACGTGCTGTTCTACGTGCGCCAGAAGCACCAGGACCTGCTCACGCAGCTCGCGGTGTCCATCCAGGGCTACCTCGCGATGGACATCATCATGAAGAACAACCTCGAGCTCATCAAGGGCGTCGACCGCGCGACGACCACGACGATCTCGGCGCTGCGCACCGCCGTCATCGTGGCGCAGGCGCTCGCGAACCAGAAGCTCGTGCTCGACCAGATCACGGCGCTCAACACGACGACGTCGAACATGATCGCGTCGACCTCGAAGATGCTGGCGGACCAGTCGGCGAGCATCCAGCAGCAGGCCGCGAGCGCGACCGTCGGCCTCCCGCAGCTCCAGCAGGCGTTCGCCAACATCTACGCGACGCTCGACTCGATCTCGACGTTCAAGACGCAGGCCCTCGACTCCATGGCGCAGACGATCGGCGTCCTGGAGACCGAGACGACGAAGGCGAACGAGTACCTGGACCGCGCGCGCCGCTCCGACCAGTCGCAGGCGGGCAGCGGCTCGCTCGACATCGGTCGGCTGTGACGCGCCGTCCCCCGACCACCCCTCCCCGCACCACAGATCGGACCCCGAGCTAGATGGGCTGGTTCTCCGACGTGATCGGCCGCCTCGGCGGCCGGTCCTCCGCGCCCGAGCCCGAGCACGAGCTCCCGGCCCCGCCGACGTCGACCGACATCCTCGCGTCGGTCGAGCGGGTCGAGCAGCAGATCGAGGGGCGCGTGCCGCCCGCCGTGACGGCGCGCGTGCACCGCATCACCGGCACGGTCGAGGAGATGGTCCCGCGCCTCGACCGCCTCGGCGGCGGGTCGCAGCAGGCGCACACGGTCGTCGCGACGGCGACGAGCTACCTGCCCGAGGCCGTCGGCGCCTACCTGCGCCTGCCGCGCGACTTCGCCGACCGGCGGGTCGTCGCGCAGGGCAAGACGTCGCTCATGCTGCTGTGCGACCAGCTCGACCTGCTCGGCGTGACGCTCGACAAGATCTCCGACGCCGTCTCGCGGGCCGACGCCGCGGCCCTCGTCGCGCACGGCGCGTTCCTCGCGGAGAAGTTCCGCGACTCGTCGATCGCGCTGGACCCCGGCGCCGGCCGGGGCACGCCGCAGCCTGGTCCGCCGTCGGAGCCCGGACGACTGGAGGCACCGTGACCACCCCGGACACCCCGACCCTCGCGGCGGCGCTCGACGCGCTGGACGCCGCCGCGCGTGCCGCGGGCGTCGACGAGGAGGCCGCCCGCGACGAGGGCGCGCGCCTCGCCGCGGCCGTCGCCGAGTCCTCCCCCGGCGCCCCGGCGGCGTGGCTCGCCGCGCTGGGCCACGACCCGGCGGCCACGGGCGCGTTCTTCACCGCGGCGTCGAGCGCCCGGCGCTGGCGCACGTCCCCGACCGACGTCCTCGCCGCCCTCGGGGCGGCGCGCTCGAAGCACGCGACCGCGTACGGGCAGGCGCTCGCCGACGTCGCCCGCGCGGCCGCGCGCCTCGGCTCCCCCGGCCCGCACGTCGCCGGGGCCGCCGCCGCGACGGCCGCCGTCCAGCAGGCCGGAGCCGGCCCGGTGGCCGCCCCCGCTGCGACCCACGCGCCATCAGGCCCGACGCCCGCCGCGGGCGGCCCGCTCGCCGCGCCCCGCACGACGGGCGGTGCAGACCCGTTCGACCTCGGCGACCTGCTCGCCGCGCAGGGCTCGCTCGACGCGCTGCGCCGCCCGGCCCCCGAAGTGCCGTCCGTCGCGTCGATCCTCGACGCGCTCGGGGCGCGCGGGAGCGGGCCCGGGAGCGCGCCGTCCGGCACGACGCACGCCCCGGCGTCGGGCACGACGGCGGACGCGACCGCCGGGAGCGCGGAGACGGCCACCGAGACCGCCGGCGAGGCGGCGGTCGCGGAGGAGCCCGCGCGCTCGATCGAGGAGCTGCTCGCCGAGCTCGACGCGCTCACGGGTCTCACGCGCGTCAAGGACGAGATCCACCGCCAGACCGAGCTGCTGCGCGTCGAGAAGCTGCGCACCGAGGCGGGCCTGACCCGCCCGACGCTCACGCGCCATCTCGTGTTCCTCGGCAACCCGGGCACGGGCAAGACGACGGTCGCGCGGCTCGTCGCGGGCATCTACCGCGCGCTCGGGCTGCTCGAGAAGGGCCACCTCGTCGAGGTCGACCGCTCGGAGCTCGTCGCGGGCTATCTCGGGCAGACGGCCGTGAAGACGTCGGAGGTCGTCGCGACCGCGCTCGGCGGCGTCCTGTTCGTCGACGAGGCGTACGGGCTCGCGGAGGACCAGTACGGCGCCGAGGCGATCAACACCCTCGTCAAGGACATGGAGGACCACCGCGACGAGCTCGTGGTCATCGTCGCGGGCTACCCCGGCCCGATGGCCGACTTCCTCGCGACGAACCCCGGCCTCGAGTCGCGGTTCTCCACGACCATCACGTTCGAGGACTACGCCGACGCCGAGCTGCGCGACATCTTCGCGAGCATGGCCTCCCGGGCGGACTTCGAGCCGACCCCCGAGGCGCTCGACGTCTTCGCGCGGCTCGCCGCGGCGCAGCCGCGCACCGAGGGGTTCGGCAACGCCCGCTGGGCCCGCAACGTGCTCGACGCCGCGATCGCGCGCCACGCGTGGCGGCTCAAGGACGTCGACGCCCCGACGATCGACGAGCTGCGCCTGCTCCTGCCCGTCGACCTCGTGGACGGCGAGGGCGCTCCCGCGCTCCTCGCGACGCTCGAGCCGCCCGCACCCGAGGACGCGCCGGCCGAGCCCTCTGCCACCGAGACCACCGACGGCACCGACGACGCACCAGACACCGCACCCTCCAGCGCCGAGGAGAACGCATGACGACCACCCCGGTCCGCCCGGCGGGCCAGCAGATCGTCCCGGCCGGCGGCCCCGCGCCGGGCGGTGCCCTGACCGCCCCGGGCGGGGGCGCCGTCGTCCCGCAGGGGTCGCAGGGCGCCGCCGTGTCCCGTGCGCGCGGCGCGCTGCGACGGACGCCCGGCAAGCTGCGCCTCGTCATGGCGCTGTGCGTGCTCGCCGCGCTCGCGCTCGGCGTCCTCGGGTTCCAGGCCGGCAGCCTCCAGTCGCGCGCGCTCGCCGCGGCGAGCGAGGACGCGGCCCAGCTCGTCGGCGTCCAGGAGGTCCGCAACGCGCTCGTCGCCGCGGACGCGACCGCGACCGGGGCGTTCCTCGTCGGGGGCCTCGAGCCCGCCGACCAGCGCGCGCGGTACGACGAGCTCGTCGACCAGGCCGCGAACCGCCTCGCCACGCTCTCGGGCAGCAACGAGGCGGACGCCGCGCTGCTGGGTCAGGTGGCCGCCGACCTCACGGTCTACACGGGCCTCGTCGAGCAGGCGCGCGCCACCAACCGGCAGGGCTTCCCCGTCGGGTCCGCGTACCTCGACCAGGCCTCGACGATCCTGCGCGAGCAGATGCTCCCCGCGCTCGACGAGGTCGTGCTCGATGACGCCGACCGCGTCGCCGCGGACTTCTCGGGCGTGCGCAACGCGCTGTGGGTGCTCGCGGCCGGCCTGCTGGCCCTCGCCGTGCTCCTCGCGAGCCAGGTCTGGCTCGCGCGGCGCACGCACCGCGTGCTCAACGTGGGGCTCGCCGTCGCCACGGCCGTGCTGCTCGTCGTCGGCGTCGTCTCGACGGTCCTGCTGTCCCAGGCGAGCGCCCGCGCGCACGACGTGCGGACCGGCCCGTACGCCGCGACGCTCGCCGCGTCGCAGGCGTACTCGCTCGCGAACGACGCGAAGTCCATGGAGGCGTTCACGCTCATCAAGCGCGGCTCGGGGCAGACGTACGAGGAGTCGTTCGTCGCCGCGACGGACGACGCGGCGGCACGCCTCGACACCGCGGCGGCCGAGGGCAACCTCGACGGGACGACGGCGCAGGCGCTCGACGCCTGGGTCGCGCGGCACGCCGAGATCCGCGCGCTCGACGACGCGGGCCAGTGGGACGACGCGGTCGCCCTCGCGACCGCGACCGACCCCGAGAGCCCCAACGCCGCGTTCGACGCGTTCTCGGCCGCGGCGCGCGACGACATCGAGACCCACGCCGCCGCGACGAGCGACCGCCTCGACAGCGCGGCGACCACGGCCACCGTCGCGGGCTGGCTGCTGCTCGCGGCAGGGCTCGTCGCGGCGCTGCTCGCGTGGCGCGGCGTGACGGCACGACTGGAGGAATACCGGTGACCACGACGCCCGCCCCCCACGCCCGGCCCGCCGGGACCCGCCGCACCGGCACGCGCGCGCGCCGCGCCGGCGTCGTCACGACCGGGCTGGCCTCGGCGCTCGTCGCGCTGCTGACGCTCGGCGCGTGCTCCGGGCCGTCCGGCGCGGAGGACCTCCGCCTGACGACCACCCCGCAGGACGAGTCGGCCACGGAGTCCCCCGCGGCGCCCGCCGCACCGGCCGAGTGCGCCGACCCGCTCGCCTCGTACGCGCCCGAGGGCGCGCTGCCCGGCCCGGACGCCCTGCCCGGCGGCAGCACCATGGCCGCGATCCGCGACCGCGGCGCGCTCGTCGTCGGCGTCTCGGCGGACACGCTGCTCATGGGCGCGCGGAACCCGCTGACCGGCCAGATCGAGGGCTTCGACATCGCCGTGCTGCACGAGGTCTCGCGCGCGATCTTCGGCGACCCCGACCGGCTGCAGTTCCGCGTCATCACGTCGGGGCAGCGGCTCGAGGTGCTCGAGAACGGCGAGGTCGACCTCGTCGCGCGCGCGTTCACCATCAACTGCGAGCGCTGGGAGTCCATCGCGTTCTCCGCGGAGTACTACCACGCGGGGCAGAAGGTGCTCGTCACGCGCGACTCGACCGCGAACGGGATCGCCGACCTCGAGGGACAGCGCGTGTGCGCGCCCGAGGGCACGACGACGCTCACGCGCCTCGAGCAGTTCTCCGGCATCGAGCCCGTCCCGGCGACCACGCACACGCAGTGCCTCGTGCTGTTCCAGCAGGGCAAGGTCGACGCGATCACCGGCGACGACACGATCCTCGCGGGCTTCGCGGCCCAGGACCCGTACGCGAAGGTCGTCGGCGAGGCGATCAGCGACGAGCCCTACGGCATCGGCATCCCGGCGCAGAACGTCGACATGGTGCGGTTCGTCAACGGCGTGCTGGAGCAGATGAAGGCCGACGGGCGCTGGGCCGCGATCTACGGCGAGTGGCTCGGCGGCCTCGGCCCGGCCCCGACCCCGCCGGCCGCGGTGTACGGCCGCACGCCGTGACGCGCTCCCCCGCACCCGAGGCGCCGGGACGGCTCGGCGAGGCGATCCCCGCCGCCGACCTCCTGGCGTACCTCGGCGCGCTCGAGACCTGGCTCGACGAGCGCCGCACCGAGCTCGACCGGCTCGACGCCGCCGCGCAGGCCGCCGCGACGCCCGACGCCTACACCGCCGACCTCGTGCTCGCGCTGTCGCTGTGGCAGGCGATCCGCTCGCGCGCCGACGAGATCCGGCCCGTGTGGGACTCGGGCCGGGCCGACGCCGTCGCGCGCGAGAAGATCTCCCAGCTCCTGTGGGGCCGGCTCGACTCGGGCTCGGGCGCCGCGCTCGTCTCGCTCGTCGAGGCGGTCAAGCTGTGCGACGCGCTCGTCGTGCAGCTGCGCACGCGTCTGTCCTTCGACCCGCACACGGCCGACCAGGTGGCGCGGCTGCGCGGCGTGCGCGCCGAGCTCGTGCGCTGCGAGGACCTCGCCGGCGCGGACGCCGACGCGCGCGGGCGCGTCGAGACCCTCCGCGGGCGCCTCGACCATCTCGTCGCGCAGGCCGCGCGCGGCGCCGACGTGTCGGGCCCGCTGGCGGAGCTCGAGACCGAGGTCGCGCGCGCCGAGCGCGACCTCATCGTCGCGTCCGCGCAGCGTCGCGAGCTGCGCCGCGACCGCGCCCGCACCGAGGAGCAGCGCGCCGCGCTCGAGGCGCGCGAGCCCGCGCTGCGCGATCTCGTCGCGCGCTGCCGCCGCGAGATCGCGCACCCGCCGCGGCTCGCCGTCCCCGACGTCTCGCGCCTCGGCCCCGTGCCCGACTCGCGGTTCGAGCTCGACGCCTACGCGGCCCGGCTCGCGACCGTGGCCCGCGCCGTCGAGACCATCGAGGACGCCTACACCCGTCCCCTGCGTGCCCGCGCCGAGCTGCGGTACAGCCTGGAGCGGCTCGCCGCGCGGGCCGACGCGAACGGCCGCTCGGCGTCCCCCACGGTGCGCTCGGGCCTCGCCGAGGCGCGCGAGGCCGTCGAGACGACGCCGTGCGACGTGACGCTCGCGCGGTTCCTCGTCGAGCAGTACCAGTTCCTCACCCGCGACCTGCCCACCCCGGAAGGAGCGTCGTCGTGACGACCACCGCGACCGTCCCGTGCTCGGAGCCCGGCTGCCCGGGCACCATCGAGGACGGCTACTGCAACGTCTGCGGCGCGCCCGCGGGCGGCTCCGGCACCACGCCGACGCCCGCCGCGAGCGGCACCACCGGCGTGCCCGCGCCCGGGAGCGCGGCCGCCGCCTCGCCGTCCGCCATGCTCGGCACCGGGTTCGTGCAGGGCCGCCCGGGCACCGCCGGGGCGGGTGACCCCGACGCCGAGCGCTCCACGCGCACCGGCCGCACGAGCTCGAGCCGCCTCGCGTCGACCGCCCTCGGCTCCGCGCGCACCGCCGCGACCGGCTCCAAGGCGACCCGCCGCGTCGGGACGTCCTCGACGCGGCTGCGTGGCCGCGGCCTCGGCGCGGGCCTCACGACGGTCCCGTCGGTGCCCGTCCGGGACCCGCTGCAGTCCGTCATGGCCGTGCCCGAGGTCGCCGAGCGCAAGCGCTTCTGCCCCGCGTGCGGCGAGAAGGTGGGCCGCGGGCGCGACGGGCAGCCCGGCCGCACCTCCGGGTTCTGCCCCCACTGCGGCAACCGGTTCGACTTCACGCCGCAGCTGAAGCCGGGCGACCTCGTGGGCGGCCAGTACGAGGTCGTGGGCTGCCTCGCGCACGGAGGCCTCGGCTGGATCTACCTCGCGCGCGACCAGAACGTGTCCGGCCGGTGGGTCGTGCTCAAGGGCCTGCTCAACTCCGGCGACCCCGACGCCTACGCGGCGGCGATCTCGGAGCGCCAGTTCCTCGCGGAGGTCGAGCACCCGCTCATCGTCGAGATCTACAACTTCGCGATGCACGACGGCGCCGGCTACACCGTCATGGAGTACGTCGGCGGCGAGTCGCTCAAGGAGATCCTCCAGCAGCGCCGGGAGGACAACAACGGCGTCATCGACCCGATGCCCGTGGACCAGGCCCTCGCCTACGTGCTCGCGATCCTGCCCGCGTTCGCGTACCTGCACGACCACAACCTGCTGTTCTGCGACTTCAAGCCGGAGAACGTCATCCAGCAGGGCGACGGCGTGAAGCTCATCGACCTCGGCGGCGTGCGCCGCACCGACGACCTCACCTCCGCCATCTTCGGCACGGTCGGCTACCAGGCGCCCGAGGTCGCGGAGGTCGGGCCGTCGGTCGCGTCCGACATCTACACGATCGGCCGCACCCTCGCGACGCTCGTCCTCGACTTCCGTGGGAACACGACGACGTACGTCGCGTCGCTCCCGCCCGTCGCGGACACCCCGGTGTTCCAGCAGTACGACTCGTTCTACCGCCTGCTCGCCAAGGCGTGCGCGCTCGACCCGGCCGACCGGTTCGCGACCGCGGACGAGATGCGCACCCAGCTGCTCGGCGTCCTGCGGGAGGTCGTGGCGGCAGACGCCGGCCCGGGCAACCCGGCGCTGCACTCCGCGGCCTCGGTCCTGTTCGAGGCGCCGGTCGCGGACGTCGCGTCCCGCCCGCTCGCCTGGGACGAGCTGCCGACGCTGCGGCGCGACGACCACGACCCCATGGCGAGCTGGCTCGCCGGGGTCAACGTCGTGGACCCGGACGCGCGCCTCGCCGCGCTCGCCGACGCACCCGAGGACACGGTCGAGGTGCGCCTCGCCCGGGCGCGCGCGGCGATCGAGGCGGAGCGGTTCGACGTGCTGCGCGACACGATCGCGACCATCCTCGCGGACGACCCGTGGGAGTGGCGCGCCGCGTGGATCGGCGGCCTCGGCGAGCTCGCGCAGGGTGACCCGGTCGCGGCGCGCGCGTCGTTCAACGCCGTCTACGGGCAGGTACCGGGCGAGCTCGCGCCCAAGCTCGCGCTCGCCGCGGCCTGCGAGCTCAGCGGCGAGCCCGACATCGCGGAGTCGCTCTACGTGATCTGCGCGCGCACCGACGCGAACTACACCGCGCCGGCCGCGTTCGGGCTCATGCGCGTGCGCGAGGCGCGCGGCGACCTCGACGGCGCGCTGCACGCGCTCGACCTCGTCGGCCCGACGCGCGGGTCGTACGTCGAGTCCCGCACCCTCCGCGCGCACCTGCTCGCCGCCTCGGGCCGCGGGCTGCCCGCGCTCGCCGACGCCATGGCGAGCGTCTCGACCGTCGCGATCGCGCCGCGCGAGCGGGCCGAGCTCGCGGTGGGCGTCCTGCGCTCCGCGCTCGACACCGTGACGGCCTCCGGCCCGGAGCCGACCACGCGCATCGCGGGCGTGCCCGCCGACGAGCCCGCGCTGCGCGACGCGCTCGAGGGCGCGTACCGCGAGCTCGCGTCGCTCACCGACTCGCGGGACGAGCGCATCACGCTCGTGGACCGCGCGAACGAGGTGCGCCGGTGGACGATCCGATGAGCGACTCCCCCGCGCCCGCACCCGCGCCCGGCGGCACGGTCGCGGAGCCGAGCGGCGTGCTCGCGTGCCCGGCGTGCGGGGAGCCGTCGCCCGAGGGCGCCCGGTTCTGCGAGGCGTGCGGCACCCCGCTCGCCCCGCTCCCGACGGCGACGGACCCGGCCCCCGGGTCCGGACCTGCCGCGGACCTCGCGACCGACGCCGCGAGGGACCCCGCAGGAGCCGGGACCGGCGACGGCGGGCCCGGTCCCGACGACGGGACCGACACCGGGACCGCCGTGCCGTCCGGCGAGGCCTCCGCCGAGACCGACGGCACCGAGAGCGGCGCGCGCCCCTGCGTGCGCTGCGGCGGCCGGGTCGCCGAGGACGGGTACTGCACCGAGTGCGGCGAGCCCGCGGCGTCGGAACGCGACCACTGGGCCGAGCGGCCCGCGAGCTGGGTCGCGGGCGTGTGCGACCGGGGCGTGCGGCACTCGCGCAACGAGGACGCGATGGCCCTCGCGGCGAGCCCGTCCGCGACCGCCGAGCGGTCGTTCGCGGCGCTCGTCGTGTGCGACGGCGTGTCCTCCGCGCCCGACTCCGACGTCGCGAGCCTCGCCGCGGCGCGCGCCGCGCGCGACGTGCTCGCGGCGCGCGGCCCCGACGGGCCCGACCCCGTGACCGGCGAGGCCTCGGCGCGCATGGGCGCGTGGTCCGCGCTCCTCGGCGACGCGTCGCGCGCCGCGCAGGACGCGATCCTCGCGACCGTGGGCACGATGGCCGACCGCGAGAACCCGCCGTCGTGCACGTTCGTCGCGGCCGTCGTCGACGGGCCGCTCGTCGTGGCGGGCTGGGTGGGCGACTCGCGCGCCTACTGGATCCCGGACGACGGCGACCCGCACCAGCTCAGCGTGGACGACTCGTGGGCGCAGGAGATGATCGCGCAGGGCGTGCCGCGCGCCCAGGCGGAGACGTCGCCGCAGGCGCACGCGATCACGCGCTGGCTCGGCCCCGACGCCCCCGACCCGGTGGCCCGCACGGCCGCGACCCTGCCCGACCGCGACGGCTGGCTGCTCGTGTGCTCGGACGGCCTGTGGAACTACTGCTCCCCCGCGGCCGACCTGGCGGCCCTCGTGCGCAGCACGCAGGACCGCGTCGGCGACGACCCGCAGGTGCTCGCGGGCGCGCTCGTCGACTGGGCGAACGCCCGGGGCGGCCGGGACAACATCACGGCGACGCTCGCCCGGTTCTCCCGGGCGTCGTCCGCGACCCCGCCGCAGCCCCCGGCGGACCCCGCCACCGCCTGACGCGCACCGCGCGTCGGGCCCCGACGACCCGATAGCCTGCACGAACACCCGCACCACCGAAGGAGCCCCCATGGCCGAGTTCGCCGCCGAGGTCTACCAGAACGAGTTCCTGTCCGAGGGCGCGACGGACGTCCACGCGATCGTCACCGTGACGTGCCGCGGCGCCGGGAGCGCGGGGAGCGCCGGCGGCGCGGGCGGGGTGGCCGAGATCATCATGGTCGACACGTCGGGGTCGATGTCGGGGCGCAACATCGAGGCCGCGAAGCACGCGGCCCAGGTCGCGGTCGACCAGATCCTCGACGGCACGTGGTTCGCGATCGTCGGCGGCAGCCACGTCGCGAACCGTGCGTTCCCCTACCCGAACGCCCGCATGGCCATGGTGCAGATGGAGCCGGGCGCGCGCGCCGAGGCGAAGCGCGCGATCTCGATGCTCACGCCCGGCGGCGGCACGGCGATGAGCACGTGGCTGCGTCTCGCGGACCAGCTCTTCGCGACGGTGCCGCAGGCGACGCAGCGGCACGCGATCCTGCTCACCGACGGCAAGAACGAGTCCGAGCCCCGCGCCAACCTCTCAGCCGCGGTGCGGGACGTCACGGGCCACTTCCAGTGCGACGCGCGCGGCGTCGGCTCGCGCTGGCAGGTCGACGAGCTGCGCGAGATCTCGACCGCGCTGCTCGGCACGGTGGACCTCATCGCGGACCCGAACGAGATCGCCGCCGACTTCGAGAAGCTCATGCAGACGTCGATGGCGCGCGGCGTCGCCGCGGCCGACCTGCGCGTGTGGGCCCCGCAGGGCTCGCAGGTGCTGTTCGTGCGCCAGGTCGCCCCGACCGTCGAGGACCTCACGCACCGCCGGGCCGAGGTCAACCCGCTCACGGGCGCCTACCCCACCGGGTCGTGGGGCGACGAGTCGCGCGACTACCACGTCGCGGTGCGCGTGGCCTCGAAGCCCGTCGGCTCCGAGCAGCTCGCGGCGCGCGTCCAGCTCGCCGTGAACGGCGAGGTCGTGTCCTCGGGCCTGGTCAAGGCGAAGTGGTCCGACGACGAGTCGCTCACCACGCGCATCAACCCCGAGGTCGCGCACTACACCGGCCAGACCGAGCTCGCCGCGGCGATCCAGGAGGGCCTCGCGGCCAAGGCGTCGGGCGACGAGGCGACGGCGACCGTCAAGCTCGGCCGCGCCGTCCAGCTCGCGCAGCAGACCGGGAACGAGGAGGCGACGTCGCGGCTGCGCAAGGTCGTCGAGATCGACGACGAGGAGCACGGCACCGTGCGGCTCAAGCGCAACACCTCGACGCTCGACGAGATGGCGCTCGACACCGCCTCGACGAAGACGACGCGGGTGCGTCGGTGAGCGCCGTCGTCTGCCCCAACGGGCACCCCTCGGAGTCGACCGACTACTGCGACGTGTGCGGCGAGCCCATCGCCGCGGCGTCGGCACCCGCGACGCCCGCGACGGGCGCGTCGTCCCCTGCTCCGGGCGCGGCCTCCGCACCGGCGCAGGCGCTCGAGTGCCCGAACTGCGGCTCGCCGGCTCCGGCCGGTGCGCTGTTCTGCGAGAACTGCGGCTACGACTTCACCACCGGCGCCCTGCCCGACCCGGTGGAGCCTGCGTCGGCGCTCTCGCTCGACCCGCCGTCGCGCCCCACGCCGGCCACCCCGGCCGCACCCGCCGCTGCCCCGGCCGCACCGCAGGCGGGCCTGGCGTCGGGCGCGACGCCGCCCCCGCTCCCGGCTCCGGCCGCGTCCCCGGCGTCCGCGGCCACCCCGCCGCCGGGCGCCTCCGCACCGCTCGAGGCTCCGGCGTCGACCCCGGCCACCGGGACCGCCGCGGGCGAGCAGCCCGGCGGTGAGCCCGCCGCCCGGTCCTCCGCCGCGCCGTCGGGCGCGCACCTCCCGACGCCGCCCGTGCCCGGGCCGGACCAGTGGGTCGTCGAGATCTGGATCGACCCCGACTGGTACGCGGCCCAGCAGCCCGAGGACCCCATGCCGTCGGCGGGCCTGCCGGGGCTCGTCGTGCTGCGCGAGCGCAGCGTGCTCGTGGGGCGCCCCTCGGTCTCGCGCGGCATCCACCCGCAGGTCGACTGCGGCGCGGACACCGGCGTCTCGCGACGGCACTGCCAGCTCAGCACGGACGGCCAGCGCTGGTGGGTCGAGGACCTGCAGTCCTCGAACGGCACCTACGTGAGCCCCGCGGGCGAACCGCTCCCGACGGACCCGATCCCCGCCGGCCAGCGACGCGAGCTGGCCGACGGGGACCGCGTGTACCTCGGGGCGTGGACGCGCCTCGTCGTCCGCAAGGCGCTCCCGGGCGAGGCGTGAGCCCGGCTCAGCCCTCCGACGTCTGAGGCTCGGCCTCGGCCGTGATCTGGGTCGCCGCGCCGCCCGCGCGGTGCGCAACCTCGATCCGGCGGGGCCGGGCCTCCTCGGCCACCGGGATCGTCAGCGTCAGCACGCCGTCCTCGTACGACGCCGTGATCTTGTCGAGCGCCAGGCCGCGCCCCACCGTGAGCTGGCGCGCGTACGTGCCGGACGGCCGCTCGCGGGCGAGCCACTGGACGTCCGGGTCGGTCCGCGGGCTGCGCTCGGCGCGGATGGTCAGCGTGCGGTCCTCGACGGACACGTCGATCGTGCCCGGGTCGACGCCCGGGAGGTCCATCGTCAGCACGTAGTGGTCCCCGGCGCGGAACAGGTCGAGCGGCATGCCGCCCGAGGCCGCCGAGGCCGCGGTCGCGCGGGCGCCGGACGCGAGCTGGCCGACCAGACGGTCCATCGCGTCGAAGGTGCTCGTGAAGGGGTCGATCATCGCAGCCACACCTCTCACCTCCTCGTCGCTCGGTCCCGGACGGTCCGGGACCGGTCGGTGCTCCCGCGAGGCAGGCACCCCGCGGGCGGCTACAGCTCCTGTTTTAGCACTCTCCCCCCGCGAGTGCCAAGAGGTGCGACGCGTCGTGTCGCCCGGCCGGACAGGCCGGGTTGTGCGGCTCCCACACCGACCCCGCGCCCGCGCCCCGGCGCGGTTGGAGGATCCCTCCAACGCCTTGTGCGATCCGTGCACGGCGGGTCGCGGAGGTGGTCGCGAGCGCCGTCGCCCGACGACCGCCGTCCCGGCCAGAGTGGACACGCCCGACCACCGACAGCAGGGAGCCCGCGATGACCGACGCCCGCACGGAGACGCCCGCCGCCACCCCGTCCGCCACGGCGCCCACCGCCCCGGAGATGCTGCGCGCCGCACCGCGGGACGTGCCCGACCGTCGCCGCGGCCGGTTCGCGCTCGACGCCGGCGACGCCGCGCGGGTCGCGACGTTCGCCGCGCTCCTGGCCGCGCTCGGCCTGCCCGGCTCGATCGCGCTGTTCGGCAACGCGGTGCCCGTGACGCTCCAGACGCTGGGCGTCATGCTCGCGGGGGCGATCCTCGGCGCGTGGCGCGGCTCGCTCGCCGTCGCGACGTTCCTCGCGCTCGCCGCGGCCGGGCTCCCCGTCCTCGCGGGCGGGCGCGGCGGGCTCGGAGCGTTCGTCGGGCCGTCCGCGGGCTACCTCGTCGGGTTCCTCGCCGGCGCGGCCGTCGTCGGCCTGCTCGTCGACCGGCTCCGGCGCGTCACGTTCGCGCCCGTGCTCGTCGCGTGCGTCGTCGGCGGGATCGCGGTCGTCTACGCCGTCGGCATCCCGGTGCAGGCGCTCGTCACGGGCGTGCCGCTGCCCACGACCGCGCAGCTCTCGCTCGCGTTCCTGCCCGGCGACCTGCTCAAGGCGCTCGCCGCCGCCGCGATCACGGTGGGCGTCGTGCGGGCCTACCCCGCGGCCCGTCCGGTCGGGCGCACCGGCCGCGGCGACCGTGCCGCGACCGACGGCCGCCCCGTCTCCTGAACACCTGCGAGAGTGTCCGCGTGCCCGTCGCCCACCAGGTCCTGACGCACGCCGCCGACCCGGCGGTGCGCGACCGTCCCGCCCTGCGCACGCCCGAGCGGTCGCGCACCTACGCCGCCCTCGCCGCGGACGTGCGCGCGGGTGCGACGCACCTGCGCGCGTCGGGCACGCGACCGGGCGACCTCGTCGCCGTGTCGCTGCCGGACCCGCTCGACCTGCTCACGGCGGTGCTGGCCGTCGACCACCTGGGCGCGACACCGCTCGTGTGCGACGCCGCGTGGCCGCGCGCCCACCGCGCCGAGGTGCTGCGCACGCTCGCGCCGCGCACGTTCGTCGAGGTGCCGCTGCCGCGCGGGACCGGCACCGCCGACGGCGCGGCGCCCGCGCCGTCGCACGTCCCCGACCCCGACGACCTCGCGTGGGCGGGGTTCTCGTCCGGGAGCACCGGCCGCCCGCGCGCGGTCGTGCGCACGCGCGCGTCGTGGGCGGGGTCGTTCGACGCGGTCACCCGTCTCCTCGGGCTGCGACCCACCGACGCCGTCCTCGTCCCCGGCCCGCTCGCGTCGTCGCTGTACTGCTTCGCCGCCGTGCACACGCTCGCCGTCGGGGCGTGCGCCGTCCTCACCCGCACCCCGGCCGCGACGACGGCGGCGCTCGCGACGAGCGACGTCGTGCACCTCGTGCCGCAGGTCCTCGACGACGTGCTCGACGCCGTCACCGCGGGCGCGCCCTCGCGGCTGCGGCACGCGGTCGTCGGCGGGGCGTCGCTCGCGCGGGGGGCGCGGGAGCGGGCGCGGGGCCTCGGCGTCGACGTGCTCGCGTACTACGGCGCCGTCGAGCTCTCGTTCGTCGCCTACGACCCCGACGGGTCCGGGATGCGCGCGTTCCCCGGCGTGGACCTGGCGGTCCGTCCCCTGCCGTCGGCGAGCGTCGGCGAGGTGTGGGTGCGCTCGCCGTGGGTGTCGCGCGGCTACCTCGCGCGCGCCACGGGGCCGCTGCGGCGCGACGGCGCGTGGCACACCGTCGGGGACCTCGCCGACCCGGGGCCGGAGCCGCTCGTGCTGCGCGGCCGGGGCGACGGCGCGATCCTCTCGGGCGGGTCGACGGTCGTGCCCGAGGACGTGGAGGTCGTGCTGCGGGCCGTGCCCGGGGTGCGCGACGTCGTCGTGCTCGGCACGGCGCACCGCCGCCTCGGGGCGGTCGTGACGGCCGTCGTGGAGTGCGACGACCGGTCGGGGCTGCGCGCGCACCTCGAGCGGGTCGCCCGCGCGGCGCTCGCGCCGGCCCAGCGACCGCGGCGCTGGTACGGCACGCGCGCGCTGCCGCGGACGCCGTCGGGGAAGCCCGCGCGCGGCGCGGTGAGCGAGGCCCTCGGCGGGACGGACCTCGCGCGGTCGGGCCTGGAGCCGCTGCGGTGACCCGGCACCCGAGCACGTCGACGCGCGGCACGACGGACGCGACGCCCGTGGTGGTCGCCGCACGCCGCACGTGGATCGGCACCGCGGGCCACGGGCATCGGGCGCTCACCGAGGTGGACCTCGCGGCCGGGGCGCTGCGCGCGACCCTCGACGACGCACGGGCGCACGGCGTCGACGGTGACGTCGCGGACGTCGTGCTCGGGTGCTGCACGGGCCCCGGCGGGGACGTCGCGCGCGTCGCGGCGCTCGCCGCGGGAGCGGGCGCCCGCGTGCCGGGGCTCACCGTCGACCGGCAGTGCGCGTCGGGCCTCGCGGCCGTGCTCGTCGCGGCGCAGCAGGTCCGCGCGGGCGAGGCGGCGCTCGTCCTCGCGGGCGGCACCGAGAGCGCGACGCGCTCCCCCGCGCGGGCCCACCGCACGCCCTGGGGCGACGTCCCGTACGCGCGCGCGGCGTTCGCGCCCGTGCCGTGGGCGGACCCGGGGATGGGCGCCGCCGCCGACGAGCTCGCGCGGCGCCGCGGCGTGACCCGCGAGCGCCAGGAGGCGTACGCGGTGCGCAGCCACGCGCGCGCCCTCGCGGCGCACGACGCCGGGCGGTTCGCCGCGGAGACCGTGCGCGTCGGCCGGCCGGGCCGTGGCCTGGAGCGCGACGAGCGCGCGCGCCGCCTCGACCCGGCCGTCGTCGCGCGCCTCTCCCCCGCGTTCACCCCCGGCGGGACCGTCACGGTGGCGACGTCGAGCCCGGTGAGCGACGGCGCCGCCGTCGTGGCGGTCGTCCCCGAGGCGGTGCGCCGCGACCGGGGGCTCGCGGGGCTGCGGGTCGTCGCGTCGGCCACCGTGGGCTGCGACCCGGCGCTGCCCGGGTGGGGCCCGGTGCCCGCGGTGCGCACGGTGCTCGACCGCGCCGGCGCGCGGCTCGACGACGTCGCGGCGGTCGAGGTCGTCGAGGCGTTCGCGGCCCAGGTGCTCGCGGTCACCGACGCGCTCGGCCTCGACCCGCTGGGCGACCCGGCGGACGACGCCCGCGTGTGCGCCGACGGCGGCGCGCTCGCGCTGGGCCACCCGTGGGGCGCGAGCGGCGCGGTGTCCGTGGTCCGGCTGTTCTCCCGGCTCGTGCGCGGGGGCGCGCGGGCCGGGACGCTCGGGCTCGCGACGGCGGCGGTCGGCGGCGGCCAGGGCGTCGCGGTGCTCGTGGAGGTGACGCGGTGATCGCGCGGGCGGCGCGCGCCCTGCGGGGGCGACGCCGGGACCGCCCGGCCGAGGTCGCGGCACCCGCGCCCGAGCTCCCGCCGCAGGACGGCGCAGCGGGCTGCGTGGTGCGGCTCGAGGACGTGCACGTGCGGCTCGGCGAGCGCGACGTCCTGCGCGGCGTGAGCCTCGAGCTGCGCGAGCGCCGGGTCGGCGTGGTCGGGGCGAACGGCTCGGGCAAGAGCACCCTGGCCCGCCTGCTCAACGGGCTCGTCGTGCCCACGGCGGGGCGCGTGCTCGTCGACGGCCTCGACACGCGCCGCCAGGGCGCGGCGGTGCGCCGGCGCGTGGGGTTCGTGTTCACCGACCCGGACGCGCAGATCGTCATGCCGACCGTGGCGGAGGACGTCGCGTACTCGCTGCGCGGCGTCCCCGCGGACGAGCGCGCCGCGGTCGTGCGGCGCGCCCTCGCCGCGCGCGGCCTCGCCGAGCACGCGGACCATCCCGCGCACCTGCTCTCGGGCGGCCAGAAGCAGCTCCTCGCGCTCACCTCCGTGCTCGCGGCGGGACCGCGCCTCGTCGTGGCCGACGAGCCGACCACGCTCCTCGACCTGCGCAACACGCGCCGCGTCGCCGCCGAGCTCGCGTCCCTCCCCCAGCAGGTCGTGCTCGTCTCGCACGACCTCGCGCTCATGGACGCGATGGACCGCGTGCTCGTGGTCGACGGCGGGCGGGTCGTCGCGGACGACGCGCCGGGCCCGGCCGTCGCGCACTACCGGCGCCTGGTCGACGCGGGGCCGGGATGACGCCGGGCGGCTACCGGCCGGGGACCTCGGTGCTGCACCGCCTCCCGGCCGGGGCGAAGCTCGTCGGCCTCGCGACGGCGTCAGGCGCGGTGCTGCTCGTGTCGTCACCGGTCGCGGTGGGGGTCGTGGTCGTCGTGGTCGCGGCGCTCTACGCGCTCGCGGGGGTAGGGGCCCGCGCGGCGTGGGAGCAGGTCCGACCGCTGCGGCTCGTCGTGCCGGTGCTCCTCGCGGTGCAGTGGTTCGCGCTCGGTCCCGCCGCCGCGGTGGTCCTCACGACCCGCCTCGTGGCGCTCGTCGCGCTCGCGGGCCTCGTGCTGCTCACGACCCGGACGGCCGCGGTACTCGCGGCGATCGAGCGCGGCCTGCGCCCGCTCGGCCGCGTGGGGGTCGACGTCGGCCGGGTCGCGCTCGTCCTGTCGCTCGCCGTGCGCTCCGTCCCGGTGGTCGCGGCGCTCGCGCAGCGCGTGCGGGACGCGTGCCGCGCGCGCGGCCGGGAGCACGACGTCCGGGCCTTCGCCGTCCCGCTCGTCGTGGGCGCCCTGCGCCAGGCGGACGCGCTCGGCGACGCGCTGCGCGCCCGCGGCCTCGACGACTGAGGCGGACCCGTCGGCGTCCCGCTGCCGGTGGTGCGCCCGCCGGCGGGTCCCGCTACCGGGCGCGGGCGACGGCAGGACGGCGGCGCCGGCCGCGCAGGGCGAGCGCCGCGGCGACGGCGATACCCGCCACGGTGACGACGAGCAGCGCCCGGTAGTCCACGACCCCGACGAGCGCGGCCCCCACCACGGTGAGCAGGAGCTGGGGCACGTTGAGCAGCATGGTGCTCGCCGCGGCCACCCGGCCCTGGAGCGCGGGCGGCGTGCGGAGCTGGCGCTCGGTGACGAACCCGACGATCGCCCACGTGACGCCGAGGCCGACGCCGCCGAGCCCGACGACGACCGCCACCACGCTCGTGCCGGTCGCCGGGACGATGCCGAGCGCGAGCACGACCAGGCCCAGCGCGACGAGGCGCTGCGCCCCCCACCGGGCCACGAGCCGGGCGGCGGTGAGGCCGGCCACGATCGCGGTCACGGCCTGGACGGACGACACCGGCCCGAGGAGCGCGGCCGGGAGCCCGAGGCCGTCCTCGACGATCGCGAGGCTCACCGCGTTGAGCAGCCCCACCGCGCCGAACGCGACGACGAGCGCGACCGTGAGCACGCCGAGCGGCGCCGTCCCCGCGAGGTGCCGGAAGCCCGCGGTCACCTCGGCGAGGTACGGCTCGCGCTCGTCGGCCGGCGGGGTCTCGCGCACCCGCACGCGCGCGACCACCCCGGCCGCGACGACGAACGCACCCGACGCGGTCAGGACGAGCGGCCACACGCCCGCGAGGGAGTACGCACCCGCGCCCACGACGGGCATGAGCAGCCGGAACACCTGGTCGATCGTCGTGAGGCGGCCGTTCGCGGCGGCGAGCGCGTCGTCGGGCAGCATGTCGCGCACGAGCCCGGACTGCGCCGCGGACGTCGCGAACCCGACCCCCGAGTACACGACGGTGACGAGGAGCACGAGCCACACCTGCCCCGGCCCGCGGACGAGGAGGAGGGCGAGGAGGACGACCGCGCCGACGAGGTACGTCGCGACGAGCATCCGGCGGCGGGACACCCGGTCGGCGAGCTGGCCGAGGAACGGCGACGCGAGCGCGGGAAGGCCCAGCGCGGCGAACACGAGCCCGGCTGCGCCGTTCGAGCCCGTGAGGTCCTTGACCCACACGGCGAGGATGATCGCGAGCACCGAGTCGGCGAAGTTGGTGAACCCCCACGCGACCGAGAGCAGGCGGAAGGGTCGCCCGCGGAGCGCGGCCCGCGCGTCCGCTCCCGGCGTCGTGGCCCCGCTCCGCGGCGCGACCGTTGCGGTCGGTGCGGTCGGTGCGGTGTCCGCAGTCGGTGCCGCGGCCGCCGGCTCGGGCGGGGTGGTCACCGGTGGTCCGCGGGCGGGTCGGCGTTGACGACGGCGAACAGCCGCGCCGGCCGGGCCCCCTCGGGGCGCAGCGACGGGTCGTCCCAGCGCCCGGCGAACCGGTCGGTGAGCGCCTCGACCTCGCGCGCGAGCGCGTCGAGCTCCTCGCGCGTCGCGTAGAACGACGACGAGCTGAGCGTCGAGGCGAGCAGCCACCGCGGGTCCTCCGCCGCGGCGCCGGCGAGCCACGCCCGCACGCGCGCCGCCTCCTGGCCGAGCACGAGGTCGGCCACGGCGCTCGCCGCGGGCAGCGACTCGGGCACGTCGGGGTCGAAGCGGGTCTGGCGCCCGCGCCCGACCGTCCGCCAGGGGCGCTCCTTGCCCCGCCGCTCGGCGGGCTCGACGTAGCCGTACTTCGCGAGCATGCGCAGGTGGAACGAGCAGCTCGCGACGGACTCGCCCGTCGCCTCGGCACAGCGCGTGGCCGTGACCTCGCCCTCGTCGTCGAGCAGCGTGAGGATCCGCAGACGCAGGGGGTGCGCGAGGGCGCGGATGCTCGCGGGGTCGCTCGCGACCACCGGTCCGCGCGGGGACGTGCTTGCGGAGGCGCCCTGCCCAGGGTGATCGGCGGCGGTCGTCATGGGGACGACGCTACTTCACGAAAGATATCTTGCGCAAGACTTCTTTCCTAAGAGCCCTCAGGCCCCGCCTCGACCGGTCGCGCCCGCGCCCGGAGGTCGTGCACCCGGCTCACGACGACGACGACGCCGAGCACCGCCACGGCGAGCGCGAGGCCCGCGAGGACGTCGGTGAGGAAGTGGTAGCCGAGGTAGAGGCGGCTCAGCGCCACGGTCCCGACGACGAGCACCGACGCCACGACCCAGACCGTCAGCACGCGAGCGTCGCGGTGGCGGTGCCACACGAGGTAGCCGCCGACGAGCACCAGGGTCGCCGCGCCGATCGTGTGCCCCGAGGGGAACGAGAACGACCGCTCGACCCCGGCCACGACCATCGAGGCGTCCGGCGGGCGCGGACGGGCGATCACGGCCTTGAGCACGCTCGAGACGAGGGTCGCGAGCACCATCGCCCCCGCCAGCAGGCCCGGTTCCCACCAGGTCCCCGAGCGTCGTGCCCACACGACGCACCCGACCGCCACGAGGAGGGGCAGCACGAACGGGCCGAACACGGTCGTCACGACCGTCAGCACCCCCGTCGCGCCGGGGGTCCGGTGCGCGACCATCCAGGCCAGCAGCGGCTCGTCGAACCGCCAGAGGTCGTCCCGCTCCCGGACCGAGTCCAGCAGGCCGGCGAAGCCCAGGACGCCGACCAGGACCAGGAGCAGCCCCGGCCACACGCTCGCGAGCACCGCCCGCGGCGACGTGCCCTCCTTCGACCCGCTCGTCGTCGCTCCCATCCCCGGAGGCTACGGAACGCGGGCCGACGACGCAGGGCGGCGCGGTCGCGGACGGCCCCCGGACGAGACCCCGGCGAGGAGCAGGACGGTCCCCGGCGAAAAACCCGTGCGTCCCCGACGCCCGTCGTGGTCGTATGAGCACACACCGCGGTGGCGTCCGTCCGGTCCGTACCGGGCGGTGGAGGGTCCGGCCAGACCCACGAACCCAGCGTCACGAGAGCAGCACGATGCATCCCTTGATCACGTACGACGTGGCGGCCCTCAGCCGTCGCGAGCAGCTGCAGGAGCAGACCCTGCGCCGGTCGCAGCTGCGCCGCACCACGACCCGCGTCCCGGCGCACACCCGGCAGGCCCGCCTGTCGCGCCGCACCGCATGACGCGCACCGAGCGCTCGTCACGCCGGGGGCACACCCCGCCGGGCGAGAGCGCGACCCGTCGAAGGCCTCGGCCGTCCGGACCCTCCGTGGACCGGACCGCCGGGGCCTTCGTCGTGCGCGACTAGGCTGTGGGCGTGAGCCCTGTGAACGCGAACGAACGCATCGTCTGGATCGACTGCGAGATGACCGGGCTCGACCTGGGCGCCGACGCCCTCGTCGAGGTCGCCGCGGTCGTCACCGACTCCGAGCTCAACGTGCTCGGTGACGGCGTCGACGTCCTGGTCCGCCCGCCGGCCGAGGCGCTCGAGCAGATGGGCGACTTCGTGCGCCAGATGCACACGACCTCCGGTCTCCTCGACGAGCTCGACGAGGGCCTGACGCTGGCCGAGGCCGAGCAGCGCGTCCTGGACTACGTCCGCACCTGGGTGCCGGAGCCCGGGAAGGCGCCCCTCGCCGGGAACTCCGTCGGGACCGACAAGGCGTTCCTCGACCGCGACATGCCGGCCCTCATGAGCCACCTGCACTACCGGATCGTCGACGTCTCCTCCGTCAAGGAGCTCTCCCGCCGCTGGTACCCGCGCGCGTACTTCTCCTCGCCCGAGAAGCACGGCGGGCACCGCGCGCTCGCCGACATCCTCGAGAGCATCGACGAGCTGCGCTACTACCGCGCCGCCGTCTTCGTCCCTGCGCCGGGCCCGGACTCGGCGACCGCCCGCAAGATCGCGGAGCAGGTCGTCGCGACGAGCGTGACCCGGGGACGCACGCGGCCGCACGAGCCCGGCGAGAGCGCCGCCACGACCGCCGACGACGCCGCCGTGGCGACCGTCACAGGGGCCACGGAGGCCTGACGCGAGAAAGGCGTCCGGGAGCACCCCGCAGACCGGGTACACTTTTCGACGGCCGGTGCTCCAGGCGCCGGTCCGTGAGCACGGCTCACATGGTGGGTATAGCTCAGCTGGTAGAGCACCTGGTTGTGGTCCAGGGGGTCGCGGGTTCAAGTCCCGTTAC
This sequence comes from Cellulosimicrobium sp. RS, assembly GCF_046159675.1. Classification (NCBI taxonomy): domain Bacteria; kingdom Bacillati; phylum Actinomycetota; class Actinomycetes; order Micrococcales; family Promicromonosporaceae; genus Cellulosimicrobium; species Cellulosimicrobium sp. RS. The sequence continues at coordinate 391,182 of NZ_JBJXVU010000001.1, read as the reverse complement.
TCACCCCAGACGGCGAGGGCCGGTCTCCTGACGGAGACCGGCCCTCGTCGCGTCCGAGCCCGATGCGCTCCACGGCGGCGCGCTCCGGGGCTTGCTCAGGGCGCCCGGTGCGACGCGACGGCGAGGACGCCGCCGAGGCCGATCATCATCCCGCCGCCCGCGGCCCGCACCGTGCCGAGGCGCCGGGGCGAGGACGCGAACCACGAGCGGGCCGCGCCCGCGGCCAGCGCCCAGACGCTGTCGCACACGAAGGCGATCACGGTGAAGACGAGGCCGAGCACGATCATCTGCGCCGGCACGCGCCCGGCGTGGAAGTCGGTGAACTGCGGCAGCACGGCCACGAAGAACACGATCGTCTTGGGGTTGGTCACCCCGACGACGTAGCCCTGCCGCACCACGCGCCACCAGGGCTCGCGGACGGGGGCGTCGTCGACGGCGACGGTCCCGTCGCGCCGGTGGCGGATCGCCTGGACGCCGAGCCACACGAGGTACGCGGCACCGACGAGCTTGACGACCGTGAAGATCGCGACCGACGTCGCGACGACCGTCCCGACCCCGAGCGCCACCGCGACCACGAGCGTGAGCGCGCCCAGCTCGTTGCCGAGCACGCTCAGCACGCCGCCGCGGTGGCCCAGCGTGAGCGAGCGGCCGACGACGAAGAGCACGCTCGGGCCCGGGATCGCCACGAGCACGAGGGAGGCGAGCGCGAAGGCGAGGAGGGCGTCGAGGTGCGGCACACCGCCACGATAGGACGCGGCGTGACGCACGTCACGGACGAATCCGCGCGGCCCGCCGGACGCACCGCGGCGGCCGCCGCACCCGTGCGGAGGCCGCCCGCGCGGTCCGGGTGCGGCGTGTCGGTGGTTCGTCGTACGGTCTGGGAGACGCGCGGCATCGCGCTTGACGAGCCGAACCGCGGTCGTGGTTGGGTGGAGGCCGTTCACCGACTGTCGGGAGGCAGCGCCCCATGATCGAGTTCCGATCGGTCACGAAGACGTACCCCGACGGCACGGCGGCGGTCGCCGACTTCGACCTCGTCATCCCGCCGCACCGCACGACGGTGCTCGTCGGCTCGTCCGGGAGCGGCAAGACGACGCTCCTGCGCATGATCAACCGGATGGTCGAGCCCACGTCGGGCACGATCGAGATCGACGGCAGCTCCGTCCTCGACCGCGACCCGGTGAAGCTGCGGCGCAGCATCGGGTACGTCCTGCAGAACGGCGGGCTGCTCCCCCACTACAAGGTCGTCGACAACGTGACGACGGTCCTGCGCCTGGAGGGCACTCCCCGGAGGCAGGCGCGCGAGCGCGCCCTCGAGCTCCTCGACACGGTCGGCCTCGACCGGGGGCTCGCGGACCGCTACCCGAGCCAGCTCTCGGGGGGCCAGCAGCAGCGCGTGGGCGTCGCTCGCGCGCTCGCCGCGGACCCGAACATCCTGCTCATGGACGAGCCGTTCGGCGCGGTGGACCCGATCGTGCGGGCCGAGCTCCAGACGGAGACCATCCGGCTGCAGCGGGAGCTGGAGAAGACGGTCGTCTTCGTCACGCACGACGTCGACGAGGCCTTCCTGCTCGGCGACCAGGTCGTGATCCTCGAGAAGGGGGCGCAGATCGCGCAGATCGGGTCCCCGAGCGAGATCCTCGAGAACCCCGCGAGCGAGTTCGTCGCGAGCTTCATCGGTGCCGAGCGCGGCCGTCGTGCGCTGCGCACGAAGCGGACGGACCACGGCACGGTCCTCGTCGACGGCGCGGGACGGACCCAGGGCGTGCTCGTCGGCGACGCCCCCGAGGACGGCGCATGACCTGGGTCCTGGACAACCTCGACCTCATCGGCCGACTGACCGTCGAGCACCTGCGCCAGTGCGTCGTGCCGATCGTGCTGGGGTTCGTCGTCTCGATCCCGCTGGGCTGGCTCGCGTTCCGGTTCCGCCTCACGCGGGGCCTCGTGCTCACGCTCGTCGGCCTGCTCTACACGATCCCGTCGCTCGCGCTCTTCGCGCTGCTCCCGCCGCTCCTCGGCATCAGCTTCCTGTCCGAGGTCAACCTGGTCGTCGCGCTGACGATCTACGCGGTGGCGATCATGACGCGGTTCGTCGCCGACGCCCTGGCGTCGGTCGACCCGACGGTCCGGCAGGCGGCCCTCGCCGTCGGGTACGGGCCGTGGCGGCGCTTCTGGCAGGTGGACCTCCCGCTCGCCGGCCCGGTCGTGCTCGCCGGGCTGCGCGTCACGGCCGTCTCGACCATCTCGCTCGCGACGGTCGGCATCCTCATCGGGATCGACAACCTCGGCTATCTCTTCACCAACGGCTACCAGCGACAGATCGTCCCCGAGATCCTTGCCGGCGTCGTCGCGGTCGTCGTCATCGCCCTGCTCGTCGACCTGCTGCTCGTGCTCGCCGGACGAGCGGTCATGCCCTGGTCCCGGAAGGTGCGCGCATGAACGTCTTCTCCGACGCGGTCGCCTGGATCTTCTCCCCCGACCGGCTCACGGGCGCGCTCCCGCTGCCCGAGGCGATCTGGACCCACCTCGCGTTCACGTTCGTGGCGGTCCTGATCGCCGCGGCGATCGCGATCCCCGCGGGCTGGGCGATCGGCCACACCGGGCGCGGGCGGGAGGTCGCGGTCGCCCTCTCGGGCGCGGCGCGCGCCGTGCCCTCGTTCGGGCTCGTCCTGCTGCTCGTGCTCGTGCTCGGGGTGACGCACAAGGTCGCCGCGTCGGTCACGGCGTTCGTGCTCCTCGCGATCCCGCCCATCCTCGCGGGGGCGTACGCCGGTATCGAGGCCGTCGAGCGGCGCGTGGTCGACGGCGCCCGGTCCGTCGGTATGACCGGTCGCCAGGTGCTGTTCCAGGCCGAGGTGCCGCTCGGGCTCCCGCTGCTCATCGGCGGGCTGCGTTCCGCGACGCTCCAGGTCGTCGCCACCGTGACGCTCGCCGGCTACGTCGGCAACTGGGGACTCGGCTTCTACATCGTGCAGGGCATCCAGATCCGCGACTTCTCCCAGATCCTCGGGGCGGCCCTCGTCATCGTCGTGCTGGCCGTCGTGCTCGACGCGCTGTTCGCGATCCTCCAACGGGTCGTCGTGCCGCGCGGCGTCACGGCAGGACGGTCCGCGGAGGACTCCCCGTCCCGGCGGCGCCGCCGCGCCCCCGAACCCACCACCGCCTGACGCGGACGGCCGCTCCCCCGCCGCACGCGCCGAACCGATCCCTCCCGGTCTCCGGGACGGCCCTCAGAAAGGCAGACACATGCGCACCACCCGACGCACCGCCGCCCTCGTCGCCACCGCGGCGACCGCCGTCCTCGCCCTCACCGCCTGCGGCGGCGGGTCCGACCCGCTCGCCGAGGACACCACGAGCGCCGACGGCGGCGGCAGCGCCTCGTCCGACACGATCGTCGTCGGCTCGCAGGCCTACTACTCGAACGAGATCATCGCGGAGATCTACGCGCAGGCGCTCGAGGCCGAGGGCTTCACGGTCGAGCGCAACTTCTCGATCGGTCAGCGCGACGCGTACATGCCCGCGCTCGAGAGCGGCGAGGTGCAGGTCTTCCCGGAGTACACGGGCAACCTGCTGCAGTTCTTCGACCCGGAGACCACGGCGACGTCGCCCGACGACGTGTACGCGGCGCTCCAGGAGGCGCTGCCCGACGGCCTCACGGTCCTCGACCAGTCGACCGCGACCGACCAGGACTCCTACAACGTCACCGAGGCGTTCGCGACGGAGCACGACCTCACCAGCCTGTCCGACCTCGCCGGTCTCGACGTGCCGCTCACGCTCGGCGGCCCCGCCGAACTCGAGCAGCGCCCGTACGGCCCGCAGGGGCTCAAGGACGTGTACGGCGTCGACGTGTCGTTCGTCGCGACGGGCGACACGACCGTCCAGGACCTCGTCGCCGGCACGGTGAACATCGCGAACGTGTTCAGCGCCGACCCGCGCATCCAGACGGAGAAGCTCGTCACGCTCGAGGACCCGGAGGGCCTGTTCCTCGCCTCGAACGTCGTGCCGCTCGTCAACGCGGACATCGCCGACGAGATCGCGGACGTCATCAACCCGGTGAGCGAGGCACTCACGCCCGAGGGCCTCGTCGCCCTCAACGTGGAGTCCACCGTCGACCAGCGTTCGCCCGAGGACATCGCCGCCGACTGGCTCTCGGAGAACGGTCTCGCCTGAGCGGGCCCGCGTCGCACGACGGCGGCCCGTCCCGGTTCCGGGACGGGCCGCCGTCGTCGTGCGTGGGGCCGGAGCAGCACCGCCGAGGACGCATCGCCGCGTCGCTGCGGGTCGTCCTGCTCGGCCGCCCGGTGGCGCGGGTCAGCGCGCGACGCGAGCCGCGATCGCGTCGGCGAACCGGTCGAGCGAGCCCGGGGCGAGCGCGAGGAACAGCGACGGCTCGGTGAGCTCGAGCTCGATGACGACGACGCCGCCGTCGTCGTTGCCCGTCACGACGTCCACGCGCGCGTAGAGGAAGCTCGCCGGGTCCCCGCCACCGACGGCGTCGGCCGCCACGGCGAGGGCGCGGCGCGCGACGTCGAGCTGCTCGTCGGACGCGGTGAACGGGCTCATCTCCTCCTGCTGGTAGAGGCCGCGCGTCGGGCGGTGCGGGCCGGTGAGCAGGGCGTTCTTGCGCACGGCGTGCGAGAACTCGCCGTCGACGAAGACGAGGCCCGTCTCCCCCGCGGTGTCGACGCTCGTCACGTAGGGCTGCACCATGACCTCGCGCCCGGAGACGAGCAGGTTCTTGGCGTGCTGGATCGCGAGCCCGCGCGAGTGCGCCTCGCCCGCCTGGTACCGGCCCGTGTCCTTCGCGCCCGCGCTGACCACGGGCTTGATGACGAAGTCGCCCTGGGCGGGCAGGCGCGTGTGGATCGCGCGCGAGGAGAGGTTGCGCGCCGGGTCGAGCCACAGCGTCGGGATGACGGGGATGCCCGCGCCCTCGAGCTCGCGCAGGTAGCCCTTGTCGGTGTTCCAGCGCAGCACCTGCTCCGCGTTGAGGATGCGGGGGACCCGGCTCGCCCACGCGACGAACTCGTCGCGCCGGGCCGAGTAGTCCCAGGTCGAGCGCACGACGACGGCGTCGAACGCGGCCCAGTCCACGTCGGGGTCGTCCCAGACGGCGGGCTGCGCCGCGACGCCCCGGGCGTCGAGCGCCCGCACGAGCGGCGCGTCGTCGGGGTCGAGCTGCGGGAGGACGGAGCACGTCGCGAGGGCGACGCGCGGGGCGGTGGTCTCGGTCGTCACGCCCCCGAGCCTAGGCGACCGGGCCGCGGCGCGGGCGCCGGGCCTGCGCCGGGTGGTCCCTACAGCCCGTACTCCTCGAGCAGCCGCAGCCACACCTCGCTCACCGTCGGGTACGACGGCACGGCGTGCCACAGCCTGCGCATCGGGACCTCCCCCACGACGGCGATCGTCGCGGCGTGCAGCATCTCCGCCGCGTCGGGGCCCACGAACGTGGCGCCGACGACGACCTCGCGCGCGGCGTCGACCACGAGCTGCGCGCTGCCCGCGTAGTCGGCGGAGCGCACCGAGGAGCCCGCGATGTTCGCGAGGTCGTAGCGCACGACGCGCACGTCGAGGCCCGCGTCGCGCGCGGACGACTCGGTGTGCCCGACGGCCGCCACCTCGGGCCGCGTGAACACGACCTGGGGCGAGGCGACGGCGTCGGCGGTCGCGGCGAACCGCGACCACGGCTCGGGGTCGGCGCCGACGGCGGGCGGCCGCTCGCCCGCGGTCGGGGCGTCCTCGGCGTCGGGGTCGCCGAAGCGCGCGGCGACGACGTCGCCCGCGACGCGGCCCTGGTACTTGCCCTGGTGGGTCGTCGCGACGCGACCGGTGACGTCGCCCGCCGCGTACAGCCACCCGGTGCCGGCCTCCGACCCGAGCCCCTGGACGAGCATCGTGTCGTCGACCTCCAGCGCGCGGCCGGGCGCGAGCCCGACGGAGTCGACCCCGAGGTCCTGGGTGCGCGGCACGCGGCCCGTCGCGACGAGCACGCGCTCGGCCGTGACGGGCGCCAGGTCGGGCGCGTCCCCGCCGTCCGCGGGACCGGTCGCCGCGAGGACGAGGCGCGCGCCGCCGTCGGGCAGCGGCTCGACGGCCTCCGTCGACACGCCGAGCCGCACGTCGACCCCCAGGTCCCGCAGCGACGCGGCGACCGCCTCGCCGGCCCAGGGCTCGGTGCGCCCGAGCAGGCCGCCCCGCGAGAGCACGCTCACGCGCGCCCCGAGGTCGGCGAACGCGACCGCCATCTCCGTCGCGACCACTCCCCCGCCGACGATCGCCAGCGACTCGGGCACGTCCTCGACCGCGGTCGCCTCGCGGCTCGTCCACGGGTTCGCGTCGGCCAGCCCGGGGACGTCCGGCAGGACCGGCACGCTGCCGGTCGCCACGATCACCGCGTGGCGGGCGGCGAGCCGGCGGGCGCGCGGCAGGTCGTCCGGGTCGGCGTCGGGCTCCTCGGCGACGACCTCCACGAGCCGCGGGCCGACGATCCGCCCGAGCCCGCGCACGAGCGTGAGGCCCGCGCCCTCGACCCACGAGACCTGGCCGGAGTCGTCCCAGTCCGAGACCATCTGGTCGCGCCGCGCGAGGACGGCGGCGACGTCGAGGTCGTCGCCGACGGTGACGCCCGGGACGCCCCGCGCCTCGGCCCGCACGGCCCCCGGGCGCAGGAGCGTCTTGGACGGCATGCACGCCCAGTACGAGCACTCGCCGCCCACGAGCTCGGCCTCGACGAGCGCCACGCTCAGGCCGGTGCGCGACGCGCGGTCGGCGGCGTTCTCGCCGACGGGCCCGCCGCCGATCACGATCACGTCGTACGTCTCGTCAGGGGTGGTCTCGGGCTGCGCGTCGGACGTCATGGGCCCATCCTCGCGCGACGGCCCGGTCGCCGCGCGGCGGTGCGACGGCGGGTCAGGCGACCCGGGCCTCGTCGAGCCGGTCGAGCACGTGCCGGACGGTCTGCGCGACGGTCCACCCGGTCGTGTCGACGTGCAGCCCGCCGGGCGTCGCGCGGGCCGCGGCGGCGAACTCCTCCGGGGTCCAGGCGCCGTACGCCTGCTTGTGGCGGCCGGCGTCGCGCGCGGCGAGCGTGGCGGCGTCCGGCGTCAGCACGACGGCGTAGCAGGGTCGGGTGCGCACGCGCGCCGTGAACCGCGCGAGGTCGGGGCCGAGCAGGATGTCCTGGACCACGGCCGTGACGCCCGCGGCCGCGTACGTGTCGGCAACCTGCGCCGCGAGCGCCTGCCGCAGGTCGAGCTGGGCCCGCGCCGCGCCGGTCAGGGGCGGTGCCGTCGACGCCTGGCCGCTGACCACGAACCGCCGGAACTGGTCTCCGCGCACGTGCGCGGCGAGCGGGAACGTGCGGGCGAGCGCGTCGGCGACCGTAAACTTCCCCGAGGCCATCGCCCCGGTGACGACGAGGACCGGCGTCTCCTCGCCCGGGACGACGGGGGCCGGGGTAGCGGAGGTCACGGCGCGACCGTACGGCGTCGTCCGCGCGCCGCGCGACGGAATTGCCGCGCGTGCGGACGCCCCCGGTCCGGGCCGGGGGCGTCCGCACGCGGCGCGGGGGCCGCCGTCGGGCTAGTGCACCGTCGCCTTCTCGGCGCCCGCCCCGGTGAGCGAGCGCACCTCCATCTCGGCGAACTTCTCGGGGTGCGGCTTCTCCCTGCTGAGGAGCGTCCCGACGATCCCGAGGAGGAACGCGAGCGGGATCGACACGATCCCGGGGTTGCTCAGGGGGAAGATCGCGAAGTCGATGTCCGTGTTCTTGATCATCGACAGGCTCGCGCCCGTCACCGGGTCGACCTTCCCGGACACGACGGGAGAGAACGCGATGAGCACGACGCACGAGATCAGGCCGCCGTACATGCTCCACAGCGCGCCCGCGGTGTTGAACCGCTTCCAGAACAGCGAGTAGAGGATCGTCGGGAGGTTCGCGCTCGCCGCGACGGCGAACGCGAGCGCCACGAGGAACGCGACGTTCTGGCCCTGCGCGAAGATGCCGCCGAGGATCGCGAGGATCCCGATGACGACGACGGTGATGCGCGCGACCTTGACCTCGCCGTCGGGCTTGACCTCGCCGCGCTTGATGACGTTGGCGTAGATGTCGTGCGCGAAGCTCGCCGCCGCGGTGATGGTGAGCCCGGCGACGACGGCGAGGATGGTCGCGAACGCGACGGCGGAGATGAAGCCGAGGAGGATCTCGCCGCCGAGCGCGAACGCGAGCAGGGGTGCCGCGGAGTTCACGCCCCCTGGTGCGGCGCTGATCGTCTCCGGCCCCACGAGCGCGCCCGCCCCGTACCCGAGCACGAGGGTGAACAGGTAGAAGATGCCGATGAGCCAGATCGCCCACACGACCGACCGGCGGGCCTCCTTGGCCGAGGGCACGGTGTAGAAGCGCATGAGGACGTGCGGCAGGCCGGCGGTGCCGAGCACGAGCGCGAGGGCGAGCGACAGGAAGTCGAGCTTCGTGGTGCCGGTGGCGCCGTACTGCTTGCCGGGCTCGATGAGCGCCTCGCCGCCCGGGCCCGCCTTGTCGATCGCGCCCTGGAGCAGGTCGGACAGGTTGAAGCCGAACTTCGCGAGGACCCACACCGTCATGACGGCGGCGCCCGCGATGAGCAGCACGGCCTTGATGATCTGGACCCAGGTGGTGCCCTTCATCCCGCCGACCAGCACGTAGAGGATCATCAGCGCGCCGACGACGGCGACGACGACGCTCTGGCCCGCCGTGGAGTCGACGCCGAGCAGCAGCGCCACGAGGCCGCCGGCCCCGGCCATCTGGGCGAGCAGGTAGAAGAACACGACGGCGAGGGTCGCGAGCGCCGCCGCCATGCGGACGGGCCGCTGCTTGAGCCGGAACGACAGGACGTCGGCCATCGTGAACTTGCCCGTGTTGCGCAGGAGCTCGGCGACGAGCAGCAGCGCGACGAGCCACGCGACGAGGAAGCCGATGGAGTAGAGGAACCCGTCGTAGCCGTTGATCGCGATGGCGCCGCAGATCCCGAGAAAGCTCGCGGCGGACAGGTAGTCGCCCGCGATGGCGGTCCCGTTCTGCGGCCCGGTGAACGACCGCCCGCCCGCGTAGTAGTCCGCGGCCGACTTGTTCTGCCGGGACGCGCGCAGCACGATGACGAGCGTCACGGCGACGAACACGGCGAAGATCGCGACGTTGACGACGGGGTTCCCGACGTCCGTGGCCTCGGCGGCCAGGAGGTGCGCGCTCACAGCTCGTCCTCCTCGATCTCGCGGCGGAGCTCGTCCGCCTGGGCGTCGAAGCGCTTGTTGGCCCAGCGCGCGTAGATCATGGTGATCGCGAACGTGGACACGAACTGGCCGAGCCCGAGGAGCAGCCCGACGGTGACGTTCCCCCACACCCGGACGCTCATGAGGTCGTGCGCGTAGTTCGCCAGCAGCACGTAGACGAAGTACCACACGAGGAACAGCGCGGTCATCGGGAACACGAAGTTCCGGAAGCGTCGGCGCAGGTCCTGGAACTCGGGCGAGCGTTGCACCCGCTGGTAGTCGGTCTCTTCGGCGGGCCCCGGTCCGGGGGCGGCCGTCACGTCGGTCATGACGCCTCCGTTGGCTCATTCCGTGGACAGACAGAGAGCCCGCACCCCGCGGACGGTCGCCTGTCGACGCGACCGCACGCGACACTGCGTGCCCGGGGCGACCTTCCACCCCCGGCACAATGTGCCGTAGATCACTGTTGTCCGCAAGGACCGCGCGCGGCCGGTCGCGAGCCGTGCCGCGGGTCAGACGCGCACGTACTCCAGGTCCGTGATGACGCGCCCCGCGGCCTCGCCCTTGCGCTCGAACCCCGTGAGCACCCGGCCCTCGAAGCGCGGCGCGGCGTTCCCCGGGCCGTGCACGTTGCGCAGCCCCGGCGCAGCGTCCAGCACCTCGAGCATCTGCTCCGCGTACTCGGCCCAGTCGGTCGCGAGCCGCAGCGTCCCGCCGGGGCGGCCGTCGTCGCCCTCCCCCGGCGCACGCAGGACGCGCTCGGCGAGCGCCGCGAACGACGGCGTCACGAGACGGCGCTTGTGGTGGCGGGACTTGTGCCACGGGTCGGGGAAGAAGACCCACAGCTCGTCGACGCTCCCCGCGGGCAGCGTGGTGGCGAGGACCTCGGCCGCGTTCGCCTGGACGAGCCGCACGTTCGTCAGGTCGCGCTGCGACGCGCGCAGCACCGTCTGGGCCAGCCCGGGCGCGTAGACCTCGACGGCGAGGAAGTCCGTGCCCGGCTCGCGCTCGGCGGCCGCGACGACGGCCTCGCCCTGGCCCGAGCCGATCTCCACGACCAGGCGCGCGTCGCGCCCGAAGGTCGCCGCGACGTCGAGCACGTGGTCCGGGTCCACCGAGGTCCGCGCGACGTCGCGTGGCACGTCGACCAGGTAGCGGTCGCGGTACGCGTCCCACGCGCGCTGCTGGCGCGGCGCGAGGCGGCCGCTGCGCCGCACGAACGACACGGGCTGGGTGCGGTAGCGCGGTCGGGCGTCGCCGGTCCCCGGGGTCGCGGAGGGGGCGCCGGTCACGGGCTCGTCGAGGGTCTCGGGGGTCGGTTCGGGCACCGCACCAGGGTACGGGCGCCTCGCGCGGGGGTCGTGCCGCGCGAGGCGCCCGGACCGTCAGACGTACGCCGCGTACGCGGGCAGGTCGAGCACCCCGTTGCCCGACAGCCCGAGGACGATCACCTCGGGCTCCGTCGCCGCGCGCGCGTGCGCGACCGCCGCCGCCACGGCGTGCGTCGACTCCGGCGCGGGGATGATGCCCTCGCTGCGCGCGAACAGCGTCCCGGCCGTGAACGCCTCGTCCTGGTCGACGGCGACGGCGTCCATCAGCCCGAGGTGCACCGCGTGCGACACCATCGGCGACATGCCGTGGTACCGCAGGCCGCCCGCGTGGATCGCCGGCGGGACGAAGTCCTTGCCGAGCGTGTGCATCTTGAGCAGCGGCGTGAGGCCCGCGACGTCCCCGAAGTCGTAGCGGTACTCGCCCTGCGTGAGCGAGGGGCACGCAGCCGGCTCGCACGCGACGAGCCGGGTCGTCGTGCCCTCACGCAGGTTGCGGCCGAGGAACGGGAACGTCAGGCCCGCGAGGTTCGACCCGCCGCCCGCGCAGCCGAACACGACGTCCGGCGCGCCCTCGCCCGCCTCGTCGAGCTGGACGAGCGCCTCCTGGCCGATGACGCTCTGGTGCAGCATGACGTGGTTGAGCACGCTGCCCAGCGCGTAGTGCGCCGCGGGGTCCTTCGCGGCCGTCTCGACGGCCTCGCTGATCGCCATGCCGAGCGAGCCGGTCGTCTCCGGGTCCGCGGCGAGCATCGCGCGCCCTGCCTCCGTGAGGTCCGACGGCGACGGGTGGCAGATCCCGCCGTAGACCTCCATCTGCGCGCGCCGGTACGGCTTGGAGTCGTACGACGCGCGCACCTGCCACACCTCGACGTCGAGCCCGAGCAGCGCGCCTGCGAACGACAGCGACGCGCCCCACTGGCCCGCGCCCGTCTCGGTCGTCAGCCTCGTGGTGCCCTCGAGCGCGTTGTAGTACGCCTGCGCGACGGCGGTGTTCGGCTTGTGCGAGCCGACCGGGCTCACGCCCTCGTACTTGTAGTAGATGCGGGCCGGCGTGCCCAGGGCCCGCTCGAGGCGTCGCGCGCGCACGAGCGGCGACGGCCGCCACAGCGCGTAGATCTCGCGGATCGTCTGCGGGATCTCGACGTAGCGCTCCGTCGTCACCTCCTGCTGGACGAGCGCGAGCGGGAACAACGGCGCGAGGTCGTCCGGCGTGAGGGGCTCGCGCGTGCCCGGGTGCAGGTGCGGGGGCACGGGCTCGGGGAGGTCGGCCGCGAGGTTGTACCAGTGCGTCGGGACGGTCGAGGGCACCTCGGCGCCCGTCGGCTCGAGGGACCGGACGGGCAGGGCCGTCGGCGGGGTCTGCGGTGTCGTCATGCTCGGCTCCAGCTCAGGGGGACGGCCGCTGGGCCGACGACGCGCGCACCGGGTTCACCGAGGCCGCCCACGTCGTCGGGGCACGGCCGGATGAGGTCACCGGCCGTCAGGCGGCCGGCCACCAGGGGGTCACGGACGGGTGCGTCACGACGCCGACCCTACCCCCGCCCGCACGCTCGGGACCACCGGCGCCCAGGTGAGGACGATCGGCTCTCGCGCGCGCGGGCGCGCGGGCGCTGGGATGGGAGCAGACGCCGGTCGACGGCAGTGCCGGCGCGGACGGAAGGAGCCGTCATGGTCAGCAACCACGTCCCGGGCAGGTTCGAGGGCCGCACGGCGATCGTCACCGGCGCGGGCGCCGGCATCGGCCGCGCGACGGTCGAGCGGCTGCTCGCGGAGGGCGCGCGCGTCGTCGCCACCGACGTCCGGGAGGACCGCCTCGACAAGCTCGTCGCCGACGTCGGCACGGACGCTCTCGTCACCGTGGCGGGCGACGTGAGCGCGCAGACCACGGTCGACGCGGTGGTCGCCGCCGCGGGCGGCCGGGTGGACGCCCTCGCCAACGTCGCCGGGATCATGGACGGCTTCCTGCCGACCGCCGAGCTCGACGACGCGACGTGGGACCTCGTCATGACCGTCAACGTCACCGCGGTCATGCGCCTCACGCGTGCGGTCCTGCCCCTCATGCTCGAGGCGGGGAAGGGCTCGATCGTCAACGTCGGCTCGGAGGCGGGCTCGCGCGCGTCGGCGTCGGGCACCGCGTACGCGACGTCGAAGCACGCGATCGTCGGCTTCACGAAGAGCACGGCGTTCTTCTACACGCCCCGGGGCGTGCGGGCGAACGTCGTCGCCCCCGGGGCCGTCGCGACGAGCATCGAGGCGCCCTTCCGCTCGCCGTACGCGGGCGAGCGGCTCGGCCCGGTCATGGCGACGACCGTCCCGCCGGCCGCGAGCGCCGAGGAGCTGGCCGCAGCGATCACGTGGCTCCTGTCGGACGACTCGGCCAACGTCTCGGGCGCCGTCCTGCACAGCGACGGCGGGTGGGCCGCCGTCTGACCGTCCCGCTCCCCGACCGGGCGGGCGACGCAGCGGCCCCCGGACCGTCCGGTCCGGGGGCCGCCGTCGTGCCGTCGGCACCGCGTCAGGGGCGCGACGCCGGCCGGTCAGCGCACGTCAGCCGCACGCCAGCGCGTCGTACGCGACGTCGGCGGCGAACGACCGGCCGTCCCCGCTCGCGGCGACGTGCGCGGTGCCCGCCGCGACGTCGGCCGCCCGGACGGAGAACGCCTGGTACGCCGACGCGCCAGGGCGCACGCCCGTGACGGTGCGCTCGCCGAACGGCGTGCTGAGCGTGACGTCGACCGGGACGGTGTCCGCGTTGCGGGCCCGGACGGCGACGTAGGCCGTGCCGCCGAGGCACTGCGTGCGCGCCGTCGTCTCGACGACGAGGCCGTCCTCGGCGGGCGCGGTGGTGAACGTGCTCACCGGCGAGACGGCGGTGCCGCCGCCCGCGCTGGTGGCCGTGACGGTCCACGCGTGCGCGGCGCCCGGCTCGAGCCCGTCCCACGTGACGGTCGCGACCTCGCCCGACGGCACCGTGACGCTGCCGACCTCCTCGCCCGGCGCGTAGAGCGACACGGCGTCGGTCGCCAGGCTCGTGACGCGCGAGGTGAGGTCGACGGGGACGGTGAAGTCGTCCTCGCGGCCGTCGTAGCGCTGCTCGTCGTCGTACTCGGTGGCGCCGAAGTTCTCGAGCCACGGTGAGTAGGTGTCGACGATCATCTCGGAGCGGTCGACGTCGAACTGGAGCAGGCGCAGGAAGCTCGCGCCGAGCCGCAGGCCCTCGTCGGGCGCGTAGCCGCCGATCTCGGTGAGGCCCGCCTCCTCGGCCGTGACCTCGTAGAACTGGTAGTCGGCCAGCAGCTCGACGACGCCGCTGCCCGGCGTGCCGACGTCCTGGCGCACGTTGATGCCCACGCCGTGCCGGTGCCCCGCGAGGACGAGGAAGACGTTCGGGTTGGGCTCGACGACCTTGGCGTGCACGAGGCGGCCGTCGGGCGTCGAGATCTCGGAGTCCCGACCGTCGGGGTTCGAGCTCGGCACGAGGTAGTCGTGCGTGAGCACGACCGCGTTGCGGTCGGGGAACTGCTTGAGGACGCCGTCCGCCCACGCGGCCTCCTCGTCCGTCACCCCGTACGACAGGTAGACAGCGACGAAGTCGAGCCCGCCCGCGCTGAACAGGTCGTAGTGGTTCTGGTTGTCGCCCTCGCGCCACGGGCCGCCGTAGGACGCGTTCTCCCACCCCGCGGAAAGCGCCTCGTAGCGCTCGGGGCCGTAGAACTCGTTGAACAGCGCCCCGGGCCCGTTGTCCTGGCCCGTGAGGTTGTCGTGGTTGCCGGCGAGGACCCCGTTCGGGATGTTCGCGTCGTCGAGGATCTGCTGCGCGGACGAGGAGAACGCGTACTCGCCCCGGATCTGGGCGGCCATCGCGTCGTCGGCGGGCAGGCGCGTGTAGTTCTCGTTCACGTCGCCCGTGTGGCCGACGTACGCGATCCCGCGCTCCTCGGCGTTGTCCACGACCCACTGCGTGAGGTCGGTGTAGGCCTGCGCCCACACCGCGCGCTCCTCGGCCGTCTCCTGCTCGACCGCGCCCTCGGTGAGGTACTGCGTGTCGGTCAGGTGGACCAGGGAGAAGTCGTAGTCCTCGCGGGGCGCGAAGTCGGTCTCGTCGCGCGACCCGCCCGCGGCGATGTCGTCCGCGAAGGGGTCGGTGCCCGTCACGAGGACGTGCACGGTCCCGTCGGTGGCGGCGCCGTCGCGGAGCACGGTGCTCAGCGACGTCGTGCCCTCGACCGCGCCGCGCGCGGACGCGAGCGGCTCCCACCGCTCCCCGTCCCACACGTGCAGCGTGGCGAGCCGCTGCGGGTCGACGACGCCCTCCCAGCGCACGACCTGGCCGGCGGTCGAGCCCTCGGCGGGCAGCTCGAAGCGCTGGTAGGTGACGTCGCGGCTCCGGGGCGAGTCGAGCGTCAGGTCGTCGCCCGGGGCGAGCGCGTCCGCCGCGGCGGGCTGCTCGCCCTCGACCGGGAGCGTCGTCGGGACCTCGGCCGACTCGCCCTGCGCGACGAGCGCGGGGGCGGTGACGTCGGCGCGGGAGAACGTGGCGGTGACGTCGCCGCCGCCGGGCGCCGCGACGCGCGCGGACAGGTCGACGCTCCCCGCGACGTCGCGCGTGCCGTGCGCGGGCGCGAGGTCGGTCGGGACGTCGGGCACGCCGAGGCTCGTGAACGCGATCTCGTGCGTGCTCGCGTTCCCGAGCACGTCCGTCGCGGTGACGACGAGCGTGTGCGCACCCGGGGCGAGCCCCGGGCCGACGGGCGCGCCGAGCTCGAGCGGCTCGCCGTCGAGCGTGACGTCGGGCCCGGACAGGACGCCGGACGCGTCCGCGAGCTCGACTGCGAGGCTCGTCGCGCTCGCGAGCTCCGCGCCCGCCGCCGGCGTGCTGGACACGATCGCGGGACCGGTGTTGTCGGTGGTCACCGTCCGGCGCGCGGCCGCACCCGCGGCGGTCGCCGACGTGATCGTGTGCTCGCCGTCGGCGAGCGTCGTCGTGTCGACGTCGGCCCGCAGGCCGGTCGCGGGCGCGTCGGCGTCGCGCGTCACGTCGAACGCGAGGTCGACCTCGCGCGGCTTCGTCGTGCTCGTGCCGCAGTCTCCGTCGCCCATCGAGTACGACGGCGCGATGCCCACGCCGGTCGCCGTGCCGTCGGTGACGTCGAGCGCGATCCCGGAGATGGCGAAGTCGTCGCGGTTGTCGCCGCACGCCGTCGGGTACGTGCCCGTGACGAACCGCACGACGTTGCGACCCGGGGACAGGAAGGCGTTCGGGACGTCGATCCGGACCGTCTCGCTCACGTAGTCGCGGTCCACGAGGTCGATGCGCTGCCCGTTGACGAGCAGGTGGTTGGTGTAGCGGGCCTCGATCGAGTTCGAGCCCACGGTGAAGACGAACCGCGACGAGCCGGTGCCGAGCGTCGCGACGGTGGTCAGCGGGGCGCCGTCCAGCTCGATGCCGACGGGCGGCTCGCCCCCGGCGGGCGGCGTGGCGAGCACGGTCTGCGGGCCGTGCAGCAGCGCGCCGTCCGCAGGGCGGATCACGGGCGCCCCCGGGGCGCCGTTGTTCACGGTGACCGCGCTCGTCGCGGTCGCGCCCGACGCGGTCGTCGCGGTGAGCGTGTGCGCGCCGTTCTCGAGCGTCGTGGTGTCGAGCTCCGCGGCGAGGCCGGTCGTGGCGGCCGGGTCCTGGTCGAGGTCGAACGTGAGGTCCGCCGAGAGGACGCGCGCCGTGTTCGTGCCGCACGAGCCGTCGCCGAACGCGTAGGAGAAGCTGTTGGCGGAGCCGTCGGCCGTCTCGCCCAGGAGCTCGAGCGACACGTCCGTGAGGTCGTAGTCGTCGTAGTTCGTGCCGCACGACGTCGTGACCGCACCGACGACGAACCGCACCCGGTTCTCGCCCGGCACGAGCCACCGCGCGGGCACGTCGAGCGCGACGCGCTCGGACACCATGTCCCGGTCGAGCTCGAGGCGCTCGCCGTTGACGAGCACGTGGCTGCCGTACCGCTTCTCGATCGAGTTGCTGCCGACGTCGAACAGCAGGCGCGCCGTCGCGGGCGTCGGGGAGGCGTCGAGGGCGGTGCCGTCGACCGCGAGCGCCGTGACGGCGTCGCCCGCGCGGACCGGGTCGGCCGCGACGCGCACCGTGCCGTCGAGGAACGTGCCGGTCGTCGGGCTCAGCACCGGCCGCGTCTCCGGGCCGGCCCCGGTGGACCGGGCGGCCGTCCGGTCGAGGGTCGGGGAGGCTCCCGGGGCGGTCGCGGCGGCGGCGCCGGGCGCGAGCAGGCCGGCGACCAGCACCGCCCCGAGCGCCCCGGCGACCGTGGCGCGGCGCCGCGCCCCACCGTCGGTCCGTCTGTCGGTGCGTCTCTCGGCGCGTCGCGAAGTCCTGTGCGTGGGCACGGACGTGTCCATCGTGGTTCCCTTCCGTGGCGAACGGGTCGACGGGCGGCGCTGCCGAGCGGCGACGACGCCCGCACCGGACCCTTCCCGGCGGGGGTGAACGGGAGGACGGCAGCGGGCGAACTCCGGCGAAACGGACGGCGACGGTTGCGGCGGGCGACCGGCACGGGAGCGGGAGGGCGGGTCGCCCGGGCGGCGGACGACGAAGGCCGCCCACCCGGACGTGGACGGCCTGGTCAGGAAGGGTGCGCCATCAGGGACTCGAACCCCGAACCCGCTGATTAAGAGTCAGCTGCTCTGCCAATTGAGCTAATGGCGCGCGAGAGTGAACACTACCAGCGGCCGGGACCACCGATCTCCGCGAGGAGACCGGGCCCGCCCGCCGTGCCGGCTCTCGACCGGCACGGCTCGGGCCGCCCGCCATGCGGACGGCCCGATCGGTGGTGGTGCGCCATCAGGGACTCGAACCCCGAACCCGCTGATTAAGAGTCAGCTGCTCTGCCAATTGAGCTAATGGCGCGCGAGAGAAAACACTAGCAGCCGCGGGCGCGCCGGGAAAATCCGTTCCGCCCGCCCTCGTGTGACGTCGGCGACACGGCCCGGCGAGCCCGCGCAGCGGCCCCGGCTAGAGGTACAGCCCCGTCGGGCCGTCCTCCTCGACCTCCTGCGAGACGGCGTGCACGTCCCGCTCGCGCAGCAGCACGAGGTCCTTGCCGCCGAGCTCGACCTCGGCGCGCTCGTCCGGGTCGAACAGCACGCGGTCCCCCAC
The DNA here is from genome assembly GCF_046159675.1 of Cellulosimicrobium sp. RS. Taxonomy (NCBI): domain Bacteria; kingdom Bacillati; phylum Actinomycetota; class Actinomycetes; order Micrococcales; family Promicromonosporaceae; genus Cellulosimicrobium; species Cellulosimicrobium sp. RS. The sequence continues at coordinate 373,446 of NZ_JBJXVU010000001.1, read as the reverse complement.
CGCGACCTGTCGCACGTGCTCACCGGCCGCGACGACGACGGCCCACGCGAGCCGCTTCGGGCCCACGGCCGTCGCGGGGATGACGAGCCCCGCCGAGCTCTGCCGCTCGCTCGCGTCGACCTCCGGGTCCACGAGCAGCCGGTCGTGCAGCATCCGGATCGGGAGGTCGCGGGCGGCCGACCGGGACGGCGACGGGCGGGACGAGGCGGTGGCGGGGGCGGACGTCGTCTTGCTCACAGCGACAACGCTACCGGTGCCGCCCACCCTCACCTACGCTCGAACCACACCTTGGCCGGACCGAAGGAGATCCATGTCCACGCGCCTCACCGTCGGCGACACCGCTCCCGACTTCTCCCTGCCCGCCGCCGACGGCAGCACCGTCACGCTCTCCGACCTGCGCGGCAAGCACGTCGTCGTCTACTTCTACCCCGCGGCCGGCACGCCCGGCTGCACGACGGAGGCGTGCGACTTCCGCGACAACCTCGCCTCGCTCCAGGGCGCGGGGTACTCGGTCGTCGGCGTCTCCCCCGACCCGGTCGACAAGATCGCCGCGTTCGTCGAGGCCGAGCACCTGACCTTCCCGCTCGTGTCGGACGAGGACAGGTCCGTCCTCGAGGCGTACGGCGCGTGGGGCGAGAAGAAGCTCTACGGCAAGACGGTCGTGGGCGTCATCCGCTCGACGGTCGTCGTCGACCCGGAGGGCAAGGTCGAGCTCGCGCAGTACAACGTCAAGGCCACGGGCCACGTCGCGAAGCTCCGTCGCGACCTCGGCATCGACCCGAGGTAGCGCACCCGGGCGGCGCCGCCCTGGCCCGGTGCGCGTCGAGCGACGCACACCGGCCGCCAGGGCCGCACCGCCCGCGCCGTAGACTGACCACCGCGCGCGAGTGGCGTAACTGGCAGCCGCGCCAGGTTTAGGTCCTGGTGTCCTCGGACGTGCGGGTTCGAGTCCCGCCTCGCGCACCCTCCCCGGCCCTTCCGGAGTCCCCGTCGTGACGGCGCGGCAGCACTCCCCGGATTCACCCGCACCCGACCTGGACGACCGTCCAGTTCGGCGTCTACCGTGGTGGCAGAGCCGGTGCCCGCACCACTTGCCCCCTGCCGGTACGGGCACCGGCTCCACACCTGCCACGCAGCGCCCGCGCGCGAGACGGCCCATGACACGACGACGGCCCGGCACCCTCCGAGGGTGCCGGGCCGTCGTGGTGTCGTGCAGGCTCAGGCGTCCTGCGCCGGGGAGCCGTCGCTCGCCGCGGCGATCTGACGACGCACGTCCTCCATGTCGAGGCCCTTCACGGCGTCGACGACCTGCTTGAGCGCCGGGGCCGGGAGCGCGCCGGGCTGGGAGAACACGAGGATGCCCTCGCGGAACGCCATGAGCGTCGGGATCGACGTGATGTTGGCGGCGGCCGCCAGGCCGCGCTCGGCCTCGGTGTCGATCTTGCCGTGCACGACGTCCGGGTTCTCCTCCGACGACGCCTCGAAGACGGGCGCGAACATCTTGCACGGTCCGCACCAGTCGGCCCAGAAGTCGACCAGGACGATGTCGTTCTCCTTGATCGTCTGCTCGAACGTGGACTCGGTGAGCGTCTGCGTGGCCATGGATGTTCCTCCTGGGGGCTTGGGGGTCTGCTACGTAGAGCACACACCCTGCCCGGAGTATTCCCCGCGCACGACCGCGCAGGTCCGGCCGGCGCACCCTCTACGCTGCCCCTGTGACGCACGACACTACCGCGCACCGGCTCTCGCGCACCACGATCGCGGGCTACGCCGCCGGGTCCGTCGGCACCGGCGGGTTCGGCACCCTGCCCGGCCTGGTCCTGCTCGTGTACCTCACCGACGCGCTCGCGGTGCCTGCGGCGGCCGCCGGGCTCATCGTCACGGGCGCCAAGGTGTGGGACGTCGTCGTCGACCCGTTCATCGGCTACGGGTCGGACCGCGACCTGGCCCGCACCGGGTCGCGCCGTCGCTTCATGACGCTGGGCGCCCTCACGCTGCCCGTGCTCTTCGCGCTGACGTTCGCGGTCCCGGCGGCCGCGGGCCCGACCGCCGCCGCGATCTGGGTGCTCGTCGCGTTCCTGCTGGCCGCAACCGCGTTCTCGCTGTTCCAGGTGCCGTACATCGCGCTCCCCGCGGAGCTCGACCCCACGTACGACGGCCGCACCCGCCTGCTCGCGTGGCGCGTCGCGACGCTCGCGTTCGCGATCCTCCTGTTCGGGGCGGGCGGACCGGCGCTGCGCGGAGGCGGGGACTCGACGACGGGGTACCTCGTCATGGGCGTCGTGTCGGGTGCCGTCATCGGTGCCGGGATGCTCGTCGCCGCGCGGGTCGCCCCGCGTGCACCCCGCGGCGCCGGCACGCCCGCTCCCCCGGCCGGCACGACCACGGCCTCGGCCGGAGCGACCACCGCCTCACCCGGCACCGCCACGGGCTCGACGGCGCCGGCCTCGGCGTCGCGCGCCTGGACCCTCGCGGTGCGTGAGGCGGTCGACGCCCTGCGCCGCTCGCGCCCGTTCCGCACGCTGCTCGCCGCGTTCGTGCTCCAGGCCGTCGCGACGGGGCTCATGCTCGCCGGGGCGGCGTACGTCGCGCGGTACGTGCTGCGCGACGAGGCGGCCGTCAGCTACCTCTTCGCGGCGCTCGTCGCGCCCGCGCTGCTCTGCATGCCGCTGTGGACCCGGCTCGCGCGCCGCGACGGCAAGGAGCGCGGGTTCGTCGTCGCGACGGTGCTCTTCGCGGTCGCCGCGCTCGGGATGGTCCCGCTCGTGTGGGCACCCGGTGCGTGGGTCTACGTCCCCACCGCGCTCGCCGGCGTCGCGTACGCGGGCATGCAGGCGCTGCCGCTCGCGATGCTCCCCGACGCCATCGCGCACGACGCGCGGACGCACGGCGAGGGCCGCGGCGGCGCCTTCGGCGGCGTGTGGACGGCGGGCGAGACGACGGGCATGGCGCTCGGCGCCGCGGTGCTCTCGCTCGTCCTCGGGATCACCGGGTACGTGTCCACGCGGGCGGGCGAGACGGTCGCCCAGCCGGCCGCCGCGGTGGACGGGATCGCGCTCTCCTTCTCGGTCGTGCCCGCCGCGCTCGTCCTGCTGAGCCTCGTCCCGCTCGTGCGATACGGTCTGCGCAGGGGGGACATCGACGACACAGCACCGGAGCTGCCGCGTGACCACGCCCCGACCGACCGAGCCCGTGACTGACGCGGGATCGACCGCCCCCGGCGCCCTGCCGCGGCCCGCCGACGAGGTGCCGCTGCGCACCGACGGGATCCTCGACCGGCTCGCCGCGCTCCGCGCGGCCGACGCCCCGACGCACGGCGGACGCGTCCTGTCCTACGTCTACGACCCCGGTCTCGCCGAGCTCGACGAGCTCGCCGCCGCCGCCGCGCGGGCCGTCCAGCCGGTCAACGGGCTCGACCCCACGACGTTCACGTCGGTCGCCGTCATGGAGGGCGAGCTCCTCGGGTTCGCGCGCACGATGCTGCACGGCCCGGCCGACGGGCCCGACGCCGTCGTGGGCTCGGTGACGTCCGGCGGGACGGAGAGCTGCCTGCTCGCGGTGAAGATCGCGCGCGAGGCGTTCCGCGCCGAGCACCCGGACGTGCGCCCCCGCGTCGTGGCCCCCGTGAGCGTGCACGCCGCGTTCCGCAAGGCCGCTCAGCACCTCGACGTGGACCTCACGCTCGTCCCCGTCGACCCGGCGACGGGGACGCCCGCCGCCGCCGACCTCGTCGCGGCGCTCGACGCCGACGACGTCGCGCTCGTCGTCGTGTCCGCCCCGTCGTACCCGCACGGCGTCGTCGACCCGGTCGCCGAGGTCGCCGAGGCCGCCGCCGCGCGCGGCGTGCCCGTGCACGTGGACGCGTGCGTCGGCGGCTGGGTGCTGCCGTTCTGGGCCGCGGCCGGGGGCGAGGCGGTGCCGCCGTTCGACTTCTCCGTACCGGGCGTGACGAGCATCTCCGCGGACGTGCACAAGTACGGCTACGCGCCCAAGGGCGCGTCCGTCCTGCTCGTGCGCGGGCGCGACCGCCAGCGCCGGCAGTTCTTCGCGACGACGGGCTGGCCGGGGTACCCGGTCGTCAACCCCACGCTGTCCGGGTCGCGCTCCGCCGCGCCGCTCGCCGCCGCATGGGCCGTGAGCCAGGCACTCGGCACCGCGGGGTACACGGCCCTCACCGCGCGGTGCGTGCGCGCGACGCACGCCCTGCGCGCGGCGGTGGACGCGATCGACGGGCTCCGCGTCGTCGGCCGCCCCACCGGCCCGCTCGTCGCCGTGGCGACCGACGAGTCCGTGCCGCCCGAGCGGCGCGTCGACCCGCACCTGTGGGCCGACGCCGTCCGGTCCCTCGGGTGGGTGCTCCAGCCGCAGCCGGGGCTCGTGCAGGACGACGGCACGCGCCTGCCGCACACGACCCACCTCACCATCACGCCCGTCACCGAGGCCGGTCTCGACGGCCTCGTCGCCGCGCTCGGCGCGGGCGCCGACGACGTCCGCGGCGCCGGGCGCCCCGACGTGAGCGGGGTGCTCGCCGCGCTCGCCGGTGAGTTCGCACCGAGGGCCGACGCCCCCACCGCCGACGAGATGTGGGGCGCACTCGTCGGGGTGCTCGCCGCGGACGACGGCGGGCCCGAGGGCGACGACGACCGGGGGCCGCGCGCGTCGGTCCTGCCCGACCGCCTCGCCCCGCTCATGGCCCTCATGGAGGTGCTGCCCGCACCGGTCGCGGAGCAGGCGCTCGTCGAGATCGTGGCGCGCGTCTCCGAGCCGCACGCCGAGGCGCCCGGCACGGCGTGACGGCCGCACGACCGGGCAGTGGCGCCCGGGGCGGACTCGCCCCGCCGCACCGCTCGGGGTAGAACAGTCGCGTGACCGACACCGCCGACTTCCCGCCCGACGACTTCTCCCACGACAACCCGCGCCCCGCGGGCTGGCTCAGCGCCGAGGAGATCGCGGTCGCGCGCGCCCAGCTCCCGCTCGTCTACGTCGACGCCGTCCCCGTCCGGGTCGACGACTCGGGCGACGTGGTCGCGGTCGGGCTCCTGCTGCGCGTGACGCCCGAGGGCATGATGACGCGGGCCCTCGTCTCCGGGCGGGTCATGTTCCACGAGCGCATCCGCGACGCGCTGCTGCGCCACATCGAGAAGGACCTCGGCCCGGTCGCGCTGCCGCAGGTGCCCGCGTCCCCGCAGCCCTTCACGGTCGCCGAGTACTTCCCGACGCCGGGCATCACGTCCTATCACGACCCCCGCCAGCACGCGGTCTCGCTCGCGTACGTCGTGCCGGTGACGGGCGACTGCCGGCCGCAGCAGAACGCCCTCGAGCTCGCGTGGCTCACGCCCGAGCAGGCGTGCAGCGACGAGGTCCAGCTCGAGATGCGCGGCGGCCAGGGGGTGCTGCTGCGCCAGGCGATGGCGTACGTCGGCCGCCTGCCGTGACCGACGCGCCAGGCGTCCGGGTCGACGCGGGCCGGCACGTCGTGGCCCGCACCCTGCACACGCTCGTCGCCGTCGCGGCGCTCACGGGCGTCGTCCTGGAGGTCGCGATCGCGCTCGTCGACGGTCCCGGCACGGCCCCGAGCCAGGCCGAGCGCCTCGTGCGCCTGTTCTCCTACTTCACGATCCAGTCGAACCTGCTCGTCGGGGTCGTCTCCGTCCTGCTCGCGGCGCGACCCGCGCGCGACGGGACCGTCTTCCGCGTCGCGCGCCTCGACGCGCTGCTGTGCATCGCGGTGACCGGGATCGTCTACAACACCGTGCTGCGCGGTCTGCAGGACCTGACGAGCGCCGGCCAGGTCTCGAACCTCCTGCTGCACCTCGTCGCGCCGCTGCTCGCGGTGGCCGCGTGGGGACTCGTGGGCCCGCGCCCGCGGGTCGACGCCGCGACGGTCTGGTGGTCCGTCGCGTACCCGCTCGCGTGGATCGCGTACACGTTCGTCCGGGGCGCCGTCGTCGGCTGGTACCCCTACCCGTTCCTCGACGTGGGCGAGCTCGGCCTCGGCCGGGCGCTCGTCAACACCGCCGTCGTGGCGGTCGTCTTCCTCGCCCTCGCGTGGGTCGTGCGTCTCGTCGACTCCCGCCTGCGCCCCGCGCCCTGACCCTCTCGCGCCCCGGCAGTGCGCCCGGGACCAAGGGCCCGCACGCTCGTTCCCGTCGGCCCTGGGCCTCGCGCCCTCGGAGCCGGACGCTGGAGGGAGGGGACCCGTCCGGTCCGGACGGGCGGTCGACGAAGGGGTGAGCGCGATGGACGCCGCAGTGGTCTACGAGTCGATGTACGGCAACAGCGAACGCGTCGCGCAGGCCATCGCGGAGGGGCTGTGCGAGACGGTGCGCGTCGAGGTCGTCGACGTGACCGACCCGGCCGCCCACCCGGACGCCCTGCGCCACGTGCAGCTGGTGGTCGCCGGCGGCCCGACGCACGCCCTGGGCATGACGCGCCCCGCGACCCGCGCCGAGGCGGTGCAGCGCGCGACGGGCCCGGTCTCCGACCGGGCCACCGGGCTGCGCGAATGGGTGGAGTCCCTCCCGCCACAGGAGGAGGGGCGGCTCGCCGCGACGTTCGACACGCGCGCGACGAAGGTCCGCTCGCTCCCGGGCTCGGCAGCCCGCGGCGCCGCCAGGGCGATGCGCCGCGCGGGGTTCCGGCTCGTCGTCCCGTCCGCGTCGTTCTACGTCGGCGACGTCGAGGGACCCCTGGACGACGGCGAGCTCGACCGGGCGCGCGCGTGGGGTCGCGCGCTGGGCAAGGTGCTCGTCCCGGCGGAGAGCCCGGCCGAGGGCCGCTGACCAGCCGGGCCCGCCCGCCCCCTGGCCACGACGCTCCGGCCGGTGCGGCGCTGAGGGCGCTGCGGGTCAGCCGAGCTCGAGCCGGGGCCAGTCGTCGAGGTCCTCGCGCATGCGGCGGTCGTGCGTCGCCACGACGACCGCCGCGGGCGTGACGCGCAGCGCCTGGGTGAGCTCGTCGACGAGGTCGATCGACAGGTGGTTGGTCGGCTCGTCGAGCACCAGCACGTGCGGCGCCGCGAGGAGCGCGCGGGCGAGGTCGAACCGCCGGCGCTGCCCCGCGGACAGCTCGCGCAGCGGCCGCTCCAGGTCCTCCTCCGTGAGCAGGCCCAGGAACGCGACGGGGACGAGGTGCTCGGGGTCGAGGCGGCCCGCGTCGAGCAGGTCGAGCGCCTCGCGCGCGTACTCGTCGAACCCGGTGCGGTCCTCCGCCTCCGGGGGCAGCGCCGGGCCCTCCTGCGCGACGACGCCCAGCCGCGCGCCGTCGACGACGGACCGGGTGCCGCGGTCGAGCGGCACCAGGCCCGCGAGCGCGGCGAGGAACGTCGACTTGCCGCTGCCGTTCGGCCCGGTCACGAGCAGACGCCCCGAGGGAGGGAGCGCGACCCGGGTCCCGGGCAGGTCGAGGCGCGCGCCGCCGTCGGGCCCGACGCGCGGGCTGCGCAGCTCGAGCACCGGGTCGCCCGGCTCCCAACCGGGCGACATCGCGGGGAGCTCGGGGAACACGAGCTGGAGCGGCGGCACGGGCACCTCGACGGCCTCGGCCTCGAGCTGCTGGAGGCGCCGGTCCGCGGCCTTGACGTGGATCCGGGCGCGCGTCGCGCGGCGGTGCTTCTGGCTGCCCTTGGGCGGGCGCCACTCGTCGGACAGCCCTTCGTACGACGCGTCGAGCACCGCGGCGAGCTTCTCCGCACGCTTCTGCTCCGCCCGGAACCGCTGCCGCCACCGGTGCAGCGCCTGGTTCTTCGCGAACCGGTAGGAGAGGTACCCCGGCTGCCCGTAGAGCACCGGCTTCCCGTCCATCGCCGGGTCGAGGTCGAGGATCTCGGTCGCGACGTCGTCGAGCAGCTGCCGGTCGTGCGTGACCATCACCACGCCGCCCCGCCACGCGACGAGCTCGCCGGTGAGGAAGTCGATCCCGCCGGTGTCGAGGTGGTTCGTCGGCTCGTCGAGGAGGAGCAGGTCGGCGCGCTCGGCGAGCCGGCACGCGAGCCGCACGCGGTAGCGCTCGCCGACGGACAGGGTCGCGAGCTCGCGGTCCCGGTCGCGGCACGCACCGAGGCGCGAGAGCGCGACGTCGACCCGGCGGTCCGCGTCCCACACGGCGAGGTGCTCGGCGCGGGCGAGGATCTCCGTGAGCTCGGCGAGGTCGCCCGCCTCGTGGTCGAAGTCCCGGGCCGCCGCCTCGAGCTCGGCGGCGACCGCCCGCAGCCCGCTCAGCGTCGCGGCGACGAGCGTGCCGACCGTCTGGCCCGGCGCGATGGCGAGCTCCTGCTCGACGAGCGCGAGCGAGCCCGCGCGGCGCACCTCCCCGCGGGCGGGTGCGAGGTCGCCGGAGAGCACGTGCAGGAGCGTCGACTTGCCCGTGCCGTTCTCCCCCACGACCCCGAGCCGCGTCCCCGCGGCGACGCGCAGCCCGACCCCGTCGAGGACGGGGCGTCCTGGGTAGGCGAAGGCGAGGTCGTCGGCGGCGAGGTGCACGGGGACCACCCTATGTTCCAGGGGATCGACCCTCCGCGTCCCGGGATCGACCCGCCGGGGCCGGTCCGGGCCGTGCGGGGACGGTCCCGCGGGCGGGGTACCGTCGGGAGCATGACCGACCTCGCGCCCACCGGACCGCGTCCTCGTCGCCCCGGGCTCGTCGTGCTCGCCGCGCTGGCCGACGTCGCGTGCGTCCTTGCGCTCGCGACCGGCGGCCTCGCGACGCACTCCGCCGACGAGGGTCTGACCCGGCTGCTCGTCGTGGCGTGGCCGTTCGCCGCGGGCGCCGCGCTGGGCTGGCTCGTCACGCGCGCGTGGCGCCGCCCGTGGGCCCTGTGGCCGACGGGCGTCGTGGTCTGGGGCTGCACCTGGGCGCTGGGCGTCCTGCTGCGCGTGCTCACCGACCAAGGCGTGGCCCCGGCGTTCCAGCTCGTGTCGTTCGGGTTCCTCGCGGTGACGATGCTCGGCTGGCGCGGCGTGGTCGCGCTCGTCGGCGTGCTGCGGCCGGGCGACCGCCGACGCCGCGAGCGCGAGCTCGCCGGCCGCCCCCTACCGCGCTGAGAGCGCCGCGACGACGTCCGGCGCCAGAGCGCGGAACGCCTTGCCGCGGTGGCTGATCGCGTTCTTCTCCGCCGGGCTCAGCTCGGCCGCCGAGCGGGCCGTCCCCGCACCGGGCTGCTCGTCCGGCAGGAGGATCGGGTCGTAGCCGAACCCGTTCGCGCCGCGCGGCGCGGTGAGCAGGGTCCCGCGCATCTCCCCCGTCCGCACGACCTCGGTGCCGTCGGGCGTGACGAGCGCCGCCGCGCACACGAAACCGGCCGCGCGGTGCTCGGCACGCACGTCGCCGAGCTGCGCGAGCAGGAGCTCGAGGTTCGCGACGTCGTCGCCGTGCCGCCCCGCCCAGCGCGCCGAGAAGATGCCCGGCGCGCCGCCCAGCACGTCGACGGCGAGGCCGGAGTCGTCCGCGACGGCCGGCAGCCCGGTGGCCGCGACGAGGGCGCGCGCCTTGATGAGCGCGTTCTCGGCGAACGTCACGCCGTCCTCGACCGGCTCGGGCGCGCCGACGTCGCCCGCGCCGACGATCGCCTCCGGCGCGAGCTCGAGCCCCGGGTGCGCGTCGAGCTCGGCCGCGAGGATCGCGCGCAGCTCGGCGATCTTGCCCGGGTTGTGCGTCGCGAGGACGAGGCGTGCGCCGTCGGGCACGACGACGCCTGCCGTCTCGGACGTGCCGCTCATCGAGGGTCCGCCGCGAGCGCCGCGCGCTGGATCGCGGTGAGGTCGGCGGTGCCGGCCACCGCGAGGTCGAGCAGCGCGTCGAGCTCGGCGCGGTCGAACGGGGCGTGCTCCGCGGTGCCCTGCACCTCGACGAACGTCCCGGAGCCCGTGACGACGACGTTCATGTCCGTCTCGGCGCGGACGTCCTCGACGTACGGGAGGTCGAGCATGGGCGTGGCGTCGATGATCCCGACGCTCACGGCCGCGACGGAGTCGGTCAGCACGGGCTTGCCGCCCTTGATGTGGCCGTGCCGCTGGCCCCACGCGACGGCGTCGGCGAGCGCGACGTAGGCGCCGGTGATCGCGGCGGTGCGCGTGCCGCCGTCGGCCTGGAGGACGTCGCAGTCGAGCACGATCGTGTTCTCGCCGAGCGCGGAGACGTCGATGATCGCGCGCAGGGACCGGCCGATGAGGCGCGAGATCTCGTGCGTGCGCCCCCCGATCTTGCCCTTGACCGACTCGCGCTGGCTGCGCTCGTTCGTCGCACGCGGCAGCATCGCGTACTCGGCGGTGACCCAGCCCTCGCCCGACCCCTTGCGCCAGCGCGGCACGCCCTCGGTGAACGACGCCGCGCACAGCACGCGCGTGCGGCCGAACTCGACGAGCACGCTGCCCTCGGCCTGGTCGAGCCAGTGGCGGGTGATGGTCACGGGGCGGAGCTGGTCGGGCGTGCGGCCGTCGGCGCGGAGGGGCGCGGCCGTGCCCGGAGACGAGGAGGGGATGGTCATGCCGCCACCCTACCGACCCCCGGCCCACCGCTGAGCGCGGTGGATGGTCGCGTCTACGGGGCCGACGGCGACCCGTCCCCGCGCTCAGCGGTCAGAGGTCGAAGACCGCGCCCGTCGTGGCGACGTCGACCGGGCCGGTGTACGTCTCGCGCGCCTCGGCGCGCGAGCGCTCGGGGTCGTTCCACGCGGGCAGGTGCGTGAGCACGAGCCGGCGCGCGCGGGCCGCGGTCGCGACCTCGCCCGCGCGCCGCCCCGTGAGGTGGATGCCCCGCTCCACGCCGTCGTCGCGGCCCTCGTGGAACGCCGCCTCCGACAGGAGCAGGTCGGCGTCGCGCGCGAGTTCGACCACGCCGTCGCACGCGTCCGTGTCCCCCGTGTACGCGAGGACGGCGCTCTCCCCCGGGCGCAGCGTCGACGGCCCGGTGACGCGCACCCCGTACGCCTCGACGGGGTGGAACACGCGGTACGGCTCGAGGACGAGCGGGCCGACCCGGACCGGCGCGCCCGGCTCCCACGCGCGCACGTCGAGCTCCTCCGTCACGCCGTCGCCCGGCTCCGCGCCGTACGCGGCCTCGATGCGGGCGGCCGTGCCCGCCGGGCCCAGCACGGTGAGCCGGCTCGGCACGCCCGTGCGGGTCGAGCCGCGGACCGGGTGGTAGCGCAGGTACACGTACAGGCCGCACACGTCGACGAAGTGGTCGGGGTGCAGGTGGGACAGCCCGACCGCGTCGACGTCGAGCGGGTCGACGAACCGCTGCAGCGCGCCCAACGACCCGTTGCCCAGGTCCAGCACGACGTTCCAGTCGCGCGCCTCGAGCCCCGCGGCCGCGGCCTCCGCGGCCGGCACCTGGACGAGGTACGACGACGCGGGCGACGCCGGGCCGGCGAACGACCCCGAGCACCCGACCGTGACGAGACGCATCAGGCCGCCTCCACGCTCAGCACCTCGGGACCGAGGAACCGGCGCGCGAGGTGCTCGAACGGCTCCGCGCTCCCCGTCGCGAGGAACCGGTGCCGCGGCGGCCCGGCGTCGCGCGAGCGCTCGAGGTCGTGCGCGACGAGCGTGCGGTACACGTCCTTCGCGGTCTCCTCCGCGCTCGACACGAGCGTGACCTCGTCGCCCATCACGTACGAGATCGCGCCCGTCAGCAGCGGGTAGTGCGTGCACCCGAGCACGAGCGTGTCCACGCCCGCGGCCTTCACCGGGTCCAGGTAGCGGTGCGCGACCTCCAGCACCTCGGGGCCCGACGTCACGCCCTGCTCGACCAGCGGCACGAACTCGGGGCACGCCTGCGTCGTCAGGGTCAGGCCCGGGGTCACGGCGAACGCGTCCTCGTACGAGCGCGACGTGATCGTGGCCCGCGTCCCGATGACGCCGATGCGGCCCGACCGCGTCGCGGCCACGGCCCGACGTGCCGCCGGGAGGATCACCTCGACGACCGGGAGCCCGTGGCGCTGCGTGTACCGCTCGCGCGCGTCGCGCAGCACCGCGGACGACGCGGAGTTGCACGCGATGACGAGCATCTTCACGCCGTCGTCGACGAGCTGGTCCATGATCGCCAGCGCCATCGCCCGGACCGCCGCGAGCGGCTTCGGCCCGTACGGGCTGTTCGCGGTGTCCCCGATGTAGAGGAGGGCCTCGTTCGGGAGCTGGTCGAGGATCGAGCGTGCCACGGTCAGGCCACCCACGCCCGAGTCGAAGATCCCGATGGGAGCGTCGTTCACCCGGCCGAGCCTACTGTCGCCGCCCCGCGCGAGGCGCCTCGAACCACGCGCACGCCGCTGTGGCAGCGCCCACAGGTCCGCGGCACGCTCAGCCCCGCGGCTCGGGGCGCGGACCGCCCCGCCCCGCCCGCAGGTCCGCGAGCATGCCGTCGACGAGCGACTCCTGGAGCAGCCCCGTGAGGAGGAACACGCTCACGAGGAAGCGGCGCGGCGCACCCCCCACCTCGCCGTCGTCCGGGCCGTCGTCGCCCTCCCGGTCGAGCTCGTCGTACAGGCCCTCGACCTGCTCGTCGGTGCGCAGGTCCAGGCGCTCGGCCAGGACGAGGCGCACGTCGGTCAGGGCGCCCGCGACGTCCTGCGCCTCCTCGCGCCCGACGACGAACGGCGCCGCCTCGGCCGGCTCGGAGTCCACGAGCATCCGGGCGAGCAGCACCAGCCGACCGACCTTGCGCGCCGCGAGGTCGTCCTGCGTGAAGCGCCGGAACTCGTGCGCCACCTCGACGTCGTCCGACGCGTCCGGGAGCAGACGGCGCACGGCCGGGTCCGGGGGCGGCGTCGCGTCCGACCCGCCCCCACCGGGCGTCGGGCCCGTCCATCCCGGGGGCGACCACGCGTCGTCGGGCCCGGACCGGCCCGGCGCGTCCGACGCCCGCCCGGGGACGCCCTCCTGGAGCATCTGCGCGACGTCGCCCGCGAGCTGCGCCAGCACGATCCGCTCCGACGGCTCGAGCTCGGCGACGTACCCGTGCGCCTCCGCGCGGAACGGCCTCACTGCTCGCCGTCCTTCTGGAGCGTCGCCCACAGCCCGAACGAGTGCATCGCCTGCACGTCGACCTCCATCCGCTCGCGGTCGCCCGTCGACACGACGGCCCGGCCCTCCTGGTGCACCTGCATCATCAGCTCGTGGGCGCGCGCGGTGGAGTACCCGAAGTACGACTCGAACACGTACGCGACGTAGCTCATGAGGTTGACCGGGTCGTTCCACACGAGGGTGACCCACGGGCTGTCGAGCCGGGTCCCCTCCTCGGTGCGGACCGCCTCCTCGGGCACGGTCAGGGACGCCCGCGCGGCAGCGGGGCGGGTGAAGATCGGGTGGGGTCTCACGTCACCACTCTATTCGCGGGCCTGTCGGCGCCCACCGCGGCGGTCGCTGCCCTACGGTATTCCGCATGAGCCTCGCCGACCCGGGCAGCGTCGCCCTCCCCGCGACCGACAGCGCTGCCCCCTCCGCCTCGCCGACGCAGCGGCCGTCGTACCAGCCGACGTACCAGCCCGGTGCGTCGACCGCGCTCCTCACCGACCGCTACGAGCTGACGATGCTCCAGGCGGCGCTCGCCGACGGCACCGCGGGCCGGCACTGCCTCTTCGAGGTCTTCACGCGCCGCCTCCCGCCGGGTCGGCGGTACGGGGTCCTCGCCGGGACCGGGCGGGTCCTGGAGGCGCTGTCGTCGTTCCGCTTCTCCGCGGCCGAGCTCGACTGGCTGCACGCGCAGTCCGTCGTCGACGACCGCACCCTCGAGTTCCTCGCCGGCTACCGCTTCACCGGCACGATCACCGGCTACCCCGAGGGCGAGGTCTTCTTCCCCCAGTCGCCGGTGATGACGGTCGAGGGCACGTTCGCCGAGGCGGTGCTGCTCGAGACCCTCGTCCTGTCGATCCTCAACTACGACTCGGCCGTCGCGTCCGCCGCGTCCCGCATGACGAGCGCCGCCGTCGAGCGCCCGTGCCTCGAGATGGGCGCGCGGCGCGCGCACGAGCAGGCGGCCGTCGCCGCGGCGCGGGCCGCCGTCGTCGGCGGCTTCGCCGGGACGTCGAACCTCGAGGCGGGCCGCCGGTACGGCCTCGAGACCATCGGCACCGCCGCGCACGCGTTCACGCTCCTGCACGACGACGAGAAGTCCGCCTTCGCGTCGCAGGTCGCGTCCCTCGGCCCCGGCACCACGCTGCTCGTCGACACCTACGACGTGCGCCGCGGCGTCGAGAACGCCGTCGAGGCGGCCGGCGGCCGTCTCGGAGCCGTACGCCTCGACTCCGGCGACCTCGGCGTCCTCGCCGTCGAGGTGCGCCGCCAGCTCGACTCCCTCGGCGCGCACGACACGAAGATCACCGTGACCTCCGACCTCGACGAGTACGCCATCGCGTCGCTCGCCGCCGCGCCCGTCGACTCCTACGGCGTCGGCACCTCCCTGGTCACCGGCTCCGGCGCCCCCACGTGCGGCATGGTCTACAAGCTCGTCGCCCGCGCCGACTCCAGCGGCGTGCTCCAGCCCGTCGCGAAGGCGTCGACCGCCAAGACGAGCACGGGTGGCCGCAAGTGCGCCGCCCGCCGCTACGACGCCGACGGGCGCGCGGTCGAGGAGGTCGTCGTCACGGGTGCCGACCTCGCCGTGCAGGAGTGGGAGCCCGACGACGTCGACCTGCGCCGGCTCCAGGTGCCCCTCGTCGTCGACGGCGCCGTCGACTCGCGCTGGGTCGGGTCGTACGGCGTCGAGAACGCCGCGCACCGCCACCGCGAGGCCCGCGCCGAGCTGCCCCGCGGCGCGCGCCGCCTCTCCGCCGGCGACCCGGCGATCCCGACGGTCGTGCACACGCTGTCCTGACTTCCCTGACCGGGCCGCGACCCGGTCGCGGCCGGGCGTGCGCGCCCGGCCGCCGGGGCGCGCGGGCTACCGCTTCCCGACGAACCAGCCGCGCACCGTCGCGACCCGGGCGTCGAGCTGCTCGACCGTCGCGAGCGGGACCTCGGGCCCGCCGCAACGGCGCCGGAGCTCGGTGTGCACCGACCCGTGCGGCTGCCCGCTGCGTCGCGACCACGCCGAGACGAGCTGCTGGAGCTCCTTGCGAAGCTCCGCGGCGCGCCGGTGGTCCATCTCGGCCCGCTCGCGCTCCGCGGACTGCGTGGTGCGCGAGCGCGCGCTCATCTGGTCGGCCTGCCGCTGACGCAGGAGGGTCGTGACCTGGTCCGCGTCGAGCAGACCGGGCAGCCCGAGGAAGTCGAGCTCCTCGTCGGAGCCGACGTCCGCGCCCGTGCCGAACTCGCCGCCGTCGAACAGCACGCGGTCGAACGACGCCTGGGCCTCGAGCGCCTCGAACGAGCCCTGGACGAGCTCGCCCGACGCCTTGTCCTCGCGGTTCGCCTCGGCGAGCAGCGCGTCCTCGGGGTTGAACCCCTCCCCCTGCTCCTCCGCCGTGAGCGGCCGGTCCAGCGCGTGGTCGCGCTCGATCTCGAGCCCGTTCGCGAGCTCGAGCAGGTGCGGCACGCTGGGCAGGAACACCGACGCCGTCTCGCCGCGCTTGCGGGCACGCACGAACCGTCCGACGGCCTGCGCGAAGAACAGCGGCGTCGCGGTCGAGGTCGCGTACACGCCCACCGCGAGCCGCGGGACGTCGACGCCCTCCGACACCATGCGGACGGCGACCATCCAGCGCGCGTCGCCGTCGGAGAACTCCTCGATGCGGCTGCTCGCGCCGTCGTCGTCCGAGAGGACGACCGTCGGCGACTTCCCGGTGATGCGCGCGAGGTGGCCCGCGTACGCGCGCGCGTCCGTCTGGTCGGTCGCGATGACGAGGCCGCCCGCGTCGGGGATCGCCCGCCGGACCTCGGTCAGCCGCTTGTCCGCGGCCGCGAGGACCGACGGGATCCACTCGCCGTTCGGGTCCAGCGCGGTGCGCCACGCCTGGCCCGTCATGTCCTTGGTGAGCGCCTCGCCGAGACGCGCGCTCACCTCGTCGCCGGCCTTCGTGCGCCAGCGCATGTTGCCCGAGTAGGACAGGAACAGCACCGGACGCACGACGTGGTCGCGCAGCGCGTCGCCGTACCCGTAGGTGTAGTCGGCGCGCGATCGTCGGATGCCGTCGGGACCGCGCTCGTACTCGACGAACGGGATGGCCGCGGTGTCCGAGCGGAAGGGCGTGCCCGTGAGCGCGAGGCGCCGGGTCGCGTCCTCGAACGCCTCGCGCACCGCGTCGCCCCACGACAGCGCGTCGCCGCCGTGGTGCACCTCGTCGAGGATGACGAGCGTGCGGTCGGCCGTCGTGCGCGCCGCGTGCAGCGCCGGCTTCGCGGCGATCTGCGCGTACGTGAGCGCGACGCCGTCGTAGTGCGCGCCGTGCCGGCCCTGGCTGTTGCGGAAGTTCGGGTCGATCCGGATGCCGACGCGCGCCGCCGCGTCGGCCCACTGGTGCTTGAGGTGCTCGGTCGGGGCGACGACCGTCACGCGCCGCACCACGCCCTGCTCCAGGAGCTCGGTCGCGACACGCAGCGCGAACGTCGTCTTGCCCGCGCCGGGCGTCGCGACGGCGAGGAAGTCGCGCGGCGCGCGCGTGCGGTACAGCTCGAGCGCCTCGGCCTGCCAGGCGCGCAGCTTGGACGCCGAGCCCCACGGGGCGCGCCGCGGGAACGCGGGCGAGAGGTGCGACGCCGCCGCGGAGGACGGGCTCTGGGGTGCCGGCGGCGAGGTCCTGCTACGGGAGTCGGGGGCGGAGTGACCGGTGGACGTCGTGTGGTGCTCCGCGCTCACTTGCCGGAGTCACCCTCGCCGTCCTGCGGGTCTCGCAGTCCCTCGTAGATCTCCTTGCACGTGGGGCACACGGGGAACTTGTTCGGGTCGCGGCCGGGCACCCAGACCTTGCCGCACAGCGCGATCACCGGCTTGCCGGAGAGCGCCGACTGCATGATCTTCTCCTTGCGCACGTAGTGCGCGAAGCGTTCGTGGTCGCCGGGCTCGGTCTGCTCGCGCGTCTCCTCGCGCTCGAGCACCCCGGTCGACGTGCCGGTCGTCGGCTCGGTCGCAGGAGTCCGGAACGGGTCCTCGGGACCCCCGGGTGGCGTGCTCGCGCGGAGTTCGATCATGGAGTGAAGTCTACGTCGCGACGCCCACACGTCGGGCGGCCGTCGCCGCGGCAGGTCCGCGCGCCGTGCGACACCCGCCGCGCGGACCACGGGCCGCGGGGACGGGAGACGACGAAGCCCGCCGACACACGGTCCAGGGGCGTGGACCGCGCGCCGACGGGCGGCTCGGTGTCGCGGGAGCTCCCGCGAGGTGTCGTCGACCCGTCGGGTCAGAGGCCCTGCCAGTCGGGCTTGGACGCGTACGTCTGGCGGTAGTAGTCGCCCAGCTGCAGGCGCGAGGCCGCCGCGTCGTCGACCAGGACCGTGGCGTGCGGGTGCATCTGCATGATCGTCGCGGGCCACATCGCGCTCACCGGGCCCTCCACCAGCTGGTGCACCGCCTCCGCCTTGCCCTTGCCCGTGGCCAGCAGCACCAGGTGCCGCGCCGACATGATCGTCGCCAGACCCTGCGTCAGACAGTGCCGAGGCACCCGCTCCACGTCGTCACCGAAGAACCGCGCGTTGTCCTCGCGCGTCTGCGCCGTCAACGTCTTGATCCGCGTCCGCGACGCCAGGCTCGACCCCGGCTCGTTGAACGCGATGTGCCCGTCCGTCCCGATCCCCAGGATCTGCAGGTCCACACCCCCCGCCCCCACGATCGACTCCTCGTACGCCGCGCACGCCGCCACCAGGTCCTCCGCGTTGCCGTCCGGACCCTGCACCGCACCCGGAGCGAAGTCCACCCGCGACGCGATCTCCGTCTCGATCACGTTGCGGTACCGCTCCGGATGATCGACCGGCAACCCCACGTACTCGTCCAGCATGAACGCCCGCACCCCCGCGAACGACAACCCCTCCTGCACATGACGCCGCACCAGCTCGTCGTACACCTTCAACGGCGACGACCCCGTCGCCAACCCCAGCACCGCCCCCGGCCCCGACCGCACCACCGCCTCCACGGCATCCGCAGCCAGCACCGCCAACCGCTCCGCCGGAGCGATCACGACCTCCATCACAACACCTTTCGACGGCCGACGAGAGCAGCGCCCACGGCGGCGACCGGGACGTCCGGCGGCGCGAGGGAGACCCGCTCCGACAGACGCAACGAGGACAGGAAGGGGGACGTGCTCGACTGCGCGTCGAGCGCGTCGCGGACCGCGTCCAGCAGCGGCTGGCCCAGCGCGGACACGCCGCCGCCGAGCACCACGTGGCGCACGTCCACCGTCAGCTCGAGGATCCGCACGGCGGAGGCGACGGCGGACGCGAACTCGTCCTTGATCCGGATCGCGTCCGGGTCGCCCGCGGCCGCGGCCTCGAAGAGCTCGGCAGGGGCCGGCCGACCGTGGCGCGACGGCCAGCGCGCCGACACGGCGGAGCCCGACGCGTAGACCTCCACGCACCCGCGCTGCCCGCACGCGCACTCGGGCCCGCGCGGGTCGATCGGGATGTGCCCGATCTCCCCCGCCGCGCCGCTCACGCCCCGGCGGAGCTCGCCGCCGAGCACGATGCCGGCCGCGAGCCCGGTGCCGAGCGCGAGGAACGCGAGGTCCTCCCCCTCCGCGCCCCGCAGGTGCGAGGCACCGAGGGCGGCCACGTTGAGGTCGTTGTCGACCTGGACCGGGACGCCGCCGAGCTCCGCGGACAGCGCCTCGGCGAGGGCGAAGCGTCCGCCCTCGATGCCGAGGTTCACCGCGTGCACGACGGAACCGTCGGCGGGGTCCACCAGCCCGGGGACCCCGACGCCGACGCCGTCGACGTCCGCGAGGTCACCGCAGGCGCGCCGGACCACCTCGCGGACCGCGCGCGCCGCGCTGGACACGACGCCCTCCGGTCCGCGCACCGTCGGCAGGCGCAGGGTCTCGCGCGCGACCCCGTCGGAGCCGAGGAAGGCCGCGAGCACCTTGGTGCCGCCGATGTCGAGGCCCACCGCGCTGCCCGGGCCCCCGGGACCGCGTCGTGACGCGGTCCCGGGGCCGGGGCGTCCGGCCAGGGCTGCGGCCGCCTCGCCGTCGAGCGAGGCAGCCGTGCTCAGGTCGCTCACGTCAGCCCTTCACCGCACCCGAGACGAGGCCACCGGTCATCCTGCCCTGGACGATGACGAAGAAGATGACCACCGGGATCGCCACGATGACCGAGCCGGCCATCAGCGCTCCCCAGTTCGTCGCCATCGTCGCCTGCTGGAACGTGCGCAACCAGACCGGCAGCGTCATGGACTCCGGCCGGGACATGATGATCAGCGCCATGAGGAACTCGTTCCACGCCTGGATGAACGCGAAGACACCGGTGGCGACGAGGCCGGGCGCGAGCAGCGGGAACGTCACCTTCCAGAACGCCTTCGGTCGCGAGCACCCGTCGATCATGGCCGCTTCCTCCAGCTCCGCGGGCACGCCTTGGACGAAGCCTCGCAGGGTCCAGATCGTGAACGGCAGCACCGCGGAGATGTAGACGAACGCCAGCCCGGTGATCGTGTTGAGCATCTGCCAGCCGTCGATGATCCGGAAGATCGAGATCATCATGGCCTCGCCCGGGATCATCTGGATCACGAGGAGCGCGACGATGAACGACTTGCGGCCCTTGAACGAGAAGCGCGTGATCGCGAGCGAGGCGAGGAAGCCCAGGATCATCGAGACGACCAGCGTGATGAGCGTGACGGTGATCGAGTTGACCATCGCGGGCGGCAGCGGCGCACGACGGTCGTCGGTCCACACGTTCACGTAGTTGTTCAGCGTGAAGACGTCGGGGGTCGGGAAGAAGTGCAGGTCCGTCCCACGGATGAGGTTCGTCGGCAGGAACGACGTGTTGATCATCCAGTAGACGGGGAACGCCGACGCGACGAAGACGACGATCGCGATGATCGAGTAGACGACGTTCGCCGCGCGCTTCTTGCTCTGTCCCTCGCGCCGCGTCTTCCGGCCACCGCGGTCGGGGACCGCGGCGCGGGAGACGGGGATCGTCGGGGTGGAGATGGTGCTCACAGTTCTTCCTCCCGGACGGTCCGGCGCACGTAGTAGAACGAGATGCCGAGCATGATGAAGACGAAGATGACGGCGATCGCGCCGGCGACACCGTAGTGCCCCTGGGCCATGCCCATCTGGTAGATGTACACGCCGATCGTGTTCGTCTTCTCACGGTCGCCGCCGATGCCCTGCAGGGCGTAGACCTGCGTGAAGACGCGCAGGTCCCAGATGATCGACAGCACGATCAGCACCGTGTAGATGCTCCGCACGTAGGGGACCATGATGAGCCGGAACCGCTGGAACGGCGTCGCGCCGTCGAGCTGCGCGGCCTCGAGGACCTCGCCCGGCACCTGCGTCAGGCCCGCGTAGAGCGTGAACGCCACGAACGGGATCGCGCCCCACACGATGATGAGCGTCAGGATGAGGAAGAACTGCATCGGGTCGAGGAGCCACGAGTGGCCCATCCAGTTGTCCCCGGTGATCTTCGTGAGGAAGTTGTTGACGACGCCGTACTCGGTGTCGAAGAGCCAGCCCCAGACGATGGTGCCGGCGAGGGGCGGCATCGCCCACGCGAGCAGCAGCCCGATGGACACGAGGAGGCGGAAGCCCTTGTTGAGACGCATCATGAGCAGCGCCACGAGCGTGCCGAACAGCATCGTCAGCGCGACCCAGACGACCATCAGGACGAAGCTGCGGAGCAGGACCGTCCAGAACCCGTCGACGTCGGTGAGGACCTGTACGTAGTTGTCGAAGCCCACCCACTCGGCCGGCACGCCCATGAGCTGGGCGCGCTCGTACTCCTGGAAGGACATGACGAACAGCTGGACCAGCGGGTAGCCGACCATGATGCCCAGCAGGATGAGCGTGGGGACCAGCAGCGACCACGGCAGGACCGGTGGACGCCGCTTCTTGGGGGGCCGCACGGACGCGCGCGGGGGCGCTGTCCGGGGCTCGAGAGTGGTAGAGCTCATTTCCTCACTCCGTCGGATGGTGCGCGGTGGTGCGCAGTGATGACGTGCGGGACGCGTCGTGCGAAGGGTGGGGACCCCGGAGAGATCCCCACCCCTGACGAGCGTCCGGTGCCGTCCCGGGCGGACCCGGGGCGGCACCGGGCCGGCTCAGCTGTTGAGGATCTGCTCGATCTTCGCGTCGAGCTCCTCGGCGACGGTCTTCACGTCGTCGCCGTTGGCGATGCGCGTGAAGGCCGTCTGGAGGACGTTCTGCGCCTCGACGTCAGCCCACTTCGGCGACACCGGCGTGACCTGCGTGTTCATCGCGGCATCCACACCGGCCTGGGCGATCGGGTTGTCCGTCGGCACCTTCTCGGCGAGCGAGGTCTTGGCCGGGATCAGGCCGTTCTCGGCGAGGATCGTCTGGTACTCGTCGCTCATCATGATGGCGTAGGCCTTGACGGCGAGCTCGGGGTTGTTCGACTTCGACGCGACCGCGAGGTTCGAGCCACCGCCGAAGACCGTCGCGGTGCCGCCGTCCTTGCCGGGCAGCGGGAGCGCGGTGAGGTCGGAGCCGTAGGTCGACTCGCAGCCCGGCGTCTCCGCGTCCTCCGGAGCCTTGATGGACCACTGGATCCACGTCGGGGCCGAGAGGTACGCGACCTTGCCCTCGCAGAACGGCACCTGGAGGTCGGTCTCCTGGCCGTCCTTCGGGGCGTGCGAGGCGTTGGCCATCAGGTCGGCGACCTGCTCCATGCCCTTGAGGCCACCCTCCGAGGAGAAGCCCGCCTCCCAGGTACCGTCCTCGCCCTGCTCGGCGATGAAGCCGCCGTTCTCCCAGATGAAGGGGAGAGCGTTGTACCAGTCCTGGCCAGGCCAGTAGAGGCCGGACACGTCCGGGGTCGTGAGGGCCTTGGCGCTCGCGACGTACTCGTCGAGCGTGGTCGGCACCGCGGCGCCGCCCGTGACCTGGGGCGAGTAGAACACCACGCGGGAGCCCGCGTAGTACGGCAGCGCGTAGTGCTTGTCCTCCCACGTGCCGGCCTCGACGAAGGCGGGCAGGAGGTCGTCGCCACCGTAGGACTCGAACTCGTCGGCGGTGATCTCGCGGAAGTAGCCCGCGGAGGTGAACGCGGCGGACTGCGTGTTGCCGACCTCGACGACGTCAGGGCTGTCAGAGCCCGAGAGCGAGGTCGTCAGCTTGTCGACGAGGCCCGTCCAGGACTGCTCCTCGATCGTGAGAGTGCTGCCCGGGTTCTCCTCCTCGAACGTCGTCTTGAGGTAGTCGCGGGCCGCGTCGGGGGTGTCGGAGCCCACGAGCCAGACGCGGATGTCGCCGGAGGCGGCCTCGCCGTCGCCGGAGCCGTTGTTCTCGTTCCCGCCGGTGCTGCAGGCGGTCAGCGCGAGCGCCAGGGTGATCGTCGACGCCACGGAGGCGGCGACGAGACGGTTCCTCTTCACTGGGTGCTTCCTCTCGGTGATTCTTGGTGGTGGCGGCGATGCCCCCACCGGAGGTGTGGCAGGAGTCCTGCGTAATCGAGCGTGTGCAGGGGTGCTGCTGTGTTACTGCGTTCCTGGGGGGTGCTGCACTGGGGGTCCCAGGAGGTCGTGAGGGGCGGGTCGTGGCCCGCGCCCCGGTCGGGCAGAGCGGGTCAGGCGGAGCGTCGTCGGCTCACGAGACCCCCAGCTGTCCGGAGAGGACGAGGACGGCGGCCCCAGCGAGGACGACGTCTTCGTCGAGCGTGGCCATCCGCACCTGCAGCCCGCTGCCGATGACCGGCATGGTGCGGGAGCGGATGGTCTCGAACGCCGACTCGCGCAGGGGGCCGTCGAGCAGGTCCGCAGGACCGCTCACGAGCACCTCCGCGAGGTTGAGCGCACTGACGACAGGGGCCAGGGCGATGCCCAGCGTCCTGCCCACCGACGCCAGCACGGCGTCGGAAGCCTCGGTGTCGAGCCCGTCCACCGCGCGGCGCAGCGCCGGCACGGACAGGACAGTCTCGAGGCAGCCGCGGCGCCCGCAGGCGCACGGCTCGCCGTCCTCGACCACGGTCACGTGGCCGAGCTCGCCGGCGGCGTCGGCGTGCCCGTGCACGCGCGCACCGTCGACCATGATGCCGGCGCCCACGCCCTCGCCCACCGTGAGGACGAGCAGGCCGTCCCCGGCCGCTCCCCCGAACGTGAACTCCCCGAGCGCGGCGATGTTGGCGTCGTTGGCGACGTGGACCGCGAGCCCGAGCCGCTCCGTGAGCTGGGCGGCGAGCGGGACGTCGTACCAGCGGCGGTTCGGCGCCTCGATGACGCGGCCCTCGGCGTCGACGACGCCGGGCGACCCGATCCCCACGCCGATGACCGGCTGGGTCGCGGACGCGATGAGGCCGCGGCAGAAGCGCATGAGGAGGTCGACGAGCTCGGTGCCGGTGCGGCCGTCCACCGCGAGGCTCTGCCGGACGACGAAGTCGCCCGTGAGCGTGACGACGGCGCCGCGCAGGACCTCGTCGTCGGTGAGGTCGACGGAGACGATCTGGTACGCGCTCGTGCGCATGCCGACGAGGATCGCGGGCTTGCCCACGCGCTGGCCCGGGCGGACGCCGAGCTCCTCGACCAAGCCCTCGGCGATGAGCACGGAGACGAGGTCGGAGATGGTCACGCGGGTGAGGGACGTGGCGCGCGCGAGGTCGGCGCGCGACGTGGGCCCCTCGTGGAACAGGTGCTGCAGCACGAGCGACCGGTTGTGGGCCCGAGCGTGCTCGGGGAGCACCTTCGAGGTCGGCCTGAGCCCTGTGCTCAGTCGCCTCCTCGGTGCGCCGGTGCCGGTGACTGCCGTTGTCATGTTTGTTAGTAGACTGCCTTTACTAAGTGACTGTCAACTCTCTCCCGGCTTCGTGACCGAAATGTAGCCGAGGAGGCCGCGACCCGGGACCTTGGTCCCACGGACCCGCACGTCACGACGTCGCGGCGATCCAGCCCCGCGCTCCGGCGTGCTCGACCGAGCGGGACGCGACCACCACGGCGTCCGCCAGCGCCGCGCGCCACGACGACCCACGCGCCGCCGCCGCGGCGAACGCGCCGTGGACCACGTCGCCCGCACCCAGGGTGTCGACCACGCGGCCCGGCCGCGGGACCGCGACCTCGTACCTCTCCCCCTTGTCGAGCACCTCGACGGGCCGCGGACCGCGGGTCCGCGCGACGAACCGCGGTCCGAGCGCGGCGACGGCGTCGAGCACGTCGCCCGTCGCGACGCCGGGCGGCCGGAAGTCCGCCGACACGACGACGGCGTCGCACAGCCCGATCATCGCGGGCGCGTCGCGCTTCCAGGAGCCCCCGTCCAGCACGACGGCGCACCCGCGCTCCCGCGCGCGGCGCGCGACCCGGAGCGCGAGCCCCGGGTGGTGACCGTCGAGCAGCAGCACGTCCCCGGGGCCGAGCTCGTCCAGCAGGTCCGCCGTGCGACCCGGCGCCGCGAGACGCGCATCGGTGAGGTCGCCGAAGCCGGAGGCGTTGGTGCTCACGACCGCGCGCTCGCCGGTCGCACGCGTGACCAGCACCGTCGAGACCGCGGGCTGCACCGCCCCGGCGACGCCGTCCGCCGCGTCGACGAGCGCGACGCCGGAGGACTCGAGCTCGGACCGCACGACCGCGGCGAGGGGCCCGTGGCCCACGGCGGTCACGAGGGTCGGCGGGACGCCGAGCGCGACGGCGGTGGCCGCGGCGTTCGCGGCCGGGCCGCCGAACGTCGCGGCGAGGGACCGCGCGACGACCTTCTCGTCGGGTCCGGGCAGGGCGTCGACGACCTGGACGACGTCGAGGGTCACGAGTCCGCAGCACACGAGCACGCGCCCATCCTCGCGCGCGGACCGGCACGTCCGCAGCGCGCCGGGCGACGGTCGGATCACGGACAGTTCACAAGACGGTCACGATGTGGGTGCGGCTGTCCGGTTCGCGCGGTTGGCCCCCTACCCTCGCAGCATGCGGACCACTCGCCCTCTCGCCGTCGTCGCCGCGCTGGTGCTCGGCGGCGCGCTCCTGGCCGGCTGCTCCGCGACGCCGGGCGCCGGCGACGCCGCCCTCGACTCCGGCGCGGGGTCCGAGGCGGCGGTGGTCGACGGCACCGACACCTCGTCCGGCGCCCCGGCCGGGATCACGACCGGCGACGAGGACGCCGTGGTCGAGGCGGACCGCGAGATCGTCACGACCGGCTCGGTGACCGTCGTCGCGAAGGACCCGTCGGCTGCCGCCGAGCAGGTCGCCGAGCTCGCGGAGAGCGCGGGCGGGCGGGTCGAGAGCCGGCGGCAGTCCGAGCCCGAGGGCGACGCGCGGCCCACGGCCGAGCTGACGGTGCGCGTGCCGGCGGCCCAGACGACCGCGACCGTGGACGCGCTCGGTCAGGTCGGCGAGGTGCGCGACCTCGCGATCGAGGCGGTCGACGTGACCGGCACCGCGCGCGACCTCGACGCCCGCGTCGCGGCGCTCACCACGTCGGTCGAGCGCCTGCGGACGCTCATGGGCGACGCCGCGACGACCGCGGACCTGCTCGCCGCCGAGCAGGAGCTCACGACGCGCCAGGCGGAGCTCGAGTCGCTCCAGTCTCAGCGCGCCGCGCTCACGGACCAGGTCTCGATGTCGACGCTGCACGTCACGGTCGTGCAGGTGGTGCCGGCCGAGCAGCTCGCCCCCGGCGGCTTCCTCGGCGGGCTGCAGAACGGCTGGAACGCTCTGCTGACCACGCTCAACGGCCTGGTCGTCGTCCTCGGCGCGCTGCTCCCGTGGCTCGTCGTGGTCGGCCTCGTCCTGCTCGTCGTGCGCTGGGTGCTGCGCCGGGTGCGCCGTCGCGCGCAGGACGGCGGTGCTCCCCCGGCCGACGACGGCGGCACGGGGCCGGACGACGACCCGCAGGCGCCGTCGTCGGGACGGGCTCCGCTCGTCGGGGCGTCCGCCCGTGACTGAGCCCGTCACCCCCGAGGGCACCGGTCGCGTCGCGCGCCTGTGGGCCGACGACGAGGGCACGGCCCGGCTCGCCGGTCACCTCGTGACGCGCGTGTGCACGCACTGGGACACGGTCGGGCCGCAGACGTTCCCCCGGCACGTCAACCCGGAGCCGCGCGTGCAGTGGCGGGCCCACCTCGACGGCGCGGGCGACGACGAGGACCTGTACAGCGACGACCCCGGCGCGCCCCCGCTCCCCCGTGACGACGACGACCGGCTCGAGGTGCGGGGGCGGCGGCTGCGCCTCGAGTGGCTCGACGGCGACGAGGCGGCGGCAGCCTGGGAGCGCCACGGCTGGTGACCGCACAGAGCGCCGATACGGCGACGGCCCGCACCCCGAGAGGGGTGCGGGCCGTCGCCGCAGGGGTGGAGGTGCGGGGAATCGAACCCCGGTCCGGTGACGCCGATCGAGGACTTCTCCGGGCGCAGTCTGCTGTCGTTTTTCTCGGCCCCCGCACTCACGCAGACAAGATGCGGACGGGCTCAGTCACCTGAAAGTCCCCGCAGCCCCGGTGACGAGGACTGCGAGCAGTGGCTCTCTAGATGACGCCAGGATCCGAGTCGAGAGCTAGCTCGGGCTGACGGACTTCGGGGCTCGCTCAGGCGGCGAGGGCGAAGTCGGTGCGCTTGTTATCGGCACCTGTGTTTTGCAGACATCGTTTACGAGATAAGCCTGCATCCTCGGCCCGCTTCTCCTCGAAGCACGACCACCGTCGAAACCGATCACCCCCTGTGCAGTTGTCAAGCACTGCGCGGCGCCCGGGCGGACCCGGACCTCGTGCAGCAGGTCCAGCCTACGCGATCAACGCCGTGCCCCGCACGGATATTTCCGCGCGGCCGGGTACCGGCGGTCGTGCGCCGCCGGTACCCGCGTCGCGGCTACTTCTTCCGGCTCAGCGAGTCGACGAGCAGCCCGCCGGCGATCCCGAGGAGGAACACGTCCTTCGCGAGCCCGGTCCCCTGCTCGGTGGGTCGCACCCCGTCCTCGCGCGTCATGCCCGGCGTCTTGAGGTACATGCCGACGAGGCCGGCCGAGAAGACGCCGAGCCCGACGGCGACGAGACCGGTCGGGACGAAGGGCGCCACGAGGGCCGCGCCGAGCGCGATCTCGGCGGTCGACAGGGTCTTGGTGAACTGCTTCGGCTCGACGTCCCCGAGGAACGAGTACGTGCCGGCGGCCATCCCGTGCAGTCCCTGCGCGGTCTCCTCGTCGGCACCGCGCTTGCTCAGGCCGGAGTTGAGGATGTACGCCCCCGCCGCGAGGCGCGGGATGTACTGGCGGAGCTTGACCATGGGGCCTCCTGGTTCGCGGTCGTCGTCTCGCCCTCGACCGTACGTCGAGGGCGACGGCATCACCAGCGGGTGGGGCCGACGTCGGGCACGGGACCGCGTGCGGGACGCCCCGCGCGGCGTCAGCGCAGCTCGCGCTGCCGCATGGCGCGCTGCGCCTCGCGGTTGTCCTGCTTCTCGCGGAGCGCCTGGCGCTTGTCGTACTCCTTCTTGCCGCGCGCGAGCGCGATCTCGACCTTGGCGCGGCCGTCGAGGAAGTACAGCGCGAGGGGCACGATCGTGTGCCCCTTCTCGCGCGTCTTGGACTCCAGGCGCAGGATCTCCTCCTTGTGCAGGAGCAGCTTGCGCTTGCGGCGCGGGGCGTGGTTGTTCCACGTGCCCTCGGTGTACTCGGGGATGTGGACGTTCTCGAGCCAGGCCTCGCCGCGGTCGACCGCGACGTAGCCGTCGACGAGCGACGCCCTGCCCATCCGCAGCGCCTTGACCTCGGTCCCGGACAGGACGATCCCCGCCTCGTACACGTCCTCGATCACGTAGTCGTGGCGTGCCTTGCGGTTGCTGGCGACGACCTTGCGGCCGCTGTCCTTCGCCATCCGTGTCCTACCGTCCTTCTCTGCTGTCGGTGCTGTCGCCCGGGGTGCTCGTCCGGGGCACCGTCCGTGCGCCGGCCCCGAGCCGTGCGGGCGCCCCAGCGTACGGGTGCCCGACGGCGCCCGGTACCGATTATCCCTCGGGTGCGGTCGCGCGGGGGCCGGGGCGGGTCGGGCGCGACGCCCGGAGCGCGACCCGGCCCGGTCAGCGCAGCACGGACATCGGGTCGATCGTCGACCCGTTGACGTACACCTCGAAGTGCAGGTGGCACGCCCCCGAGAGGCCGGTGTTGCCCGAGTAGCCGATGACGTCACCCTTGTTGACGGTCCGGCCGGACGACACCGCGAAGCGCGTGAGGTGGTTGTAGCTCGTCATGAGGTTCTTGCCGCCCACCGTGCCGTGGTTGACGAGCACCTGGTTGCCGAAACCGTTGCGCCACTGGGCGTGGACGACCGTCCCGGGCCCGGCCGCCATGATCGGCGTGCCGCAGTA
Organism: Cellulosimicrobium sp. RS; assembly: GCF_046159675.1. Taxonomy (NCBI): domain Bacteria; kingdom Bacillati; phylum Actinomycetota; class Actinomycetes; order Micrococcales; family Promicromonosporaceae; genus Cellulosimicrobium; species Cellulosimicrobium sp. RS. The sequence goes on along the minus strand of NZ_JBJXVU010000001.1, from coordinate 345,141 downwards.
GGCGCGCAGGTCCGTCCCCGCGTGCAGGCGGTAGTAACCGAGGATGGGGTGCAGGCGCATCCCGTAGCTCGAGGTCACGTAGGGCACCGCCGTCGGATACGACAGGAAGCTCGAGATGCTGCCGCGGTCGCCGCCGGAGGACGAACCGCCACCTCCGCCGCCGCCCCCGCCGGAGGACGACCCGCCACCGCCACCGCCTCCACCACCGCCGCCTCCACCACCGGACTGCTGGCTCTGCTGCTGGCGGCGTGCCTCCTCCTCGGCGGCCTTGCGGTCACGCTCGGCCTGCTCGGCGATGATGCCCTTGATCTCGCTCTGCAGGGACTGCTGCGCGGCCTCGTTCTCGGCGACCTTGGCCTCGGCCGCGGACTTGCGCTCCTCGATCGTCGCCTTCTTGGCCTGCTGGTCGACGATCAGCTGCTCGACCTCGGCCTTGCGGTCGGCCGCGGCCGTGCGCGCCGCCTCGGCGGCGACGAGGTTCTCGTCCGCCTGCTGCTTGAGGTCGGTGACCGTCTCGCGCACCGCCTGGAGGCGCGCCTCGCGGTTGCGCGACACCGACTCGGCCTCGAGCAGCTCCTGGAGCGAGCGGGACTGGCTGCGCGCCGCCGTCGAGGAGACGGCGTACTCCGCGATGAACTCCTCGGTGCTCTGCGCACCCGTGACGATGCCGAGGCTCGAGACGTCGCCCTGGCCGCGGTACGCCTGGCGCGCCATCTCGGCGATGCTCGACTTGGCGTCGGCCACCTCGGTCGCGCCGCGCTCGATCTCGGCGCTGATCGCGGCCTCCTGGCCCAGCGCGTCCTCGAGCCGCTGCGCGAGCAGCTCCGCCTCGCGCTGCGTCCGCTCGACCTCGGCCTGGGCCGCGTCGAGCTCGGCCTGCGCGACGGGCAGCCGTGCCTCGATGGCCTGGAGGTCGACGACGGCCTGCGCGAGCGCCGCGTCCGTGTCCTCGAGCTCGGACTGGAGCTGCTCGCGGTTGCCGAGGATCTCGGACTGGCGACGCTCCGCCGCCGCCCGGCGGTCGTCGATGTCGTCGGCGGACGCCGAGGCGACACCGCCCACGAGGAGCAGGGTCGTGGCGATCAGAGCCGCTGTCGCGCGGCGGAGGTCCCGGGTCATCTCACACCCTCGTGTGGCGGTTGAGCGTGACGACCGAGGACACGGCCGCCAGCAGGAAAGCGATCCCGACGAGCACGGGTGCGATGCGCAGCACGTCCGCCTCGTCGACGTAGGCCACCCACGTCACGGACTGGGACAGCCAGTCCGTGACGAGGTACTTCACGCCGACCCAGAGCCCGCCGACCGCCAGGACCGCGCCGAGCACGGCGGCGATCGCGCCCTCGAGGAGGAACGGGAGCTGGATGAACAGGTTCGACGCCCCGACGAGCCGCATGATGCCCGTCTCGCGCCGTCGGCTCAGCGCGGAGAGGCGGATCGTCGTCGTGATGAGCAGCACGGCCGCGAGCAGCATGACCGCCGCGAGACCGGCCGCGAGCAGGGACGCGCGGTTGAGCGCGAGGAACAGCGAGTCGAAGATGCGGCGCTGGTCCTCGACCACCTCGACGCCCGGCCGCCCCGTCACGACGTCGTTGACGACCTCGTAGTTCTCCGGGTTGGTGAGCTTGAGGCGGAAGGACGCCTGCATGTCGTCCACCGTGAGCTGCGTGCCCAGGTACCCGTCGGGGTAGCGCTCGGTGAACGCCGCGAACGCGTCGTCCTTGGACTCGAAGTAGACCGTCTGGATCTCGTCGCCGAGCTCGGTGTCGAACAGGTCCTCGATCGCCGCGATCTGGTCGGGCGTGGCCTCGCCGGCCGCGCACGTGGGCGACGGCGACCCGGCCGGGCAGAGGAAGACGGACACCTCGACCTTGTCGTACCAGTCGTCCTTGAGCTTGCCGATCTGCGCCTGGAGCAGCAGCGAGGACCCGACGAACGTCAGCGAGACGAAGGTGACCAGCACGACGGAGACGGCCATGGAGACGTTGCGCCGCAGGCCCTGGCCGAGCTCCGCGAGGATGAACTGGAGTCGCACGCCGCTCACTCCCCCGCCGTCGCCTCGACGTGGCGACGCGTCGAGCGTCGCCGGGGCAGCGGGGGCCGGCTCGACGCGTCGACCGCGGGCGTCGCGCCGGTCGCCGGCGTCCGGTCCGGCGCCTCGGCCGGGTCCTGCGTCGAGGACGGCGCCGGGTCGGGCGCCGCGGACGGGCGCGCGGTCCGGCGCACGACGGCGGTCGGCGCCGACTCGGGCGCCGGGCCGGTCGTCGGGTCGGGGATGACCTGGCCGCGCGCGCCGTACGAGCCGTGCGCCTGGTCGCGCACGAGCGTGCCGGTGTCGAGCTCGACGACGCGGCGGCGCATCTGGTTGACGATCTCCTCGTCGTGCGTCGCCATGACGACGGTCGTGCCGGTGCGGTTGATGCGGTCGAGCAGGCGCATGATCCCGAGGGACGTCGTGGGGTCGAGGTTCCCGGTCGGCTCGTCGGCGAGCAGGATCGGCGGGCGGTTGACCATGGCGCGCGCGATGGCGACGCGCTGCTGCTCACCGCCGGAGAGCTCGTGCGGGCGACGCTTCTCCTTGCCCGCGAGGCCCACCATCTCGAGCGTCTCGGGCACGGTGATCGCGATGGTGTGACGCGGCTTGCCGATCACCTGGAGCGCGAACGCGACGTTCTCGAACACGGTCTTGTTGGGCAGCAGGCGGAAGTCCTGGAAGACCACCCCGATCTGGCGGCGCAGCTTGGGGACGTTCCAGCTCGACATGGACCCGAGGTCGCGGCCCGCGACGAAGACCTTGCCCTTCGTCGGGCGCTCCTCGCGCAGGACGAGGTGCAGGCACGTCGACTTGCCGGAGCCGGACGCACCGACGAGGAAGACGAACTCGCCGCGCCGGACCTCCAACGACACGTCGTCGACGGCCGGCCTCGCGCCGCGCGCGTAGACCTTGGTGACGTTCTCGAAGCGGATCACAGCGGCACGTTCCTCGGGTCGGGGGTCGATCCGTGGACGAACAGGGTTCGTCGCACGATCCCGAGGGTAGGCATGCGTCTGCGGCCCGGCGGGGCGGACACGCCGCGCCCGGGTGCATCGATCCGTTGCTCGGATCAATCGGCCCGGGGCGGCCGCGGAGGGTCAGGCCTCCTTCTGCACCCCGCGGCGCCAGCGGATCCCGGCCTCGATGAAGTCGTCGATGTCGCCGTCGAACACCGCCGAGGGGTTGCCCACCTCGTGCTCGGTGCGCAGGTCCTTGACCATCTGGTACGGCTGCAGCACGTAGGAGCGCATCTGGTCGCCCCAGCTCGCCTTGATGTCGCCCGCGAGCTCCTTCTTCTTCGCGTTCTCCTCCTCCTGGCGCACGAGCAGCAGGCGGGACTGGAGCACGCGGAGAGCGGCGGCGCGGTTCTGGATCTGCGACTTCTCGTTCTGCATCGAGACGACGATGCCCGTCGGGATGTGCGTCATGCGCACCGCGGAGTCCGTCGTGTTGACCGACTGCCCGCCCGGGCCCGAGGACCGGAACACGTCGACCTTGATCTCCGACTCCGGGATCTCGATCGAGTCCGTCTGCTCGATGAGCGGGATCACCTCGACCGCCGCGAACGACGTCTGGCGGCGGCCCTGGTTGTCGAACGGCGAGATGCGCACGAGGCGGTGGGTGCCCGCCTCGACCGACAGGTGGCCGAACGCGTAGGGCGCCTTCACCTCGAACGTCGCGGACTTGAGCCCCGCCTCCTCGGCGTACGACGTGTCGAGGACCGTCGTCGGGTAGCCGTGGCGCTCCGCCCAGCGCAGGTACATGCGCAGCAGCATCTCGGCGAAGTCGGCCGCGTCCACGCCACCGGCGCCCGCACGGATCGTCACGACGGCCTCGCGCGCGTCGTACTCGCCGGCGAGCAGGGTGCGGACTTCGAGCTGGTCGAGGTCCTTGCGGATGGCGGCGACCTCGTTCTCGGCCTCGACGAGGGTGTCCTCGTCCTCCATCTCCTGGCCCATCTCGACCAGGGTCTCGACGTCGGCGATGCGCTGCCCGAGCTTCTTCACCCGGTCCAGCTCCGACTGCGCGGCGGAGAGCGCCGACGTCACCTTCTGCGCCGCGTCGGGGTCGTCCCACAGGTCGGGCGCCGACGCCTTCTCCGAGAGGTTCGCGATCGTCGCGCGCAGCTCCTCCGGGTCGCTCACGCTCTCGATGGACTCGAGCGTGCTCCGCAGCGCCTTGATCTCGGACGGAAAGTCGATGGTGGCCACGAGGTTCAAGGTTACGCGACCCCGCGCGCGGTCGGCGCCGTCGCGCGAGGTCACCGCGAGGGATCAGCGCGGGGTCTCCTCGCGGGGTCCGCGCGCGGGCCGCCGCGGGCGACGGCGCGGGGGTCGGCGCGGGGGTTCGGCGCCGCCGGGCGAGGGCCGCCCGACGGCGCGTCGCCGTCAGTCCTTCGTGCCGCCCTGCGGGGCGGAGCCGCCCGCGGTCGACGGCGCCGGCTCGGCGGTCGTCGCCTGCTGGCGGCCCTCGTCGCGCGCCTTCGCGAGCATCGCCTCGAGGCGCTGGCGCCGGCGTCGGCGGTCGTCCCGGACGCCCACGATCACGACCACGACGATCGCGAGGAGCAGGAGCTGCGGCCACGGGACCGCCCACGTGGTGACGGTGACCGTGACCGGCTCGAGCGGCGCGTCCACCTGGTCGTCGCCGACGACGGTCGGCGTCACGGTGATCGTCGTGCTGACCGGCCCGAGCGGCCAGACGTCGGCGAACGCGACCTTGCTCCGCAGGGATCCGCCCGGCAGGACCTCCCCGAGCGGCTCCGCCGTCGCCTCGTCCGTCACGGCGCCGAAGAGGGCGGACGTCGCGACCTGGCCCTCGGCGCCGAGGCGCACGTTGCCGTCGTTGGCGACGTCGTAGGAGACGCTGAGGTCGCCCGCGGCGAACGGGTTCCACGACGGCGCGTAGGAGGCCTTGACGTCCTCGATGGCGAGCGCGGGCTGGATCTCGCCGGTGACGCGCGTCGTGACGCGGAACCCGACACGGCTCTCGACGCCGACGCTCGTACCGCCCTCGCCGCCGCCCGTGCTCGTGACCGACGCGGCGATGCCCGCCGGGTGGTCGCCCGGGGTCGCGTTCTCGGGGACCGTGATCGTGTACGGGACGACCACGGTCTCTTTCGGGCCCACCTCGACGCTCTCCTGGACGGTGAACCACGTCCCCGCGTCGGTGGACTCCTGGTCCGAGGAGAGCATGTTGAAGCGCCCGTTGGCGGTGAGGTAGCCGTCCGCGGCCTTGAGCGCGAACGTGGCCGGCACGTCGCTGAAGTTCGAGACGGCGATGTGCTCCTCGACCGTCGTGCCCGGGTCGGCGACGAGGTCGACGCCGCGACGCCCGTCGGGACCGTTCGCGTCCGCGGGCTTGGCGCCCCACGTGATGCGTTCCTCGGTGTCGAGGGGCATCACCGTCGGCAGAGCGCTCACGACGTCGGCCTGCGCCCTCGCGGCGCCGGCGTGCGCGCTCGTGGCGGCGGTCGTCGCGGACGCGGCGACGGCGAGCGGGGTCGCGGGCAGGAGGCCGAGGGCGAGGGCGGTCGCGGCGAGGACGAGACGACGCCCGCGACGGCGGGACGGGGACCCGGGGCGGGCGGGGTGCGTTGGTGCGGGGATCACGCAGGGGCTTCTCTCCGTACGACGACGGGTCGCCCGCCCGGCACGACCGTGGTCGTGCGGGACGGTGCGACCCGTCGTGTGACTACTTGGTCGGTGCCCGGCCGGAACCGGTCACCGGGACGTCGGGACGGCTCAGTCCTCGAACAGGGACAGCGTGATGGTCGAGTTGTACGCGCCCGGCGCGACGTCCTCGCCCGTGCGCAGCGTGAGGTTGGCGCCGGCGGTCCAGGAACCCTCGGGGTTGACCTCGGCCGAGTCGAACGTCGAGACCAGGAGCTCCTGGTCGACGAGACCCGGGCCGTCCTCGAGGGAGGGCTCGACCGGCTCGCCCTCGGAGACCAGGCCGGTGTCGCCACCGTCGACGAGGGTCGGGGCCCAGCCGAGGTTGTCGGCACCGATCTCGCCCGCGTCGCCCGTGAAGGCGGACGCGCTGCCCAGGACGTACCAGTAGGCGCCCTCGGGCACCTCGGTCCGCGTGTCGGTGACGGTGACCTCCGGCAGCGCACCGTTGAACTCGCGCGTGCCCTCGACCGACGACTCGTCGGCCTCGGTCAGCGTGGTCGAGTTCGCGGCGACGGTGAGGGCGAGGTTGCCCGGCTCCACGTTGGACTCGATCTCCACGGAGACGTCGACGTCGGTGCCGTCCACCGGGTCGGCGGAGGCGGCGGACGCGAGGGCGACCGTGCCGATGAGCATCGCACCGAGGGCACCCCCGGCGACGAGCTTCTTCGTTGCTCGTGCGTTCATGTTGTAGCTCTCCATCGTTGGAGTTGTTGTCGGACCGGATCACCATAGCGGCGAACCTAGGGTTTTGACAGGGCCGAACCAGAAGTGGCCATCCAAAGTTAAGAAAGTGAACAAAGGCGCGCGAGCGCGCTCACGCGACGTTGCGGTATTCCTTTCCCTGGACGTTCTTCGTCGAACAGCAACAGGTGCTCACCACGCTCTGGCACGTGACTCTGCACGCACGATGATGCCATCACTCCACGCCCCGGTCACCCAGCTGATCATCGCGGGTCGCGCCCGCGCGGCAAGGCCGACCGACGCCGTGCGCCCGTCGCCGGTCGACGCGTCGGTCACCACGACCTCGCTCAGACCGGCGAGCGCCGCGGGGTTCCGGGCGAGATAGTCGTCGACGTCCGCGCGGATCCCGGCGTCGGTCAGCGTGAGGACGGCGCCCTCGACCGGCGGCGCGGCGCCGCCGGAGTAGAACGTCTCAGGGGTCGTCGAGTCGGCCGCCGTGAGAGCGAGCGCATCCGCGAGCGCGTAGAGCCGCTTGCGTTCGAGGTGCACCTCCGTGGCGCTCACCACGACCGTCACGAGGAGCAGCGCGAACGCGACGAACGCGCTCGTGAGCAGCAGGATGCGGCCGTCCTCCTCCCGCTCGTCCGAGCCCTGGAGCCGCGCGACGAGCGCCGTCGACCCGCGCACGACCGCGCCGGACCGCCGCTCGGGAGCGCGTCCGGGTGCGCCCCCGGATGTCGGGGTGCCCCGAGGTGCCGCCGTGCTCGGAGGTGTCGAGGTGCCCGCGGGGGTCAGGGCGCCTACGGGTGCCGGCGTGCCGACGGGTACCGGCGTGCCTCCGCGTGTCGTTGCGCCCAGGGGCGACGGGGTGCTCATGGGTGTCGGGGCGCTCATGGGCGACGCGGCGCTCGCGGGCGACGGGGCGCTCACGGCCGCCGCGCCGCGTACGCGTCGACGGACGCGACGTGCCGCGCCTCCACGGGGACCGCGAGGGGGACGACCCCCCGCACGAGCTCGGGCACGAGCGGGAGCGGCACGTCGAGCCGGACGTGCGCCGTCACCTCGCCGCCCGGCTCCAGGCAGACATGTGACGAGCAGGCGATCGTCAGACCACCCGCGCTCGGGGCGAACCCCTGGTCGCCGAGCGCCAGGGCCACGGCCGCCGAGGCGAGCCGGGCGCCGTCGTCGCTCGACGGTGCCGTGACGAACGCGCGCGCCGCCTCGCGGGAGGCGCCCTCCACGGCGAACGTCGCGGCCTGCACCCGACCCACCGTGAGCACGAGGTAGAGGACCGGCAGGAGGAGGACGAGCGCGACGCCGAGGAACTCGACGACCGCGCTCCCCCGGTCCGAGCGCTGCCCCGTCAGCCTCGCGCGGAGCCGAGCGAGCAGGCGCGTCACGGAGCCTCCTCCAGCGCGTGACCGCGGACTGTGAGTGCTCCGGCCGGGCCGAGCAGCCCGACGACCGGGAGCGGCGCGGTCACCGTGACCTCGACGACGGGCAGACCGTCCACGACGGTCTGGCGCGCGACGACGTCCTGCGCGTACCGCGCCGAGAGCGCGGACACGACGAGGTCGCGCGTGCGGGCCGCGCCGTCGTGCGGGCCACGGTCGGCACGGCCCGCCACGCGGGCGCCCTCCGCCGCGCAGTCCACCAGCGTCGCGCGCACGTGGACGGCGAGCGCGACCTGGACGACCCCGAGGAACAGCACGAGCACGAGGACGGAGACGAGGGTGAACTCGACGACGGCGGAGCCCCGCTCCGGGTCCTCGACGCCGACTCCCGGGCCACCGCGACGCACCACCTCAGGGGGCGCCGACGCTCGAGATGGCGTTGCTGAAGGCCTCCGTCAGCGCCGGCCCGGCGACGGCCCACAGGGCGATCACCAGCCCCGCCGTCATCAAGGTGATGAGCACCCAGCCCGGCACGTCACCGCGTTCCGGGTCCTGACCGGTCAGCCGCCCGAGCGCGCCGCGCGCTGCGGCGCGCACGGCCTGGTTCCCTCGACTCCACCCCTGCATGCTTCTCCTTCGTCGTCGTTTCGATCGGTCGTGCCGGACGGTCGTGCCGGACGGTCGTGGGCTGCTGCTCAGAAGCCGAGCCGCAGGGTCGCGAGCGACGGGAATACGGCGTAGACCACCGTCACGGGAAGGATGAGGAAGACGACGGGGACCATCATCACGACCTCTTTCCTCCCGCCCGCCTCCATGAGCGCGCGGCGTCCCGACTCGCGCACGTCCTGCGCCTGCGCCCGCAGCACGTCGGCGAGCGGGGTCCCCCGTTCGACGGCCACCGCGACCCCCTCCGCGAATCGGGTGAGGCTCGGCAGCCCGGTGCGGTCGGCGAGCTGCTCGAGCGCCCGGGCGAGCGGGGTCCCGGCACGCACGGTCGCGAGGGTCGTGCGCAGCTCGCCGGAGAGCTCGCCGTGCGCGGTGGTCGCGACGCGCTCGAGCGCGGCGACCGGCCCCTCGCCCGCGTTCACCGCGAGCGCAAGCAGCTCGGCGACCGTGGGGAACTCGGCGAGCATGCGCTCCTCCCGACGTCGCACGGCGCGGGTCAGCGCGTGGTCGCACGCGAGCACCCCGCCGACGCCGCACAGCAGCACGAGGATCACCAGGGCGGCGACGGACGACCCCCGCGTCGCCGCGAGCAGCACGGCGAGCGCCGTCCCGCCGCCGAGCCCGACGACGCCCCACACGAGCTGCCGTGCGCGAAACTGCTCGACGCTGCGTCCGCGGCCGGCACGGTCGAGGCGGCGCCGGACGTCAGCCGCCGTCGAGCCGAACCGTTCCAGCGCACGGCCCGCGTCGACGAGCAGCGGCGCGAGGAGTCGTTCGAGGGTCGGGAAGGGTGATCGCACGGGGTGGTCGCGCAGCAGGACGGACGTGCGGTCGTGGGTGCGCAGGTAGGGCGCGAGCCGCTCGTCGAGGCGGATCGACCGCCCCCGGAGCCCGGCGACCACGAGGAGGACACCGAGCCCGCCGAGCGCGCCGAGCGCGGCACCGGTCCAGGACACGTCGACGGCGCTCATCGCAGCACCCGCTCTTCCTCGGGCAGCCGCCCGATCCGCAGCATGAGCTGGTACGCCGCCGCGGAGCACGCCGCGCCGGCGGCGAGGACGACCGCACCCGCCATGGAGTTGTACGCGGCCGCCGTCTCCGGGCGCGTCGCGAGGAAGCCGAGCACGACCCACGGGCCGGCGACCGCGAGCCGTGCCCCGTTCACGGTCCACGACTGGCGGGCCTCGAGCTCACCGCGCGTGCGGGCGTCCTCGCGCAGGAAGGTCGACAGGGTGCGCAGGAGGCGCCCCAGGTCGGTGCCGCCGACGTCCCGCGTGATCCGGAGCGCCTCGACGATGCGGTCGGCGACCGGGTCCGCGAGCCGGTCCTTGAGCAGGTCGAGGCACTCCCCGAACCGGCCGGACGCGCGGTAGTCCCGCGCGAACTGGGTGAACGGCTCGCGCAGCTCGACCGGACCGCGCTCGCCGAGCTGGCCCACGGCCTCGGGCAGCGACAGCCCCGCGCGCACGCCCGAGGACAGGTGGTCCAGCACCTCGGGCCAGACCTCCCGCAGCCGTGCACGCCGCCGCCGGGCGCGGGACCGCACGAGGAGGGAGGGCGCTCCCGCGGCGATCACGGCGAAGCAGGCCGCGATGGTCCACGAGCGCGCGAGGACCGTCCCGACCACGAGGACGACGAGCCCGACGCCGACGCTCGCGACCACCAGGGCACCGGGCGTCACCGCCGGTGCACCGGCCTGGACGAGCAGGTCCTGCGTACGCGCCGCCCACCCGTCGGCACGGCGCACGCGCGGCGGCCCGGGCGCCCAGAACGACCACCAGACGCAGAACAGCCCCGCGCCGAGGAGGAGGCCCACCGCCACGCCCACGGTCAGCCCACCCTCGTCGGCGCGGCGCCGTCGAGCACGTCGGCACTGGCCGGGCCCGGCCGCAGGACCGCTGCCAGGTCGATGCCCGCGTGTGCGAAGCGCTCGGCACGCGGCGGGAAGCCCCCCGCCCGCACCAGCCGGTCGCCCGAACGCACGAAGATCTCCGCGGCCTCCACGACGCCCTGCTCGACGCGCCCCGTCACACCGAGGATCTCGCGCACGCCGCGGCGCCCGTCGGCGTCGACGCCCATGTGCACGACGAGATCGATCGCGGACGCGACCGTCGGCACCACGAAGCGGTCCGAGACGTTCTCGCCCGCGAGCAGGGGCAGCGTGCACATCTTGGTGATCGCCTCCCGGGCGGAGTTCGCGTGGATCGTGCACATCCCCGGGACCCCGGCGTTCAACGCGACGAGCAGGTCGAGGCTCTCCGCCTCGCGGACCTCGCCGATGACGATGCGGTCGGGGCGCATGCGCAGCGCCTCCTTGACCAGGCGCCGCAGGGGGATCTCCCCCGTGCCCTCGAGGCTCGGCTGCCGGCACTGGAGCGACACGACGTCGCGCACGGCGAAGCGCAGCTCGAACACCTCCTCGCACGTGACGACGCGCTGCGCGGGCGGGACCGACCCGGCGAGGGCGTTGAGCATCGTCGTCTTGCCCGCCTGCGTGGCTCCCGCGACGAGGATGTTCAGCCCGGCCCGCACGGACGCGTCGAGGAACGCGGCGGCCTGGGGCGGGAGCGCGCCGAGCCGGACCAGGTCGTCCAGGTGCGACGCCCGGACGACGTGCTTGCGGATGTTCACCGCCCACTCGCTGCGCGTGACGTCGGGGATGACGACGTGCAGCCGCTCCCCGCCGGGGAGGCACGCGTCGACGAACGGGCTCGACAGGTCGAGCCGCCGCCCGGACGACCGCAGCATCTGCTCCACGAGGTCGCGCACCTGCTGCGCCGTGAGGATCGTCGTCGTCAGCTCCGACGAGCCGCCGCGCGCCACGAACACCTGGGAGGGCGCGTTGATCCAGATCTCCTCGATCTCGGGGTCGTCGAGGTACGGCTGGAGCGGCCCGAGCCCGGCGACGGCGTCGACGACCGCGCGACCGGCGGCGGCGGGGTCGGCGAGCGGCGCGACGGCCCCGAGCGCGCTGCGCGTCTCGTAGTCCGCGACGACGTCGCGCACGAGCTGGTCGACGGCCGCGCGGTCGCGCGCGGGGTCCACCCCGCGCCGTCGGACGAGCTCGCGCACCTCGCCCTCGAGCACGCCGACGGCGTGCGTGTCCGTAGACATGTCGAGCATTCCCCCTGCTCCGTCGGCCGGCTGCCCCGCCGGTCGTCAACGATCTGCGCCAGAGAGTAGGGCATGGACGCGCCCCCGTGAACCGCCCCTGTGGACGAGGTCGCGGGCGCCCCGGAATCCCGCGCCGTCGAGGCAAGACCTCCCTCCCGGCGTCCCACATCGTGGTCGTCGCGACGGCTAGGGTCGGGCCATGACGGACCTCCCGCCCGGCCGCTGGCAGGCCGCCGCGCGCGCCACGGGCCTCCTGGGCGCCGACGGCGCGGTCGCGGCGACGATCTTCGCCGAGATGACGGCGCTCGCGCAGCGCACCTGGGCGATCAACCTCGGGCAGGGCTTCCCGGACGTCGACGGCCCGGCCGCGGTGAAGCACGCCGCGGTGCGCGCGATCGAGGACGGCCACAACCAGTACCCGCCGGGCCCGGGCATCCTCGAGCTGCGCAACGCCGTCGCGAGCCACCAGCTCCGCCACTACGGCCTGGACCCGGACCCGGAGACCGAGGTGCTCGTGACGACGGGCGCCACCGAGGCCCTCGCGGCGACGATCCTCGCGCTCGCCGGGCCGGGCGACGACGTCGTGACGCTGGAGCCGTTCTACGACTCCCACGCCGCGTGCATCGCGCTCGCGGGCGCGCGGCACGTCACGGTCCCCCTGCTCCCCGGCCCCGACCGCTTCCGGCTCGACGTGGACGCGCTGCGCGCCGCCGTCACCGACCGGACGCGCCTGATCGTCGTGAACTCGCCGCACAACCCGACGGGCACGGTACTCGACCTCGACGAGCTCGACGCGATCGCCGCCGTCGCGCGCCGGCACGACGTCGTGGTCGTCACGGACGAGGTGTACGAGCACCTGACGTTCGACGACGCCCGGCACGTGCCGATCGCGACCCTGCCGGGGATGCGGCAGCGGACGATCACGATCTCCTCGGCCGGCAAGACGTTCTCGTTCACGGGGTGGAAGGTGGGGTGGCTGCACGGCCCCGAGCCGCTCGTGACGGCGGTCCGCACGGTGAAGCAGTTCCTCACCTACACGTCGGGCGCGCCGTTCCAGCCCGCGATCGCCGACGCGCTCGCGGACGACGAGACCCCGCGCGCGCTCGCGGACTCGCTCGCCGCACGCCGCGACCTGCTGTGCGAGGGCCTGGTCCGCGCGGGGTTCGACGTCGTCGTGCCGCAGGGCACGTACTTCGTCATCGCCGACGGCGCCGCGCTCGGATTCGAGGACGGCACCGCGCTGTGCCGCGAGCTGCCCGCCCTCGCGGGCGTCGTGGCCGTCCCCGTGAGCGCGTTCTGCACCCCGGGGTCGACGACGGCGCGCGCGCTCGCGTCCCGCGTCCGGTTCACGTTCGTCAAGCGCGAGGACGTCCTGCACGAGGCGGTGCGGCGCCTGGCCGCGCTCGGCGCGTCGCGGCCCTGAGCGAGGTCAGGGGCACACGCCGTCGCGTGGCGCTTCCGTCGCGCCGTCGCCCGGGTCGGTCCCGGCACCGGGGTCCGTCGCGCCCGTGCCGGGGTCGACGGCTCCGGTCCCGGGGTCGGTGGTGCCCGGGTCCGTCCCCGCACCGGGGTCGGTCGCGCCGTCCGCGGGGGCCGTGGCGTCGTCGCGCGGGTCCGTGACGGGCTCGTGGCCGGGCGGGGGCGTGTCGTCGATCAGCCGCTGCCAGATCGCGTCGGCCTCCGCCGTCCACTCGACGCGGTTGCGGTCGCTCGCCGCGTCCACGACCGGGACCTGGGTGAAGACGACCTCGGAAGGCTTGATGGCCCGCAGGCTGAACGCCAGCCCGGCGAGCGCCGTCGGGTCCGCGATCGTGGGGTCCGCGCTGATGGAGCCGAGCACGGCCTCGATGACCCCGTAGAGCTGGGGCGAGTTGGTGATGATGTTCTGCGAGAGCAGCTCGCGCACCGCCGAGTCGATGAACGCCTGCTGCCGGGCGATGCGCGTGAGGTCGGAGCCCATCTCGAGGCCCATCCCCGTGCCATGACGCGCACGCAGGAAGCCGATCGCCTCGTGACCGTCGAGCGTGTGCTCGCCGGCGGGCAGGTCGAGGGTGCCGTACCGGGGATCCTCCTTGATCGGCTCCGGGAAGCACATCGTCACGCCGTCGATCGCGTCGACCACGCCGATGACCCCGGTCATCTTCACCACGACGTGGTTGGTGATGGGCACGCCCGTGAGGCTGTAGACCGACGAGATCGTGCAGCCGGCGGCCGCGTCCATGTCGTCGACGCCGCCCGACCCGATCTGGAACGCCTCGTTGAACATGGTGTTGCGCCGGGGCGAGGACATCGACCCGTCGGGCAGCTTGCACGCGGGCAGGTCGACGAGCGAGTCGCGCGGGATCGACACCACCTCCATGCGCGTGCGGTCGCCGGACACGTGCACGATGAACGTGGTGTCGGACCGCATGCCCTCCTCCTCGCCCGCGAGCGCGGCGTTCTCGGCGTCGCGGTAGTCCGTGCCCATGACGAGGATGTTGAGCGCCTTGCCCGCGAACGGGTCGGAGGGGTCCTTCGGTGGTTCCTCGGTCGGCATGCCGACCACGTACTCGGACACGTCGCTCACGGTGATCTTCGACTTGAGGTCGAGGTACACGGCTCCCGCGCCGACGGCGACGAAGACGAGCGCGCCGGTGAGGACGAGCCCGATCGCCCTCGCGACGCGGTGCGAACGGAGCGCGCGGGCGTGGTGCGGGCCCCCGGTGGGCTTGTCCGTCCCGCCCTCCCGGGAACGCGTCTCCTGCGTCGCGCGGGACCTCGCGCGTGCGGGCGGCGAGGCGGGGGCGGACTTCGGCACGGTCCGAGAGTAGAGGGTTGCGCGCGGAAACGTGCGCCGGACCGGCAGGAGGACGTGTGAAAGGGCGGCGAAGAACGGGTCAGACGGGCGTGTGCCAGCCTCCGCGGCGGAACGCGGGCGTGGCGAGCCCGAGCACGAGGATCGACGCGACGACCGCCCCGAGCATGACGGTGGACATCGCGACGGCGTCGCCGCCGAGGACGCCGACGAGCGGGCTCACGAGCCCGGCGACGCCGGCCTGGAACGCGCCGATGACCGCGGCGGCGGTGCCGGCGATCTCGCCGTGCCGGGTGAGCGCGAGCGCGGAGGCGTTCGCGGGAATGAGGCCCTGCATGGACAGGACGAGGAACAGCGCGGCGACGATCCCGACGATGCCGCCCGCCCCCGTCAGGGCGACCACGAGGAGGCCGACGGCGAACACGCCCTGCACCACGAGCGCCGTCCGGAGCAGCCGCACGGGCGCGACGCGGCGGACGAGCGCGGCGTTCGCCTGCGCCGACAGCACGAGCCCGATGCCGTTCACGGCGAACAGGAGCGCGAACTGCCCGTGGCTGAGCCCGTACCCCTCCTGCAGGACGAAGGGTGAGCCGACGACGTAGCTCATGAGCACGGCCTGCCCGAGACCGGGGAGCACGGCGAGCGCGACGAAGTGCCGGTCGCGCAGGAGGCCCGCGTACCCGCGCAGGACGGTGCGCGCTCCGGCGGGGCGACGACGCTCGAGCGGCAGGGACTCGGGCATGAAGAACAGGACGATCGCGCCGAGCACGACGCCGCCGAGCGCGAGGACCCAGAAGACCGCCCGCCAGGTGGCGTGCGCGCCGATGAACGAGCCGATGGAGGGCGCGAGGAGCGGCGCGAGCCCGATGACGAGCATGAGGCGCGACAGGACGCGCGCGGCCTCGGACCCGGTGAACCGGTCGCGGATGGCGGCGATCGCGACGACGGACGCGGACGCGTTGAAGAACCCCTGGAGCACGCGCAGGCCGACGAGGATGCCGATGTTGGGCGCGAACGCGCACAGGATCGACGTGACGACGTGCAGCGAGAGCCCGACGAGCACGGGCAGACGACGGCCGTAGCGGTCGGAGAGCGGCCCGATGACGAGCTGCCCGACGGCGCCGCCGAGAAGCATGCCGGACAGCGTGAGCTGCGCGAGGGAGTCGGGCGCACCGAGCTCGGCGCCCACCTCGGGCAGGAGCGGGAGGTACATGTCCACCGTGAGCGCGGGCAGCGTGGCGAGCGCGCCGAGGAGCAGGACCCAGCGGGCGGACGATCTCGGTCGGGGCACGGCGGGGTCGACCGAGGAGGGTGGCATGACTCCCATCGTAACGATTCGATCGCGTGCGGACCGGGCTCACGGGCGTGACCCTGCTCTCCCCCGGCGCAGGCCCGGCGTCACGCGCACAGCCCGGCGGCCCTCCCCGGGCGCCCGCCTACCGGCCCGACGCGAGCGTGGGTGGCGTGCGGCACCCTGGAGGCATGTGCGGACGCTATGCCTCCTTCCGGGACGCCCAGGACCTCGCGGACGAGTTCGCGATCGCCGACGTGGCCGACGACGCGCGCCTCCTCCCGCCGTCGTGGAACCTCGCGCCGACGGACCCGGTGCGGATCGTCGTCGAGCGCGCCGCGAAGGACACAGGCGAGGTGCGCCGCTCGCTGCGGCTCGCACGCTGGGGCCTCGTCCCGTCGTGGTCGAAGGACCCGAAGGGCGGCGCGCGCATGATCAACGCGCGCGCGGAGTCGATCCTCGACAAGCCGGCGTTCGCCAAGCCGTTCGGCGTGCGCCGGTGCCTCGTGCCCGCCGACGGCTACTACGAGTGGCGCGTCCTGCCCGACGGCGCGTCCCCCGCCGGGTCGGCGGGCGCGCCGGCGCGCCGGGGCAAGGTCCTCAAGCAGCCGTACTGGATCGCGCCCGGCGACGGGCGCAGCGCCGCGTTCGCGGGGCTCTACGAGTTCTGGCGCGACCGCACCAAGGCGGACGACGACCCGGACCGCTGGCTCGTCTCGACGACCATCATCACGACCGACGCGGCGCCCTACCTCGCCGAGATCCACGACCGCATGCCGCTCGCCCTGCCGTCCGACGCCTGGGACGCGTGGCTCGACCCGGCGGTCGACGCGCGGGGCGCCGCCGACCTCCTCGGGCTCGGCGGCCCGCACGACGACGTCCCCATGGTCGCGCGCGAGATCTCGACCCTGGTCAACTCGGTGACGAACGACGGCCCGGGGCTCCTCGAGGCCGTCTGACCGGCACGGGTCCTGCCGCGCGGACGTCGGCGGCCGCGCGCCCGGCGCAGCCGGTCAGCCGCGGTAGGCCCACTGGAGGCGCACGGGCTCGATCGTCCCGAGGCCCTGCACCTCCGTCTCGGGCTGCGCCGTGAGCGCGAACCGCTGGTCGCCGGCGAGCAGGCCCGCGGTCTCGCGGTCGACGAGCACCGTCGTCGGGTCGGCGATGTCGACGAGGCGCGCCGCGAGGTTGACGCTCGGGCCGAACACGTCGCCGAACCGGGACAGCACGCGGCCCCACACGAGGCTCACGCGCACGGGCGGCACGTCGACGTCCTCCTCGCGGCCGCCCGCCGCGGCCAGGCCGAGCGCGACGCGCGCACCGGTCGCGACGTCGTCGGCCACGTAGAGCACCGCGTCGCCGATCGTCTTGACGACGCGACCGCCCGCCGCGGTGATGACGTCGCGCGCGCTCGTCTCGAAGAGCTGCACGAACTCGGCGAGCTCGCTCGAGCCGAGGCCGCGCGTGCGCTGCGTGAAGGACACGATGTCCGCGAACCCGACCGCGCGCGGCAGCGGGAGCTCGTGCTCGTCGACCGCCGTCGCGCGGGCGTCGGAGAACTCGACCGCGAACCTGCCGGCGACGGCCGCGAGCTGGCGCCGCCACGCGTGCAGGAGCTGTTCCTCGAGGACGGGCGCGAGCTCGGGCAGCCGGTCGAGCACGAGCAGGCGCGCGCTCGTGTCGTCGAGGTCGAACCGCCGCGTGAGGTGCTCGACGAGCGCTTCGACCTGCCACAGCACGAGGCGCTCGGTCGTGTGCCCCGTCGAGCGGATGAGCGTCGTGAGCGCGCGCTGGTCGAGCTGCTCCTGCTCGGCGAACGCGAACACGTCCGCGAGCGCCTGCGCGTCGCGCTCGGTGAAGGCGTGCTCCTCGCCCTCGGTGAGCGGGAGGCCGAGCGCCTGCCAGTAGGCGCGGACGCGGTCCTCGTCGACGCCGGCCCGCTCGGCGAGCCGTTCGACGGTCAGGGTGCGGGGTCCGCCGAGGAGCGCCTCGTCGAGCACCGCCTCGGTCGCCTCGGCCTCGGTGGTCGGCGCGCCGTCCTCCGCGGTCGTCGCGGACGGTGCGGGGGCGAGCTCGTTCTCCGGGTCCACTGGCACCCGGCGATCCTATTCCTCGGCCGGGCTCGTCGACGTCGGCGGGCGCACGCGAGATCGGCACGCACGACCGCCGATCCGGCCGCGGACCGCCGATCTCGAGGGGCCGTCCGGGGGCGGGTCAGGCGTGGGCCGGTCAGTCGTGGGGGCGCAGGTGGTGCACGTCGCCGCTGTGGTGGACGGTCGTCGTGCCGTCGTCGAGGCGGACCTCGAGGCCGCCGTCGGGGGCGAGCCCGATCGCGAGCCCGACGACGTCCCCGCCCGCGACGCGCTCGACGCGCACGCGCGTGCCGAGCGTGGCGCTGACCTCGGCGCAGTCGGCGTCGAGCCCGGCGGCGTGCGCGTCGCCCCCGGCGTCCTGCCAGCGCGCGAGAACCTCGCCGAAGGCCTCGTGCAGCGCGACGAGCACGACCTCCCGGTCGGTGGTCGCGGCTCCGGCGAGGGCGAGCGACGTGGCGGTCGGGACGGGCAGCTCGTCGCGCCGCTGTGCGACGTTGAGGCCGACGCCGACGACGACCCCGCCGTCGGGCAGCACCTCGGCGAGGATGCCGGCGACCTTGCGCAGCGGTGCGGGCTCGCCCGCGCCGGGGTCGGGGACGAGGACGTCGTTGGGCCACTTGACGACGGCCTCGACGCCGGCGGTGGCGCGCAGCGCGCGGGCGGTCGCGAGCCCGGCGAGCAGCGGGAGCCAGCTCAGGGCCTCGCGCGGCACGTCGGGCCGCAGCAGGAGGGAGCCGAGCAGGGCGGTGCGGGGCGGCGTCGTCCACGAGCGGCCGAGCCGGCCGCGGCCCCCGGGCTGGTGCTCGGCGACGAGGAGCGCGGGGGCGGGCCACGCCGCCGGGTCGTGCGCGACGGCGGCCGCGAGCTCCGCGTTGGTGGACGCGGACTCGGGCACGACCTCGAGCCGGGCGAGCGGACCGGCGGGCGCCACGAGCAGCTCGCGCAGGAAGTCGGCCCGCAGCGGGGGTCGCTCGTCGCCGGACGGGGTCTCGGGGTCGCGCGCGGTCGCCATGCCCGCCATCCTCGCGCACGGCGCGGGCGCCGCACGAGGCGGGGACCGGCCGACCGGCGACCGGCGGAGTTGTGGGGACCCACCAACACCGGCCCCCGCGGTGCTGGCGGCGGCCGCATCGAGTGGGTGCGATCCTCCAACTAGGCTCGGGTGCGTGACGGACTCTGCGACGACCTCGCCCGCGACGACCGAGAGCGCCGACGCGCCCCGCCTCACCGGGACCGCGGCGAAGCTCGCCGACCTCGACCGCCGTCGCGCGGAGGCGGTCGGGCTGCCCGAGGAGGCGGCGCGGACCAAGCAGCACGCGCGCGGCAAGAAGACGGCCCGCGAGCGCATCGACGCGCTCCTCGACGAGGGGAGCTTCGTCGAGCTCGACGCGTTCGCGAAGCACCGCTCCCACAACTTCGGCCTGGAGAAGAAGCGGCTGGCGGGCGACGGCGTCGTCGTCGGGCACGGCACGATCGACGGCCGCCAGGTGTGCGTGTACTCGCAGGACTTCACGGTGTTCGGCGGGAGCCTCGGCGAGGTCCACGGGCAGAAGATCACCAAGGTGCAGGACCTCGCGCTGCGGACCGGGGTGCCGCTCATCGGCATCTCCGACGGCGGCGGGGCGCGCATCCAGGAGGGCGTCGCGGCGCTCACGCAGTTCGCGGAGATCTTCCGCCGCAACGTCGCGTCGTCGGGCGTGATCCCGCAGATCTCGCTCATCCTCGGCCCGAGCGCGGGCGGCGCGGTGTACTCCCCCGCCCTCACGGACTTCATCGTCATGGCCGACAAGACGTCGAACATGTTCATCACCGGGCCGGACGTGATCCGCGCGGTGACGGGCGAGGACGTGGGCTTCGAGGAGCTCGGCGGCGGCCTGACGCACAACGAGAAGTCCGGTGTCGCGCACTACCTGGGCAGCGACGAGGACGACGCGATCGACTACGTGCGCCACCTCGTGTCGTACCTGCCGCAGAACAACCTCTCGGACGCGCCGTCGTTCCTGCCCGACGACGTCGAGCTCGCGGTCACGGAGGAGGACGAGGTGCTCGACGCGCTCGTCCCGGACTCGGACTCGCAGCCGTACGACATGCGCACGGTGATCGAGCACGTGCTCGACGAGGGCGCGTTCCTCGAGGTGCAGCCGCTGTTCGCCAAGAACGTGCTGGTCGGGTTCGGGCACGTGGAGGGCCAGTCGGTCGGCGTCGTCGCGAACCAGCCGCTCGCCATGGCGGGCACGCTCGACATCGACGCGGCCGAGAAGGCGGCGCGGTTCGTGCGCACGTGCGACGCGTTCAACATCCCCGTGCTCACGCTCGTGGACGTCCCGGGCTTCCTGCCGGGCGTCGACCAGGAGCACCAGGGCATCATCCGCCGCGGCGCGAAGCTCATCTACGCCTACGCGGAGGCCACGGTCCCGCTCGTCACGGTCATCACGCGCAAGGCGTACGGCGGCGCCTACATCGTCATGGGGTCCAAGCAGCTCGGCGCGGACGTCAACCTCGCGTGGCCGACGGCGCAGGTCGCGGTCATGGGTGCGGGCGGCGCGGTGAACATCCTGCAGCGCGCGGCGCTCAAGCGGACGGCCGACGCGGGCGACGACGTCGAGGCGGAGCGCGCGCGCCTCGTCGCGGAGTACGAGGACGCGATCGTCAACCCGTGGGACGCCGCGGAGCGCGGCTACGTGGACGCCGTGATCCGCCCGTCCGAGACGCGCGTGCAGGTGGTGCGCGCGCTGCGGGCCCTGCGGACCAAGCGCGCGAGCCTGCCGCCCAAGAAGCACGGCAACATCCCCCTGTGAGCGCCGCGGACCGCACGCACCCGACGACCCGCCGCGCGAGCGGCCCGAGAGAAGGACGGTCATGAGCCACGAGGACGCCACGCACGGCCCCGCGCCGCTCGGCGCGGTCGACCCGGCACCGATGCACGCCGCGGTCGACGCGCTCGCCGCGGCGCTGCACGAGTACGTCGGCACCGCCGTGGGGGTGCGCGCCGAGTTCGGGGCGTCGGAGGCGGACGAGGACCCGCGCGTCCTCGCGCTCGAGGCGCGCGTCGGCGCGCTCAACGCCCAGCTCTTCGACGTGCTGCACGAGGCGCTCGGCATCCACCCCGACCTCACGTCGTCCGTGTGGGAGCCGACGGAGGGCGAGGAGGCCGACGACGCGGACGCCGCCCCGGCGGACCTGGAGGACGACACGTTCACCCTGGAGTACGTCGTCGTCTCGCACCCCGGCGGCCCGGACCTGGACGACGTCGTCGGGCTGCTGGACTCGTGGGGCCACGAGGCGCACGCGCGCCTCACCGAGGCGGGCTACGACGTCCCCGAGTGGGGCGTCGGCCGCGGCACGGACGAGCCCGAGGACGACGCGTGAGCGAGCAGCAGCCGGTGCCCGGCGCCCCGAGCGTGCGCGTCGTGCGCGGCGCCCCGGACGATCTCGAGGTCGCCGCGCTCGTGGCCGGGCTCGCCGCGGCGGCCGCGGCCGGCGACGTGCCCGACGACGTCGCGCCCGTGGACGAGTGGACCAACCGCGCGCGCGTGCTGCGCGGGACGGGCGACGGCGCGACGGCGAAGAGCTTCGGCGGGCGCGCGGGCCGGCACAACGCCGACTCCTGGCGCTGGAGCCTGCGCTCGTGACGACGGCCGGCCCCTCCCCGCGCGTGCGGCGGCTGCCCGAGCGGGCGGTGCTCGTGGAGCAGGCTCCGACGGCCGACGCCGTCGAGGCCGACCCGACGGCGCTGCCGCCGGTCGCGCCCGTCGCCGCGTGGCGACGCTGGGCCTGGGCGGTCGCCTTCGTGCCGACGGTCGCGCTCCTCGTCTACCAGCGCGCGGGCGCGGCGCGCGGCTGGCCCGTGCCGGAGGCGCTCGTCGTCGTCGCCACCCTCGGCCTGCTGCTGACGGCCGTGCTCGCGCTCGTGCGCTACCTGGACGACCGCGCCGCCGCGCGCCTCGCGCGCGGTCGCGACGCGCTGCTCGCCGCCCCCGTCCGGGCCACGGGCACGCTCACCGTGCCTGCGCCGGCCACCGACGCCCCGCAGCCCGGTGCGCACGACGTGCGCGGGACGCTCGTCGTCACGACGGGATCGGGCGTGGCGACGGCACGGCCGGTGCGCGTCGTCGTGCCCGCGGGCACGGCGGCCCCGCGCCCGGGTGACCCGGTCGCCGTCTGGCACGCGGCCGACGACGAGGACGCGACCGGCGTGCTGCTCGTCCGCTACCAGCGCGACTGGGCCGACGACCTGCTCGCCGCGCTGCGCGGGGGCGTCCCGGCCGCGGACGACGGGGCACACCCGGGCTGGCCGGACGAGCCGGAAGATCGCACGGAGCCCCCGCCCCGCGCCGAGTAGTCTCGTCCGGGTGAGCGACACCACCACTACCCCCGCCGGCGCCTCCGCCGGGACCCCCGACCGCACCCCCACGCCGATCGACGCCGTCGCCGAGGCGTACGTCACGCGGGTCGCCGAGCTCGACCCGCTGGCCGCCACCTCGATGGGCCTGTCCGGCTACGACCACCTCGTCACCGACCTGTCCCCCGCCGGGCACGAGGCGCGCGCCGAGGCCGACCGCGCGGTGCTGCGCGAGCTCGACGGCCTCGAGCCGGTCGACGACGTCGACCGCGTCACCCTCGCGGCGATGCGCGAGCGCATCGGCCTGCAGCTCGAGCTGCACGAGGCGGGCGAGCCGCTCGCGAGCCTCAACAACATCGCGTCGCCCGTGCAGGAGCTGCGCGACGTCTTCGACATCATGCCAACGGGCACCGTCGAGGCGTGGGAGAACATCGCGGCCCGCCTCAACGGCCTTCCCGGCGCGATCGACGGCTACATGGCGTCGCTCGCGGAGGCGGCCTCGCGCGGCAACGTCGCCGCGATCCGCCAGGTGCGGATCGGCGTGGCGCAGTCGCGCGAGCTCGCCGACCCGCAGGGCTCCTTCTTCACGACCTTCGTCTCGGGCCCCGAGGCCGACGCCGTCCTCGACGACTCCTCGGCGTGCTCGCTCGTGCGCAAGGAGCTCGAGCACGGCGCCGCCGCCGCGCGCGAGGCGTACGGCCGGCTCGCGGACTTCCTCGAGACGACCCTCGCCCCGCAGGCCCGCGCCGAGGACGCCGTCGGCCGCGAGCGGTACGCCCTCTTCTCGCGCACGTTCCTCGGTGCCGAGGTCGACCTCGACGAGACGTACGCGTGGGGTCTGGAGGAGCTCGCGCGCGTCGTCGCGGAGCAGGAGGAGATCGCGCGCCGCATCGCCGGTCCCGGCGCGAGCGTCGAGGACGCGGTCGCGGCGCTGGACGCCGACCCGAGCCGCAAGCTGCTCGGCAAGGACGCCCTCAAGGCCTGGATGCAGGAGACGTCGGACGCCGCGGTCACCGCGCTGAACGGCGTCCACTTCGACATCCCCGCACCGGTGCTCGACCTCGAGTGCATGATCGCGCCGACGCAGACCGGCGGGATCTACTACACCCCGCCGAGCGACGACTTCTCCCGCCCGGGCCGCATGTGGTGGTCCGTCCCCGCGGACGTCACCGAGTTCAACACGTGGCGCGAGAAGACGACCGTCTACCACGAGGGCGTCCCCGGCCACCACCTGCAGTGCGGCCAGGCCGTCTACGCGCGCGCGACGCTCAACACGTGGCGCCGCCTCGCGTGCTGGGTCTCGGGCCACGGCGAGGGCTGGGCCCTGTACGCGGAGCGCCTCATGGCGGACCTCGGGTTCCTCGACGACGACGGCGACCGCCTCGGCATGCTCGACGCGCAGCGCATGCGTGCCGCGCGCGTCGTGCTCGACATCGGCGTGCACCTCGGGCTCCCCGCGCCGCAGGAGTGGGGCGGCGGCACGTGGGACGCCGACAAGGCGCTCGCGTTCCTGCGCGCCAACGTCAACATGCCCGACTCGTTCGTGCGGTTCGAGCTCGACCGCTACCTCGGCTGGCCGGGGCAGGCGCCGTCGTACAAGGTCGGGCAGCGTCTGTGGGAGGCCACGCGCGACGACGCGCGCGCCGCGGCGCAGTCGCGCGGCGAGCAGTTCGACGCGAAGGCGTTCCACGAGCGTGCGCTCAACCTCGGCTCGGTGGGCCTCGACGTGCTGCGCGCCGCGCTCTCGTCGTGACCCCCGCGCACGACCGGCCCGGGACGGCGGCGCGCCGTCCCGGGCCGGCCGGCGTCCGGGCGTCCTGACCCGTGGGCGCCGTCCTCACCGGCTTCGCCGTCATCGCCGTCGTCGTGGCCGCCGGGTACGTCACCGCGCGCCTGGGCATCGGGGGCCCCGACGCGCGGACGGCGCTCAACCGTGTCGGGTTCTTCGTCGCGAGCCCGGCGCTGCTGTTCACCGTCCTCGCCCGGGCCGACGTCGGCGCGCTGTTCCAGGCGCCCCTCGCGGTGGCCGCGACGTCCGCCGTCGTCACGGCCGGCGTGTTCGTCGTCGTCGACCGGCTCTGGCTGCGGCTGCCCGCCCCCGAGGCGACGGTCGGCGCCGTCGGCTCCGGCTACGTGAACGCGAACAACATCGGCCTGCCCGTCGCGGTCTACGTGCTGGGCGACGCGACGGCCGTCGTGCCGGTGATCCTGCTCCAGCTCCTCGTGCTCGCGCCCGTCACGCTGCTCGTGCTCGACGTGACGACGAGCGGACGGGCGTCGTGGCGGCTCGTCCTCGCCCAGCCCGTGCGCAACCCGATCATCCTCGGGTCGCTCGCGGGCGCCGTCGTCTCCGTGAGCGGCTGGACGCCGCCGGTCGCGGTCATGGCCCCGCTCGACATCCTCGGCGGGGCCGCGATCCCCATGATCCTGCTCGCGTTCGGCATGTCGCTGCACGGCACGCGCCCGCTGCGGCGCGGAGAGCCGCGCGCGGCCGTGGGCGTCGCGAGCGCCGCCAAGCTCGTCGTCATGCCGGTGGTCGCGTTCGTCGTCGCCCGGCTCGTGCTCGGGCTCGACGACGCGGCCGTCGCCTCGGCGGTGACGCTCGCCGCGCTGCCCACCGCGCAGAACGTCTACAACTACGCGGCGCGGTTCGGGCGCGGCGAGATCCTCGCGCGCGACACGATCCTCGTCACGACGGTCGGCTCGCCCGTCGTGCTCCTCGTCGCCGCGCTGCTCCTCGCGTAGCCGGGGCAGCGAGGCGCGCCGGGTAGTCTGCGCGGGTGCTCCGACTGCTCCTCGCCTCCCGCTCCCCCGCCCGCCTCGCGACGCTCCGCGCGGCCGGCGTCGACCCGCTCGTGCGCGTGTCCGGGGTCGACGAGGACGCCGTGCTGCGCGACGCCGCCGCGGAGCGCGGCGGGCTCGCGCCCGTCGAGGCCGTGCTGGTGCTCGCGCGCGCCAAGGCGGAGGAGGTCGTGCGCACGCTCGACCCGGCCGCCGCAGGGACGCCGGAGGACGACGCCGCGCTGCTCGTCGGGTGCGACTCGATGCTCGAGCTCGACGGCGAGGTGCTCGGCAAGCCCGCCGACGCGGACGACGCGCGCGCCCGCTGGCGCGCCATGCGCGGCCGCGCCGGCGTCCTGCACACCGGGCACTGGCTCGTGGACCTGCGCCCGGCCGACGCCGGGGGGACGGGCGCCGCCGTCGGCGCGACGAGCTCGACCGTCGTGCACTTCGCCGACCTCGCCGACGACGAGATCGACGCGTACGTCGCCACCGGCGAGCCGCTCCACGTGGCCGGCGCCTTCACGGTCGACGGCCTCGGCGGCCCGTACGTCGAGCGGATCGAGGGCGACCACCACGGCGTCGTCGGGATCAGCCTGCCGCTCGTGCGGTCGCTCCTGCGCGAGGTCGGCGTGGCCTGGCACGCGCTGCGCGCCTGACGCGCTGCGCGGCGCCCGTTGTCGAGGCCGGACAACGCCGCGCACCTCTCGGAGCCCAGGGACGGGCCGCTATGGAGGTTTCCGACAACCGCCCTCGGCGCGGCTTGGTTTGTTCTCCAATCTTGTCCGGTACCGCGCGCAGGAGCGTGAACCGCGCCGTGCGCACGCGTTACCGTGAGCCGTGCCCGCGAACCCCACCCGCCCCCTGAGCAAGGTCCTCGTCGCCAACCGTGGCGAGATCGCCGTCCGGATCGTGCGCGCGTGCGCCGACGCCGGCATCGCGTCCGTCGCGGTCTACGCCGACCCCGACCGCCAGGCCCTGCACGTGCACCTCGCCGACGAGGCGTTCGCGCTCGGCGGCACGCGCGCGGCCGAGACCTACCTCGACATCGCGAAGCTCCTCGACGTCGCGCGCCGCTCCGGCGCCGACGCCGTGCACCCCGGGTACGGCTTCCTCGCCGAGAACGCCGAGTTCGCGCAGGCCGTGCTCGACGCCGGGCTCGTCTGGATCGGCCCGCCGCCCGCCGCGATCGACGCGCTCGGCGACAAGGTCAGCGCCCGCCACATCGCGCACCGTGCGGGCGCCCCCCTCGTGCCCGGCACGCCCGACCCGGTCGCCGACGCGAGCGAGGTCCACGCGTTCGCGGCCGAGCACGGGCTGCCCATCGCGATCAAGGCGGCGTTCGGCGGCGGCGGCCGCGGCCTCAAGGTCGCACGCACCACCGACGAGATCGACGAGCTCTACGAGTCCGCCGTCCGCGAGGCGACCGCGGCGTTCGGGCGCGGCGAGTGCTTCGTCGAGCGGTACCTCGACACCCCCCGGCACGTCGAGACCCAGTGCCTGGCCGACGAGCACGGCACGGTCGTCGTCGTGTCCACGCGCGACTGCTCGCTCCAGCGTCGCCACCAGAAGCTCGTCGAGGAGGCGCCCGCGCCGTTCCTCAGCGCCGCGCAGGAGGCCGAGCTGTACAAGGCGTCCGAGGCCATCCTCCGGGAGGCCGGGTACGTGGGCGCCGGGACGTGCGAGTTCCTCGTCGGCGCCGACGGCACCATCTCCTTCCTCGAGGTCAACACCCGCCTGCAGGTCGAGCACCCCGTCTCCGAGGAGGTCACCGGCATCGACCTCGTGCGCGAGCAGCTGCGCATCGCCGCCGGGGAGCCGCTCGGGTACACCTCCACGCAGGTGCGCGGCCACTCGATCGAGTTCCGCATCAACGGCGAGGACCCGGCGGCCAACTTCCTCCCCGCCCCGGGGCGCATCACGCGCCTGCGCTTCCCGTCCGGACCGGGCGTGCGCGTCGACTCCGGCGTCGTCGAGGGCGACACCATCTCCGGCGCGTTCGACTCGATGATCGCCAAGCTCGTCGTCACCGGCGCCACGCGCGAGCAGGCCGTCCAGCGCGCCCGCCGCGCCCTGCGCGAGCTCGAGGTCGAGGGCATCCCGACCGTCGTCCCGTTCCACCGGGCCGTGCTCGACGCCGAGGCGTTCGTCCCCACCGACGACGAGCCGTTCCGCGTGCACACCCGGTGGATCGAGACCGAGTTCGCCGACCGGCTCGCCACGCTCGCGCCCGCTCCCGCGGCGCCCGCGGACGAGGACGACGAGCCGCTCGCGACCGAGCGCGTCGTCGTCGAGGTCGGCGGCAAGCGGCTCGAGGTCGTGCTGCCCGCCGGGCTCGGCATGGCCGCCGGGCGTGCCCGCACCGCCAACGCCGCCCGACGCCCCGCGCGTCGCAGCGCCGCGAAGTCCAACGGCGGCGGCTCGGGCACGACGCTCGCCTCGCCCATGCAGGGCACCATCGTCAAGGTCGCCGTGGCCGACGGCACCCAGGTCGCCGAGGGCGACCTCGTCGTCGTGCTCGAGGCGATGAAGATGGAGCAGCCCCTCCTCGCCCACCGCGCCGGCACCGTCCGTTCGCTCTCGGCGACCGCGGGCGCGAGCGTCAGCTCGGGCACCGCCATCTGCGAGATCGTCGACTGACCTGCGCGTCCCACCCCGGCGACCGGCCGGGGTCGGCACGAGCGTCCCGAGATCGGCACCTCCGACCGAGCTCGGCACCCGAGGTCGAGATCGGTAGCACCGACTGCCGTTCCCGACCGCGGGTGCCGAGCTCGCCGTCTGCCTGCCGTCAGCCGGGCTGGGCGGCGGCGCGCATCGCCCGCCGTCCCGAGGGCAGCGCGACGGCGACGGTCACGACGACGAACATGAGGACGCCGGAGACCACGAGCAGCGACTCGACGGAGAAGCGGTCCGCGAGCGGGCCGAACACGACCATGCCGAGCGGCATCGAGACGGCCATGACGATGCCGACGAACCCGAACACCCGGCCCTGGCGCTCCGGCTCGACGGTCTCCTGGAGCACGGTCATCGACGTCGTGGAGAAGGGCGGCACGGAGAGCCCGAGCAGGAACATGAAGGCGAAGAACACCCACATGTTCGTCGAGACGCCCATCGCGACCGACAGCAGGCCGAAGACGAACGTCGAGCCGACGATCATCGCGATCCGGTTCTTGAGGCCGCCCCACGTCGCGAGCAGCACGCCCCCGAGGAGCATCCCGACGGAGAACGCGACCTCGTTGACAGTGAGCTTCCAGACCTCCTCGCCGAAGGTGCGCGCGACCATGAGCGGCGTGAGGTACGACGGCGCGACGATGAGCAGGAACACGACGGCGTAGAGGCCCAGCACCCACCGGACGAACGGGTGCGACCCGAGGTAGCGGAACCCTTCGACGAGGTCGTCGAAGTACCCCGCACGCTCGCCCGCGGCGGCGCGCGCGAGGGTCGGGACGGGCACGAGCAGGAGGAGCCCGATCCCGACCACGGCGGTGACGACGTCGACGAAGAACACGGCGACCAGGGACAGGCTCGCGTACAGGGCGGCGGCGACCGCGGGCGCGAGGAGCATCATCGCGGACTGGATCGACTGGTTGATGCCGTTGACCCGCAGGAGCCTGCTCGTGGGCACGATCTGCGGGAGCAGCGCCGCGACGGCCGGGGTCTGGACGCCGGCGCCCGTCGAGCGGACCGCGAGCGCGGCGTAGATGAGCCAGAGGTCGTCGGCCCCGCCGAGCATGAGGAGCGCGAGCGCCAGCGTCGTCACGGCGATCGTGGCGTCGGCGGCGATGACGAGCACCTTGCGGTTCACCCGGTCCGCCCACACGCCTCCGAAGATCGAGACGACGGCCTGCGGCAGGAACCCGAACAGCGTGCTCAGCGCGAGCACCGAGCCGGACTTGGTCTCGATCGTCAGGTGCCACATGACGGCGTACTGGACGAGCATCGAGCCGAACAGGGACACCGTCTGCCCCGACAGGAACACCGCCGTGTCCCGGCGCCACCGGGGCCGGGCGAGCGCGTCGTCCTCGACGGGACGGTCGACAGCGTCCGCGGGCGCGGCGTCGGTGTTCTCGTACGGCGTATGGCTCACCCGGACATCGTGCCGGGCGCCACCCACACGGTCCACGGAATTCGCCGACGGCGCACCGCCGCGCGCGGCGGGGCACGGCACCGGGCTGGCAGCATGGGGCTCGTGACGATCCCGACCGCCCCCCGCGACCCCGACGAGCCGCCGACCCGGCTCCCCCGCCACCTCCAGCCCGGCGACGGCTGGGTCGAGTGCGCGTGCGGACGCCGGCACTGGGGGCTGTTCGGGGCGGCCGGGCTGCTGCTCGCCCGGCGCGACGGCGCCGGGCGGCCGACCGACGTCGTGCTCCAGCACCGGGCCCCGTGGTCCGACCAGGGCGGGACGTGGGGCGTGCCGGGGGGCGCCGTCGGGCCGGACGAGACCGCCGCGCAGGGAGCCCTGCGCGAGGCGGAGGAGGAGGCGGGGATCGACCCCGCGGCCGTGCGCGTCGTGGGCGAGCGCGTGCTCGACCACGGCCCGTGGCGGTACACGACGGTCCTCGCGGAGGTCGTGGACGGCACACCGGTCGAGCCGCGTGCGACCGACGCCGAGAGCATCGAGGTCCGGTGGGTCCCGGTCGACGACGTCGCGGGCCTCGACCTCCTCCCGGCCTTCGCGGACGCCTGGCCGGGGCTGCGTGCCCTGCTGGAGGGCCCGCCCGAGGATTGAGGGCCCGGGCGCCGTCCCGAGCACCGACCCCGCCCGCCCGGACACCGGCCGCCCTGTGCCGCGCGGGCCCGGGGCGGTAGCGTCACACCTCGTGAACCCCGCGCCGGCCCCCGTCGTCCCGCGCGACCGCGCCGACCTCGCCCTCCTGCTCCTCGTCGTCACCGTCACGGCGACGGTGGTCGAGCTCGTGCGGTCGAGCGGCCCGCTGCTCGACCACGCGTTCTCCGCGGGGGTCGTCACCGTGGCCCTGACGGCCCTCGCGACGTACGCGGCGCCGGGGCTGCTCGTCGCGATGATCGCCGCGCGGCTCGAGCTCACCGGCCGCGTCGTGCTGCTCGCCGTCTCCGCGCTCGTCGTGGCGCGGCTCGTGCTCCAGGGGCTCGGCACGGCGATCGCCTCGGGCGCGGACCTCGGGCTCGTCCGGTACGGCGTGGGCCTGGCGACCGTCGCGCTCGGGATTGGCGTGCTCGTCCTCGTGGCGGGGTTCGCGAGCGGCGTCCGCGCGGGCGCTGCCGACGGCCTCGCACGGGGCCGCCTCGTGGCCCTGGGCGTCGTGCTCGGCGCCCTCCTCGCCGCGGCGCTGAGCGCGGTCCTGGGCACGTGGGACGCCTACTGGCGGGCCGACGTCGGCGCGTGGGTCGTGACGGCCGCCGTCACGGGGGCGGCGCTCGCCTGCGCGTGGGTGCTGCGCGGGCGCGACGCCCTGCCGGGGTCGCGCGGGCTGTGGGTGCTCGGCCCGTTCGTCGCGCTCGCCGTGCAGGTGCTGGTCAACCCGGCGTTCGCGGCGGCGCAGACGGGGGTCGCGCTCCCGTTCGCGGTCGCCGGGCTCGCCGTCGCCGCGCTGCTCACGGCCTGGGCCGTCCCGCGCCCCGCGCGGTCCGGTCCCGGTGCGGTGTGGCTCCCGCCCGCGGTGCTCGTGGTGGGCGTCGCCGTCGTCCTCCTCGCCGTCCCCCGCCTCGACGGGCCGGGCGCGTGGGGCTGGGTGCTGCTCGCCCTGCTCGTGCTGCTGGTCCCGGTCGCGGGGCGCTCGCTCGCCCTCGCGCTGACCCGCCCGGCCCTGCCGCTCACGTGGCTCCGGCTCGCCGGCGCCGCGAGCGCCGCGGGTCTCGGCGTCGCGGTCCCGCTCCTGGGTTACCAGCTCGAGTACGACGTGTCGCTGCCGTTCCCCCACACCCTGCTGCCCGTCGCGGCCGCGCTCGCGGTGGCCGTCCCCGCCGTGGTCGCGGGGAGGCGTGCGCACCGCGATGCGCCGACCCCGGACGACGAGCGGCCCGCCCCTCGGCAGCGCGGGCCGCTCGCGCTCGCTCTCGGGGGCGCGGTCGCGCTGCTCGCGCTCGTCGGCGTCACCCAGGTCCACGTGCCGACGACGACGTCCGCCGTCGCCGACTACCCGGTGGGCGACCTCCGGCTGCTGGACTGGAACCTGCACTACGGCGTGAGCGCCGACCCGTCGGTCCGGCTCGACGAGATGGCGGCGACGATCACGGAGTCCGGGGCCGACGTCGTGACGCTCCAGGAGGTGTCCCGCGGCTGGGTGCTCGGCGGCGGCGCCGACATGGCGACGTACCTCGCGCGCGCCACGGGCATGCGGGTCGTCTTCGCGCCCGCGGCCGACCGCCAGTTCGGCAACGCGATCCTCTGGGACCCGCTGCGGGGCGAGCTCACCGACGTCGTGCGCCACTCACTCCCCTACGGCGCCGGTCCCCAGGAGCGCTCGGCCGTCTCCGCCACGGTCGACGCCGCGGGCGTCCCGGTGCGCGTCACGTCGGTGCACGTGCAGCACCGGGAGGAGAACACCCCGACCCGCCTCGACCAGCTCGACGCTCTCCTCGCCGCCGAGCCGGCCGAGGACGCGTACGTCCTGGCGGGCGACCTCAACGCGGAGCCCGGCTGGGACGAGATCGCCCTCCTCGAGGACGCCGGTCTCGAGAGCGGGCAGGACGTCGCGGGCGATCCCGCGGCGCTCACGTCGCCCGCCGAGGCTCCGGCGCACCGCATCGACTGGGTCCTCGGCTCCCCCGCGGTGACGTTCCGGTCGGTCGAGGTCCTCGACGTCACGACGTCCGACCACCGCCCGCTGCTCGCCGAGCTCCGCGCGCAGGACTGAGACCCGTCCCGGCCACCTCGGCCCGGGATCCCGGCGCCCGCGGCCCGACCCGAGCGCGGGGCGGCGGGTTAGGGTCGACGGGTGCGCATCGAGCTGACCGTGACCGAAGCCGTCGAGATCGCCCGTGCGACGGGCGGCCTGCCGCCGTACGTGCGGTCGGTCGCGAGCGAGGGCGACGACGTGCGGGTCGTCGTCGACCTGCGCGAGGTGCCCGACCCGCCGTCGGCCCTCCGGCTCGCGGCCCGGCTCGTCCCGGTCGTCCGCGCGACGCTGCGCGTGGAGTCCGTCGTCGCGGGCACCGCGGTGCTCGCGGTCGAGGCGAGCGCGGCCGGCCTGCCCGCCCACAAGCTTCTCGGCTTCGTCGAGGCGCCGCTGCAGGGCGCGCTGCGCTCGCACGGCCTGCCGCCGGAGGCCGTGCGCGTGCTGCCCGAGGCGCGCGTCGCGGTCGACGTGCAGGCGCTCCTGGGCGGCGTGCTCGAGCACACGTTCCCCGGCTTCCAGCTCACCGAGCTCGCCTGGTCGGACGGGAGCCTGCGTCTCGACGGACGGCTCTGACGTGCCGGGTGCTCGTCCCCCGGCGCCCGTCCTCGTCCTGCTCGGTCCCGCGGCGACCGGCAAGTCGACGCTCGGCGCGCTCGTCGCGCAGCGGCTCGGGGTGCCGTTCGTCGACCTCGACGCCGTGGCCGACCGCTACTACCCCGAGGTCGGCTGGAGCGTCGAGCGCCTCGTCGAGCGCGTCGGCGTGGTGGGCCGCGTGGCGGCCGAGCGCGAGTGGGAGCCGGCCCGCGCGCACGCGACGGAGCGCGCGGTCGCGGAGCACCCGGGCTCGGTGCTGGCGCTCGGCGCGGGGCACGCGTCGTACACCGACCCCGCGCAGCTCGCCCGCGTCCGCGCCGCGCTCGCGTCCGTCCCGCACGTCGTCCTCGTGCTGCCGAGCACCGACCGCGAGCACGCGCTCGGCGTGCTGCGTGCCCGTTCCCTCGCCGCCAAGGGCACCGACTGGCGACCCGCGGGGCACGACTTCCTCGCCGAGTGGTTCGACGACCCGGGGACGCGGAGCCTCGCGCACCGCACGCTCGTCACGGGCACCGAGGACCCCGCCGCGAGCGCCCGCCGGCTGGCCGCCGCGCTCGGCTGAGGCGCCGCGCCCGCCGGGACCGCCTGCGGGTGCTCAGTCCTCCCGGTGGTGCAGCATGCGCGCCACCTCGGCGATCGAGCCGCTGAGCGACGGGTAGACGGTGAAGGCCGACGCGACGTCGTCGACCGTGAGGCGGTGCGAGACCGCGAGCGTGATGGGGAACACGAGCTCGCTCGCGCGCGGCGCGACGACCACGCCGCCCAGCACGACCCCCGCCTCCGGGTGGGCGAACAGCTTGACGAAGCCGTCGCGCATCCCGAGCATCTTGGCGCGCGGGTTGCGCGCGAGCGGCAGGACCGTCGTGACGTACTTGCTGCTCTGCGCCTTGAGCTGCTCCTCGCTGTACCCGACGGTCGCGATCTCGGGCGCCGTGAAGATGTTCGCCGCGACGGTGCGCAGCTTGATCGGCACGACGGCGTCGCCGAGCGCGTGCGACATGGCGACGCGGCCCTGCATCGCCGCGACGGACGCGAGGGGCAGCACGCCGGTGCAGTCGCCCGCGGCGTAGATCCCGCGCACCGACGTGCGCGACACCTTGTCGACCTCGACGTGCCCGCTGGGCGTGAGCCGGACCCCGGCCTCCTCGAGGCCGATGCCGCTCGTCGAGGGGATCGCGCCGACGGCGATGAGCACGTGCGAGCCCTCGACGACGCGGCCGTCGGAGAGCGTGACGCGCACGCCGTCCTCGGTGCGCTCGGCGGACTCGGCGCGCGAGCGGGACATGACCGTCATGCCGCGCGAGCGGAACACGCCCTCGAGCAGCTCGGCGGCGTCGGCGTCCTCGCCGGGGAGCACGCGGTCGCGGCTCGACACGAGCACGACGTCCGAGCCCAGCGCGTTGTACGCGCCCGCGAACTCGGCGCCGGTGACGCCCGACCCCACGACGACGAGCCGCTCCGGGAGCTCGGAGAGGTTGTAGAGCTGCGTCCACGTGAGGATGCGCTCGCCGTCGGGCTGCGCGGTCGGGAGCACGCGTGGCGTCGCGCCGAGCGCGAGCAGGATGACGTCCGCGTCGAGCACGAGCGGGCCGTCGGTGCCGTCGGGCGCGTCGACCACGACGCGCTCGGGGCCGTCGAGCCGGCCCTCGCCGATGACGACGCGCACGCCCTCGCGCTCGAGCCGCGCGTGGATGTCGGCGGACTGCGCCGCCGCGAGCGCCATGACGCGCGTGTTCACGGCCTCGAGGTCGACGATGTGCCGCCGCATCGCGGGGTGCTGCGCCTTGGCCGTGTCGACGGGGAGGCGGATGCCGAGCTCGGCGGCGCGCTCGGCGATCGTCATCCAGTCGGCGGTGGCGATGAGCGTCTTCGAGGGGACGACGTCCGTCAGGACGGCCGCGCCGCCGAGCCCGTGGCGCTCGACGACGGTGACGTCGGCGCCGAGGCGACGGGCGACGAGGGCGGCCTCGTAGCCGCCGGGCCCACCCCCCACGACGACGATGCGGGTGCTGTCCGGGGCGGTCGAGGAGTCCATGCTCA
Organism: Cellulosimicrobium sp. RS; assembly: GCF_046159675.1. Lineage (NCBI taxonomy): Bacteria > Bacillati > Actinomycetota > Actinomycetes > Micrococcales > Promicromonosporaceae > Cellulosimicrobium > Cellulosimicrobium sp. RS. The sequence goes on along the minus strand of NZ_JBJXVU010000001.1, from coordinate 310,824 downwards.
CGTGCGTCACGCCGGACATTCTGTCAGGCCGTCGCGTCCCTCGATGTCAGCATGCGAGACGTCGCGGCAGGTCCGGCGCGCCGCACGGGACGGCGGTGCTCGTCAGGTCGCGGGCCCGGGGACGGACTAGCCTTGCGACCATGACGACGACGCCTCCGAGCACACCCCCGCTCGACGATCCCGCGACCGACCCCTTCCTCGTGGCCCGGGCCGCGGCCGACCACATCGCGCAGGCCACCGGGGTCGAGGGCCACGACATGGCCCTCGTGCTCGGGTCGGGCTGGGGCGGCGCCGCGGAGCTGCTCGGCGAGGTCGTCGCGGAGGTCCCGACGCACGAGATCCCCGGCTTCTCCGCACCCGCGGTCGCGGGACACCTCTCGGTGACGCGGTCCATCCGGGTCGAGCGCGCCGACGGCTCGGTGCGGCACGCCCTCGTGCTCGGCTCGCGCACGCACCTGTACGAGGGCAAGGGGGTGCGCGCCGTCGTGCACGGCGTGCGCACGGCCGCCGCGACGGGCGCGGAGACGCTCATCCTCACGAACGGCTGCGGCGGGCTCAACCAGGAGTGGGGCGCGGGCACGCCCGTCCTCCTCTCCGACCACATCAACCTCACGGCACGCAGCCCTCTGGAGGGGCCGACGTTCGTCGACCTGACCGACGTGTACTCGCCGCGCCTGCGCGAGCTCGCGCACCGCGTCGACCCGACGCTCCCCGAGGGCGTGTACGCCCAGTTCCCCGGGCCGCACTACGAGACGCCCGCCGAGGTCCGGATGGCCGGGATCCTCGGCGCCGACCTCGTGGGCATGTCCACGACGCTCGAGGCCATCGCGGCCCGGCACTGCGGCCTGGAGGTGCTCGGCGTCTCGCTCGTGACGAACCTCGCCGCCGGGATCAGCCCGACGCCGCTCTCCCACGCCGAGGTCATCGAGGCCGGCCAGGCCGCGGGACCCCGGATCAGCGCCCTCCTGGCCGACATCGCGAAGCTGGTGTGACATGACGGACCGCACTGCGGGGCACCGGGCCGACCCGGCCGACGACCCGACCTTCGACCCGGGGACCGACCACGCGGCGTTCCTCGCGCGCGTCACGGCGTGGATCGACGACGACGTCGACGCGAGCGACCAGGACGAGCTGCGCCGTCTGCTCGAGCTCGTCGACTCCCCCGACCCGCGCAAGCACGACGTGCGCGTGCGGGCGCTCGCCGACCTGCAGGACCGGTTCTCCGGCCCGCTCGAGTTCGGCACGGCGGGCCTGCGCGGGCGCATGGAGGCGGGGCCGCACCGCATGAACCGCGCGGTCGTGATCCGCGCGGCCGCGGGCCTGGGCGCCTACTTGCTCGACACCCTCGGCCCGGCGGGCGCGGGCGGCGCGGCGCGCCCGCGCGTCGTCGTCGGGTTCGACGCGCGGCACCGCTCCCGCACGTTCGCGGTGGACAGCGCGGCCGTGCTCACCGCGGCGGGCCTCGACGTGCTCGTGCTGCCGTCGGCCCTGCCGACGCCCGTCCTCGCCTTCGCGGTGCGCCACCTCGGCGCCGACGCGGGCGTCATGGTGACCGCGAGCCACAACCCGCCTGCCGACAACGGGTACAAGGTCTACCTCGGCGGCCGCGTCGTCACCGACTCCGGCCAGGGCGCACAGATCGTCCCGCCGTACGACGCGCACATCGCCGCCGCGATCGCGGCCGTCGGGCCGGCGCGGTCCGTCCCGCGCGCGTCGTCCGGGTGGACCGTGCTGGACCGCGAGGTCGTCGTCGCCTACGAGCGGTCGGTCCTCGCGCTGTCCGACGGCGCACGGCGCGACCTCAAGGTCGTCACCACGGCGCTGCACGGCGTGGGCGGCGAGACGGTCGCGCACGTCCTGCGCGACGCGGGCTTCACGACGGTCGTGCCGGTCGAGGAGCAGCTCGACCCGAACCCCGACTTCCCGTCCGTCGCGTTCCCCAACCCCGAGGAGCCGGGCGCGATGGACCTCGCGCTCGCCGTCGCGCAGGACGCGGCGGCCGACGTCGTGCTCGCCAACGACCCCGACGCCGACCGGTGCGCCGTCGCGGTGCTCGACCCGCGCGTCGGGACCTACCAGGGCGCGGAGACGGCCCGGTCGAACGGCTGGCGCATGCTGCACGGCGACGAGGTCGGCGCGCTCCTGGGCGACGACGTCGCGCGTCGCGTCGCCGCGTCGGGCGCCACGGGGGGCGTGCTCGCCTGCTCGATCGTGTCGTCGCGGCTGCTGGGCAAGATCGCGGCCGCGCACGGGCTCGGCTTCGCGACGACGCTCACCGGGTTCAAGTGGATCTCGCGCGTCGACGGCCTCGTGTTCGGCTACGAGGAGGCGCTCGGCTACTGCGTCGACCCGGCCCACGTGCGGGACAAGGACGGCATCAGCGCGGCGCTGCTCGTCGCGCAGCTCGCGAACCGCCTCAAGGCCGAGGGGCGCTCGATCGTCGACGCGCTCGACGACCTGGCGCGCGCCCACGGTCTGCACGTGAGCGACCAGCTCTCCGCCCGGTTCGAGGACCTCGACCGCATCGGCGAGACGATGGCCCACCTGCGGGCCGCTCCCCCGCGCACCCTCGCGGGGGCCGGCGTCTCCGACGTCACCGACCTCTCCGCGGGCCTGGACGGGCTCCCGCCGACGGACGGCGTGCGGATCCTCACCGCGGACGGCACGCGCGTCATCGTGCGCCCGAGCGGCACCGAGCCGAAGGTCAAGTGCTACCTGGAGGTCGTGGTCCCGGTAGCCCCGGACGCCTCGCACGACGACCTCACCGCGGCCCGCGCCTTCGCCCGCGACCGCATCGACCGCGTCAAGGCCGACATGACGCGCGCGCTCGGCCTCTGAGCCACCACGAGCCGGGGTCCCCGGTCGCCGGAACGTTCCGGTGACCGGGGACCCCGGCTCGTCACACCTGCGCGACGACGGTCACCGCCGCCGTCACGACGCTCAGTAGCCCGCGTCCCCGGCGGAGGGGGCGTCCGCGCCGTCGAACCCCGCGAGGACGGCGGCGGTGCCGGACAGCCCGAGGCGCGTGGCGCCGTGCTCGATCATCGCGAGCGCGTCGGCGAGCGTGCGGACGCCGCCGGACGCCTTGACGCCCAGGCGACCGCCGACGGTCTCGGCCATGATCGAGACGGCGTGCGTCGACGCGCCTCCGGCCGGGTGGAACCCGGTCGAGGTCTTGACGAAGTCCGCGCCCGCCGCCTCGGACGCGCGGCACGCCTCGACGATCTCGTGGTCCGTGAGCGCGGCGGACTCGATGATGACCTTGAGGACCCTGTCCACAGGGACGGCGGCGCGGACGGCCGCGACGTCGTCGCGCACCGCGTCCCACGCGCCGGCCTTGGCCGCGCCGACGTCGATGACCATGTCGACCTCGTCGGCGCCGTCGCGGACGGACCGGGCCGCCTCGAACGCCTTGACGTCGCTGTGGTGCTTGCCCGACGGGAAGCCGCACACCGTCGCGACGAGCAGCCCGCGCTCGCGCGTGGTCGCCGGGTCCAGGGGCAGCATCGACGGGGAGACGCACACGGAGTAGACGCCCAGGCGGACGCCCTCCTCGACGAGCGCCGCGACGTCCGCGGGGGTGGCCTCTGGCTTGAGCAGCGTGTGGTCGACGAAGCGGGCCAGGCCCGCCGCGTCCAGGGGCTGCGTGCCGGTCGTGTCGCTCACAGCTGCGCTCCTTCGATCTGCTGGTAGCCGGGGAGGATCACGTCGTCGACGAGCGCACGACGCTCGTCGTGGTGCACGAACGCGCTCCACGCGGCGGTCATCGTGACGTCCGCGAGGTCGTCGATGGTCCAGCCGGCGTGCTCGACGAGGAGCGCCATCTCCTGGGTCATCGTCGTGCGCGACATGAGCCGGTTGTCGGTGTTGAGCGTGACCGCGAAGTCGAGCTCCTTGAGGCGCGTGATCGGGTGGTCCGCGATCGACGTCGCCGCCCCGGTCTGCACGTTCGACGACGGGCACAGCTCGAGCGGGACCTGGTGGTCGCGGACCCAGTGCGCGAGGAGGCCGAGCGCGGCCGTCCCGGGCTCGCCCTCGGCGCTGTGCGGGAACTCCGGGTCGAACGCGATGTCCTCGACGATGCGGACGCCGTGACCGATGCGGCTCGCCTGGCCGAGGTGCACGGCCTCGGCGATCGACTGCGGTCCCGCCGCCTCGCCCGCGTGGATCGTCACGGGGAAGTTCTGCTCGGCCAGGTAGCGCCAGATCTCGACGTGGCGCGAGGGCGGGAAGCCGTCCTCCGCGCCCGCGATGTCGAACCCGACGACGCCGTTCCCGCGGTTCGCGACCGCGAGCTCCGCGATCTCCGACCAGCGGTCGGCGTGCCGCATCGCGGTGACGAGCTGCCCGACGCGGATGGTCCGCCCCTCCGCGGCCGCCTCGGCGACGCCCTGCTCGATGCCGGACTGGACGGCGTCGACCGTCTCCTGGAGGGTGAGGCCGCGCTGGAGGTGCTGCTCGGGCGCCCAGCGCTGCTCGGCGTACACGACGCCGTCGCGCGCGAGGTCGAGCACCGCCTCGCGGGCCACGCGGGCGAGGGCGTCGCGCGTCTGCATGACGGCGATCGTGTGGTCGAACGTCTCGAGGTAGCGCACGAGCGACCCGGAGTCCGCGGACTCCGCGAACCAGGCGCCGAGCGCCTCGGCGTCGTCCGCGGGGAGCTGGTGCCCCACGTCGGCGGCGAGCTCGAGGATCGTGGCGGGGCGGAGCCCGCCGTCGAGGTGGTCGTGCAGCACGACCTTGGGCAGCGCGCGGATGACGTCGACCGTCAGCGGGGCGTTCTCGGTGGTCATGCGCTCACGGTACCGGCCGGTACGCCCCGCCTCGCGCCGAGCGCACCGGCCGGGTGCGGACGGTCAGGCGTAGTCGTCGTCGCTGCCGGGCACGGCGGACGCCTGCTCGACGACGTCGGCCTCGGCGGCCTCGCCCTCCAGGTCGGGGCGCGGGGTCCGCGGCTGGTACTCGTCGACCTCGTGCACGGGGTCCTCGACCCCGGGGTCGTCGTCCTCGACCTCTTCCACCAGGCTGACGGCGTCCTCGCCCTGCTCGTCCAGACCGGCGTCCCGCCATGCGTCGTTCCCGGGCACGGTGCTCATCGCGACTCCTCCTCGACGATCGGCGTGCTCACCACGGTCGTGGCGGCTGCGCCCATCCTGCCGCCGGGCGCGCCCCCTCGCCAGCGCGGCCGTCGGGCAGGAGCGCCCAGCACACGTGCGGCCAGCCCCCGAGCGCGCGGCGCACGGCGGGCACCCGGGCACCGTCGAGGAGCGCGCCCGCCGCGACGGTGCCGAGCGTGCCCGACGACGGCTCGTAGACCCGGCACCACCCCGCCCCGGCGTCGGCGTCGGTGAGGAGCACGACGTGGCGCGGGACGGCGGTCGCGAGCCCGAGCGCGAGGTCTCCCCCGGTGAAGAGCGGCACGGGCACGCCGCGCGCCGCCGCGGCGAGCGCGGCGCGCGCGACGCGCTCCGCGCCCGGCCCCGCGACGACCCGGTCCACGAACCGCACGTCCGCGTGGCGTGCGGTCCGAGCGGCGCCCCAGGGTGGCGTCCCGAGCGCCGCGGGCCACGGCAGCGGCCCGAGCGCGCGCCGGTTCGTGCGGCGCTTGAGCGTCTGCTGGAGCGTCCGGAACCGCTCGACGCCACCCCGTGCGCGAGCGTCCTCCGGGTGGTGCCGCGCGGCGTCCCCCGGGCGCAGCCCGGTGGCGAGCCACAGGGCGAGCACCGGGTCGCCCGCCGCGGCGAGGAGGCCCAGTACGGCCGAGCCGCACGTCGTCCCGTCGGTCTGGCGCGCGGGCGCGCCCTCGATCTCGAGCGGCCGGACCGCGGGCCCCTCGTCGGGCCGGTCGAGCCGGCGCAGCGGGTCGACGACGGCACGCCGGTCCGCGGGCCGCAGCCCGTCGAGGGTCGTCGCGAGCGCGCGCACGCGCTGCTCGGGGTGTCCCGCGCGGCGCGCGAGGTCGAGCACGTGGGAGGTCGCGGCGTCGGGCGCGTAGGCGCCGGGCGGCGGGGACGGCGGCAGGGTGCGCGCCGGGAGGAGGCGCGCGACGTCGGTCGCCCGCAGCGCCCCCGGACCGCGCCTCACGCGGCACCGCCGAGGACCCGGCCGAACGCCCAGGCCGCGCCCACGAGGGCGAGCACGACGACGAGGCCGCCGACGCGCACGAGGAACGACCACGAGTGCAGCCGCCCGTCGCGCGGGAGCCCGCCGGTCGGCGGGCGCAGCACCGCGGGGACGAGCGCGAGCACCGCCACCGCGACCGCCGCGCACACCGTGACCACGGAGCCGGAGCGCAGCCCGGCGGCGGCGAGCACGAGCGCCCCCACCACGACGCCGAGCACCGTGCGCTGCCACGCGAGCGCCGTGCGCTCGGGCTGCAGGCCCTCGTCCCGCGGCGGCACGGCGCCCAGCTCTCCCGACGGCACGCTCACCCTCCGGTCGCCGCCCCGACGGCGTAGCCCGCGAGCAGCAGGGCCAGCACGACGACGCCGACCACGAGCACCGGCAGGCCGCTCGGCGCCGGGAGGCGCCACCGCAGCCGCAGCGCCCGCTCGTTGCGGCGCCACGACACGAGCGCGTAGCCCGCGAACCCGGCGCCGGCGAGGCACGCGACCCCCGCGACGACGTCGAGCAGGCCCGCCATGCCCGCGAACGTCGCGAACGACGTCAGCGCGACGCCGCCCGCGACCAGGCCCAGCCCGGTGCGCACCCACGCGAGGGCCGTGCGCTCGTTGGCGAGGCTGAACCGCGCGTCGGGCTCGGTCCCCACGCCGTAGACCGACCGCGGCCGACGCGTGTCGGCCGGCTCGGGCGGGGCCTGCTCGTCGCCCGTCACGCTCAGTCGACGCGGTCCAGGACGACCGAGCCGCGCTCGACCACGGTGCCGGGCTCCGCGACGGACCACGCGCCGTCGAGGGCCTGCACCGCGCGCTCGAAGCGCTCCGGGGTGTCGGTGTGCAGGGTCATGAGGTGCTGGCCCTTGCGGACGGTGTCGCCGGGCTTGGCGAAGAGCTCGACGCCCGCGCCCGCCTGCACCGGGTCCTCCTTGCGGGCCCGGCCCGCCCCGAGACGCCACGCGGCGACCCCGACGGCGTACGCGTCGAGCCGTTCGATCACCCCGTCGCGGTCGGCCACGACGTGCTCGCGCTCGCGCGCGACGGGCAGCGGGGCGCGCGAGTCGCCGCCCTGCTCCGCGATCATCTCGCGCCACTTGTCGAGCGCGCGCCCGCCCAGGAGCGCGTGGCGCACGTCGTCCTCGTCCTGCGGGCGGCCCGCCCCGGCGAGCATCTCGAGCGCGAGCGCGACCGTGAGGTCGACGACGTCCTGCGGCCCCTCGCCCTTCATCACCTCGACGGACTCGCGCACCTCGAGCGCGTTGCCCGCCGTGAGGCCGAGCGGGGTCGACATGTCGGTGAGCAGCGCGACCGTGCGCACGCCCGCGTCGGTCCCGAGGTCGACCATCGTGCGCGCGAGCTCGCGCGCCGAGCCGAGCTCCTTCATGAACGCGCCCGAGCCGACCTTCACGTCGAGCACGAGCGCGCCCGTGCCCTCCGCGATCTTCTTGCTCATGATCGAGCTCGCGATGAGCGGGATCGACTCGACCGTCCCCGTGACGTCGCGCAGCGCGTACAGGAGGCGGTCGGCGGGCGCGAGGCCCGAGCCCGCCTGGCAGATCACGGCGCCGACGTGCTCGAGCGCGTTCATCATCTGCGCGTTGGTCAGCGCCGCTCGCCACCCCGGGATCGCCTCGAGCTTGTCGAGCGTGCCGCCCGTGTGGCCCAGGCCGCGGCCGGAGAGCTGCGGCACCGCGACGCCGTACACCGCGACGAGCGGCGCGAGGGGCAGCGTGATCTTGTCGCCGACTCCCCCGGTCGAGTGCTTGTCCGCCGTCGGGCGCGAGAGCCCCGAGAAGTCCATGCGCTCGCCCGACGCGATCATCGCCTGCGTCCAGCGGCCGATCTCGGCGCGGTCCATGCCGTTGAGGTAGATCGCCATCGCGAGGGCGGCCATCTGCTCCTCGGCCACGACGCCGCGCGTGTACGCGTCGATCACCCAGTCGATCTGCTCGGGCGCGAGCCGCGCCCCGTCGCGCTTGGTCCGGATGACGTCGACCGCGTCGAACGCCTCCGGGGCCGGCCCCTCGGTGGCGCGGTCCTCGCCGTCGTCCTCGATGCCGTCCTGCGTGGCCACGTCGTCGCTGGTCACGAGCGCTCCTCCAGATCCTCGGGCCCGAAGGCGTCGGGCAGCACGTCCCTCATCGTCTTGATACCACGCACCGTCTCGACCAGCAGGTCGGGCCCTCCGTGCTCCCACAGGAGCTGGCGGCACCGGCCGCACGGCATGAGCGGCGCGCCGTGCCGGTCGACGCACGCGAACGCCACGAGACGGCCGCCGCCCGAGCCGACGAGCGAGCTCACGAGCGAGCACTCCGCGCACAGCGTCACGCCGTACGCGGCGTTCTCCACGTTGCAGCCGACGACGACGCGGCCGTCGTCCACGAGCGCGGCCGCACCCACGGGGAAGCCCGAGTACGGCGCGTAGGCGCGGGTCATGATGTCGCGCGCCGCGGTGCGCAGCGCGTCCCAGTCGACGGCCGGCCCGGTGGCGGCCCCGTCCGGGCCCGTCCCCCCGCCCGGCCGGGTACCGCCGTCGTGCACGTCCGTCATGCCGTCCTCACTTGACGTAGGGGATGCCCTCGGCGGCCGGCGGGCGCACGCGCCCGACGAGGCCGGCGACGGCGAAGATCGTCACGACGTACGGCGTCATGAGCATGATCTGGCTCGGGATCGGCGTCCCGACGATGCCGAGCACCGTCTGGAGGTTGTCCGAGAACCCGAACAGGAGCGCCGCGACGAGCGCGCCGACGGGGTTCCAGCGCCCGAGGATCATCGCGGCGAGCGCGATGAAGCCCTTGCCGCCCGTCATCTCCTTGCCGAACGCGAGCCCCGCGGCGACGGTGAAGAACGCGCCGCCGAGGCCGGCGACCGCGCCGCCGAGGATCGTGTTGCGCACGCGCGTCGCGTTGACCTTGATGCCGACGGTGTCGGCGGCCTTCGGGTGCTCGCCGACCGCGCGCAGGCGCAGGCCCCAGCGGCTGCGGAACAGGAAGACCTGCAGCAGGATCACGACCACGTACATGAGGTACACGAGGAGGGTCTGGCGGAACAGCACCGGCCCGACGACCGGGATCTGCGACAGCACCGGGATCTCGATGACGGGCAGCGGGTTGCGCGAGTTCCACGTCGCCGGGTCCGCGCTGAGGACCGTCGAGTAGAGGTAGCTCGTCACGCCGACGACCAGCACGTTGAGCACGACGCCGACGATGATCTGGTTCACCCAGTACTTCACCGAGAAGATCACGAGCAGCACGCCCACGAGCGCGCCCGCGATCGGCGCGGCGATGAGGCCGGCGTACGCCGACGACGTGAGCGAGGCGACGACCGCGGCGAGGAAGGCCCCCGCGAGGAGCTGGCCCTCGATCGCGATGTTGATGATGCCGACGCGCTCGCACAGCACGCCGGAGAGCGCGCCGAACACGAGCGGGACCGCGAGGAAGAGCGAGCCCTGGAGCAGGCCCGTCAGCGGGATCGCCGACTTCCCGGCCCCGGCCCAGGAGAGGAACGCGAAGACGACCGCGACGCCGTACACGATCGGCAGCCACACGCCGACCTTGCGCCGGTCGCGCGCGGCCCAGAACGACAGGCCGGCGAGCAGCAGCGCGAGGATCGACAGGAACAGCGCCGCCCCGGTGGAGCTCACCGTGATCGGCTCGATCTGGAAGAAGTCCTTCGCGGTGGAGAGGCGGAACGTCGTCTGCTGGCCGCCCGCAGGGAGCAGCGCGAAGAAGACGAGGGCCAGCAGCCCGATGACCCCGTACGCGACCGGGGCCTTCCAGCTGATGGGCGGCAGCGGCTTGGCCGCGCGCTCCGGCGCGGCGGCCGGTGCCGGGGTGGTGGTCGCGGTGCTCATGCTCCGGCCTCCTGCGTGGTCGTCGTGGTCGGGACGGCCTTCGCGCGGCGGCGGGCTGCCTGCCGTTCGGCGCGTGTCGGGCCGCCCGGGGTCGGGAGGCGGAAGATCGCCCGCACGAGCGGCGGCGCGGCGATGAAGAGCACGATCAGCGACTGCACGACGAGGACGATGTCGATCGGCGTGCCCGTGCGGGCCTGCATGACGAACCCGCCCGCGCGCAGCGCGCCGAACAGCAGGCCGGCGAGCACCGTCCCGAGCGGACGGGACCGCCCGAGCAGCGCCACCGTGATCGCGTCGAACCCGAAGCTCGCCGCGACGCCCGCGGTGAGCACGTGCTCCGTGCCGAGCACCTGCGCGCTGCCCGCGAGACCCGCGAGCGCGCCCGCGATGGCCATGACCCACACCGTCGTCCACGGGACCGACATGCCTGCTGTCCGGGCCGCGTGCGGGTTCTCGCCGACGGCGCGGAAGCGGAAGCCGAGCGTCGAGCGCTCCATGAGCCACCACACGCCGACCGCGACGAGCAGCGCGAGGACGAACCCCGCGTGGAGGCGGAAGCCCTCGCCCAGCAGCAGCGGGAACTGCGCGTTCCCCGGGATGCGCGGGCTGATCGGGTTGGAGCTGCCCGGCGCCTGGAACGGCTTCGTCGTGAGCAGGTACGCGACGAGGTAGATCGCGATGTTGTTGAGCATGATCGTGACGATCACCTCGTGGGCGCCCGTGCGGGCCTTGAGCACGCCCGCGATGCTCGCCCACAGCGCCCCGCCGAGCGCGGCGCCCAGCACGGCGAGCAGGAGGTGCAGCCCCGGCGGGAGCGCGAACGTCCAGCCGACGAACCCGGCGAAGATGCCGCCGAGGATGATCTGGCCCTGCGCACCGATGTTGAACAGGCCCGCGCGGAAGCCGATGCCGAGCCCGAGGCCCGCGAGGATGAGCGGCGTCGCGACCGTCATCGTCTCGGTGAGGGGGCGCAGCGCCCGCGAGACGTCGGGCGCGTCGACGTTGAGGACCGCGCCCTGGAAGAGCGCGGCGTACGCGCCGAACACCGCGTCCCAGACGGCCTGGAAGAAGTCCGATGGGCGCGCGAAGAAGTAGGACGCCGCCTCCTGGACCGCGGGGTCGGCGGCCGCGATGAGGACGCCGCCGAGGACCAGCGCGGCGACGATCGCGAGCAGCGAGACGAGCCAGCTGCTCTCGAGCATCTCGCGCAGGACGCCCTGCCCGGCGGGCGCCTCCGGCTTCTGGGGGTCGCTCGGCGGTGCGGCCGTCGGCGGGAGCGCCGACGCGTCGTCGGGCGTGGCCTGCTGGGTCACTGGATCTCCTCCTCGCGGGCGGCGGCCGCGTCCTGCGTGGCGCCCGACGGCGCGTCCTCGGCGACGGCGTCCGCCTCGCCGAGGGTCGTGTGGTGCTCGGCGGCCTGCACGACGGCCTCCTCGAGCGGGACCCCGGCCATCATGAGGCCGAGGACGTCGCGGTCGGTGTCGCCGGGCACGACCCCGACGACGCGGCCGCGGTACATGACGGCGATCCGGTCGGCGAGGGCGAGCACCTCGTCGAGCTCCGTCGACACGATGATCACGGGGGTGCCGTTGTCGCGCTCCTGCACGATGCGCCGGTGCACGAACTCGATCGAGCCGACGTCGAGGCCGCGCGTCGGCTGCGACGCGATGAACAGGCGCAGCGGGCGCGACATCTCGCGCGCGAGGACGACCTTCTGCTGGTTGCCGCCGGAGAGCGTGCCCGCCGGGGTCTCGACCGACTGGGTGCGCACGTCGAACTCGCCGATGCGCTGCTCCGCGTTCGCGCGGATCGTGCCGCGCGCGAGCGCGCCGCCGCGCGAGTAGGGCGCGGACGTCACGAGGTCGAGCACGAGGTTCTCCTCGACGGAGAACGTCCCGATGATCCCGTCGGTGCTGCGGTCCTCGGGCACGTAGCCCACGCCCGCCTCGAGCACCTGGGACACGCTGCGCCCCACGAGCTCCTTGCCGTCGAGCAGGATCGAGCCCGCGACCGGCTTGCGCAGCCCGACGATCGTCTCCGTGAGCTCGGTCTGGCCGTTGCCCTGGACCCCCGCGACGACGAGGATCTCGCCGCGCGCGACCTCCAGGCTCACGCGGTCGACGACGGCCGTGCCGGCGTCGTCCATGACCGTGAGCTCGTCGACGTGGAACGTGGTGTCACCGTTCTCCGCGGGCGCCTTGTCGACCCCGAGGGAGACGGAGCGCCCGACCATGAGGGACGCGAGCTCGGTCTCGCTCGCGCTCGGGTCGGCGGTGCCGACGACCTTGCCGCGGCGGATGACCGTGATGCGGTCGGCGACGGCGCGCACCTCGCGCAGCTTGTGCGTGATGAAGACGATCGACGTCCCCGCGGCCTTGAGCTCGCGCATGATCGCGATGAGCTCGTCCGTCTCCTGCGGTGTGAGGACCGCGGTCGGCTCGTCGAGGATGAGGACGCGCGCGTCGCGCGACAGGGCCTTGATGATCTCGACGCGCTGCTGCACGCCGACGGGGATGTCCTCGACCATCGCGTCCGGGTTCACCTCGAACCCGAACCGGTCCGAGATCTCCTGGACGAGGCGGCGCGCGCGGCGCGCGTCGATGAGACCCGCGCCCTTCACGGGCTCGTGCCCCAGCGCGACGTTCTCGGCGACGGTGAACACCGGGACGAGCATGAAGTGCTGGTGCACCATGCCGATACCGGCGGCCATCGCGTCGCCCGGGCCCGCGAACTGCACGGGCACGTCGTCGACGAGGATCTGCCCGTCGTCCGGGTCGTACAGCCCGTACAGCACGTTCATGAGCGTGCTCTTGCCCGCCCCGTTCTCCCCGAGCAGGGCATGGATCTCGCCGGGCTCGATGACCAGGTCGATGTGGTCGTTGGCGACCAGGGACCCGAAGACCTTCGTGATCCCTCGCAGCTCCAGCTTCACCGGTCTGCCTCTCCTCGTGCTTCGCAGTCGTACCGCGGTGTCGACCCCGATCCCGTCGAGGTACTCCATCGAACCGCACTCGCGGGAGCGCGGCGCGTCGTCGCGGCCCCGACGACACCGTCGTCGTCATGACGGTGGCCCGGGCGCTGGGCCCGGGCCACCGGTGCCGGTCGCCCGTGGGCGGCCGGCGGGTTCAGCGTCGCGTCACGGCGCGTTCGGCGACTCGACGACGAGGTCGCCCGCGATGATCTGCTCCTGGTACTGGGCGATCTGGTCCTGCAGCTCGGCCGGGACCGCGTCCTCGAAGTCGTGGAACGGCGCCAGGCCGACGCCCTCGTTCTCGAGCGTGCCGACGTACGGCTCGCTCGTGAAGTTGCCGTCCGCCGACTCGCTCACGGTGTCGAAGACCGCCGGGCCGATCTGCTTCATCACGGACGTGAGGATGATGCTCCCGTAGTCCGTCGTGAGGAAGCCGTCCGAGTCGACCCAGATGATCTTCGCGCCACCGCTCTCGGCCGCCGCGGCGGCACCGAGGCCCACCGGGCCGGCCACGGGCATGATGATGTCCGCGCCCTGGTCGATGAAGCCCTGCGTGACGTTCTGGCCGTTCGCCTGGTTGTCGAAGTCGCCGGTGAACGTGCCGGTCTGCGCTTCCTTGTCCCAGCCGAGGACCTTGACGTCGGTGCCGTTGTCCTCGTTGTACTTCGCGACGCCGTCGGCGTAGCCGTCCATGAAGATGGCGACCGACGGGATCTGGATGCCGCCGAACGTGGCGACCGTGCCCGTCTCGGTCATGCCCGCCGCGAGGTACCCGGCGAGGAACGCCGCCTCCGCGGTGTTGAACAGGATCGGCTTCGCGTTGTCGATCTCGACCGACTCCGGCGGGTCGTCCGCCGTGGCGCCCGGGTTGCTGAACGCCGAGTCGATGAGGGCGAAGTGCACGTCCGTGTTCGCCTCGGCAGCCGACTGGATCGGGTCCTCGAGGAGGAAGCCGACGCCGATGATGAGGTTGCAGCCCTGCTGGACGAGGCTGTCGATGTTGGGGCCGTAGTCGGTGTCCGCCTGGGACTCGACCTCGTGCGTCGTGATGCCGAGCTCCGTCTTGGCCTTCTCGAGGCCCTCGTAGCCCGACTGGTTGAAGGACTGGTCGTCGAACCCGCCGGCGTCGGAGACCATGCACGCGGAGAAGTCGGAGTTGCCGCCCGCGGTGCTGTCGCCGCCGCCGCTCGTCTCGTCGTCCTCGGGCGCGGCGCCGCACGCGGCCAGCGCGAGCGCGGCGACCGCCGCGAGGGCGGTGACCTGAGTCGCTCTCTTCACCTGATAGCTCCTGTCGTTCTCGTAGCAGTGCCGCGCAGGGAAGGACCCCTGGGCCCTCCCGAGCACCGTTGCACGGGAGGACCGGTCCGTCGGCCTCTATAGGACCGAAGACTAATCAGCCCGAGGGGTCCAGCACGTTACTTGCCGGTAACGCGGGCGCTTCGTTATGCAAGCGTCACTTTGCGTCTGAGGCGTGACACACCCCTGTCCACGGGTCGGGACCGGTTCACCCGTCCTGGCCCGCGGCGACGCGCGCGAGGAGCCGCATGCCCAGGCCGATCGCGCGCTCGTCCACCTGGAGGTCGCCCTGGTGGATGTCGTAGCTGCGCCCGCCCGGCGTCCGCGTGCCGAGGCGGGCCATCGCCCCGGGCACCTTCGTCAGGTACCAGGCGAAGTCCTCGCCGCCGAGCGACTGCTCGGTGAGCACCACGCTGTCCGGGCCCAGGACGTCGCGCGCGGCGGCCTCGAGCAGGCCGGTGCAGCGCTCGTCGTTCTCGACGGGCGGGACGCCCCGCGTGTGGTGCACGGTCACCTCGACCTCGTACGGCGCGACGACCTGCTCCACCGCGTCGTGCAGCACCTGCCCCGCGAACTCCCACGCGCGCACGTCGAGGCAGCGCAGGGTGCCGCGGACCGTGCCGGTGCTCGGGATGGCGTTGTGCGCGGAGCCCGCGTGGACGGCCCCCCACGTGAGGTTGACGCCCGAGCGCGGGTCCAGCCGACGGCCGAGCACCGCGGGGACCTGCGTGATGACCTGGCCCAGCGCGTACACCACGTCGCCGGTCAGGTGCGGTCGCGACGTGTGGCCGCCCGGGGAGGCGATCGTCACGGAGACCTCGTCGGACGCCGACGTGATCGGGCCGATCCGCGTGCCGATGCGACCCACGTCGACCTTCGGGTCGCAGTGCACGGCGTAGATCTCGTCGACGCCGTCCATCGCCCCGGCCGCGAGGACGTCGAGCGACCCGCCCGGCTGGACCTCCTCGGCGGGCTGGAGCACGAGCCGCACGCCGCGGCGCAGCTCGCCCTGCGCGTGGAGGTCCGCGAGCACGAGCCCGGCACCGAGCACGACGGCCGTGTGCACGTCGTGGCCGCACGCGTGCGCGACGCCCGGCACGGTCGACGCCCACGGGAGGTCGCACCGGTCCTGCAGCGGCAGCGCGTCGATGTCCGCGCGCAGGGCGACGCGACCCTCCGGGACGGCCGCGCCGTCGGGCACGCCAGCGGCGGTCGTGCCCGGCTCCGGGCCGACGTCGCACACGAGCCCCGTGCCCGGCAGGAGCCGCGGCTCGAGGCCCGCCGCGCGCAGGCGGTCGGCGAGCAGCGCCGTGGTGCGCGTCTCGGCGCGCGAGACCTCGGGGTGGGCGTGGATGTCGCGGCGGATCGCCACGACCTCGTCCACGTGACGCGCGACGGCGGCCCCGATGCGGGCGGCGAGGGTCACGTCGGCGCTCACAGGAGCTCGTCCATCCCGAGCTCGCGCACCGTGTCGACCATCGACTTCACCTGCTGCGCGCGCGCCCGCGTCGTGACGAGGAGTGCGTCGGGGGTGTCGACCACGACGACGTCGTCGAGACCGAGGACCGTCACGACGCGGTCGCTCGCGGGCACGACGACCGAGCCCGCGCTCTCGCGTCGCACGACGCGCCCCGTGTCGCCGAGCACCTTGGAGCCCGCCCCGTCGACGGACGGGAGGAGGGCGGCGAGGGAGTTGAAGTCGCCCACGTCGTCCCACCCGAACGTGCCGGGGACGACGGCGACGCCCCCGACCGCGGCGACCGGCTCGGCCACCGCGTGGTCGATCGCGATCCGCTCGAGCGCCGGCCACCGCTCCGCGAGCACGCGGTCGCGGTCGGGGCCGTCCCACGCGGCCGCGATCGCGCGCAGGCCGTCGTGCAGCTCGGGGCGCTGGTCCGCGAGGTGCCCGAGGAGCACGGACGAGCGCACGATGAACATGCCGGCGTTCCACCGGTACTCCCCGGACGCGAGG
Source organism: Cellulosimicrobium sp. RS (assembly GCF_046159675.1). Taxonomy (NCBI): domain Bacteria; kingdom Bacillati; phylum Actinomycetota; class Actinomycetes; order Micrococcales; family Promicromonosporaceae; genus Cellulosimicrobium; species Cellulosimicrobium sp. RS. Next base: position 294,616 of record NZ_JBJXVU010000001.1, on the reverse strand, counting down.
TAGCGCTGCGCGGTCGCGGCGTCCGGCTTCTCCGTGAAGCCGCGCACGTGCTGCGCGGTCGGCGCCCCCGCGACGCCGAGCGGGGCGCCGCTGTGCACGTACCCGAACGCCGTCGACGGCCGCGACGCCGCGATGCCGATCGTCACGACGTACCCGGCGCGCGCCGCCTCCACCGCCTCGCGCACCGAGGACTCGAAGGCGGCACGACCCGTGATCACCTGGTCCGCGGCGAACGACCCGACGACGACGTCGCCGTGCCGCGCCTCGAGCACCGCCGCGGCGAGCCCGATGGCCGCCATCGAGTCCCGGGGCGACGGCTCCGCGAGCACGTTCTCGGCCGGCAGGCCCGGGAGCTGCGTGCGCGCCGCCGCGACGTGCCGGTCGCCCGTGACGAGCACGACGCCCTGCTCCCCCGCGAGCGGCACGAGCCGGTCGACCGTCGCCTGGAGCAGGGAGCGCCCCGAGCCGGTGAGGTCGAGCAGGAACTTCGGGGAGCCCGCCCGCGAGAGCGGCCACAGCCGGGTGCCGGCGCCTCCCGCGGGGACGACGGCGAAGAAGCCGGGGATCGGCGACCCGGACGGGCCGGAGGAGTCGTGCGGCGAAGAGGCCATGAGGGCCAGCATAGTGAGGGCCGCAGTTCCCCCGCGGGCTGTGGGATCAGTCACAAACCCATGCCAGCGGGCCGATCCGCCGCCCCCGGCGGTCCGCATCATGACGTCGATGTCACTATGGTGGAAGCCCTGAGACCGATGCCGACGACGGTCCCGGGGTCCGGACTGAGGGAGTTCCGGACCACGGCCGGAACGTGACATCTCCCCCTGATCTCGCCACAGGAGGCCCCCAAAGTGCCCAGTGCACCAGCCGGCACGCTCTACCGCGGCCGCGAAGGCATGTGGTCGTGGGTCGCGCACCGCGTGACCGGCGTGCTCATCTTCTTCTTCCTGCTCGTGCACGTGCTCGACACGGCGCTCGTGCGGGTCTCGCCCGAGGCGTACAACGCCGTCATCGGGACGTACCAGACGCCGATCATGGGCATCGGTGAGGCGGGCCTGGTCGCGGCCATCGTCTTCCACGCCTTCAACGGCATCCGCATCATCCTGGTCGACTTCTGGTCCAAGGGCCCGCGGTACCAGCGCACGATGCTCTGGGTCGTCGTCGGCCTGTTCGTCGTGACGATGGCCGGGTTCCTGCCGCGCCACCTGATGAACGTCTTCGGAGGGGGGCACTGATGGCCGCCGCACCCACGGTCGAGGTCGCGAGCCCGCGCGACCCGTACAAGCGCCGCAAGGCCACGCGCAGCAACTACGAGCTGTACAGCTGGATCTTCATGCGCGCCTCCGGCGTCGTGCTGATCGTCCTCATCTTCGGGCACCTGTTCGTCAACCTCATGGTCGGCGAGGGCGTGCACGCGATCGACTTCGGCTTCGTCGCCGGCAAGTGGGCCTCGCCGTTCTGGCAGATCTGGGACCTGCTCATGCTGTGGCTCGCCATGTTCCACGGCACCAACGGCGTCCGCACGATCATCAACGACTACGCCGAGCGTGACGGCACTCGCCTCGTCCTCAAGCTCGCGCTGTACCTCGCCTTCACGATCGTCACGGTCCTCGGCACGCTCGTGATCTTCACGTTCGAGCCCTGCCCCGCGAACGCCCCGGCCGAGCTGCTCGCGTCGTTCTGCACGGCCTGAGCACCGCACCACCGCACGCCCCCGTCTTCCTCTCGCTCCACCCGGCTCTCTCCCAGGAGGCATCGACCCCGATGCAAACCCATCAGTACGACGTCGTCATCGTCGGCGCAGGCGGCGCCGGGATGCGCGCGGCGCTGGAGTCGTCCGGCAAGGTCCGGACGGCCGTCATCTCCAAGCTCTACCCCACGCGCTCGCACACGGGCGCCGCGCAGGGCGGCATGTGCGCCGCGCTCGCGAACGTGGAGGAGGACAACTGGGAGTGGCACACGTTCGACACGGTCAAGGGCGGCGACTACCTCGTCGACCAGGACGCCGCGGAGATCATGGCCAAGGAGGCCATCGACGCCGTCCTCGACCTCGAGCGCATGGGCCTGCCGTTCAACCGCACGCCCGAGGGCCGCATCGACCAGCGCCGGTTCGGTGGGCACACCCGCAACCACGGCGAGGCCGCGGTGCGCCGCTCGTGCTACGCCGCGGACCGCACCGGTCACATGATCCTCCAGACGCTCTACCAGCAGTGCGTCAAGCAGGACGTCGAGTTCTTCAACGAGTTCTACGTCCTCGACCTCATCACCGACCACGACCTCTCCGCGGGCGAGATCCCCGACGACGAGACGGTCACCGCGACCGGCGTCGTCGCCTACGACCTCGCGTCCGGCGAGATCCACGTCTTCCAGGCGAAGGCGATCATCTTCGCCACCGGTGGCGCGGGCAAGATCTTCAAGACGACGTCCAACGCGCACACGCTCACAGGCGACGGCATGGCCCTGGCCTACCGCCGCGGCCTGCCGCTCGAGGACATGGAGTTCTTCCAGTTCCACCCGACCGGCCTCGCGGGCCTCGGCATCCTCCTGTCGGAGGCCGCCCGCGGCGAGGGCGGCATCCTGCGCAACGCGGACGGCGAGCGCTTCATGGAGCGCTACGCCCCCACCATCAAGGACCTCGCGCCGCGCGACATCGTCGCCCGGTCCATGGCGAACGAGGTCCGCGAGGGCCGCGGCGCCGGGCCGAACAAGGACTACGTCCTGCTCGACCTCACGCACCTCGAGCCGGCGCACATCGACGCCAAGCTCCCCGACATCACCGAGTTCGCCCGGACCTACCTCGGGATCGAGCCGTACACCGAGCCCGTGCCCGTGTACCCCACGGCGCACTACGCGATGGGCGGCATCCCGACGAACGTCGACGCCGAGGTGCTGCGCGACAGCCACAACGTCGTCAAGGGCCTCTACGCCGCCGGTGAGGTCGCGTGCGTCAGCGTGCACGGCTCCAACCGTCTCGGCACCAACTCGCTGCTCGACATCAACGTCTTCGGCAAGCGCGCCGGCCGCACGGCCGCCGCCTACGCCGCGACCGCGTCGTACAGCGAGCTCCCGGAGAACCCCGCCGCGGCCGTCGTCGCGCAGCTCGAGGAGATGCGCAACCGTCCCGACGGCGAGCGCGTCGCCGACGTCCGCAAGGCGCTCCAGGAGACGATGGACGCCAACGCCCAGGTGTTCCGCACGGGCGAGTCGCTCAACCAGGCCCTCGCGGACATCCGCGACCTGCAGAAGCGCTACAAGAACGTGTCGGTGCAGGACAAGGGCCGCCTGTTCAACACCGACCTCCTCGAGGCGATCGAGCTCGGGTTCCTCCTCGACATCGCCGAGGTCACCGTGGTCGCGGCGATCAACCGCAAGGAGTCCCGCGGCGGCCACTACCGCGAGGACTTCCCGGACCGCGACGACACCAACTACATGCTGCACACGATGGCCTACCGCCGTCCGACGTCCGCCAGCGACGTCGCCGACGGGCACGTCGCGGGCTACTTCGACCACGTCGAGCAGTTCGACGGCTACAAGGTCGCCCTGGGCTCCAAGCCCGTCACCCAGACCCGGTACGAGCCCATGGAGCGGAAGTACTGATGACTGCCACACTCGAGAGCCCGGCCGCCGAGCCCAAGGCCGGGGAGATCCCCTCGTTCGAGGTCACGCTCCGCGTCCGCCGCTACTCCCCGGAGTCGGAGCACGGCGAGGAGGCGTACTGGGACGAGTTCACCGTCCAGGCGCACGGCACCGACCGCGTCCTCGACGCGCTGCACAAGATCAAGTGGGAGCACGACGGCTCCCTGACGTTCCGCCGCTCGTGCGCGCACGGCGTGTGCGGCTCGGACGCGATGCGCATCAACGGCCGCAACCGGCTCGCGTGCAAGACGCTCCTCAAGGACGTCAACCCCGACAAGCCGATCACGGTCGAGCCCATCAAGGGCCTGCCCGTGGTCAAGGACCTCGTCGTGGACATGGAGCCGTTCTTCGCGTCGTACCGCGAGATCATGCCGTTCCTCATCACGTCCGGGAACGAGCCGAGCAAGGAGCGCCTCCAGTCGGCCGCGCAGCGCGAGCGCTTCGACGACACCACCAAGTGCATCCTGTGCGCCGCGTGCACGTCGTCCTGCCCGGTGTTCTGGACCGACGGCCAGTACTTCGGCCCCGCCGCCATCGTCAACGCGCACCGCTTCATCTTCGACAGCCGCGACGAGGGCGCCACGCAGCGCCTGGAGATCCTCAACGACAAGGAGGGCGTGTGGCGCTGCCGCACGACCTTCAACTGCACCGAGGCCTGCCCGCGCGGCATCGAGGTCACGAAGGCGATCCAGGAGGTCAAGCGCGCGATGATCACCCGCGCGTTCTGACACCCCCCGCACCGCCACGAAGGGCGCCGACCGCACGGTCGGCGCCCTTCGTCGTCCCCGGGTGACGCCGCCGCCCGCGCGGCCCCGCACCGATCGGCACCCACGGCCGGGATCGGCAGTCTCGACCGAGATCGGCATCTGCGGCTGAGATCGGCAGCCGCACGTGCCGATCTCGGCAGCGCGTGCCGATGTCGACCTACCGCGCGAGCGCGACGCTCACGTCCCGCGCGGACGGCGGGCTCGACGGACACCACGGACCACCGGGCTCCACGGGCGGTGCGACCCGTGACCGGCGCGGAGGTGCTCCTCGGGCGACGGGACGACGGCGTCGCGCGTGCCCTCGACGGCGTCGCGCCTCTTCTGGACGTCGTCGCGCGTGCTCTCGACGGCGTGGCGGGGCGCCCGGAGGTGGCGGCCGTCGGCCGGGGGGTCGCCGTCGAGGACGGGCAGCTCGGGACGGCCGTCGCGCGCGTGCCGGGCGCCGTCGGGCACCGGGTCGGGCGGGCGCGGTGGGTTCGCCATCCATGCGCACACGGCCAGGAGGATGCGCGCGGTGAAGTTGACGAGGAGCAGCAGCGTCACGAGGACGGCGAACGACGCCAGGAGGGCGTTCCTCGTGGCGCTGCTCTCGACGAACGACGACCCGAGGTAGCGGAGCACGCCGAACCCGACGGCGGCGGTGAGCGAGCCGACGAGGAGGTCGCGGCGTCGGACCCGCACCCCGGCGAGGAGCCGCACGACGACGACCACGACGAGCGCGTCGAGCAGGACGCTCACGACGAGGCCCGCGCCGGTCACGAGGACGGCGGGCCCGCCGGAGAGCCCGATCGCCTCGAGGATCTGGTTGCCGAGGGACGTGACGGCGATGCCGGCGACGGCGGAGACGAGGAGGAACAGCGCGAGCAGGAAGAACCCGAGGAGGGCGCGCGCCCGGGCGAGCACGGGGCTCTGGCCGACGTCGCTCACGCCGAACATGGTCCGCACGGCGCCACGCAGGTGGTACATGAACGACACGACGGAGAAGAGCAGCACCACGCCCGCGACGACGCTCGTGACGCTGAGCCCGGAGTCGAGCAGGAGCTGGTCGGGCCGAATCTCGCCCGGCTGGCCGTCGAGGGCGATGAGCCCGGGGACGAACTCGTTGATCTCGCCGAAGACGACGTCCATGAGCTCCTCGCGCCCGCCCAGGACCCGCATGAAGACGGTGTAGCCGATCGTCAGCGCGGCGAAGAGCGAGAACAGCGCGGAGTACGCGATGCCGCCGCACAGGAGCGCACCGCGCGCGTACAGGTAGCGGTAGGTCGCGCGGCCGGGCCGGCTGTCCTTCCAGCGCTCGACGAGGGCGTCCACCCGCGCGCGCGTGCGCGTGACGACGCGCGGGGCGGCAGGGCGAGGCGACGTCACGCCCCGAACCCTACGAGGCGGTCGCTCCCGCGGCATCCGCGCCCAGGGGGAACACCTGCTCGGGGCGCCAGACGCCGTCGTCCCCGTGCTCGTAGAGCGAGAAGCCGGCGACGTCGAACTGCGCGTCGTAGGTCGCCATCTGGTCGAACGCCGCGTCGAGCGCGGCCTCGGGCACCTCGTGCGCGACGGTCACGTGCGGGTGGTAGTTGAACCGCAGGTCCTGGGCGAGCGGGCCGGTGCGGATCGCGCTCTCGAGGTGCTCGCACTCCGCGATGCCCTCGACCACCTGGACGAACACCACGGGCGAGACGGGACGGAACGTCGCGCTCCCCCGCAGGTGGAGGCGGAACGGCGCCGCGGTCGACGCGACCTCGGTCAGGTGCGCGCGCGCCGTGTCGAGCGCGGTGCGGTCCAGGACCGTCGGGCCGAGGAGCGTCACGTGCGGCGGGATCGACCGCGCGAGCGGGTCGCCGAACCGTGCGCGCGCGTCCTGGAGCTGCGTCGCGAACGGCTCGGGCACCTCGATCGCGATGCCGATCCGCACCTGGTGGGGCTCGCGCTCCGGGAGGTTCACGCGGTCGTCCCGCCCACGGGCAGCAGGCCGACGCGGTCGTAGATGCGGGCGAGCGTGCCGGCCGCGATCTCGCGGGCCTTCTGCGCGCCGCGCGCGAGCACCGCGTCGAGCTCGGCCGGGTCCGCCAGGTAGGTGTTCGCACGCTCCTGGAACGGCACGAGGAAGTCGACGACGACGTCCGCCAGGTCCACCTTGAGGCGCCCGTAGCCCTGGCCGTCGTACTCGGCGGCGATCGCCTCGACGTCCCGCCCCGTGAGCGCCGAGTAGATGGTCAGCAGGTTCGACACGCCTGGCTTGGCGACCGGGTCGTAGCGGATCTCCGTGCCGGAGTCGGTCGCGGCCGACCGGATCCGCTTGGCGGCGACCTTCGGGTCGTCGAGCAGCCAGATGACGCCCTTGCCGTTGGACGAGGACTTGCTCATCTTCGCCGTCGGCTCCTGGAGGTCGTAGATCTTCGCGACCGACCGGACGATGTGGGCCTCCGGCACGACGGCGGTCCCGTCGCCGAAGCGGGCGTTGAGCCGCTCCGCGAGGTCACGGGTGAGCTCGAGGTGCTGGCGCTGGTCCTCGCCGACCGGCACGAGCGCCGCGTCGTAGAGCAGGATGTCGGCTGCCATGAGCACCGGGTACGTGAACAGCCCGACGGTCGTGCCGTCGGCGCCCTGCTTCGCGGACTTGTCCTTGAACTGGGTCATCCGGCCCGCCTCGCCGAAGCCCGTCTGGCACGACAGCACCCAGGACAGCTCGGCGTGCTGAGGCACGTGCGACTGGACGAACAGCGCCGAGCGGTCCGGGTCCACGCCGCCGGCGAGGTACTGGGCGGCCGTGCGGCGGGTGCGCTCGCGGAGCCGCTCCGGGTCGGGGTTGACCGTCAGCGCGTGGAGGTCGACGACGCAGTACAGGGCGTCGTACGCGTCCTGGAGGGAGACCCACTGGCGCAGCGCACCGATGTAGTTTCCGAGCTGCAGGGAGTCCTCCGTGGGCTGCATGCCCGAGAGGATCCGTGGCCGGGTGCCCGTCGGGCTCCCGGGCTCCTGCGTGGTCTCCGGGACCGGTGCCGGACCGATGTGCGTCGCCTCGATGGACATTGCCCCATTCTGACAGGTGCTCGGGCGCCGGAACGAATCGCCGTCGTGCCGCGGCCGGACGACCGGGTCAGGTGGCCTCGTCGTCGAACGGGGCGGGCCCCGTCGGCGCGACGGGAGCGGCCGGGCGGGGCGGGGAGACGCGCTCGGGCAGGGGGTCGTCGTCCAGGAGTGCCTCGCGGACGATCCGGCGCGGGTCGTACTGGCGCGGGTCGAGCTTGGCCCAGTCGACGTCCGACAGCTCCTCGCCGAGCTCCGCGTCCACGCGCGACTTCGCGTCGCGCAGGTAGCCCCGCGCGGACCGCACGAACGCCCCGAGCTGCTCCGCGTAGCGCGGCAGGCGCTCGGGACCGATGACGACGACCGCCACGATGAGGAGCACGACGAACTCGGCTCCGTTGATCCCGAACACGCCGACAGACTACTCGCTCGTGGCCTCGTCGAGGACGACGCGCACGTCGCGCTCCTGGTCGCCGGTCCGCACGCGCAGGGTCACCGCGTCTCCCGGCGCCTTCGCCCGGATCGCGACGATGAGCTCGTCCGACTCCGTGACGGGCCGGCCGTCGATGGACAGGATCACGTCTCCCGGCCGGATCCCGGCGGCGTCCGCCGGGCCGTCGGGCGTCACGGCGGGCGTCCCGGACTGCGCGTCGGTCGAGACCTGCACGCCCTCGCCCTGGTAGCGCTGGTCGAGGAGCACGCCGATCACGGGGTACGTCGCGACGCCGTCGGCGATGAGCTGCTCGGCGGTGCGGCGGGCCTGGTTCGACGGGATGGCGAACCCGAGGCCGATGCTGCCCGTGGCCTCGCCGCTCCCCGGCGGCTGCGCGATGGCCGAGTTGATGCCGACCACCTGGCCGCGGCCGTCGACGAGCGGGCCGCCGGAGTTGCCGGGGTTGATCGCGGCGTCCGTCTGGATCGCGTTGATGAACGCCGTCTCGGCCGCGGCGCCCGCCTGGACCGGGCGGTTGAGCGCGCTGATGATCCCCGTGGTCACGGTCCCGTTGAGCCCGAGCGGCGCACCGATGGCCACCACCGGGTCCCCGACGACCACCTCGTCGGAGTCACCGAGCGCGAGCGGCGTGAGGCCGGAGTCCTCGACCTTGACGACCGCGAGGTCGTAGTCGACCGTCCGCCCGACGAGCTCGGCCGGGCTCTCGTGCCCGTCGGAGAAGAGCACGACGATGTCGCCGCCGTCGGCGGCCGACGCGACGACGTGGTTGTTCGTGAGGATGAAGCCGTCCTCCCGCAGCACGAAGCCCGAGCCGGTCGCGACGCCGTCGGCCCCGCGGACCTGGAGCGAGACGACGCTGGGCAGCACGGTCGCGGCGATGTCCGCCACCGAGCCGTCGGGGCGGTCCGCGCCCGGCTCGACGCTCGCGGGCGGCAGCGCCGAGACGGACGAGCCGGAGGACTGCGGGTCGGCGAGGCGGTCGGCCGCGACGCCGCCGACGGCGCCCGCGACGAGCGCGAGCACCGCGACGCCCGCCACCGCGGCCGGACGCAGGCCGCGCCGCGGCGCGGAGCCGACGGCTCCGCGGGGCACGCCCACGAGGGTCGGGTCGACGGACCCGCCCGGGCGCGTCGGCGCCTCGGGCTGGCCGAACGCGCTCAGCCGCTCCCAGGGGTCCGTGGGCCCCGCGGTCGAGGGTTCCGCCCGCGCAGGCACCGCGGGCGGCGGCGGGACCGGTCCCGGACCGTGCGGGGGCGCGACGTGCCCCGACGCAGCGCCCTCAGCGGGCCCTGGGGCCTGGGTGGGCCGTGGCACCTCGGCGGACGGCGGGACGGGCACGCTGCGGTAGGCCGACGGCGGCGCGAACGGGTTCGGCGCGGCGTCGCGCGGACCGGGCTGCTCCGGTCCGTTCTGGGGGTCGGTCATGAGGTGCCGAGCGCTCCTGTCATGGTCGTCCAGCCCCGGGAGATGCGCGCCGGGACCCCGGCATCGTAGTCACGGGCCGGGAACGCCGCCACGAGGGCGGCGACCGTTCCCTGCTCGGTGTCGGCGACGACGTCGATCACCGTGTCGCCCGACTGCCACACGACGTGCCACGGCGCCTCGGACAGCACGTGCACGCGGCGACCGTCGACGTCCCACGTCTCGCCGCCCGCGAGCGCCGACGTGTCCAGCAGGCCGGTCTGCTCGCGCACGACCGCCTCCCCGCCCGGCGCCTCGAGGTCGATCTCCAGCACGCCGCGCCGCGCGTCGTCGCGCACGTCCGCCACGCGGAAGCCCTCGGGGAGCGGCGTCGGGCAGGTCCAGCCCTGCGCGGCGAGCGCCGCGAGGGCGGAAGCGCCGCCGTCGGCGACCGTCCCCCCGCCCGACCCGCCGTCCGGACCGTCGGTCCGCGCGCCGCCGACGACGAGCGCGCCCGTGGCCCGGGGCGCGGCCTGCGCGAGCACGGTGAGCGGGTCGCTGCGGTGCAGGTCCGGCGTGACGAGCGGGCTCTCCCCGAGCGCGAAGAGGCCCACCGCCACGACGCCGACGCCGCCGACGACGAGGCCGACGACCCGCCGCCGGAGCGAACCGCGGCGCACCTCGCCGCTCCACGCGCCGCGCGGGAGCGTCGCGGTCTCCGCCCAGGGGTCGCTCGGCGCGGGCGCCGCGCGCAGCGGGTCGCCGTCCGTCGGCGGGATCTGGGCGGACAGCGCGAGCAGGCGCGCGGCGAGGTCCGGCGCCGGCTCCACCGGCCCGGCCGCGCTCAGCGCACGCCGGGCCGCCCGGGCGGCAGAGAGCTCCGCCGCGCACCGCGGGCAGCAGGCCACGTGCTCCAGGGCGCGCTCCGCCTCCGCGGGCGACAGCTGCCCGTCGACGAGCGCGGAGAGCCGCGAGCCGAGATGGGTCACGCCGCCCCCCGGGCGCCCACGGCGGTCGGTGCATCGTCCGACGCCGGACGCTCGGCGGGGTCGCGGTGCGGCAGTGCGGCGCGCAGCTGCGAGCGCGCGCGGTGGATCCGCGAGCGGACCGTGCCGAGCTTGATGCCGAGCGTCACGGCGATCTCCTCGTAGGAGAGGCCCTCGATGTCGCACAGCACGACGGCGGCCCGGTACTCGGGCGAGAGCGCGTCGAGCGCGCGCTGCACGTCGTGGTCGAGGTTCGCGTGCTCGAACCCGCGCTCCGGCTGGGCCTCGGCACGTGCCGGGTAGTGCCCGTCGTCGTCGCCCATGGCCTCCATCCGGATGCGCTGCTTGCGCCGCACCTGGTCGAGGAACAGGTTCGTCGTGATCCGGTGGAGCCAGCCCTCGAACGTGCCCGGGGTGTAGCTCGACAGCGAGCGGAACACCCGGACGAACGTCTCCTGCGTGAGGTCCTCCGCGTCCTGGCGGTTGCCGGTGAGGCGGTAGGCGAGCCGGTAGACCCGCGCCGAGTGCTCGCGCACGATCGAGTCCCACGACGGCGGCACCCACGTGCCCGCGTCCTGCTGGCCGTGCGTGCTGGTCCTCGGTCGTGCGTCGTCCACGTGGTCCATCGTCCCAGAAGAACGTCCCGCCCCCGGCGCGTGTTCCCCGGCTCGCGCGGGACGTGCGCGCGACGTCCACGGCCCGTGCACACGCGCGCGGCGTGGGAACGGGCCGGCGTGGGAGGGGGCGGGTACGATCCGAGACAGTGCCGGCCCGGCCCCCGGGGCCGGACGACGGACCACCAGGAGGACCTGATCACCAGCGACGTCGGCACCCACCGCAGCGCCAAGGCGGCGAGCTGGGTGTACAGCGAGGAGTTCGTCCCCGAGGACGAGGTCCTCCTGCGGGCGCGCGACCGCGCGGCCGAGCTCGGCTGCCCCGCGGTCCTCCCGGGCGTCGGGGCCGTGCTCCAGGTCCTGGCCGCGTCCCTCGCGGCCCGCGCGGTCGTCGAGATCGGCACCGGCACGGGCGTCGCCTCGATCTGGCTCCTGCGCGGCATGCCCGCCGACGGCGTGCTGACGACGATCGACGTCGAGGTCGAGCACCAGCGCGCGGCGAAGGCGGCGTTCGCGGAGGAGGGCGTGCCCGCGTCCCGCACGCGCACGATCCCGGGCCGCGCGAGCGACGTGCTCCCCCGCCTCACCGACGGCGCGTACGACCTCGTCCTCGTCGGGGCCGACAAGCACAGCTACCCCGAGTACGTCGAGCAGGGGCTGCGCCTCCTGCGGCCGGGCGGCGTGCTGGCGGTCGACGGCGCGCTCTCGCACGACCGCGTCGCCGACCCCGCGCGGCGCGACGAGGTGACGACGATCGTGCGCGAGGTCGGCCGGTCGCTCCGGTCCGACGAGCGCGTGCTGCCGGCGCTGCTGCCCAGCGGCGACGGCCTCCTGCTCGCCGTCCGCCGCTGACCCGCCGCGTCGGAGCCGGCCGAGATCAGAGCCGGTCGAGATCAGAGCCGGTCGAGCGCCTCGAGCAGCAGCCGGGCGCCGAAGCCCGTCGCCCCGGCCACGACCTCGTGCCGGTCGGCTGTCGCGCGCGCCGGTCCCGCGACGTCGAGGTGGGCCCAGGGCACGTCGCCCACGAACTCCCGCAGGAACAGCGCGGCCGTGATGGCCCCACCGCCGGGGCTCTCGACAGGGACGTGCCGCAGGTCGGCGACGTCGGAGCGCAGCGCACCCGCGTAGTCCTCGACGAGCGGCATGCGCCACACCTGCTCGCCCGTCGTGCGGGCGGCGTCCTGGAGCACGTCGGCGACCCCGTCGTCGGTGGCGAACAGGGCTCCGTGGCCACGACCCAGGCCCACGCTCGCCGCGCCGGTGAGCGTCGCGACGTCGACGAGCACGTCGGGAGCGAGCTCCTGCACGGCGTACCCGACGGCGTCGGCGAGGACGAGCCGGCCCTCGGCGTCCGTGTTCGCGACCTCGACCGTGCGCCCCGACCACGTGCGCAGCACGTCACCGGGACGGTACGACGCCGCGCCGACGTGGTTCTCCGCGAGCGGCAGCACGGCGGTGACGCGCCGGTCCGAGCGGGCCCGGGCGGCCCCGAGCACGACGGCGAGCGCGACGGCGGCGCCCGCCATGTCGGTCTTCATGGGCACCATCGCCTCGCGCGGCTTGATGGACAGGCCCCCCGTGTCGTAGGTGATGCCCTTGCCGACGACGACCACGTGCCGCGGCGCGGAGCGGTCCGTCGCCGGGGTCACGCCGTGGTCCGCGGGGTCGTACGTGACGGTGACGAGCCGGGGCCCGCGCGCCGAGCCGGCGCCCACGGCGAGGAGCGCGCCGAAGCCGTCGGCGGCGAGCTCGGCGGGGCCGCGGACGGTGGTGTCGAGGCCGAGCGCGTCGGCCAGCCCGAGGGCGCGGTCGGCGAACCAGGCCGGGTCCTTGACGTCGGACGGCGTGTTCGCGAGGTCGCGCACGAGCCACGTCGCGGCGGCCGCGCGGGTCGCCGCCTCGATCGGTGCCGCCACGTCGGGACGGTCGGGCGGCGTGAGCAGCACGAGCTGCGCGGCGGCGTCCTGCGCGCCGGCGGGCGCGTCGCCGCGACGCGGCTGGGCGTACGCGGCGAGCAGGTAGCCCTCGACGTAGGCGCGGACCTCGGCCGCCCCGGCGTCCGCGGTCACGGCGCTCACGACCCGATCGAGGCCGCGGGACGCACGGGCCAGCGCGGCACCGGCGCGGCGCAGGTCCGTCGCGGTGCCGGCGCCCACGCCGAGCAGCAGGAGGCGGGGCGGCAGGCCCGCCCACGGCAGCCGGGTCGTGGACCCGACGTGCGCGCGCGGCAGGTCCACGCGCACGACCTCGCCGGCCGCGCCGCGGAAGCCCGGGCCGCCCGCACGCTCGGCCAGCTCGGCGAGGTCGACGCCGTACCGCAGGGTCGCGTCGACCGTGCCGGCGCGCGGCTGCAGCCCGTCCTCCGCCTCGCGCGGCGGCGCGACGGCGACCACGACCGCGTCGGCCTGTGCCTCGTCGACGAGCGGGGCGTCGCTCAGCGCGCCCCGTGCACCGACCACCTCCGGCAGCGCGCGCGGGATCTCCGAGGTTCCGGAGACCCGGCGCTCACGTGCGGGCAATCAGCCCACCACGGCCTGGAGCGCCTCACCCAGCTCGCTGGCCTCGGTCGCGTTGAGCTCGACCACCAGACGCCCGCCACCCTCGAGCGGGACCCGCATGACGATGCCTCGCCCTTCCTTGGTGACCTCCAGCGGTCCGTCACCCGTCCGCGGCTTCATCGCAGCCATCGATGGCACTCCATTTCCGTTTGTCCCGAGTCCACCCCGCACGCGCGAGGAGGGGCGTCCGACCTCGGACGACGCCCGGGGGACAGTCTAGTTCACGCGTGCCGACATCCCGGGCGTCCCGGTCACGGCGGCCAGCCCGACGGCGGGACCAGCCGCCACAGCGACCAGACCCACCACACCTGACCCACGACGCACGCGACGGTCACCGCCGCGAGCCACGCGCGCGACCGCGTCCACCCGACCGTCACCGCGCCGAGCGGGAACGCGAGCAGGAGGAAGCGCACGAGCGACGTGCCCGGCTGGACGGTCGCCACGAGGTACGCCAGGTACGCCCCGGACCACGCGTGCATCTCCGGGCCGAGACGCGCCGCCACCGGGTTGAGCACGAGCGCGGCGGCCACCACGAGCACGAGCGCGAGGAGCCACGGGCCGGCGTCGCCCGCGAGCCACCGCGAGACGTCCACCCACGGCACGAACGGCACGACCTCCGCGCCGCCGCGCCAGGCCTCCTGGGTGCGGAAGTACGCCTGGTGCACGCCCGTGACCGCGCCGCACAGCCAGGGCCACACGAGCCCGCTCGCGAGGGCGACGACGAGCAGCCCGCCCAGCCGGGCGGCGTCGGGCCCGCGCAGGTCACCGCGGCGCCACCGCACGAAGCCGTGCCACAGCACGACCGCCGCCATCGGCAGCGCGACCGCGCGGCAGAAGCCGAGGAGCGCGACGAGGAGCGCCACCCCGGCGTAGCGGCGCCGCGCGAGCAGGAGCAGCGCACCGGCCACGAGGAGCAGGGCGAGCGACTCGGTGTACGCGACCTGGAGGACCGGGCTGGAGGGGAAGACGCTGACGAGCAGCACCGTCGCGAGCGGCAGGCCCGGGCGCCGCTCGACGGCGGCCGTCGCGACGAGCCGATGGACGACGAGCACCGCGCCCGCCCCGCACGCGAGCGCGAGCGTCGGTGCGAGCACCTCCCAGCCGAGCCCCGTGACGGCGTCGAGCGCGCGGACGAGCGCGGGGAAGAGCGGGAAGAAGGCCCACACGTTCTGCTGCACGGCGCCGTCGGGGCCCACGGGGAGCGTGTCCGGGTAGCCGGAGGAGTAGATCTGCTCGTACCAGCTCGCGTCCCACATCCGACCGACGTAGGCGAGGTACGAGGGCGCGGCGTCGGTCCACAGGTTCTGCTCCTGGGACCGCGCGGCCACGAGCAGGACGACGGCGCTCACCGCCCGGGCCAGGGCGTAGACCACGAGCACCTGCACCCACCACCGCCAGGTGGCGGGCCGCAGCAGCCGCGCCCGCGCCGCGGGGAGGGTGGCCGTGCGCGGCGTCGTCACGCCAGGCCCCGCAGGGCCGCTGCCGGGGCCGTCTCGTCGCGGACGGCGGAGACCAGGTCGAGGACGCGGCGCGTCGCCGCGACGTCGTGCGCGCGGAAGACGCGCGCGCCGAGCCACGCGGCGACCGCCGTCGCCGCGAGCGTGCCCTCGAGTCGCTCGTCGGCCGGGAGGTCGAGCGTCTCCCCCACGAAGTCCTTGCGCGACAGGGCCATGAGGAGCGGGAAGCCGAGCCCCGCGAGCACCTCGGTGCGGCGGAGCAGGTGCAGCGAGTGCCACGTGTTCTTGCCGAAGTCGTGGGTCGGGTCGACGAGCACCGACGCGCGCGGGACGCCGCACGACACCGCCCGCTCGGCCGCGGCCCGCAGCGTCGTCACGACGTCCTGCACGACGCCGTCGCGCGGGTCGGCCGCTCCGGGGCGGGCCGGGTAGTCGACGCGGACGGGGTCCGTGCGCGGCCGCGCTCCCCCGGTGTGGGAGCACACCACCCCGATCCCGTGCTGCCCGGCCACCTCGACGAGCCGCGGGTCGTGCCCGGCCCACGTGTCGTTGACGAGGTCCGCGCCCGCGAGCGCCGCCTCGTGCGCGACGCCGGCCCGCCACGTGTCCACGCTGACGAGGAGCTCCGGGAACTCCGACCGCACGCGGGCGACGAACGGGACGACGCGGCGGATCTCCTCCGCCGGGGTGACCTCCGGGCCGACCCCCGCGCGTACGCCGCCCACGTCGAGGATCTCGGCGCCCTCGCGGACCGCGCGCTCGACGGCGGCGAGCGCCTGGCGGTCGTCGAGCTGGCGCGCCCCGGCGTAGAACGAGTCGTCGGTGCGGTTGACGATGGCCATCACGGCGGGCCGGTCGAGCTCGCGCCCGCGCAGCACGAGCGACGTGCCACGCGGCGGCACCCCGAGCGGCGGCAGCGGGACGGGCGCGCCCTCGGACGGGCGCGTCCCCGGCTCGCCCGCACCGGAGCCGGGCGCGCCGGGACCTGCGGTCATCGTGCCGCGCCCGTCAGCTCGCGTCGCCGGCCTGCGCCCGGGCGAGCTCCTCGGTCGCCTCGCGCTCCTCCGCGCGCAGCTCGGCGCCGCGGTCACACACGTACTCGACGGCCTCGGCCGGGTCGTCGCAGAGGTGGACGAGGTCGAGGTCGTGCTCGCTGATCATGCCGCGCCCCACGACGGCGGTCCGCGCCCAGTCGAGCAGGCCGGTCCAGTAGTCCGTCCCGACGAGCGCGACGGGGAACTCGGTGATCTTGTGCGTCTGGACGAGCGTGAGCGCCTCGAACAGCTCGTCGAACGTGCCGAACCCGCCCGGCAGCACCACGAAGCCCTGCGCGTACTTGACGAACATCGTCTTGCGGGCGAAGAAGTAGCGGAAGTTCACGCCGAGGTTGACGTAGCGGTTCATGCCCTGCTCGAACGGCAGCTCGATCCCGAGCCCGATCGACAGGCCGCCCGCCTCCGACGCCCCCTTGTTGGCTGCTTCCATGATGCCGGGGCCGCCGCCCGTGATGACCGCGAAGCCCTCGTCGACCAGGAGGCGACCGACGTCCTCGGCGAGCGCGTAGTCCGGGTGGTCCGGCTTGGTCCGCGCCGAGCCGAACACGGAGACGGCCGGGCCGACCTCCGCGAGCGCGCCGAAACCCTCGACGAACTCGCTCTGGATGCGCATCACGCGCCACGGGTCGGAGTGCACCCAGTCCGCGTTGCCGCGCGAGTCGAGGAGGCGCTGGTCCGTCGTCTGGCCGGGGATCTGGTCGCCACGGAGCAGCACCGGCCCCTTGCGGTACCCGGTACCCGTCTGGGGCACGCCGTCGTCGGAACCCTGCTGGTCACGCACCGTGTCGCTCATGGCCACGAGCCTATGCCGCAGGGGTGGCCGTCAGCCACGCACGGAGCGCGTCGCGGCACAGCGCGAGCTGCCCGACGGGGCACCGCTCGTCGTCCTTGTGCGCGAGCAGCGGGTCCCCGGGGCCGAAGTTCACCGCCGGGACGCCGAGCTCGGCGAAGCGCGCGACGTCGGTCCAGCCGTACTTCGGGGCCGGTGCCCCGCCGGTCACGCCGAGGACGGCCGCCGCGAAGTCCGCCGCGAGCGGGTCGTCGAGGCCGGGCCGCGCGCCGGGCGCCGCGTCGGTGAGCGTGACCGCGAACCCGGTGAAGAGGTCGCGGACGTGCTGCTCGGCCTCGGCCACGCTGCGGGAGGGGGCGAACCGGAAGTTCACCGTGACGACGCACTCGTCGGGCACGACGTTGCCCGCGATGCCCCCCGTGATGCCGACGGCGTTCATCCCCTCCCGGTACACGAGGCCGTCGACCTCGATCTCCTGGGGGACGTACGCGGCCAGGCGGTCCAGCACCTCGTGCGCGGCGTGGATCGCGTTGGTCCCCGTCCAGGAGCGCGCGGAGTGGGCCGCGACGCCCGGCACGCGCACCTCGGCGCGCAGCGTCCCGTTGCACCCGCCCTCGAGGCCGGCCGACGTGGGCTCCCCGAGCACCGCGAAGTCCGCCTCCAGCAGGTCCGGACGGTTGCGCGCGAGGCGCCCGAGCCCGTTGAGGTCCGCGGCGACCTCCTCGTTGTCGTAGAAGACCCACGTGACGTCCTGGGCAGGGGCGTCGAGCTCCGCCGCGAGCGCGAGCGCGACGGCGACGCCGCCCTTCATGTCGACCGTGCCGCGGCCCCAGACCTCGGCGTGCGCGCCCTCGCCGACGACGCGCGTCGGCAGGTTCGGCGGGACCGTGAGCGGCACGGTGTCGAGGTGGCCCGCGACCACGACGCGCCGCTCCCTGCCGAGCGCCGTGCGCGCGACGACCGTGTCGCCGTCGCGGACGACCTCCAGGTGCGCGACCGTGCGCAACGCGGCCTCGACCGCGTCCGCGAGAGCGCGCTCGTCCCCGCTCACGGACGGCACGTCGCACACCGCGCGGAACAGGGCGACGAGGTCGCCGCGGAGGTCGAGCACGGGTCCGGTACCAGGGGTGGGAGACGTCACGCCAGCACCCTACCGGTGCCGGATAGGGTGGGCGCATGACTTCTGCGACCCCCGCGCCCGCCCCCTCGGCGGGCGCGTCCGAGCCGCGTACGGCGTGGGGCTACGGCCTGGCGACCGTCACCGACGACGGCACGACCCTCGACGTCTGGTACCCCGCGCCGGAGCTCGGCGCCGCCCCGGCGGACGCCGCCGTCCCCGCGTCCCTCGACGCGCTCGCCGAGCGCGACGAGCTGCGCGGCGTTGACGTCGTCGTGGTGCGGACCGAGATCGACCTCGACGCCGCCCCCGCCGACACCGCCGACGCCTACCTGCGCCTGCACCTGCTCTCCCACCGCCTCGTCGTCCCGCACGGCCTGAACCTCGACGGCCTCTTCGGCGTGCTGACGAACGTCGTGTGGACGAACCACGGCCCGTGCGCCGTCGACGGCTTCGAGGAGACGCGCCTGCGCCTGCGCGCGACCGGCCAGCCCGTGACCGTGCTCGGCGTCGACAAGTTCCCCCGCATGGTGGACTACGTCGTACCGTCGGGCGTCCGCATCGCCGACGCGGACCGCGTGCGCCTCGGGGCGCACCTCGCGGCCGGCACGACGGTGATGCACGAGGGCTTCGTGAACTTCAACGCGGGCACGCTCGGCACGTCGATGGTCGAGGGTCGCATCTCGGCGGGCGTCGTCGTGGGCGACGGCTCCGACGTGGGCGGCGGCGCGTCGATCATGGGCACGCTGTCCGGCGGCGGCCGCGAGGTCATCTCGGTCGGGCAGCGTTCCCTGCTCGGCGCGAACGCGGGCCTCGGCATCCCGCTCGGCGACGACTGCGTCGTGGAGTCCGGCCTGTACGTCACCGCCGGGACCAAGGTGACGGTCGTCGGGCAGCAGGACGCCTCGGGCGAGCCGCTCGTCGTCAAGGCGCGCGACCTCGCCGGCCGGTCCGGCATCCTCTTCCGGCGCAACTCGCTGACCGGCGGGGTCGAGGCGGTCTCGCGGACCGGCGCGGGCGTCGAGCTCAACGCCGCGCTGCACGCGAACTGACCGGCCCCTGCCGAGCACGCCCCGCCTCGACGATGACGACGACGCAGCCCCTGCGCTCCCCGAACGCCCCGGCGCCGGGGCGCGTCCGGTCGCGCCGACGCCCCCTGCGCACCGCGGTCACCCTCGTCACGGTGGCCGCGGTGGGGGTCGGCGCGGTCGTGGTCGCGCTCAACCGGCTCGACGACGCGACGCCCGTCGCGGAGCGCTGCGCCGCGACCGCCGACGGCCGCACGTGGTACCTCTCCGTGACGCAGGCCGACAACGCGGCGCTGATCACCGGGGCCACGGTGCGGCGCGGGCTGCCCGCCCGCGCCGCCACCATCGGGCTCGCGACCGCGCTGCAGGAGTCGCGGCTCGTCAACATCGACTACGGCGACCGCGACTCCGTCGGTCTGTTCCAGCAGCGCCCCTCGCAGGGGTGGGGCACCGTCGCGGAGATCATGGACCCGGTCTACTCGACCAACACGTTCTACGACGCGCTCGAGACGGTCGAGGGCTACGAGGGCATGGAGGTCACGGTCGCCGCGCAGACCGTCCAGCGGTCCGCGTTCCCCGACGCGTACGCGCAGCACGAGCCCCGCTCGCGCGCGTGGGCCTCCGCGCTGACCGGCTGGTCGCCCGCGTCGCTCACGTGCGACCTCGCGGCGGTCCCGGCGGAGGAGGTCCCGGCCGACGGCGACCCGGCCGAGCCGTTCCGGGAGCGCGTCGCGCGCGACCTCGGGGACGCCGTCCGCGTCGCCCCGTCGGACGGCGGGGACGGGGGCCTGGTCGTGGTCGACGCGTCCGCGCTCCCCGGCGCCGCGGAGGACGGCAGCGTCGAGCGGTCGGCGTGGGCCGTCGCCCAGTGGGCCGTGGCGACGGCGGACGCCACGAACGTCGTCGCCGTCGAGGTCGGCGACCGCCGCTGGTCGCGCGACGGCGCGACGTGGACGACCCCCGACCCGGCCGACCTCGCCCCGCTCGACCCGGGCGTCCTGCGCGTCCACGTCGCCGTCCCCGACGCGTCCTGACCGACCGCCGTCGGCCCGCGCCGGCGCGGTGTCGCGGACGGTGCCTCGCCGAGACGGGAGAAGTGGCCCTCGCGCACCCCCCGCGGCGGGGCCA
The DNA here is from genome assembly GCF_046159675.1 of Cellulosimicrobium sp. RS. Classification (NCBI taxonomy): domain Bacteria; kingdom Bacillati; phylum Actinomycetota; class Actinomycetes; order Micrococcales; family Promicromonosporaceae; genus Cellulosimicrobium; species Cellulosimicrobium sp. RS. The sequence continues at coordinate 274,607 of NZ_JBJXVU010000001.1, read as the reverse complement.
CGTCTCGCGACTCGTCCCGGGGTTCGCCGCCGGGGGGACGACGAGACGCCGCGCCGCTCACCGTGGGGTGAGCGGCGCGGCGTCTCGGTGGACGGGCGTCAGCGGTCGGAGACGGCGACGTAGTCGCGCTCGGTCTCGCCGACGTAGACCTGGCGCGGGCGGCCGATCTTGGTCTGCGGGTCCTTCATCATCTCGCGCCACTGCGCGATCCAGCCGGGCATGCGGCCCAGCGCGAAGAGCGGCGTGAACATGGCGGGCGAGAAGCCCATGGCCTTGTAGATGAGGCCCGTGTAGAAGTCCACGTTGGGGTAGAGCTTGCGCTCGATGAAGTAGTCGTCGTTGAGCGCGATCTCCTCGAGGCCCATGGCGATGTCGAGGAGCTGGTCCTTCTTGCCGAGGGTGGAGAGCACGGCGTCGGCCGACTTCTTGACGATCGCCGCGCGCGGGTCGTAGTTCTTGTAGACCCGGTGGCCGAAGCCCATGAGGCGGACGCCGTCCTCCTTGTTCTTCACCTTCTTCATGAAGGTGTCGACGTCGTACTCCGCGCCCGCGATCTTGTCGAGCATGGTGAGCACCGACTCGTTCGCGCCGCCGTGCAGCGGGCCCGAGAGCGCGTTGACCCCGGCCGCGACGGACGCGTAGAGGTTCGCGTGCGAGGACCCGACGACGCGGACCGTCGAGGTCGAGCAGTTCTGCTCGTGGTCGGCGTGCAGGATGAGCAGCTTGTCGAGCGCGTCGACCACGACCGGGTCGGCCTCGTACTGCTGGTACGGCGTCGCGAACGTCATGCGCAGGAAGTCGTCGACGTACCCGCGCGAGTAGTCCGGGTAGAGCAGCGGCTCGCCGACGCGGCGGCGGTGCAGGTACGACGTGATGGTGCGCGACTTCGCGAGGAGCAGGACCGTCGCGAGCTCGACCGTCTCGTCGTCGAACGGGTCGAGCGACTCGGGGTAGAACGTGGACAGCGCGTTGATCGCGGACGACAGCACCGCCATGGGGTGCGCGTTGCGCGGGAACGTGCCCATGAACGTGCGGAAGTCCTCGTGCACGAGCGTGTGCCGGTTGACGCGCTCGACGAAGGCGTCGAGCGTCGCGGCGTCGGGAAGCTCGCCGTGGATGAGGAGGTAGGCGACCTCGAGGAAGCTCGACCGCTCGGCGAGCTGCTCGATCGGGTAGCCGCGGTACCGGAGGATCCCGGCCTCGCCGTCGATGTACGTGATGCTCGACTCGCACGACGCGGTGTTCATGAAGCCGGGGTCGACGGTCACGAGGCCGGTCGACTTGAGCAAGGAGGACACGACGATGCCGTCGTTGCCCTCGGTCGCCGCGACCACGGGCAGGTCCTGCGCCTGGTCGTCGACGAGGAGGCGGACCTTCGCCTGCTGAGTGATGGTCATGGTTCCCTTCCTGCTGCTGCTCGCGCCGTTGCCGCGCGGTCGACCGTACCCCGCCCCACCCGCACGTGACCAATCAGGAACCGTCACGAGAACACCACACCCGCTGTGATCCAGGTCACGCCAGCGGGAGGCCTCCGGAGAGTCGAGCCGCGGCCTCGTGGACCCGCTCGTCGGTCGCGGTGAGGGCGACGCGCACGTGCCCCGCACCCTCGGTCCCGTAGAACGCCCCGGGCCCGACGAGGATGCCCCGGTCTGCGAGGGCGGAGATCGTCCGCCAGCAGTCGCCGGCCGCCTCGTCGACGGGCCGCGTCCACAGGTAGAGGCCCGCCTCGGAGTGGTCGATCGCGAGGCCCGCGCCGGTGAGGGCGTCGACGAGCACCTCGCGGCGGCGCGCGTAGACGTCCCGCTGCGCGGCGACGTGCGCGTCGTCGGACAGGGCCGCGACCATCGCGGCCTGGACCGGTGCGGGGACGATCATGCCGAGGTGCTTGCGCGTCGCGAGCAGGTCCGCGACGAGCGCCGCGTCCCCGGCCACGAACGCCGCGCGGTAGCCCGCCATGCTCGACTGCTTGGAGAGCGAGTAGGTGACGAGCAGGCCGTCGTGCGACCCGCCGCACACCGCCGGGTCGAGCAGGCTCGGGACACCGGTCGTCGTGAAGGGCTCGGTCCACGCGAGCTCCGCGTAGCACTCGTCGCTCGCGACGACCGCGCCGATCTCGCGGGCCGCGGCGACGACGCGCGCGAGGTGCGCGGCATCGAGCACGCGGCCCGTCGGGTTGCTCGGCGAGTTGACCCAGACCAGGCGCACGTCGTCGCGCCCGGCCCACGCGTCGACGTCGTCCGTCGCAAGGGGCGTCGCGCCCGCGAGGCGCGCGCCGACGTCGTAGGTGGGGTACGCCGTCCGCGGGTGCACGACGACGTCGCCCGGCCCGAGCCGCAGGAGCGAGGGCAGCAGCCCGACGAGCTCCTTGCTCCCGACGGTGGGGAGCACGGCGTCGGGGTCGAGGCCGGGGACGCCGCGACGGCGGGCGAACCACGCGGAGACCGCCTCGCGGAGGGCGGGCGTCCCGTGCGTCGTCGGGTAGCCGTGCGCGTCGGACGCGGCGGCGAGCGCGTCGCGCACCACGGCGGGGGTCGGGTCCACCGGCGTGCCGATGGAGAGGTCGACCACGCCGCGGGGGTGCGCTCGCGCGCGCTCCGCGTACGGGGTCAGCGTGTCCCAGGGATAGGCGAGACCGGAGAGGTCGGCGAGTCCCACGAGCGCCGGCGCCGAGGGCTCAGGCCTGCGGCGGCAGGGCGGCGATCATCGGGTCGTCCTTCTCGATGAGACCCATCTTCGCGGCACCGCCGGGCGAGCCGAGGTCGTCGAAGAACTCGACGTTGGCGCGGTAGTAGTCGCTCCACTCCGTCGGCACGTCGTCCTCGTAGTAGATCGCCTCGACGGGGCAGACCGGCTCGCACGCGCCGCAGTCGACGCACTCGTCCGGGTGGATGTAGAGCGACCGCTTGCCCTCGTAGATGCAGTCGACAGGACATTCCTCGATGCACGCCTTGTCCTTGACGTCCACGCACGGCTGGGCGATCACGTAAGTCACGACCGAGTACCTTTCTGGGTTCGTCCGGACCCGGCCCGGCGAGGGGCGAGGTCATGACAGGGACATGCACGACTAGTATCGCTCAGGTCGGGCGGTGCCCGACCCTCTCTGACCAGCCCGTGGACGAACGTCACACGACCCGAGGAGCCGCCGCGTGCCCGACTCGCCCTGGACGACGTGGGCGCCGGGGACGCGGGTCGTCGTCCGCCGCAGGCTCTCGCCCGACGACGCGGCCGCCGCGGGCAAGCCCCTCACCGACGTGATCGGGGTGGTCGTGGAGACCACCGCGACCACGCTCGTGCTGCGCGAGGACGCGGGCGGCAGCGCCCCGCCGCACCGCGGCCACGGCCCGCGCGACGACGCCCCTCCCCTGGTCTCCGTGCCGCTCGACGCGATCGTGGCCGGCAAGCCGGTCCCGCCGCGGCCGCCGCGACGGCCCGCCTCGCGCCCGGACTGACGACCGGGCCCGACGGACGACCGGTCGACGGGGCCTCTCGACGGGGCCTCGGCGACGACGTGACCCGCCCCGGGCGACGCCGGGACCGCGGTCGCACCTCAGGCGACGACGACCGCCCGGTCCTCGACGTCCACGACGACGGCGCCGCGGGCCCCCGCGGCGGTGAGCGTCTCGCGCCAGGTGCCCGCGTCGTCGAGGTCGACGCGCACGGGCTCGCCGGTGCCGCCCGTGGCGGCGCGCACCGGGTCGGGCCGGTCGAAGAACTCGCCCACGGGCGCATTGGTCTCCAGCGCGCGCACGAGCTGCTCGAGGTCGCGCACGACGACGCGCAGCGCGGACGCGACCCATGCGGCGTTGTCCGTGACCATGGCCTCGGTCCGGCGCGGGTCGGTGCGCCCCACGCGCGTCGCGTCGCGGAAGCTGCCCGCGGCGAGGCCCAGCGCGACGTCGCGCACGGGCGCGTCGGCGACGACGCCCAGGAGCTCGGTGGCCAGGACGTGCGGGACGTGGCTGACCAGCGCGGTGGACTCGTCGTGGACGTCGTCGGTGAGCACGTGCACCGTGCCGCCGAGCGGACCCGTGACGAGCCGCAGCACGGTCGTGAACGCGTCCGGTCGCGTGGTCGCGTCCACCGTCAGGGCCCAGCGCGCGCCCGCGAGCATCGCGGGGTCCGACGCCTCGAAGCCCGAGTGCTCGGTCCCGGCCATGGGGTGCGCCCCGACGTACCGGGCGTCGAGCCCGGCGGACCGGACGGCGTCGCGCACCGCGCCCTTGACGCTCCCGACGTCCGTCACGACCGTCGCGCCCCGCACGTGCCGGGCGACGTCGGCCGCCACCGCCCGCATGGCTCGCAGCGGCACGGCGAGCACGAGGACGTCCGGCTCGTCGGCGCAGACCTCCGCGACGTCGCCGACCACGCGCAGGCCGGCGGCGCGCGCCGCCGCGCGCGTGGTCGCCGTGGCGTCATAGCCGGCCACCTCGACGCCCCGCTCGTGCAGGAGCCGGGCGACCGAGCCGCCGACGAGACCGAGGCCGACGACGCCGACCCGGACCACCGCGCGGGACGTGCCCGGCTCCGGCGCGGCACCCGCGGCGGTCACCACAGCAGCCCCGTCGCGAGGCCCGCCGCGCCGGTCGACGCGTCGACGCTCCCGACCGGGACGTGCGCGGCGTCGACGTCGGCGCGCACCGCCCCGTCGAGCTCGCCGCGCGCCGGGACGACCCCGAGCGTCTTGAGCGCGTCCCCGGCCCGGACGAGGTCCTCCAGGACCGCACGCACCGGCGTGTCCCAGGGCGCGCCGTCGACCACGAGGACGAACGCGTAGGTGCCCGCGACGGCCTTGAGCGGTCGGGTGATGAGGCTCGACAGGTTGACGCGCCGTGCGCCGAAGGACTGGGTGATGCGGGCGAGCACCCCGGGGCCCGTGACGACGGGCGTGACCGCGAGCATCGTGCGCCACGTCGTCTCGCCACCGCTGCGCGCGCGGCCGAGCGCCGCGGCGGCCTCCGCACGCGGTGCCAGCACGAGGAACCGCGTGCGCGCGCCCGCGAAGTCCTCGACCGCGCGCTCGACAGTCTCCAGGCCGTAGAGCTCACCGCAGATCGTCGGGCCGAGGGCGACCTGGTGCGGCCCGGCGTCGCGGCACGCCGCGGCGTTCGACGACGCCGCGACCGGGACGAGGCCCGTCCGGCGCACGAAGCCCTGGCACTGCGCGAGGCCGTGCGGGTGCGCCGTCACCTCGGTGAGGTCGCCGTGGCCCGGGCGGGCGAACGCGTCGAACGAGATGTCGAGCACGACCTCGTCGACCGCGACGACGCTCGCGCTCCCGACGATCGCGTCGAGCGAGGGCACGACGTACCCCTCGACCGTGTTCTCGATCGCGACGACGCCCCGCTCGTGCTCGCCCGCGGCCACGCCCGCGAAGACGTCCGCGACGGTCTCGCGGGCCGCGAGCCCGGCACCCACCGGGCCGTGCTCGGCCGACCACGCGGCCGCCGCCTGGTGCGTGAACGACCCCTCGGGGCCGAGGTACCCGACGCTCACGCGTGGACGGGGTCGGGGGCGGTCGCCCAGCGCGGCTCGAGCGCGTCCGGGCCGGGCACGAACTCCTGCCCGGGCAGGACCGCGAGCACCCGGTGCGCGACGCCCCGCTCCCCGAACCCCGTGACGAGGGCGTCGAGCGTCGTCGCGTCGGGGCACGAGAACGCGCAGAAGAAGATGTGCGGGCCCGCCTGCGAGCGGTGGCTGCGCAGGTGCTGGAGGTCGATCCCGGCGGCGGCGACGAGCGCGAGCGTCTCCTGGAGCGAGCCGCGGTGGTCGTCCCGGGGCCCGAACGCGAGCCACACCTGGGCGACGCCCTCCGCCCGCGGCGCCGCGTCGCGGCTCTCCAGCAGCCCGTACCAGACGGGCGCGCCCTCGCCGAGGAGCTCGCTCCCCGGGAGCTCGGCATAGCCGAGCGCGGCGAGCGGCCCGTGGGCCACCGAGCGCTCCACGACGAGGCTGCCGTCGGCGCCGGCGAGCGCGACCCGCTCCTCCAGCGTGGTGCGGGTCGGGACGAGCGACGGGCTGACGCCCATCGTGCGCAGCACGTGGCGCCGGTCGCGCATGCCCGCCTCGTCGACCACCACGTGCCCCGTCAGGTCGCGGGCCGCCGTCGACCGGCCGACCCAGACCCACTGCGACGGCACCGCCGACGCGCCGGTCAGCACGAGCGACGGCGGCGCCGCGAGCAGCGCGCGCTCGAGCTCGTGCGACGGCTGTGCCGGGTGGCCCAGGTGCACGACGGCGGCCAGCGCGTCGATGCTCGCGACGGTCGACAGCGTCGCCGTCGTCGACCCGAGGTCGAGCAGCGCCTCCGTCGGGTCGCCGTCGACCCATCCCGCCGCCGTGGCCGCGAGCAGCGCCTGCGCTCCCGACTCCCGTTCGCTGCGTCCGAGCATGGGACCTCCGTGGTTCGTGGGTGGACCGGGTCTACTCGCAGACGACCGCGTTGTCCGGCTTGTAGGTCCACCGGTAGGACTCGTCCTTGACGAGCTCGCCCTCGCGGTAGACCTTGCGGTAGTTCGTGATGGAGAAGCCGGGGCTGCCCGCGGGCGTCGGGGCGCAGTCGGCGCCCGAGTGCGTGACGGTCGTCGGCTGGACCACGTTCGACTTGCCGCTCGACGACGTCTCGACGTCGTAGTACTTGGTGCTCCAGACCGCGACGTGCAGCTGTCCGCCGCCGACCCAGGACTGCATGAGGACGCCGTACGGGGTGTCGTTCTTGAACTTCATGTCGATCGAGCCCACGAAGATCGTCGCCTCGCGGCCCGCGGGGTAGCGCTCGAACCAGTAGCTGTGCGGGCGGTGCTCGACGTCCTCGAGCCCTGCGAAGAAGCCCGCGTTGTACGTGGTCGTGGCCATCTGCGACAGGCCGCCGCCGACGCCCTCGGTGTGGCGCCCGCTCTCGACGATGCCGGCCGCGTAGTAGCCGCCCTCGAGCGTGATGGGCGAGAGCGCGTCGACGAGCGAGAAGGTCTCCCCCGGCTTGACGAGCGTCCCGTTCACCTTCTCCGCCCCGCGCTTCAGGTTCGCGGTGCGGACGGGGACGTTGGGGACGGGCGTCGAGAACTCCGACACCTTCTCCTTGATCCCCAGCGCCTCGAGCGCCGCGACCGACTGCTCCGGGTCCGACTCGACGAGCTCGACCGTCGCCGTGCGCTCGTCGCCCGAGGCGGCCGTCGTGACGGCCGTCGCGATGGCCGCCGGGTCGATCGTCGTGCCGGGCTGGCCGCCCTCGATCACCGGCGCGCCGTCCCGGAAGACGAAGTGCGCGTCGTCGGCCGCGGTGAGCAGGTCGTTCGTCCGGTCGACCACGGACTGCACGAGCGCCGGGCCGTCGAAGGTCAGCGTGAGGACGCCGTCCGTCGCCGCGAAGGAGGCGGCCGCGGCGAGCGCCTCGGGGGGCAGCTCCGGCGACTGGCCGCCGACGGAGACGACGACGGGCGCGGACACGACCTTCTCCGCCAGGGCGAGCGCGGCGTCCGTCTCGTCCTGCGTGATCGTGGGCTCGACGGGCTCGGTGGGCAGCTCGACCGGCCCGTCGGTGACGAGCCAGCTCTCCGTGATGGTCGCGGGCACCTCGTCCGTGACGAGCGCCGAGCCGTCCGCGGCCGGCGTGCTCGTGGGCGCGCCGTCGACGAACTGCACGGCCCCGTCCACGGGCTCGATCTCCAGGCTGCCGCGCAGCGCCTCGACCTGGGCGTCGAGGGCCGCGTCGTCGACCGTGACCAGGGGCTCCGCGTCCTTGCCGCCGAACAGGTGCTGCCACAGGCGCGCCGGGTTCATCGAGAACGACGTGAGCTCCTCGGCCGTCCCCGCGGCGTCGAAGGTCAGGCCCGCCGTCGCCGGGTCGAGCGTCGTGCTCGCCTCGCCCGCCGCGAGCGTGATCGGCTCGGCCGCGCGCGGCCCGAGCTCCGACTCGAGCCGGTCCTCGGCCGCCGTCCGGGACAGGCCACCGACGTCGACGCCGGCGACGCTCGTCCCGCTCGGGACCTTGTCGGAGTAGAACCACTGGGCGCCGGTGTACAGGCCGCCCAGGACCAGGACGGCGATCCCCGTCCACAGCAGCCCGCGGGCCCAGCCGCGCCGCGGCCCGTCCTCGTCGAAGCCCTCGAAGGGCGAGGCCTCGCGCGAGTCGTCGGGCGGGACCGGCGTGAACGCGCTGGGTGCGGCGGTCCCCGCGGCAGTCGCCGGGGCCGTCGCACCGGAGCTCTCGGCCGGGGCCCCTGCGGTGGCCTCCGTCGGAGCGGTCGCGCCGGCGGCGTCCGGCGCCGGGCTCGCCGGCTCGTCGGGGGACGCGGGCGACAGGATCGACGTGCGCACGACGGGCGCGGGCCGCGACCACGGGTCGACGGGTGGGATCACCTGCGTCGCGTCGGGCGCGGCGTCGCTCCCCTCGCCCGCGGGACGAGCCGGGCCGTCCGCCGGCGTCGGCACCACGGGCACGACGGCGGTCCGCTCGGCCGCGCGCTCGTCGGCCGGGTCTCCCCCGGTCGCGGCGGCCGACCGGTCGGCCGACGTCGCGTCGTCCGGTGTCGCGCTGCTCGCGGACGAGGCGTCCGCGGCCGTCGCGACGGAGGCCGTGTCGTCCGAGGCCGTGTCGTCCGAGGGCGTGGTGTCCGGGGCGACCGAGGTGTGGGCGACGGGTGCCGGGGCCTCCCGGTCGGCGGTGCCCGCGGCCGGGGCGGCCGGGGAGTCGGCCTGTGCGCCCGGTGCGGGGACGAGAACCGCGGGGACGTCCGGGTCGAACGCGAACACGCGCGGGACGTACGGCTCCTCGTCGGCCTCGTCCGCACCGCTGCCGCCTGGAGTGCCCACCGTCCGCGGGCTGCTCTCGGCCGTGGTGCCGCCGTCCGCGTGGCCGACAGGGGCCGGGCTCTCGGCAGCGCCGGCGACCGGCGCGTCGGGGGTGGTCGACGTCGGCTCGCCGCTCGCCTCGGTCGGGTCGGCCGTCGACCCGCCCGGCGCGGACCCGTCCGCGACGGGCGACTCCGCGACGGACGCGTCGGGACCGCGCTCGACCGGGGTGCCCTGGGCGTCGGGCTCCACGGCGGCGCTCACCGGAGCGCCGGCGTGCGCGACCGTGCCGGTCGTCACCTGGGTCTCGGTGGGCGCCTCGTCCGCCGCGGCTGCGGGCGCCGCGTGGGTGGCCGGGCTCGCATCCACAGCGTCTGACGACGCGGCGGGTGCCGGGCTAGCGTCGTCCGGCACCGCGGAGCGCTGCTCCGAGGCGGCGGTGCGCTGCGCGGCCGTCTGCTCGGGGGCCGCGGCCGTCTGCTCGGGGACCGCGACAGGCTCCGAGGGCACGAGCGGCTCCGCAGCGGCGACCGGCTCCGAGGAGGCGACCTCCGGGCGGCTCTCCGCGGCGGGAGAGCCAGCCGCGGACGCGTCGGCGGTGGCTGCGCCGGTGGCCGGCGCGTCGACCGCCGACGGCTCCACGGACGTCGGCGCGTCGTCCGCCGGGGTCGCTCCGGGTGCGGAGCCAGGCTCGGCCGGGCCGGCACCCGCGGGACCGGGGTCCGCAGGCGCGGCGGGGGCGGGACCGTCCGGGGCGGTGTCCGTCGGCGCGCTCGTCGGCTCGTCCGTCGACGCGCTCGTCGGCTCGTCCGTCGGCGTGGGAGCGCCCGGGGCGACGTCGCCGGAAGCGTCGGTACGCTGCGCGTCGGGGCCGGACGCCGTCTCGGGAGCCGCGGGCTCGACCGTCTCGGCGGGCTCCGGCACGGCGTCCTGAGGGGAGTCGAGATCGGCGTCTCGGTCGGTCGGCTGACCCATCCACTGTCTCCGTGACGAAAGGCGCGCGGCGGTCCGCGCGACGACGAGGGGTGTGCGGGGATCCGCACGGCGAATACTAGCGGGACGCGAGGGGGTTCTCGGGTCCGTCGTGCCTGGTGGGACGCCCGTGCTGGGCCGTGCGGACCGGGCGGTCGCTGAACCACGACCGGGGCAGGAAGGCCGCCGCGGCGACCACGAGCATGCCGCCGTAGATCCAGACGTACCCGACGGGCTCGCTCGGGACGAGCACGTCGCCTCCCGGCCCCTCGAGCGAGAGGAGCTGCACGACGACGACCCACCCGATGCCGAAGCCCAGGAGACCCGCCATCCCGCCCCAGGCGCGGGCCAGGGTGGCCGCCGCGAGGACGGTGAGCAGGGCGAGCACGATGCCGAGCCCGGCCCCGCCCGGGAGGTCGACGCCCAGGAGGTGCGCCCGGTGCGCGACCGTGCCGACGAGCCCGACGAGCGCGCCCACGAGCGCGCACGCCACCCCGCGGCCCACGAGCCGCCCCGTACCGGTCTCCACGGGCCCCAGGCTAACGCGTGGGTCCGGGCGGGACCTGGTCGCCCGGGAGAGCAGGGCCGGAGGGAGCGTAGAACTCGTGTGAAGGGACGGGCGCCAGCACGTCGTTGCTCAGGGCGTACCACCCGAGCAGCACCGGCTCGCCCCCCGCGGCGGCCGTCACGTGCTGGACCTGTGTCGCGTGCGCGCGCATCGCGCCGAGCACGTCGTCGAGCACGGGCCCCACCGGCACGCTCACGAGCGCGGGCAGCGACGCGTCGGGACGCGCGAGCGGGGGCAGCGCCTCGTCCGGGTCCGGGAGCGTGAGCCGCGCGTCGGCCGCGAGCAGCTCGAGCGCGCCGGGGTGCTCGGCGAGGGCGCGGCGTGCCGCGCGCACCGTGGTCTCGGGGGCGACGACCTGCCACAGCGCGGGCAGCGGCTCGCCGTCCGCGGCGAGGAGCTCGAGCGCGCGGACCGTGACATCGTGGGCCCGGACGTGGTCGGGGTGGCCGTAGCCGCCGCCCGCCTCGTACGTCGCCACGACGGCGGGACGCCGGTCCCGGACCACCGCCGCCAGGCGGGCGGCGGCCTCGTCGAGCGGGACGCCGACGAACGCGCGCGGCGGGAGCTGCTCGGTCGCGACCCCGCCGGCCACGCCCGGCGCGACCCAGGCCATGCCCGAGTCCTCGAACCGCACGGTCGCGCCGCCGTCGGACGGCTCGACCGGGCTCGTGACGGTGTCGAGGAAGACGTGGTCCCGCACACCCAGCGCGGCGAGCGCGCGGGCGAGCTCGGTCTCGCGGAACGCCGCGAGCGCGGGCCCGTCGCCCTCGAGGTGCCCGACGCCCGTCGGGTGCGCGGGCGTGTCGATCACCTCGCCCCGCTCTCCCCGCGTGCACGTCACGGCGGTGACCGGCTCCCCCGCGCGAGCCCAGGTCGCGAGCAGCGCGCCCGTCGCCAGGGTCTCGTCGTCGGGGTGGGCGTGGACGGCCAGCAGGCCGCCGTCGGGCACGACGGCGGCCTGCTGCCTCTGCGGGACGGTCACCCCGGGGGTGGCGTCAGGCGCGCTTCGCGCGCGAGACCGCGCGGGCGCGCTCGGTCTGGTCGAGGACGACCTTGCGGATGCGGACGACCTCGGGCGTGACCTCGACGCACTCGTCCTCGCGCGCGAACTCCAGCGACTCCTCGAGCGTGAGGTGGCGCGGCGGCACGAGGTTCTCGAAGTTGTCGGCCGTCGAGGACCGCATGTTCGTGAGCTTCTTCTCCTTGGTGATGTTCACGTCCATGTCCTCGTTGCGCGAGTTCTCGCCGACGATCATGCCCTCGTAGACCTCCTGCGTGGGGTCGACGAAGAACGAGCCGCGCTCCTGGAGGTTGATCATCGCGAACGGCGTCACCTTGCCCGCACGGTCGGCGACGAGCGAGCCCGTGGTGCGGGTCTCGATCGCGCCGGCCCACGGCTCGTAGCCCTCGGAGATCGACGACGCGATGCCGGTGCCGCGCGTCTCGGTGAGGAACCGCGTGCGGAACCCGATGAGGCCGCGCGCCGGGACCATGAACTCCATGCGGATCCAGCCCGTGCCGTGGTTCGACATGGTCTCCATGCGGCCCTTGCGCTGGGCGAGGAGCTGGGTGACCGCGCCGAGGTACTCCTCGGGGACGTCGATCGTCATGCGCTCCATCGGCTCGTGCGTCTTGCCGTCGATCGTGCGCGTGACGACCTGCGGCTTGCCGACCGTGAGCTCGAAGCCCTCGCGGCGCATCTGCTCGACGAGGATCGCCAGCGCGAGCTCGCCGCGACCCTGGACCTCCCACGCGTCGGGGCGGTCGGTCGGGAGCACGCGCAGCGACACGTTGCCGACGAGCTCGGCGTCGAGGCGGTCCTTGACCTGGCGGGCCGTGACCTTGTGGCCCTTGCCGCCCTTGCCCGCGAGCGGCGAGGTGTTGATGCCGATGGTCATCGAGATGGCCGGGTCGTCGACCGTGATGAGCGGCAGCGGGCGCGGGTCGTCGGGGTCGGTGAGCGTCTCGCCGATCGTGATGTCCGCGATGCCCGCGACGGCGACGATGTCGCCGGGCCGGGCCTTGTCCGTGGGGACGCGGTCGAGCGCCTTCGTCTCCAGCAGCTCGGTGATCTTCACGCTCTGGAGCGTGCCGTCGTGGCGCGCCCACGCGACGACCTGGCCCTTGCGGAGCTCGCCGTTGAAGATGCGCAGCAGCGCGAGGCGCCCGAGGAACGGCGAGGCGTCGAGGTTGGTCACGTGCGCCTGGAGCGGCGCGCCCTCGTCGTACGTCGGCGCGGGGATCTTCTCGAGGATCGTCGTGAACAGGGGCTCGAGGTCCTCGTTCGAGGGGAGCTGGCCGTCCAGCGGCTGGTCGAGCGACGCGCGGCCGGCCTTCGCGGACGCGTAGACGACCGGGACGTCGAGGATCGCGTCGAGGTCGAGGTCCGGCACGTCGTCCGCGAGGTCGGACGCGAGGCCCAGCAGCAGGTCGGTCGCCTCGGCGACGACCTCGGTGATGCGGGAGTCGGGCCGGTCGACCTTGTTGACGACGATGATCACCGGGAGCTTCGCCGCGAGCGCCTTGCGGAGCACGAACCGGGTCTGCGGGAGCGGGCCCTCGCTCGCGTCCACGAGCAGCACGACGCCGTCGACCATGGACAGGCCGCGCTCGACCTCGCCGCCGAAGTCGGCGTGGCCCGGGGTGTCGATGACGTTGATCGTGATGCCGTCGGGCTCGCCCACCGCGGCGGCCGCCGGGCCGGCGTACCGCACCGCGGTGTTCTTCGCGAGGATGGTGATGCCCTTCTCGCGCTCGAGGTCACCGGAGTCCATGACGCGCTCGTCCACGTGCTGGTGCGCGGAGAAGGCGCCGGACTGGCGCAGCATCGCGTCGACGAGCGTGGTCTTGCCGTGGTCGACGTGGGCGACGATCGCCACGTTGCGCAGGTCGGAGCGCACAGACATCTACGGTTCTCATTTCGTGGGGTACGAGGGGCGACGACGGCCGGCCACCTCAGCGCGCACGACGGCGGGCTCGGCCCGCCGCAGCATCACGGAGCACGGGCCGTCACCCGGGCCCGGCTATCCTACCGGGTCCGCGCTCGGGACACCATGCCCGCCGTCGTGCACCGTTCGGAGGTGCCTCCTCAGGAGGTGCCTCCTCCGGAGGGCGTCTTGCGCCGCGGCCGACGCACGAGCGCGCGCCACCGGTCCGGGCGGTCGGGGTAGAGCTCCTCCCACTGCTCGGAGATCGACTCCGAGACGCGCGTCGTCACGTGCTCGGTGAGGGCGGCGCGCGCCGCGCGCCGCTCGGCGCGCAGGATCGCGGCGTGCTCGACCCGGAGCGCACGCACCGTGGACACCGCCATCCCGATCATCACCACGGAGAACGGCAGCGCGATGAGGATCGCCGCCGTCTGCAGCGCCTGGAGACCGCCCGCGAGCAGGAGCGCGATGGCCAGCAGGCCGGAAGTACCCGCCCAGAAGATGCGGCTCCAGGTGGGCGGGTTCGGGTTACCCCCGCTCGCGAGCATGTCGACGACGAGCGAGCCGGAGTCCGACGACGTCACGAAGAAGACGACGATGAGCACGATCCCCACCACGGCGAGGACGTTCCCGAGAGGCAGGCCGTCGAACAGCTGGAAGAGCGCGGTGTCCGTGTCGACCTCGCCGTCGACGAGCATGCTGCCGGGCTCCATGAGCTCGCGGTACAGCGCCGACCCGCCGAACACGGAGAACCAGAGCGTCGTGACGATCGTCGGGACGAGGAGGGTGCCGAGGACGAACTCGCGGACCGTGCGACCGCGCGAGATCCGGGCGATGAACACCCCGACGAAGGGGGCCCAGGAGATCCACCAGCCCCAGTAGAAGATCGTCCACTGCGACTGCCACTCGAGGCCGGCCTGGCCCTGGAAGGCGGTGGTGTCGAACGTGAGGCGCACGACGTTCTGCAGGTAGTAGCCGAGCGACTGGACCCACTCGCGCAGGAGGAACAGCGTCGGGCCGAGAACCAGCACGAGCGCCAGCACGACGCCGGCGAGGACCATGTTGCCGTTCGACAGCCACTTGATGCCCTTGCCCAGGCCCGAGACGACGGAGAGCGTGGCGAGGGCCGTGATCGCGGCGATGAGCCCGATCTCGAGCGCGGTGCTCGGTTCGACGACGTCGAGGTACCCGAGTCCGGCCGCGATCTGGAGGACCCCGAAACCGAGCGACGTCGCGACGCCGAAGACGGTCCCGATGATCGCGACGACGTCGATGACGTCGCCGAGGCGCCCCTTCACGCGGTCGCCGAACAACGGCTCGAGGGCCCAGCGGATCGAGACGGGGCGGCCCTTGCGGTGGATCGCGTACGCGAGCGCGAGGCCCGCGACGACGTAGATCGCCCACGCGTGGATGCCCCAGTGCAGGTAGCTCTGCCCCATCGCGGCCTGCGCGAGCGACGCGTCGCTCCCCTCGACGCCGGGCTTCGGGTTCACGTAGTGCGAGAGCGGCTCGGCGACGCCCCAGTAGACGAGGCCGATACCCATCCCGGTGGCGAACAGCATCGCGAACCACACGGGCAGGCGGAAGAGCGGGGTCTCCTCGTCCTTGCCGAGCACGATGTCGCCGAACCGGCTCAGACCCATCCACAGCGAGAAGACCACGAAGCCGGCGACGACGATGACGTAGTACCACCCGAAGGCGCCGATCACGTCCGACTGCAGGGTCTCCATGACGGACGTGACGGTGTCCGTGAACAGCACCGTGAGCAGGACGAAGACCAGGATGATGCCCGCCGCCGGGTAGAAGACGCGCGGGTCCGGCCGACCCGTCCGCGGGGCGTCGGGATCGTGCGAGGACACGACCGGCGCGGAGCCGGTGCCCGGCCCGACGGCGTCCGTCGCCACGGCATCGGCCGTCGCGGCGTCGGTCGTCGCGGCGCCGGTCGTCGCGGCGCCCCCGTCGCGGGGCGCGTCGGCCCCTCCCCCGTCGGGCGCTGGCGCGGCCTCCTCGTCACGTGCTGGCTCGCGGGGCGTCTCGTGGTGCGGGGCGTTCATGGTCTCAAGGCTTGTCGGACGCGCGGGCCCCGGCAACCGGAACGCCCGCCCCGGCAGCAACAACGCCGGTCCTGGCAGCGGGAACGCCCCGGGGGCGGCCGCGTGCGCGGCCGCCCCCGGGGCGTCGTGAGGGCTCAGCGAGCCGTGGAGCGTGCGGTCAGAAGCCGGCGCCCGCGGTGGGCGGGGCGCTGCGCTCGTGGTCCACGTCCTCGCGCGCCGCTGCGAGCGCGCGCTCCTCGTCCGCCAGCGAGGACACCTCGTCGTTCGCGATGTCGCGGGCGGCGGCCTCGAGGAGGGCGTCGCGCGCGGCGCGGCGCTCGCGCTGCGCGGCCGGGTCCGGGACGGGGACGGCGGCGAGCAGGCGCTGCGTGTACGCGTGCTTCGGCTCGTGCACGATCTGCGACGTGTCGCCCACCTCGACGAGCTTGCCCTTGTGCATCACGGCGATGCGGTCGGACAGCAGCTCCACGACCGCGAGGTCGTGCGAGATGAACAGGCACGCGAACCCGTGCTCGCGCTGCAGGTCGGTGAACAGGTCGAGGACCCTCGCCTGGACCGACACGTCGAGGGCCGACGTCGGCTCGTCCGCGACGAGCAGCTTCGGCTCGAGCGAGAGCGCCCGCGCGATGCCGACGCGCTGGCGCTGACCGCCGGAGAGCTCGTGCGGGTAGCGGTTGCGCATCGCCCGGGGAAGCTCGACCTGGTCGAGCAGGCGCTCGACCTCACGGCTGAGCTCCTTGCCCTTGACGCCCTTGTGCAGCATGAGCGGCTCGCCGATCGACTCGCCGATGGGCAGGCGCGGGTTGAGCGACGACCCCGGGTCCTGGAAGACGATGCCGACCTCGGTGCGCAGCGGCTTGAGGTCCTTGGGCCGGGCGCCCACCATGTCCGTCCCGACGATCTTCAGCGAGCCGCCCGTGACGGGCAGCAGACCCACGGCCGCGCGGCCGATCGTCGTCTTGCCGGAGCCGGACTCGCCGACCAAGCCGACGACCTCGCCCTGGTGGATCTGGAGCGAGACCTCGTCGACCGCCCGGAACGCCGCCTGCCGGCCGCGGCCCGGGTACTCGATGACCATGTCCTGCGCGTCGAGCACGAGCGGCCGCTCCGGGACCGGGGCGCCCGCCGGCACGCGGTCCGTGGCGGTCGTCGTGCCGCGCTTGGAGCCGAGGTGCGGCACGGCCTCGAGAAGGCGCACCGTGTACGGGTGCTGCGGGTTGCCGAAGATCTCGGCCGACGTGCCGCGCTCGACGACCTGGCCGTCCTTCATGACCATGATCGAGTCCGCCATGTCGGCGACCACGCCCATGTCGTGCGTGATGAGGATGATCGCCGCGTCGACGCGGTAGCGCAGGTCGCGCAGGAGCTTGAGGATCTCCGCCTGGACAGTGACGTCGAGCGCCGTGGTGGGCTCGTCGGCAACGAGGAGCTTCGGGTCGCACGCGAGGGCCTGCGCGATCATCGCGCGCTGGCGCTGACCGCCGGAGAGCTGGTGCGGGTACGCGTCGAACCGGCGCTCGGGCTCGGGGATCTCGACGAGCCGCAGGAGCTCGATCGCACGCTTCTTCGCGTCGGCGGGACCGACGTTGAAGTGCGTCCGGATGGTCTCCACGATCTGGAAGCCCACCGTGTAGACGGGGTTCAGCGCCGTCATCGGCTCCTGGAAGATCATGGAGATCTCCTTGCCGCGGACATGCCGCAGCGAGCCGTGCGACATGCCGATGAGCTCGCGGTCGCCGAGCTTGGCCGAGCCGCTGGCGCGGCCGTTCGGCGGGAGCAGGCCCAGCAGCGCGAGCGACGACTGGGACTTGCCCGAGCCGGACTCGCCGACGATCGCGAGGACCTCACCGGAGTGGAGGTCGTAGCTCACGTCCGCGGCCGCGGGGTACCAGGCCTTGTCGACGTAGAAGTCCACGCCGAGGTTGCGCACGGTCAGCACGGGGCTGCCCTGGCGCGCGGCCGGGGCCGCGGGAGACGTCTCGATGGCCACGCTGATCAGTGTCCTTCCTGCCGGAGCCGGCGCTCGTGGCGCCGCGACTCTGCGAGCATGGGCGCATGGGTCCCACGCTGGTCTTCCGTTCGACGTACGGCCGAGTTCTCACGGTGGCGACGGGCGTCGTCGCCGTCGCCCTGGGCGTGAGCACGGCCCTGACGGGGGACGTCGGCGCGGTCGTCGGCGCACTGGTGCCCGCCGCGCTCGTGACGTACCTCGTCTGGATGCTGTTCTGGCGTCCCGCCGTCGAGGTGTCCGACGGCGGGGTCGAGGTCCGCAACGTCACGCGCACCGTGCACGTGCCGTGGACGGCGTACGAGGGCGTCGACACCCGCTACTCGCTCGAGGTGCGCTACGCCGGCGGACGCGTGACCGCGTGGTCCGCGCCCCGCTCGAGCGGCACGGCCCGCTGGCTGCGCAGCTCGCGACGGCGCGCCGTCGGCCAGGAGCAGGTGGTCACCGGCGCGAGCGCCGAGGCCGTGGCCGACGCCGTGACACAGCGCCACGCGATGCTCACGGCGGCCGGCCACCTCGACCGGGCGGTCCAGGGCGCCCCCGGCGCCCGCACGACGTGGCACGTCGTGCAGCTCGCCGTGCTGGGCGCGCTCGCGGTGGGGACGGTCGTGGCGCTCACCGCCTGACCGCGGCGCGCCGCGCCGCCCGAGAGGTCCACGACCTCCCGGGCGGGCGGCGACGACGGCGGTCATCAGCTGGCCCCGGCCTCGCCGGTCGCGCTCGGCGCCGTGGCGGCCGTCGGGCGGGCGACGCGCTTCGCACGGGCCATCTTGCGCTCCGAGGGGATGCGCTTCTGACGGGGGTCGAACGCGTCGCGCAGGCCGTCACCGATGAAGTTGACGCACAGCGCGATGGCGACGATGAACAGACCCGGCCACCAGAACAGCCACGGACGCGTCGCGAACGCCTCCTGGTAGTCGCTGATGAGCTTGCCGAGCGAGGTCGCCGGCGCCTGGATGCCGACGCCGAGGTAGCTCAGCGCGGTCTCCAGCAGGATCGCCGAGCTCATGAGCAGCGTGACGTTGACGATGATCACGCCGACCGCGTTCGGCAGCATGTGCTTGAAGATGATCCGCCGGTCGCTCGCGCCCGCGACCCGGGCGGCGTCGACGAACTCGCGCTCGCGCAGCGAGAGGAACTCGCCGCGCACGAGGCGCGCGAGCGGCGGCCACAGCACGAGCCCGAGGAACGCCCCGAGGATGAGCGCGTTGCTGCCGCCCGAGAGCAGGGCCAGCACCGCACCGATGACGATGACCGGCATCGTGATGATGAGGTCCGTGAACCGCATCAGCCACGAGTCGGTACGACCGCGGTAGTACCCGGAGAGCGCCCCGACGAGGACGCCCGCGATCGTCGCGATGACGCCGACGGAGAGCACGACGAGCAACGAGGTCTGGGTGCCCTGCATGACGCGGGCGAACACGTCACGACCTGCCTCGTCCTGGCCGAAGATGTGCGCCTCGGACGGTGCACCGCCGTTGACCAGGGGGTACGTGGACCCCTGCCCGGACGGCTTGTAGGCGTACCAGCCCTGCCAGCCGCCGATGCCGATCGAGGTGATCGCGAGCGCGACGATGCCGATCAGCACGACGAGCGCGACCACGGCGCCCTTGTGGTGGAAGAAGCGACGGCGGACGATCTGGCCCTGGGACAGGCCCTCGACCTCGCGCAGCTCGATCTGGTTCTCGACCGCGCCGCTCTGCGACGCGTCGTTCGGTGTGTTGGTCATGCGTTCACCCGGATCCGCGGGTCGAGGGCTGCGTAGATGAGGTCAGCCACGATGTTGGCGATGATGGCGAGGGCCGCGACGATGACGAGGTACGCCATGACGGGGTCGATCTCGCCGCGTTGCAGCGCGTTGAGGAAGAGCAGGCCCATGCCGGGCCGGGCGAACACCTTCTCGGTGATGATCGCGCCGCCCAGGAGCGTGATGACGTCGATCGGGACGATCGTCGCGAGCGGGATCAGCGTGTTGCGGAACCCGTGGCGCATGACGACGGTCCGCTCCGGCAGACCCTTCGCCCGCGCCGTGCGGATGTAGTCCTGGCTCATCACCTCGAGCATGCTCGCGCGCGAGTAGCGGGTGTACCCGGCGAACTGGATGAGCACGAGCGCGATCGTCGGGAGCAGCAGGTGGGTGTACTGGTCGAGGACCTGCACCCAGAAGTTGCCGCCGAGGTTCGGCGTGCTGTTGCCGATCGTCGGGATGGGCCGGCCGTTGATCGCCGGTGCGCCGAAGTACGCGGGCCAGACCGACATCACCTTGTCGACGAAGACCATGGACCCGACGAGGAACGCGGTGATGGCCGCAGCACGCGCGGACACGCCCTTGTCGGGACCGCCCCACGCGTACCCGACCCCGATGCCGACGCCGACGGTGACCACGGCGAGCACCAGCACGATCCACCAGTTGTCGACCTGCTTGAGGACCGACTGGATCGGGAAGTAGACGACGACCCCGATCAGGACCGTGGTGAGCGACGCGTACAGGGCGCGGCGGTTCTTCAGGCCCGAGACGAGCGCGGTGATGGCGAAGGCCAGCGCGGCGCCCGTAACGACGATGATGACCGGCCCGAGGTTCGGCTTCTCCCACCAGCCGGAGAGCTGCAGGTAGAGCAGCGCGAGCGCGCTCGCCGCGAAGCCCAGGCCGAAGACCGTGAGCCGCCGCCGCGCGGTCCCGCCGAAGGCGAGGGACCACAGCAGGCCGGAGATCGCGCCGATGCCCACGATCACGAGGATCGAGAGGTTCGGGTCGCGGAGGAAGTCGTTGAAGCCGATCGCGCCCCACTGCTTGAGCAGGACGGCGACCCAGAAGGCCGGGAGCGAGTAGAGCACGAACGAGACGAAGATCGTCAGGTAGTCGAAGGTGCTGTACTGCCGCAGCGCGCTGACGATGCCGACCATGACGCCGAAGACCACGGCAAGGACGGTCGCGGCGGCGACGAGCTGGATCGTCGAGATGACCGCGCCCTGGAGCAGGGTCGAGACGGACTGGCCACTCTGCCAGGCCGTGCCGAGGTCACCGGTCACGAAGTCGCCGAGCCACTTGAAGTAGCGGATCACCGACGGGGTGTCGAGATCGAGGTCGGCGGTGCGCTGGGCGATCAGCTGGGCCTTGTTGGGCTTCGTGCTCGACTCGAGATCCGCGAAGATGTACGGCCGGATCGCGGCGTCGACGAGCAGGTACATCGCGAACGTGGACACGAGGAGGGTCGCCAACCCTGCCAGCACACGCCGCGAGATGAAGGAGAACATCGGAGGTCTTACCTCGCTGGTCGGTAGGGACCCCGGGTCAGGGGCCGGTCGATTCTACGCGCGGGTCTCGCGTGGTCGTGAACCGAGGGCCCGGGACGCCGCGGGTCTGGGCGTCGGGGCGGGTGCACGCGAGGACCGGGGGCCCCGGGCGGAAAGCCGCCGGGACCCCCGGTCTCACACCTGGACGACCCTGCCGCCGCACGGGGCGGCGGCAGGGCGCGTCACGGACTCAGGGCACTCAGCCCTCGAACGTCCAGTTCCAGAACCCGTGGAAGATCGTCGGGCTGATCGTGATCGACTCGACGCCCTTCAGGTTCTCGTCCCAGCCCTGGATGGCGGGGAACTGGAAGATCGTCACGCCGAAGCCGTCGGCCCAGAGGTTCTTCTCGACCTCGAGCTGGAGCTGGAACTGCTCCTCCGGGTCCGTCGAGACCTGGAGCTTGTCGAGCGCGGCGTCCACGGCAGGGTTGTCGTACTTGCCGTAGTTGTTGACGCCCGGGTTCGGCGCCCAGCGGAAGTTCGCGTCCGACTCGGTGACCGCGGTCGAGGTCGACTGCCAGCCGAAGAGCGACGCGTCGTACTGGTCCTGGCCGGTGGCGAGGAGCGTGCCCCACTCGGCGGCCGGGCGGCCCGTGTCGACGATCTCGAAGCCGGCCTGCGCCGCGGTGTCGGTGATGAGCGCGAGCTCGTTCACGCGACGCGTGTTCTCGTTGTTGTACGCGAAGCGCACCTTGACCGGGGTGGCGACGCCGGCGTCGGCGAGCAGCTGCTTCGC
This sequence comes from Cellulosimicrobium sp. RS, assembly GCF_046159675.1. Classification (NCBI taxonomy): domain Bacteria; kingdom Bacillati; phylum Actinomycetota; class Actinomycetes; order Micrococcales; family Promicromonosporaceae; genus Cellulosimicrobium; species Cellulosimicrobium sp. RS. The sequence continues at coordinate 253,261 of NZ_JBJXVU010000001.1, read as the reverse complement.
CTTCTCGATGTCACCCGCCGGCGGGTAGAAGTCGGAGCCGTTCTCGGCGACCATCTGGTCGTAGTTCGGCGACCCCGGGAGCAGGATGTTCGAGTTGCGCACCTCGGCGTCCGGGTTCAGCGGCTTGATGAGGTTGTCGACGATCGTCTGGCGCGGGATCGTCAGCAGGAACGCCTGGCGCACGGCCTTGGCCTTCTCGGCGTCGCCACCGTAGGTGTTGGCGTCGAACGGACCACCGTTCTGGAAGACCAGGTCGACGTGCTCGTACGTGCCCTCGATGCCCGAGTGGGTCTCGACGCCGTCGAGGCCCTCGAGCGCCGTGCGGACGTCCGCGGAGGCCTGCGGGCCGATCAGGTCGACCTCACCGTTCTCGAGCGCCTGGACCTGGGCCATCGGGTCGTCGATGTACCGGACCGTGATCGTCTCGACCGAGCCCTTGTTCTTGCCCTTGAAGTCCGGGTTCGCCTTGAGCGTGAGGTACTGGTTCTCCTTGTACTCCTCCAGCGTGTAGGCGCCGTTGGAGACGTAGAGCGACGGGTCGTCCGGCAGCGAGGTGAACTCGAAGCCCTCGTTCCAGAACTTCGAGATCTTCGCCAGCGCCGCGGTGTCGTTGTTGAGGATCGCGTCGCGGACGGCGGCCTTGGCCTCCTCCGGGTCCTCGATCTCGAGCGCCTTCTGGCCCACGACGTGCGCCGGGACGAACTCGTTCGTCCAGCTGAGCTCCCAGTCACCGAACGGCTTGTCGTACACGACGGTGATCGACTTGTTGTCGTCCGAGATCTCGGGGTTCTGCGAGATGAGCGCGACGCCCGGGTCCGAGCCGTCGAAGTAGACACCGGCGTCCACCTCGGCCTGGTTCGTGACGTTGCCCTCTTCGTCCGTCTGGGCCTCGACCGTGTTGAACTTGCCGGACTGACCGGCCCAGTCCAGCAGGATCTCCGTCGCGTCGACCGGCGTGCCGTCCGACCACTTGGTGTCGTCACCGAACGTGTACTTCACCGTCAGCGGGTCGTCCGAGAGCTTCTCGTACGTGCCGAACGACTCGTCCTTGACGATGTTCAGGTCGGCGTCGTAGTAGCTGAAGCCCGAGTTGAGCATGTAGTTGATGACGGCGTTCTGCGTCGCGTTGCCGTTCTGGGAGCTCAGGTTGAGCTCGTTGAGCGGAGCCTCCCACGCGACGGTGACGGCGGTCGCGGTGTTGATGCCCGCGTCGTCGCCGCCGTCGGTCTCGCCCTCACCCGACGTGCCGCTGCACGCCGAGAACAGCAGCGCCCCCGTGACCGTCACGGCCAGGGCGGCACTCGTGCGCCTGATCTTCAATGTTCCTCCTCCAAGGGATGGTGGGCGCGGACGAGCGGGCGTCGATCGCCCCTCGGCCGCCCCGTCGCTCGCGCGCTCGCCCGGGGGTCGGCGCGCGTGGACGGGCATGCCCACCACGGTTTGAGGCCACGCTACCCAGCAAGTTGCGAAGGATCTCCCCCTTGCCCGGTTGCGGCAGGTGATCGTTACCGAGTTGATACTGGCCGGTACGGGCGCGTTTCCGGGCCGCGACGGCCGGGAAACACGCGCGAAACCTCCGGCCCCGGACGCGTGGACGCCCGCCGCGTCTCACGATGCGGCGGGCGTCCAGGGCTGTGACCTGCGTCTCAGACGTTGAAGCGGAACTCCACCACGTCGCCGTCGGCCATGACGTAGTCCTTGCCCTCGACGCGCGCCTTGCCCGCGGCGCGCGCCGCAGCGACGGAGCCGGTCTCGACGAGGTCCTCGAACGAGACGACCTCCGCCTTGATGAAGCCGCGCTCGAAGTCGGTGTGGATGACCCCGGCCGCCTGGGGCGCCGTCCACCCCTTGCGGATGGTCCACGCGCGGGCCTCCTTGGGCCCGGCGGTGAGGTACGTCTGCAGGCCGAGCGTGTCGAAGCCGACGCGCGCGAGCTGGTCGAGGCCGGCCTCGGTCTGGCCCGACTCCGCGAGCATCTCCTTCGCCTCGTCGGGCTCGAGCTCGACGAGCTCGGACTCGAACTTGGCGTCGAGGAAGATCGCCTGGGCGGGCGCGACGAGCGCGCGCAGGCGCGCCTGGAGGTCCTCGTCGGCGAGGCCCGCGTCGTCGGTGTTGAAGACGTAGATGAACGGCTTCGCCGTGAGGAGCTGCAGGCTCGCGACGTCCGCGAGGTCGAGACCCGCGGCGGCCGCGCCCTGGAAGAGGGTCGTGCCGGCCTCGAGGACCGCCTGGGCCTTCTGGGCCGCGTCGAGGAGGGCGGCGTCGCCCTTCTTGATCCGGACCTCCTTCTCGAGGCGCGGGACCGTCTTCTCGAGCGTCTGGAGGTCGGCGAGGATCAGCTCGGTGCTGATGGTCTCGATGTCGCCCTCGGCGTCCGTCGAGCCCTCGACGCGGACCACGTCCGGGTCGGAGAACGCGCGCGTCACCTGGCAGATGGCGTCGGCCTCGCGGATGTTCGCGAGGAACTTGTTGCCGAGCCCCTCCCCCTCGCTCGCGCCCTTGACGATGCCCGCGATGTCGACGAACGACACCGTGGCGGGCAGGACGCGCTGGCTGCCGAAGATCTCGGCGAGCTTGTCGAGGCGCGGGTCCGGGAGGGACACGACGCCGACGTTCGGGTCGATCGTCGCGAACGGGTAGTTCGCGGCGAGGACCTGGTTGCGCGTCAGGGCGTTGAAGAGGGTGGACTTGCCGACGTTGGGCAGGCCGACGATGCCGATAGTGAGTGCCACGTCGGCCGAGTCTACGGGCCGGGACCGCGGCGCGCGGTCCCGGCCCGCGCGTCAGGCGTACGACAGCACGCGCTGGAGCAGCTCGGGTGCCCGGCGGTCGTACGTGCGGGCACCCCACCGCACCCCGAGCACGAGCACCACGGCACCCACGACCACGCCCACCGCGAGGGTGACCCACCCGAGCACGGGCAGGTCGGCGACGATCGCGATGACGCCCGGGACGAGGAACGGGAGGGACAGCGCCAGGACGAGGAGCATCGCGACCGTCTGGGCGACGAGGGTCGCCATCGCGGCGCCCTGCGGCTGCTTGAACGGGCTGTCGCCCGGCTTGGGCACCGGGTAGAGCAGGCGCGCCGACGTCGCGCTGGAGATGCCGGTCGAGGTGAGCAGCACGCCCGCGGTGAGGCCGAGCAGCGCGGGCAGCGCGTCCCAGCGCCCGGCCACCGCGACGGAGACCACCGCGAACAGGAAGGACACGGCGCCGCCGGCGACGAGCACGGGGAGCGCCCGGCCCCAGCGGTCCGCCCGCCCGGGGACGCCCGACGACACGTGGAGCGCGAACGCGGTGTGGTCGTAGGCGATGTCGGCCGAGATGGAGAAGCCGAGGATCCACGCCGTGAAGGGCGCGAGCGCGAGGAAGATCTCCGAGCCGGTGCCGCCGCCGACGACGAGCAGCACGACGGGGATGAGCGGCACGACCGCGATCGACCCGGAGTAGCGCGGGTCGCGCAGCCAGTAGGTGGCCGTGCGCGCGGCGACGGCGCCCGTGGGCGTCGCCGGGAAGCGCGAGAAGAAGCCGAGGCCCTTGGCGCGGCCGCCCCCGCCGGAGGTGGGCGGCGTGACGAGGGCGCGCGCGAGCGCCTTGTCCCACACGACCCACGCGACCGCGAGGGTCGCCAGCGCGACGACGAGCCGCGCGAGCGCGAGGCCCCACGCGCCGTCGTGCACCGCGGCGCCGAGGCCCCACGGCGCGCCGAACGGCGTCCAGGCCGCGACGTCGGCGAGGCGCGTCACCATGCCGCGCACCGCGTCGCCGTCGACCGGGCCCCCGCCCAGCTGGGACCCCAGCCACGCGAACGCGGGCCCGATGAGGACGAGCGGCACGAACGCGGCGATCGTCACGACCTCGCGGTAGCGCCGCGACTCGAGCAGGGGCGCCAGCGCGGTCGTCGTCGCGCGCGAGCCGACGACGCACAGCGCGACCGCGACCACGGCTCCCACGAGCGCGGCGAGGACCGCGAGGGGCGTGCGCCACCACGCGAACGACGCGCCGAGCGCCGCGAGGGCCGTGACGATGCCCGGGATCGAGACGACGCCCGCGACGGCGAGGCCGGCGAGCAGCCGGCGCTGCGGGATGCCGAACAGCACGAAGCGCTGCGGGTCGAGGGTCGCGTCCACGCCGAACGCGAAGAGCGGGATCACCCACCACCCGAGGACGGCGAGCGCCCCGGCGAGGATCGTGATCGAGCCCGCGAGTGCGGCGTCCTCGGTGCCGAGGACGACCATCCCGACGACGAGCATCCCGACGACGAACAGCCCGTAGAGGACCCCGACGACGAAGCCGATGGTCTGCCACACGCTCCGGCGGAACGAGTTCCCCATGAGCGTGAGCTTGAGCCTTACGAACTGCGCAACCACGCGAGGCCCTCCGTGCTCTGCCGACCGCCCACGAGCTCGACGAACCGGTCTTCCAGGCTCTGGTCGCCGCGCACCGCGTCCACGGTGCCGGCCGCGAGGACGTGCCCGCCCGCGACGACCGCCACGTGGTCGCACATGCGCTGGACGAGGTCCATGACGTGCGACGACACCACGACCGTCCCGCCGCTGGCGACGTAGCCGGCGAGAATGTCGCGGATGTTGGCCGCGGAGACCGGGTCGACGGCCTCGAACGGCTCGTCGAGCACGAGCGTGCGCGGCGCGTGGATGAGCGCGGTCGCGAGCGCGATCTTCTTCGTCATGCCCGCGGAGTAGTCGACGACGAACGTGTTGGCGTCCTTCGCGAGGTCGAGGGCCGCGAGCAGCTCCGTGGTGCGCTCCGCCACCGTGTCGCGGTCCATGCCGCGCAGCAGGCCCGCGTAGGTCACGAGCTGGGCGCCGGTGAGGCGGTCGAAGAGCCGGACGCCGTCGGGCAGGACGCCGAGCTGGCGCTTGCCCGCGACCGGGTCGGCCCACAGGTCCGTCCCGTGGACGTGCGCGGAGCCGGCGTCGGGCCGCAGGAGGCCCGTCGCCATGGAGAGCGTCGTCGTCTTGCCGGCGCCGTTGGGGCCCACGAGCCCGTAGAACGAGCCCGCCGGCACGTCCAGGTCGATGCCGGCGACCGCGATCTTCTCCCCGAAGCGCTTCCACAGGGCGCGCAGGGACAGCGCGGCGGTGGGGTCCGGGGGCGCGGGCTGTCCCGGCGGAGCCGTGGGCCGGGGGTCGGGCGCGGCGCCCGGCACGCTGCCGGGGACGGGCGCGACAGGTGGGGCGGGGTGGGGATCGACCATGGCGCCAAGGTAGCCGAGCCCTCGGCCGCGGGGCGGTGCCTTTTGTCACGACCTGCGCGACGGCGCCCGCCCGCGCGCCGACCGGCCGTGCTGTCGGTGCCCCGTGGGAGGGTGCGGCCATGGACTCCTCGGGATGGTTGCTCTTCGCCGTCGGACTCGTGCTGGGGCTGGTGGTCGGCGCCGCGCTCGTGCTCGCGGTGCGGCGCGCCTCGCCCGACGCCGCGGGCGCGGAGGTCCGCCGTCTCACCCAGCTCCTGGGCCAGGCGCAGCAGGACGCGGCGCGCGGCGCGGGCCTCGCCGAACGGCTCGAGGCGGAGCGCGAGGGCTTCGCGCGCCAGCTCGGCGCGGCCCAGCGCAGCGCGGACGAGCGGCTCGACCTCGCCCGGGCCACCCACGAGCAGCAGCTCGCGGAGCTGCGGGCCGCGGCCGAGCGCCGCGTCGCGGAGGTCCAGGGCGACCACCGGCGGCTCGAGGCCCAGTTCGAGGCGCTCTCGCGCAAGGTGCTCGCCGCGGGCACGGAGCAGTTCCTCGTGCAGGCGGAGGAGCGCATGCGGCGCAGCCAGGAGCAGGGGGCGGCCGAGCTCGCGCGCCGCGAGGAGGCCGTGCGCCACCTGGTCGAGCCGCTCGCCGGGGCGCTGGAGAAGGTGCGCGCGGAGGTCGCCGAGGCCGAGCGGGCCCGCCTCGCCGCGCACGGGAGCCTCGCGGAGCAGGTGCGCGGGGTGCGCGACGCGTCCGAGCTGCTGCGCGCCGAGACGTCGCAGCTCGTGACGGCCCTGCGCTCGTCGCAGGTGCGGGGCGCGTGGGGCGAGCTCCAGCTCCGCCGCGTCGTCGAGGCGGCGGGCATGCTCCCCCACGTCGACTTCGTCGAGCAGGACCAGGTCGCGACCGACGACGGCGCGCTGCGCCCGGACATGGTCGTGCGGCTCGCGGGCGGCAAGCAGGTCGTGGTCGACGCGAAGGTCGCGTTCCTCGGCTACCTCGACGCGCAGGGCGCCACCGATCCGGCCGTGCGCGCGGACCGCCTGGCCGCCCACGCCCGCCACATGCGCAAGCACGTCGACGACCTCGGCGCCAAGCGCTACTGGGACCAGTTCGGCCCGGCACCGGAGTTCGTCGTCATGTTCGTCCCGGCGGAGTCGTTCCTCTCGGCCGCGGTCGAGCAGGACCCGTCGCTCCTCGAGCACGCGGTGTCCAAAAACGTCGTCATCGCGACGCCCATGACGATGGTCGCGATGCTGCGGACGATCGCCTACGCGTGGCGGCAGGACGCCCTGGCCACGAACGCGCAGCAGGTCCTCACGCTCGGCAAGGAGCTCCACGGGCGGCTCGCGGTCATGGGGTCGCACCTGGCGAAGCTCGGGCGCCAGCTCCAGAGCGCCGCGGACTCCTACAACCGGACGGTCGGCTCGCTCGAGACGCGCGTGCTCGTCAGCGCGCGCCGGTTCGCGGACCTGCACGTGGTCGACGACGAGCTGACGACGCCCCCGACGGTGAACCCGCAGCTCAGCGCGGTGAGTGCGCCCGAGCTGCTCGCGTCCGTCAACGAGTCCGTGGTCGCGATCGACGAGCGCCCCGACGACCGCGACGAGCCTCGGCGGGAGCCGTCGGCCGGCGGGGCGAGCGCCTGAACGCTCCCCCGGGGCCGACGGCCGCGGAAGGCTCCGGCGCGGGCGTCAGACGGGCTGGACGGAGAGCGAGGTGCGGCCGCCGCGGGTGGGGCGCCCGCCGTCGGCCGTCGAGCCCTTGAGGTCGGCGCGCAGCTCGCGCGGCAGCGAGAACATGAGGTCCTCCGTCGCCGTGCGGACCTCCTCGACCGCGCCGAACCCGCGCTCCGCGAGGTAGGCGAGCACGTCGTCCACGAGGATCTCCGGCACGGACGCGCCCGAGGTCACGCCCACGGTCGTCGCGCCGTCGAGCCAGGCCGGGTCGATCTCCTTCGCGTGGTCGACGCGGTACGACGCCCCGGCCCCCGCCTGGAGCGCGACCTCGACGAGGCGCACGGAGTTGGACGAGTTCGCCGAGCCGACCACGATGACCACGTCCGCGTCGGGAGCAAGCTTCTTGACCGCGACCTGGCGGTTCTGCGTCGCGTAGCAGATGTCGTCGCTCGGCGGGTCCTGGAGGGTCGGGAACTTCTCCCGCAGCCTGCGGACCGTCTCCATCGTCTCGTCGACGGAGAGCGTCGTCTGGGAGATCCACACGACCTTGTCCGGGTCGCGGACCACGACGTCGTCCACGTGGTCGGGCGAGTCGACGACCTGCACGTGGTCGGGGGCCTCCCCCGCGGTGCCCTCGACCTCCTCGTGGCCCGTGTGGCCGATGAGCAGGATGTCGTAGTCGTCCTTCGCGAAGCGCACGGCCTCCTTGTGCACCTTCGTCACGAGCGGGCACGTGGCGTCGATCGTGTCGAGGTTGCGCGCGGCCGCGGCCGCCTTCACGGCGGGTGACACGCCGTGGGCGGAGAACACGACGCGCGCGCCCTCGGGCACCTCGTCGGTCTCGTCGACGAAGATCGCGCCGCGCTCGCTGAGCGTCTCGACGACGAACTTGTTGTGCACGATCTCCTTGCGCACGTAGACCGGCGCGCCGTAGTGCTCGAGCGCCTTCTCGACCGCGACGACGGCGCGGTCGACGCCCGCGCAGTAGCCGCGCGGCGCCGCCAGCAGGACGCGCTTGCGGGTCCCGTCGACGGCAGGGGTCGCGACGGGGCGGTCGGTCGGGGACGCGGACGAGCCGGCGGGGAGGACGCTCACGCTCCCGAGTCTAGGCGAGCGGCGGTCGCCCGACCCCGGTGAGCCCGCTCACCCACGGCCCGGCCCCGACGTCGTCACGTCCCGCGCGCGAGGCGCACACAGACCCTCCGCAGGCGCGGCGTGCGGCACGCGTGTCGCACCCGCCCGCCGGGCGCGCCGGGTCGACGTCCGTCCCGCCGCCCCCCAAGATCGAGGGCATGAGCGACGACCCGGGCGGCACGACGTCACCCGTGCCCGACGCGCACCGACGACGCCGCCGCGTGTGGTGGTGGCTCGTCCCGCTGCTGCTCGTCGTCGTCGCGGCGGCGGTCGTGGTCGTCGGGACGCTGGAGCACCGCGCGTGGGTCGCCGCCGTCGAGCGCTACGACGCCGAGGTCGCGCGCGTGACGCAGGACGCGACGGACGGGCGCGCGCGGGCCGAGGCGGCGTACCTCACGCGGCTCGTCCCGACGACCGCGGCGGAGGTCGCGAGCGCGGCGCTGCTCGCCGCGAGCGAGGGCCAGGTGGACGACCCGGCGGTCCGCGAGCCCCTGGCCGCCGCGCTCCAGGAGGCCACCACGCTCCGCACGACCCCGGTGACCTACCCGGAGGAGGACCGCACCGTGGACGCCCTGTCCCGCCCGAACCCGCTGCACCCGGGCTCGCGCCCCGCCGTCCACGTCGAGGTCGTGACCGGCTCCGAGCCCGCGGCGGACGCCCTGGACGAGGCCGCCACCGCCGTCGTCGAGGCGGCGGAGCCCGTCGCGACCGCGCAGCGGCAGTGGGCGTACGACGGTCTCGAGGCGGCGGCGACCGAGGGCCGGCCCGTCCTCACGGAGTCGGCCGGCCTCGTCACGGACGAGGGCACGCGCACGACGCTCGACGGGCTGCTGACGCAGGCGACGACGACGCTGGACGCCGGCCCGGGCGGCGCCCCGGTCGCCGAGACCGTGGCGCTGCGCGACGCGGTGCTCGCGGCGACGGAGGCCGTCTGGTCGGACCGGCTGGCGCTCCAGCTCGCCCAGCGGCGCGACCAGGCGCGGGCGACGGGCGTGGACTGCGCGGTCGAGCGGTGCGTGGCGCTCACGTTCGACGACGGGCCCGGGCCCGACACCGAGCGGCTCCTGCAGGTGCTCGCGGAGAAGCACGTCTCGGCCACGTTCTTCCTCGTCGGGAGCAACGTGGAGAAGCGGCCCGACGTCGTGCGCGACACGGCGGCCGCCGGCCACCTGCTCGCGAACCACACCTGGGACCACCCGCAGCTCACGACGCTCGACGACGACGCCGTCCGCGACGAGCTCGCGCGCACCCAGGCGGCGATCGAGAGCGCCGCGGGGGTCACCCCGACGCTCCTGCGGCCCCCGTACGGGGACGTCGACGACCGCGTGCGGTCGGTCGCGCTCCGCTCCGGGCTCCAGGTGGTGCTGTGGAACCTCGACACGCTCGACTGGAAGACGCGCGACGCCGCGGAGACGCGACGCCGCGCGGTGGAGGGCGCGCAACCGGGCAGCGTGGTGCTCATGCACGACATCCACGCCTCGACCGTCGACGCCGTGCCCGGGATCGTCGACGACCTGCGCGCGCAGGGCTACCGCCTCGTCACCGTCGACCTGCTCGCGCCCTGAGCGCTCGACCGGCGCGCCGGCCGGCGCGCTCGGTACCGCGGTGCGTTGGGTGGGCGTGGGTGGGGTGCGGCAGGCTGGTCCCGTGACCGCCTCCCTCCCGCTGCCCGACGACGCCCCGCGTCCGGGTGCCGCGCCCGCCGGTCCGGCGGCCCGCGGCCCCCTGCCGGCGCGCGCGCTCGAGACGAGCGCGGAGCACCCGTGGCCGGTCCGGCTCCTGTCGCGCAAGATCGAGCAGTACGTCGAGCGGATGGCGCCGGTCTGGGTCGAGGGCCAGGTCGTCCAGCTCAACCGGCGCCCGGGCACGTCGACGGCGTTCCTCACGCTGCGCGACACGGACCTCGACATGTCGCTCCCGGTGTCGGCCGCGTCCCGCGTGCTCCAGGGCACGCCGGTGGAGGAGGGCGCGCACGTCGTCGTGCACGCGAAGCCGGTGTTCTGGACGCGGCGCGGCACGCTCCAGCTCCAGGCGCGCGAGATCCGTCCCGTCGGCGTGGGCGAGCTGCTCGCGCGGATCGAGCACCTCAAGCGCGTGCTCGCGGCGGAGGGCCTGTTCGACGCCGACCGCAAGCGGCCGCTGCCGTTCCTCCCGGCCGTCGTCGGGCTGGTGTGCGGGCGCGAGTCCAAGGCGGAGCACGACGTCGTGGTCAACGCGCGCGCCCGCTGGCCCCAGGTCCGGTTCGAGATCCGCGAGGTGGCCGTCCAGGGCGCCCACGCGGTGCAGCAGGTGGGTGACGCGATCCGTGCGCTCGACGCCGACCCGGAGGTGGAGGTCATCGTCGTCGCGCGCGGCGGGGGCGCCGTCGAGGACCTCCTGCCCTTCTCGAACGAGGCGCTGGTGCGCGTCGCGGCGGCATGCCGCACGCCGCTCGTGAGCGCGATCGGCCACGAGACCGACTGCCCGCTGCTCGACCTGGTCGCGGACTACCGCGCCTCGACCCCGACGGCGGCGGCCAAGCGGGTGGTGCCCGACGTGACGGAGGAGCGCGCCCGCGTCGCGCAGGGCCGTCAGCGCCTGCGCAGCGCGATCGCGGGGCGCGTGTCCCGCGAGCAGGCAGGGCTCGACGCGCTGCGGTCCCGGCCCGTGCTCGCCGACCCCGGGCGGATGCTCACCGACCGGCAGGATCGGGTCGGGGCGCTGCGGGACCGGGCACGCCGGGCGCTCGACGCGCGGCTCGTGCGCGCGGCGGGCGAGGTCGGCCGGCTCGAGGCTCAGGTGCGGGCCCTGTCCCCGGCCTCGACGCTCGAGCGGGGGTACGCCGTCGTGCAGCGGGCCGACGGGCACGTGGTCCGCTCCCCCGCCGACGTCGCGACGGGCGACGCGGTGCGCGTGCGTCTCGCGCGCGGCGCGCTGGACGTGGCGGTCACCGGCACGCACGACGACGGACCCGCTCCCGGCCGGGAGGCGTCGTGACTCGCCCGCGCCGGTTCTGGACCGCCCGCCGGACGACCGGTCGGGCCACGACGCACAGATGGGGTTGAATACTGCCGTGACTTCCTTTGACAACGCTGTCACGTCCGACGTGTCGACGCTCTCCTACGAGCAGGCGCGCGACGAGCTCGTGCAGGTCGTCGCCCGGCTGGAGGCCGGGGGCGAGCCGCTCGAGGACTCGCTCGCGCTCTGGGAGCGCGGCGAGGCGCTCGCCGCGCGCTGCCAGGAGTGGCTCGACGGCGCGCGCGCCCGCCTCGACGCCGCGCGCTCGCAGGACGACGCGACGGCACGCGGCACGACCGACCCCGACGACCCGACCGGAGACGACGCATGAGCACGAGCACGGACCCCGCCCAGCCCGCCGCCGCGGCGCCCACCGAGCACGTCCTCGTCGTCGGCGAGGCGCTCGTCGACGTCGTGCACCGCGCGGACGGCAGCGTCGCGGAGCACCCCGGGGGCAGCCTCGCGAACGTCGCGCTCACGCTCGGGCGGCTCGGGCGGGACGCCCGGCTCGCCACGTGGCTCGGGCAGGACGCGCACGGCGAGGCGGTGCGGGCATGGCTCGACGACTCCGCCGTGACCCTCACGCCCGGCAGCACCGACGCCCCCACGACGAGCGTCGCCACCGCGCACCTCGACGCGCACGGGGCGGCCACGTACGAGTTCGACCTGGAGTGGCGCGTCCCCGCGGGCACGGCTCCCGACGCCGGCACGCTCGCCGTGCACACGGGCTCCATCGCCGCGGTGCTGGAGCCCGGCGCGTCCGACGTCCGCGCGCTCGTCGCCGCGGCGCGCGACACCGCGGCGATCACGTACGACCCCAACGCCCGGCCCGCCCTCATGGGCGACCCCGCCGACGCGCGCACCCGCATCGAGGCGCTCGTCGCGCTCGCCGACGTGGTCAAGGTGAGCGACGAGGACGTGGCGTGGCTCGTGCCGGGCGCGAACCCGGTCGCCGTCGCGCGCAAGTGGCTCGCGCTCGGCCCGGCGCTCGTCGTCGTGACGTTCGGCGGCGAGGGCGCGGTCGCCGTCACCGCGGCGGGCGAGCAGCGCGTCACGGCCCCACGCGTCGAGGTCGTCGACACCGTCGGCGCGGGCGACTCGTTCATGGGCGCGCTCCTCGACGGGCTGTGGGAGGCCGGCCTGCTCGGCGCGGACCGGCGCGAGGCGCTGCGTGCGATCGACGCCACCGTGCTCGGCGACGTGCTGCGCCGCTGCGTCGCGGTCGCCGCCGTCACCGTCTCGCGCGCCGGGGCCAACCCGCCGCGACGCGCGGAGCTCGCCCTCGGCTGAGCCCGACCACGGCTCCGAGGCCGCGCCCACGAGCCCGGGCACGAGCCCGCCCAGAGCCCGGCCACGGGCCTGAGCACAAGTCGGCCGCCCGGGCACGAGCCCGGGCGGCCGAGACCTGCGTCAGACCTGCGCGTCCTGCTTCTGCGCCCGCTCCAGGGAGCGCTTGCGGTCCTCGACGTTCTCCTGCTCGATGCGCTCGGCCTCCGCGGTGTCGCGCGTGAGGTTCTCGCTCGTCTCCGGGTCGAAGATCATCATCTTCGTCGGGTCGAACCACAGGTCGGTCACGTCGCCGTCGCGCGCACGCGACGCCGAGTCGAGCGCCACGACGAACTGCGTGCGCACGCCCTCGCCGTCGAGCTCGCGGTCCAGCTCGTCGAGCTGCCCCTTCACGGACTCGTGCATCTCGAACGGGACGTAGGCGTAGAGCTCCGCGCCGAGCCACTCGGTGACGTCGATCTGCGCCTCGAACGTGTGGCCCCGGTCCTTCTTCGCCGGGTCGACGAGCCGCGCGTCCTCGAAGTGCTCGGGCCGCAGGCCGACGATCACCAGGCCCCGGTCGCCGACGGCCGTCGCGATGCTCTCCGGCATGTCGAACTCGCCGAACGGCAGCGTGATCTTCCCGCCCGAGACCTCGCCGGGCAGGAAGTTCATGGGCGGCGTGCCGATGAAGCCCGCGACGAACAGGTTGACCGGCTGCTCGTAGAGGCCGCGCGGGCTCGCGACCTGCTGGAGCACGCCGCGGCGCAGGACGGCGACGCGGTCACCGAGCGTCATGGCCTCGGTCTGGTCGTGGGTGACGTAGACGGTCGTCGTGCCGAGCCGGCGCTGCAGGCGCGCGATCTCGGTGCGGGTCTGCCCGCGCAGCTTGGCGTCGAGGTTCGACAGCGGCTCGTCGAACAGGAACGCCTTCGCGTCGCGCACGATCGCCCGGCCCATCGCGACGCGCTGCCGCTGACCGCCCGAGAGGTTCGCGGGCTTGCGGTCGAGGTGCTCGCGCAGGTCGAGCATGTCGGCCGCGCGCTCGACCTTCTCCCGGATCTCCTCCTCGCTGTGCTTGCCCTTCGCGAGGCGCAGCGGGAACGCGATGTTCTCCGCGACCGTGAGGTGCGGGTAGAGCGCGTAGTTCTGGAACACCATCGCGAGGTCGCGCTCGCGCGGCGCCTTCTCGTTGACGCGCACGCCGTCGATCTCGAGCTCGCCCGCCGTGATGTCCTCGAGCCCCACGATCATGCGCAGGACCGTCGACTTCCCCGAGCCGGACGGCCCGACGAGGATGACGAACTCGCCGTCCGCGATGTCGAGGTTGACGTTGTCCACGGCGAGGAAGCCGTCGCCGTAGCGCTTGACGATGTCCTTGAGGGTGATCGACGCCATCAGCTCTCTCCTCGGGTTCGGCGTGCGGCACGGTGCCCGGCGGACCGGGAGGGCGTGCGGTGGTGGACGGGGCGGGCCGGGGACGCGGTGCTCATCCCTTCACCGCCCCCTGGGTCAGGCCCGAGACGATCTGGCGCTGGAACAGCACGACGAGGATGACCACGGGGATGGTCACGACGACCGCGGCCGCGGAGATCGCGCCCGTCGGCTCCTCGAAGTACGACGCCCCGGTGAAGAACGCGAGCGCCGCCGGGACCGGTCGGGCCGCGCTCGTCGACGTGAGCGAGATGCCGTAGACGAAGTCGTTCCACGCGATGAAGAACGCGATGAGCGCGGTGGTGAACACGCCCGGCGCGGCGAGCGGGACGATCGCCTTGCGGAACGCCTGCCACGGCGTCGCGCCGTCGACCTGCGCGGCCTGCTCGAGCTCCCACGGGATCTGGCGGAAGAACGCCGCGAGCGTCCAGATGGAGATCGGGAGGGTGAGCGACAGGTACGGGATGATCAGGCCGAGCCAGGTGTCGTAGAGGCCGATGTTGCGCCAGAGGTTGAACAGCGGCGTGACGATCGACACGACGGGGAAGATCGACACGCCGAGCGCCGTGGTGAGGATGAGGCGCTTGCCCGGGAAGTCGAGGCGCGCGATCGCGTAGGCGCAGAGCGTGGCGAGCACGACGGCGATGACCGTCGCGATGAGCGAGATGCCGATCGAGTTGCGCAGCGCGGACAGGAACAGCTCCTGCGCGGACCCGCCGGACGCGAGGATCTGCTCGTAGTTGGCGGTGCTCCACTGCGGCGGCAGGAACGTCCCGGAGTTGATGTCGCTGGGCCCCTTGAAGCTCGTCATGAAGATCGACAGCACGGGGAACAGCGCCCCGACGAGCACGACGACCGTGATGACGGCCCACCAGATCTTGGCCTTGGTGCTGAGGACGCTGCCCATCACTTCTCCCCCCTCGCGCCGGCGAGATCCACCTTGAAGAGCTTGATCGCGATGAAGCAGATGAGCACGACGCACAGGAAGAGCAGCACCGAGATCGCCGAGCCCATGCCGATCTGGAGCTGGCCGATCGACGTGCGGTAGGCCAGCAGCGACAGCACCTCGGTGCCGTTCGCGCCGTTCGTCATGATGAAGACGTTGTCGAAGATGCGGAACGCGTCGAGCGCGCGGAACAGGACGGCCACCATGATCGCGGCCTTCATGTTCGGCACGATGACGCGGGTGAACCGCTGCCACGCGGTCGCGCCGTCGACCTTCGCGGCCTCCTCCAGGTCGCCCGGCACCTGCGCGAGGCCGGCGAGGAGCAGGAGCGAGATGAACGGGGTCGTCTTCCAGACCTCGGACGCGATGATGACGAACAGGCTCGTGCCCTGCTGCGCGAACCAGTTGAGGTCGGGCCCGACGCCCGGCACCCAGTCGAACCAGTGGTTGACGTACCCGGACGTGATGTCGAACGCGTAGAACCACGCGAACGCCGAGACGACCGTGATGATGCCGTAGGGCACGAGGATCGCGGTGCGCAGGAGCCCGCGCAGGCGCTTGATCGCGCGGTGCATGACGAGCGCGAGGGCGAAGCCCAGGATCAGCTCGATCACGACCGTGACGACCGTGATGAAGAGCGTGACCCCGAGGTCCCGCCACCACACGGAGTCCGTGAGGATCACGACGTAGTTGTTGAGCCCGACGAACGACCGGTCGTCCGGCGCGGTGAGCTTGTAGTTGAAGAGCGAGTCGTAGACGGCCTGGAGGATCGGGTACAGCGTCACGGCGAGCATGACGACGAACGCCGGCCCGGCGAGGTACCAGCCGAGGCGGGCCTCGGCCCGCGAGCGGTCGCTGCGTGCGGCCTTGGCGGCGGCGTCCGGCGCGCCGCGCGACCCCGACCGGGGAGCGGCCGCGCCGCGCGGCGGGGCGTCGTCGGTCGCCGTCGACGGCGTGGTGGCGTGCCGGCCGCGGGGTGCGGGCTCGGTCGGGGGTCCGGCGTTCACAGGAGTCGCTCCCCTCGCAGGACGGCGGTGATGAACTCGGTGGACTCCTGCGGCGTCGTGTCGGGGTCGACCGACGCGGGCGGGTACCACGTCTGCTGGAGGCCCGTGGAGACCTCGTTGTAGAACGGCGTCTGGGGCCGCGGCGCCGCCTGGTCGAGCGAGTCGCGGATGACGTCGTACATCGGGAACGCCTTCTGGACGTCCGGGTCGTCGTAGGCCTTGATGCTCGCGGCCGGGTTGCCGTTGGTGACGAAGTACTCGGCCTGGTTCTCGGGGCTCACGATGCACTGGGCCGCCTCGTAGGCGAGGTCGGTGTGCTTGCCGAACGCGCCGATGCCGAGCGAGATGCCGCCGTAGGGCGGACGGGCGTCCTCGCCCTCCGTCGTGCGCGGGTACAGCGCCCAGCCGATGTCGTCGAGGAGCGCCTGGTCGAGCGACCCGGCCTCGACGGCGCTCTGGGTGGACGACCAGACGAACGGCCAGTTCACCATGAACGACCCGCGGTCCCCCTGGAACTTGGTGAGCGACGCCGGCTCGTCCTCGCTCGGCAGGCCCGGCCCACCGACGCCCGAGGTGCCGATGCCCCCGATGATCTCTGCGGCGGCCTTGCCCGCGTCCGTGTCCAGACCGAGCTTCACCTCGTCGGCCGGGGCCTCGGGGTTGTCGATGATGTGGCCGCCCGCGCCCTCGACGAGCGCGTTGATCCACACCGTGAGCGACTCGGCCTTGGCGCCCTGGACGGCCAGGAGCTTGTCCTGGTCCTGGGCCGCCTGCATGATCTGCTCCCACGTGACGGGCTGCGACATGTCGAGCCCGGCGGCCTCGGCCACGGACTTGCGGTACCAGAGGAGCTGCGTGTTCGCCCAGAACGGGATGGCGACCAGCTCGTCCTTCCACGTCGAGGCGTCGATCGCGCCCTGCACCACGTCCTGCGTCGTCGCCTGCGCGACGTCGTCGGGCACGGGCGCCAGGAAGTCCGCCTCGGCGAACTCGGCGATGAACACCGGGTCGAGGCTCATGATGTCGATCGACGAGTCCTTCGCCGCGAGGCGGCGGGCGAGCTGCTCGCGCTGCGACGCGGCGTCGCGCGGCAGCAGCTCGGTCGTGATGCGGTACGCGCCCCCGGCGGCCTCGGTGCAGGCCGCCGCGATGTCGGCCTGGCCCCCGTTGTCCGGGTTGATGTACCACGTGAGCTCCGGCGTCCCGTCGTCGCCCGGGCCGCACGCGGCGAGCGGCGCCACGAGCCCCGCGGCGACCAGGACGGCGAGCGCTCGGGTGCGTCGGCGCACGTCAGCTCCCCTCGGTCGCGCTTCCCCGAGTACCGGGGGTGTCACCCTCCATGGATACCGCCCCCGGGCGCCGCCCGCCATGCGAACGGGCACGCGGGGCACGCCCCGACCTGCGCGATGATGGGAGCCATGACGTCTCCCGCCCCCGCACAGCCGGTCCGTTCGCTCACCCCCGCCGAGGCGTGGGCGACGCTGCGGACCGGGAACGACCGCTTCGTCGCCGACGCCCCGCTGCACCCGTCGCAGGGCGCGGACAGGCGGCGCGAGACGTCGGCCGCGCAGCACCCGCACACGGTCCTGTTCGGCTGCTCCGACTCCCGCGTCGCGGCGGAGATCATCTTCGACCAGGGCCTGGGCGACATGTTCGTCGTCCGCACCGCGGGGCACGTGGTGGACACCACGGTGCTCGGCTCGATCGAGTACGGCGTCGAGGTGCTGTCCGCGCCGCTCGTCGTGGTGCTCGGGCACGACTCGTGCGGCGCCGTGGGCGCGGCGGTCGAGACGCTGCGGACGGGCGCCCAGGCGAACGGGTTCGTCCGGGCCGTCGTCGACCGCGTCATCCCCTCCGTGGCGAAGATCACCGGCGCCGGGAACGGCACGCTGGAGAACCTCGACCCCGCCGTGCTGCGCCGCGAGCACGTGCGCAACACGGTCGACATGCTGCACTCCTACTCGGCGGGCCTCGCGGCCGCCGTCGCCGAGGGCCGCTGCGCGATCGTCGGCGTCGAGTACGACTTCGCCGAGGGGCGTGCGCACCTGGTCGACGTCGTGGGCGACGTCGGCGAGCAGCCCCGCGCCGACGCCTGACCCCACGGCCAGGGCTGGCCCGGCGGGCCCGGCGTGCTCGTCCCGGGCGGCTCCCGCCGACCTGCGCGCGACCCTCCCCGCAGCCCGCGTGACCTCGCTCACGCGGGTTGCGGGGGCCGGCGCGCGGTGCGGCAGGATGGCCCCATGACTGCATCTCCCGAGGCTCCCGGCGCCGCCGCCGGCGCGGCCGCACCGACGACCGAGTACCGCATCGAGCACGACACCATGGGCGAGGTGCGCGTGCCCGCGCAGGCCCTCTACCGCGCGCAGACGCAGCGCGCGGTGGAGAACTTCCCCATCTCGGGCACCCCGCTCGAGCGCGGCCACATCGAGGCGCTCGCCCGCGTGAAGAAGGCCGCGGCCCGCGCGAACGCGGAGCTCGGCGTGCTCGACGAGGACGTCGCGGCCGCCATCGTCGCCGCGGCCGACGAGGTCGCGTCGGGCGCGCACGACGCGCACTTCCCGGTGGACGTCTACCAGACGGGGTCCGGGACGTCGTCGAACATGAACACGAACGAGGTCCTCGCGACGCTCGCGACGCGCTCGCTCGGGCGCGACGTGCACCCGAACGACCACGTCAACGCGTCGCAGTCGTCGAACGACGTGTTCCCCACGTCGGTGCACGTCGCCGCGACGGCCGGGGTCGTGCGCGACCTGGTGCCCGCGCTGGGCCACCTCGCCGAGGCGCTCGAGGCGAAGTCCGCCGAGTTCGCGACGGTCGTGAAGTCGGGCCGCACGCACCTCATGGACGCCACGCCCGTGACGCTCGGCCAGGAGTTCGGCGGGTACGCCGCCGCGATCCGCTACGGCGTCGAGCGCCTGGAGTCGGCGCTCCCCCGCGCCGCGGAGGTCCCGCTCGGCGGCACCGCCGTCGGCACCGGCATCAACACGCCCGCCGGGTTCCCCCAGCGCGTCATCGCGCTGCTGGTCGAGGACACGGGTCTGCCCCTCACGGAGGCGCGCGACCACTTCGAGGCGCAGTCCTCGCGCGACGGCCTCGTCGAGCTCTCGGGCGCGCTGCGCACGATCGCCGTCTCGCTCACCAAGATCTGCAACGACCTGCGCTGGATGGGCTCGGGCCCGAACACGGGCCTCGGCGAGATCTTCATCCCGGACCTGCAGCCGGGCAGCTCGATCATGCCCGGCAAGGTCAACCCCGTCGTGCCCGAGGCCGTGCTCATGGTCGCCGCGCGCGTGATCGGCAACGACGCGACCGTCGCGTGGGCCGGCGCGTCGGGCTCGTTCGAGCTCAACGTGCAGATCCCCGTCATCGCGCAGGGCGTCCTCGAGTCGATCCGCCTCCTCGCGAACGCGTCGCGCGTCCTCGCGGACAAGACCGTCGCGGGCATCACGGCGAACGTCGAGCGCGCCCTCGCGCTGGCCGAGTCGTCGCCGTCGATCGTCACGCCGCTCAACCGCGTCATCGGCTACGAGGCGGCGGCGAAGGTCGCGAAGCACTCCGTCAAGGAGGGCCTCACCGTCCGCCAGGCCGTGATCGACCTGGGCTTCGTCGAGCGCGGCGAGGTCACCGAGGCGCAGCTCGACGAGGCGCTCGACGTCCTGTCGATGACGCGCCCGCCGCAGGCCTGAGCGTCCGCGACCCGGGTCCACGGAGGCCGGGCGGAGCGGGTCGTCCCGCTCCGCCCGGCCTCCGTCGTCCCCGGGTCGTGCGGGAGGACGTCAGTAGTCGACGGGGTCGAGGCGGCGCAGCACGACGGCGAGCAGGCGCGCGAGCTCGGCGCGCTCGGCCTCGTCGAGATCGACGAGCGCCGCGCGCTCCCGGTCGAGCTGCTGCGGGAAGACCTCGTCGACGAGCGTCGTCCCGGCGTCGGTGAGCGCGACGAGGACGCCGCGCCGGTCGCGCTCGGCGACGGTGCGCTCGACGAGACCGGCGCGCTCGAGCCGGTCGAGGCGCTTGGTGATCGACGCGCCGGGGGCGCCGGTCATCGTCGTGACCTCGCCCGCGCGCAGCGGTCGCCCGGCGCGGCGCAGCGCCGCGAGCACGTCGAACTCCGCGCGCGAGACGTCGTGCCGTGCCGCGGAGCGCTCCAGCGCCGCCTCGAGCAGCGCCGCGACGCGACGCAGCCGCGCCCCGACCGCCGACGTCGCGGTGTCGAGGTCCGGCCGCTGCTCAGCCCACTCCGCGCGCACGCGGTCGACGTAGTCCACGGACCCAGGATAGGGCGCGTCTCACACTCTTTCACTGGTGAAACATCTCGGAATCACCGCTAGGCTGATCCGTCGATGCCCCTCTCCTCCCCCGCCCGCCCGGCGCTCGCGCCCGTGCGCGCCGCCGCCCAGGACGTCCTCGACCCCGCCCACCTCCGCGCCGCCCTGCGCGTGAGCCCCGCCGACGCGACGGTCGCCGCCGCGCTGCGCTGCGGCGCCGCGGTCGCGCTCGCGATCGCCGTCCCGGGCCTGCTCGGGCGCCCCGGCCTCGCGGCGTTCGCGTCGCTCGGCGCGCTCACGTCGCTCTACGGCCGGTACGACCCGTACCGGCGTCGGGCCACGCTCCTCTCGACCGTCGGCACGCTCATGACCGGCACGATCGCGGCCTTCACGCTCCTCGCCGCGGCGGGCACGCCCGCGCTCGTCACGACCGCCGCCGTCGCGCTCCTCGCCGCCGGGGCCACGGCCTTCTGCCTCCTCGTCCGCACGGGCCCGCCCGGCGCGACGATCGTCGTCTTCGCCGCGGGCGCGGGCCTCGCGGGCGCGCCGACGCTCGCCGACGTCGCCCCGCGCGCGCTCGCGGCCGCGTTCGGCGCGCTCCTCGCGGGGCTCGTGTGCACGGCCGGCGTGCTCGTCCGCCCGACGGCGCCCGCGCGCCTCGCCGTCCGCCGCGCCGCCGACGCCGTGCGCGCCGCCGAACGACCTGGGGCCGCGCGGCACGCCGCGCACGCTGCCCGGGGTGCCGTCGCCCGGGCGCGCGACGTCCTCGCGGACGACGCCTCCTGGTGGCGGACGCGGCCCGCCGTCCCCGCGCTCGCCGCAGAGCTCGACGCCGTCGAGGAGGCGCTCGACGCGAGCGGCGTGCCGCGCGGGGACACCGGCCCGGCGGTCCGCACGACACTGCGCGCCCAGGCGCGGTCCCGGGTCGCAGGACCCTGGCGGCTCCCGACCGTGCGCGTCGGCGTCGCCGGGCTCGTCGCCGGTGCGGTCGCCGCCGTCGCCGGCCTCGGGCACGCGGCGTGGGCGACCATGGGCTCGACCGCGGTGCTCCAGGGCGAGTCGACGCGCCACGCCGTCGTGCGGGCGCTGCAGCGCGGGGCCGGCACGGTCGCGGGCGCGCTCCTCGCCTGGCCGCTGCTCGCCGCGCCGCTCGGGTTCTGGGGGACGGCCGCCGTCGTCGTCGTGCTCCAGACCGCCACCGAGACGATCGTGGGGCGCCACTACGGGCTCGCGATGCTCACCATCACGCCCATGGCGCTGCTCATGACCTCGCTCGCGCACCCCGCCGACCCGTCGGCGCTCGCGCTCGACCGCGCGCTCGACACGGTCCTGGGCGCCGTCGTCGGCGTCCTCGCGGTGGTCCTCGTCCACCCGCGGACCCGCCGCCGCGCGAGCGAGACCCCCGGTCCGCCGAGGTAGAGGCCTGGCACCGCGAGGTAGAGGCCTGGTCATGACCAGACCTCTACCTCGGCGGCGGGTCAGACCTCGATCGACTCCAGCATCTCCGTGACGAGCGCCGCCACGGGCGACCGCTCGGAGCGCGTGAGCGTGACGTGCGCGAACAGCGGGTGGCCCTTGAGCGCCTCGATGACCGCGGCGACGCCGTCGTGCCGGCCCACGCGCAGGTTGTCGCGCTGCGCGACGTCGTGCGTGAGGACGACGCGCGACGACTGCCCGATGCGGGACAGCACCGTGAGCAGGACGTTGCGCTCGAGCGACTGCGCCTCGTCGACGATGACGAACGCGTCGTGCAGCGAGCGCCCGCGGATGTGCGTGAGCGGGAGCACCTCGAGCATCTCGCGGTCGATGACCTCGTCGAGCACCTGCGGCGAGACGAGCGCGCCGAGGGTGTCGTAGACGGCCTGGGCCCACGGGTTCATCTTCTCGGCCTCGGAGCCGGGCAGGTACCCGAGCTCCTGCCCGCCGACGGCGTACAGCGGCCGGAACACCATGACCTTGCGGTGCTGCCGGCGCTCCATGACGGCCTCCAGCCCCGCGCACAGCGCGAGGGCCGACTTGCCCGTCCCGGCCCGCCCGCCGAGCGAGACGATCCCCACGCTCTCGTCGAGCAGCAGGTCGATCGCGACGCGCTGCTCCGCGGAGCGCCCGTGCAGCCCGAACACCTCGCGGTCGCCGCGCACGAGCTGCACGTGCTTGTCCGCGGTGACGCGCCCGAGGGCGGACCCGCGCGGCGAGTGCACGACGAGACCCGTGTGGCAGTGCAGCGGGCCGGCCGCCTCGACGACCGCCGGGTCCAGGCTCGTGAGCTCGACCGACTCGTGCTCCCAGAGCGCCGCCGCCTCCGCGTCGGTGAACGAGATCTCGCCCATGCCGGTCCAGCCCGAGTCGACGGCGAGCTCGTGCCGGTACTCCTCGGCCCGCAGGCCCACGGCCGACGCCTTGACCCGCATCGGCAGGTCCTTCGACACGACCGTGACGTCGTGGCCCTCGGCCGCGAGGTTCGCGGCGACGGAGAGGATGCGGGTGTCGTTGTCCCCCAGCCGGAACCCGGCCGGCAGCACGCCCGGGTCGGTGTGGTTGAGCTCCACGCGCAGCGTCCCGCCGACGTCGCCGACGGGGATCGGGGCGTCGAGCCGGCCGTGCTTGACCCGCAGGTCGTCCAGCATGCGCAGCGCGCTGCGCGCGAAGTACCCGAGCTCGGCGTGGTGGCGCTTGGCCTCCAGCTCGGTGATGACGACGACCGGGAGGACCACGTCGTGCTCGGCGAACCGCCCGATGGCGCGCGGGTCGCTCAGCAGGACCGACGTGTCGACGACGAACGTGCGGCGCGCGCCGTCCGGTGCGTCGTCCTGCGGTGTGGGTGAGGTACCGGGGGTGGGTGAGGAATGGACCACGAGGGCTCCCCTCCGGCGCACGCGCGCCGTTCTCTCTCTGGGCGAGGCGGGCGACCGGCCGTCGGGCCGTGGGTGCCACGGCTCAACAGCGCCGGTGCCGGCCCTCCTGAGCGGAGCGTGAACCCCATCGGCTGGCCTCCCGGAGGACGGCGAAGGTGCCGTCCGTCCCCTCGAAACTACGCCCGTGTGATTCGGGTCACCACCCCCGACACGCCTCCGCGCGAGGTTTAACCCACCGTTCACGCGGAGGCCGCACCTCCGGGTGCGCGAGATCGACCCGAGCGCCCGAGACCGACCCTCCGGGGCCGGCGTCGTGACGGTCGGGTCGATCCCGGACGGGGTCAGTGCTCGACGTGCTTCGGCGCCATCGCGATCGCGGCGACGAACCCGAGCACGAGCACCACGGCCGTGACCGCGAGCGTCTGCCCGACGGCGGTCGCGAAGCCCTGGTGGAACGCGGTGGTCGCGGCGTCCGTGACCTGGCGCGCGACGTCGTCGGGCACCCCCGGCGGGAGGTCGAACGACCCGCCCTGGCCGCCCTGGAGCGACCCCGCGTTCGCGAACCCGTCGACGAACTGCTGGCGGAACTGCTCGGGGAGCGACGCCGCCGCGTCCCGCGCGGCCGCCGGGAGGGTCACCGCGAGGCGCGCGGTGAGCGTCGCGACGATCGCCGCCGACCCGATCACGCCGCCGACCTGGCGCGTCGTGTTGAAGGCGCCCGCGCCCGCCCCGGCGGTGCGGTGGTCGAGGCCCGACGTCGCGAGGTTCGCGAGCGGCGAGAAGACGCACCCGGTGCCGATGCCGAACAGCGTCATGGGGAGCACGATCGTCACGACCGACACGCCCGGCCCGACGACCGCCGCGAGCCAGCCGATCGCGACCGCGAGGACGCCGAACCCCGTCGCGACGACCCACTTCGCGGGCACGCGGTCGGACAGGCGCCCGGCGAGCGGCGCGACGATCCCCGACACGAGCGAGCCCGGCAGGTTGACGAGCGCGGCGTGCAGCGGCGACAGGCCGAGGATCGACTGGAGGAAGATCGTCAGCGGGAAGAAGATGCCGATCATCGCGAACGACACGGACATGCCCGCGACGTTCGCGAGCGAGAAGTTGCGCGAGCGGAAGAGCCGCAGCGGCAGCAGCGCGTCGTCGCCGAGCCGGCGCTGCCACAGCACGAACGCGGCCAGCACGAGCAGGCCGACGCCGATCACGCCCCACACCGTGACCGGCCCGGTGATCGTGCCCCAGTCGTACGTCTGGCCCTCCTGGAGCCCGAAGACGACCGCGAAGAGCCCGACGACGGACAGCACGACGCCGACCACGTCGAACGAGCGCTTGTTCGTCGCGAGGCGCGGCAGCCGCACCAGGGCGAGCCAGAGCGCGACGACCCCGACCGGGACGTTGACGAAGAAGATCCACTCCCAGCCCCACGACTCGACGAACAGCCCGCCGAGCAGCGGGCCGGCGATCGTCGCGACGCCCGCCGTCGCGCCCCACAGCCCCATGGCAGCCCCGCGCTGCCGCGGCGGGAACACGCGCGTGATCATGGCCATGGTCTGCGGCGTCATGAGCGCCGCGCCGACGCCCTGGACGACGCGCGCGGCGATGAGCATCCCGATCGAGCCCGACAGCCCGCACCACGCGGACGCGAGCGTGAACACCGCCAGGCCGACGACGAACACCGGCTTGGGCCCGTACCGGTCGCCCAGGCGACCCGCGAGCAGGAGCAGCACCGCGTACGAGAGCAGGTAGGCGCTGTTGACCCAGCCGACCGCGACCAGCGACGCGTCGAGCTCGCGCTGGAGCGTGGGGACCGCGATGTTCACGATCGTGGTGTCCACCATGATCATGAAGAAGCCGAGGATGAGCGGCGGCAGGATGCTCCAGGCGCTGCGGCCGTGGAGGTCGACGAGGGGCACGACGCGTGCGCCGGCCTCGGCGGGCGCCGGGGCCGGGCCGGTGCCCGGGGCGGGAGTGGTCACGAGGACTCCTGAGGTGAGGTCGTGCGGGAGTGGCGGAACGCGGGCCCGGGCTCCTCGGTCCAGCTCAGCGCGCCGGACGTGACGTCCGCGACGGTCGCGTCGAGCCAGGCGATCTCGGCCTGGGTCTGGTGGAGCTCGAAGTGGGCGTCGAGCAGGTAGCGGCGGGGCAGGCCGCGCGCGACCACGTCGTCGAGGCGCTCGCGCACCCCGTCGATCGCGGCCGCGAGCGCCGCGCGACGCTCGCGGAGCAGCGCGAGGGCGTCCTCGCGCGGGAGGTCGTGCACGAGCGCGAGCCCGACGGGGAAGGCGGGGTACTCGCGCGGCGTCTCGCGGACGAGGTCGCGCGTGCGGGCGTCGTGCGCGGCCACGCCGGCCGGGGTGATGGCGTAGAGCGTGCGCTCGGGGCGGTTGCCGTCCCGGTCGACGCCCGCGCGCTCGACGAGGCCGTCGCGCTCGAGGCGGTCCACCGCGTGGTAGACGGCGCCGGGGTTGAGCCGCACGAGGCGGTCGTCGCGCCGCTTGCGCAGGCGCACGAGCATCTCGTACGGGTGCATGGGCTGCTCGAGCAGCACGGCGAGCACGAGGGTCGCCGTGGGGCTGAGGCGCGGGGAGGTCACGGTGGTCTCCGGGACGGGGTGGCGGGGTAGCAGGCCGGCGGGTGGGGAGCTCGCGTCCGGCTGGAATATTCCGGTTGGAATATACGCCTGCGCTCGGCCGGTGTCGACCGCCGAGGCCGGCACGCGCGGCGTCGCGGAGGTCGCGCGCGCGGGGGGGTCGCGGGGGGCGGGGTCGCGCGGGTGCGACGGCGCGCGTAGGTTCACGAGTCATGAGCGCCCCCGAGCTCCTGGACCTGGACGCGACCGCGCTCGCCGGCGCCCTGCGCGCCGGCGACGTCTCCCCCGTCGAGGTCCTCGACGCGACGCTCGACGCCGCCGCCGGGGTCGGTGCCGCCGTCGGCGCCTTCACCGTGCTCACCCCGGACCTCGCGCGCACGCAGGCACTCGCCGCGCAGGACGCGCTCGTGGCGGCGCGGCGCGACGGCCGGGCCGGTCCCCGCGACGGCCTCCCGCCGTTCCTCGGCGTCCCCTGCCCCGTCAAGGACCTCACGATGGTCGAGGGCGTGCCGATGCGCGCGGGCTCGGCCGCGATCGACCCGTTCCCCGCCCCGTACGACGACGGCGTCGTGACGCTCCTGCGGCGCGCCGGCACGGTGATGGTCGGCAAGACCTCGACCCCGGAGCTCGGCCTCCCCTGCTACACGGAGCCCGACGTCGGCCCGACCGCCCGCACCCCGTGGGACCTCGCGCGGTCCGCGGGCGGGTCGAGCGGGGGTGCGGCCGCCGCGGTCGCGGCGCGCGTCGTCCCCGTCGCGCACGGGAGCGACGGCGGCGGCTCGCTGCGCATCCCCGCGAGCGCGTGCGGGCTCGTCGGGCTCAAGCCGTCGCGCGGGCTCGTGAGCCCGGGCCCGTACGGGGTCGACGGCGCGGGGCTCGCGACGCACGGCGTCCTCACCCGGTCGGTCCGCGACACCGCCGCGTTCCTCGACGTGCTCGCGCGCCCCTGGCCCGGCGACACCTTCACCGCGCGGCTCGGCGCCCCGCCGGACGGGCGGCGGCTCCGCGTCGGGCTGCTGCTGGAGCCCGTGATCGCCGCCGACGCCCCCGTGCACCCGGCGTGCGCCGACGCCGCCCGCGCGGCGGCGGAGCTCCTCGTCCGGCTCGGGCACGACGTCGTCGAGATCCCGCCCCCGTTCGGGGCCGAGCGCTGGGACGCGTTCGCGGCGCTGTGGTCCGTCGGGGCGCTCCAGGCACCCGTCCCGCCGGAGCGCGAGCACCTGCTCGTGCCGCTCACGCGGTGGCTGCGCGAGCGCGGGCGCGCGGTGAGCGGGCTCGCGTACGCGACGGCGCTCGCGGGGGTGCAGCAGCTCACGCGCGAGGTCGCCGCCGCGTGGTCGGGCGTCGACGTCGTGCTCTCCCCCACGCTCGCGCAGCCGCCCGCGCTCGTCGGCAGCCAGCGCGTCGACGACGACCCGGCCGCCGACTTCGCGGCACAGACGGCGTTCACGCCCTGGACGAGCGTCTGGAACCTCACGGGGCGGCCCGCGGTCTCCCTCCCGCTCGGCGAGGCGCGCGTCACCGACCCCGACGGGTCGGCGGCGACCGTCCCCGTCGGGGTGATGCTCGGCGCGGACCACGGGGACGACGCCCTGCTGCTGGCCCTCGCGACGCGGCTCGAGGAGGCCGCGCCGTGGTCCCACCGTCGCCCGGGGACGTCGTCGTGACGGCGTACGCCTGCCTGCTGTTCGCCGTGAACGTGGGCGGGCGGAAGGTCCCGTCGACCGCGCTGCGGGACCTCGCGGGCGAGCTGGGGCTCGCGCACGCCCGCACGGTCGTGAACAGCGGGAACCTCGTCGTCGGGCCGGGGTCGTCCGGTGCGTCATCGCCCGCGGACGTCGCGCGCCTCCTGCACGACGGCGTCGCCGAGCGCTTCGGCGTCGACGCCGCGGTCGCGGTGCTCACGACCGAGCGGCTCCGGAAGATCGTGCGCGGGAACCCGCTGCCCGACGACGCCGCCGACCGCCCGGCCGGGCTGCTGGTCCACGTGGGCGAGGAGCCCGTCGACCCGGACGCCGCCGCCGCGCTCGGGCCGCGCCTGACGACCGAGCGCGCCGTCGTCGCGAACGGCGTCCTCTACGTCGCCTACCCCGACGGCGTCGGTCGGTCGAGGCTGACGGCGGCCGTCCTCGCGAAGGCGGCCGGGACCCCGGTGACGGGCCGGAACTGGAGAACGACGACGCGCCTCCTCGCGCTCGCCGAGGACACCCCGCCCTGACGCGCGCGGCGGGACGAGCGCCAGGAGACTGGACCGCGAGCCGGACACGTCGACCGCGAGGGGTGCGCAGCCCCGTAGGATTGTGGGCGGTGTGCCGGGAAGTCTGGTCGGCCACGGTCCGCGACGCGGCCGTGCGACACGACAGCGACCCCGGGAGCACGATGACCCACGCCGCCCTGCCCTCCGGCCCCTCGGCCACCCCGCCGACCGACCGCCCCTCCCCCGGTGCACGCCTGCGCCGCTGGGTCGGGCGCGAGACGACGGGCGGCGCCCTGCTCATCGGCGCGGCGCTGCTCGCGCTGGTCTGGGCCAACTCGCCCTGGCGCGAGTCCTACCTGACGCTGTCGAGCACCGTCGTCGGCCCGTCCTCCCCGCTGCACCTCGACCTGACGCTGTCGACGTGGGCGGCCGACGGCCTGCTCGCGATCTTCTTCTTCGTCGTCGGCGTCGAGCTCAAGCAGGAGTTCGTCGCGGGCAGCCTGCGCAACCCGAGGCAGGCGGGCGTCCCGGTGCTCGCGGCGATGGGCGGCATGACGGTGCCGGCCCTGATCTTCGTCGCCGTCCTGCTGACCACGGGCGACCCGGGCGCGCTGCACGGGTGGGCGATCCCCACGGCGACGGACATCGCGTTCGCGCTCGGCGTGCTCGCCGTCTTCGGCCGTGGGCTCCCCGTCGCGATCCGCACGTTCCTGCTCACGCTCGCGGTCGTCGACGACCTGCTCGCGATCGTCGTCATCGCGATCTTCTACACGGCGGAGCTGCGGTGGGGCTACCTCGGGCTCGCGCTGCTCGCCGTCGCGCTCTACGCCGTCCTCGTGCGCGCTCGCCGCACCCGCTGGTGGCTCCTGCTGCCCGTCGCGGTGGTCGCCTGGGCGTTCATGCACGAGTCGGGCGTCCACGCCACGATCGCCGGCGTCCTGCTCGGCTTCACCGTCCCGGCGCTCGCGGTGCACGGGGAGCGCGAGTCGCGCACGCAGCGCTTCGAGCACACGGTGCGCCCGCTCTCGCAGGGTGTCGCGCTGCCGGTGTTCGCGTTCTTCGCGGCCGGCGTCTCGATCGTGGGCGGCGAGACGCCCGTCGGGGAGGTGCTGACGCAGCCCGTCGTGCTCGCCATCGTCCTCGGCCTCGTCGTCGGCAAGCTCGTGGGCGTGCTCGGGGTCACGGCGCTCGTCACGCGCTTCACGCCGCTGCGGCTCGCGGCCGGCATCGGGGTGCGCGACCTCCTGCCCGTCGGGTTCCTCGCGGGCATCGGCTTCACCGTCTCGCTCCTCATCGCGGAGCTGTCGTTCCCCGACGCCGAGCACACCGACGGCGCGAAGATCGCGATCCTCGCGGCGTCCACGATCGCGGCGGTGCTGGCCGCGCTCGCGCTGCGCTGGGACGCCCGCCGGGCCCGCTCGAACGACATGAACCGCGACGACCTCCCGGACGACGTCACCGACTTCATCGGTGACCCGAAGGACCGCCTGGAGCACTAGCCCGAGCGGGCCCGCCCTGCTCAGCAGGCGGCGGCGACCTCGAACCGGCCGGGCGCGGCCTCGCGCAGCGTCGTGACCGTCGCGTCGCCCTGCCCGAGGTACGCGAGCGAGCCGACCGCGTAGTACGGGTTGTAGGGGTTCACGCCGTAGGAGATCGCGCGCCCCGCGGCCCGGTGCTGCGCGTTCGTCGCGGTGCCGCACCACGGCCCGGTCGG
The DNA here is from genome assembly GCF_046159675.1 of Cellulosimicrobium sp. RS. Taxonomy (NCBI): domain Bacteria; kingdom Bacillati; phylum Actinomycetota; class Actinomycetes; order Micrococcales; family Promicromonosporaceae; genus Cellulosimicrobium; species Cellulosimicrobium sp. RS. The sequence continues at coordinate 223,974 of NZ_JBJXVU010000001.1, read as the reverse complement.
CGCCTGCACCGTCACCGTGACCTGCGCGGTCGACGCGTTCCCCGCCGTGTCGACCGCGCGGGCCTTGAGCACGTGGGAGCCGGCCGCGAGCGCCGTCGTGTCCCAGTCGAACCCGTACGGGGCGGTGCGCAGCGTCGCGAGCGCCGCGCCGTCGACGCTCAGCTCGACGCGGTCGACCGCGCGGTCGTCGGACGCCGAGGCCTCCACGCGGATCGTCCCCGAGACGGCGGCGCCCGCGCCGGGCGCGGTGATCGCGACCGTCGGCGCCGTGACGTCCGGGTCGGGGCCCGGGTCGCGGTCGACGCGCCGGTTGCTCGCGAACAGGAAGTCGGTGAGGTAGGCCGGGTAGTCGATGCTGTTCGTCGACACGTAGGACCCGCCGGGACCTCCGCCCGCGGGCCACGCGTGCGCGAGCCCGGTGTTCTGGACCAGCGAGACGCGCGGGCCGGCGGCGTCGGACCAGAGCGTCCCCGTGCCCGCTCGGTTCGTGCCCGCGAGCCCGGCGAGCGAGAACGACGACGTGGTCCCGGCCCCGTAGAGGTCGGCCATGACCTGGGCGTTGAGCGTCCCGTACCCGGTCGCGACCGTCGTGTCGGCGCTGCCGAAGACGACGGACGTCACCTGCGAGCCGAAGTCCGCCGCGTGCGTCCCCGCGAAGGTCCGGCACGTCGAGCGCGCCTGCGCGAGCGTCGTCGCGACGCTCCCGATCTGGCCCGACGTCGTCCCGACCGTCGGCCCCGCCGCGATCCCCACGCCCGCGAACACGTCGGGCGCGAGGCAGCCCATGACCATCGCCTGGCCGCCGCCGGACGACAGGCCGCTCACGTAGACCTGGTCCGGGTCGATGCCGAGCGAGGCGTCTGCCAGCAGGGTCGAGACGAGGTCGAGCAGGTTGTCGTCGTGCCGCGCGGGGTTCGTCCGGCTGTGGTTCGTGTCGTAGTAGTCCCAGCAGCCGAGCAGGACACCGCCGTTCGGCGCGGCGGGGACCGCGACGACCATGCCGTGCTCGTCGGCGGTCGCGGTCCAGTTGCCGCCGTTCTTGAGCACCTGCGACGTCTGGACGCACCCGTGCAGGGAGACCATGAGCGCCCGACCGCCGGGGAGCGCGGGCGCCGTCGACGGCCGGTAGAGCTCGACCGTCATCCCGCCGGCCGTGCGCTGGGACCACGAACCGGCGGCCGTGGCCGGTGCGGTGACGAGCGGGGCGAGCACGACCGCGAGCGCCGCGCCGAGGGCGAGCGCGACGGCGCTCCGGCGGGCGCGGGCGCGCTGTCTGAGGGAGTGCCTGACCATCTGAACCTCCACGTCGAGGTCGGGTCGCCGTCGGCGCTTCGCGCGCCGTGGCGCGCACCGTCGCGCGCCGGACCCGGGCGAACCGGACGCTACGTGTGACCTGAATCACCTGTCAACATCAGGTCTGCCGCGACCGGCGCGCTCGCGACACCGGGCGCACGGCGGTCCCTCCCGACGCGGGTTGACACCGCGCCGCCCGGGGATCCATGATTCCCGCAACCTGAATCGCCTCTCATGTTCGAGCGGCGCTCCCCCTCAGGACCACCCAACGAAGGGCGAAGTCATGCGGACGAAGAAGTCCCAGCGGTCGGCGCTCGCCGTCGCCGCGCTCGCGGCCGCGAGCCTCGCGCTCGCCGCCTGCGCGCCGACCGACGCGAGCGGCGGCGGCAGCGCCGGAGGCGAGACCAGCACGAGCGCCGACCCGGTCGACGTCGGCATCATCTACTCCAAGACCGGGCCGCTCGCGGCCTACGGCGAGGCCTACTACGAGGGCTTCCAGGCCGGTCTCGACTACGCGACCGACGGCACGGGCGAGGTCGACGGCCGCCCCGTCAACGTGACGTTCCACGACGACGGCGGCGACCCCGACAAGGCGGTCGGGCAGGCCAAGGACCTCATCGGCAAGGGCTACCAGATCCTCGGCGGCACGGTCGTGTCCGGCGTGGCGCTCAAGCTGGCCGAGCAGGCCGAGCAGAACAAGGTGCTCTACATCTCCGGGCCCGCCGCGGTCGACGCGCTCACGGGCATCAACGACTACACGTTCCGCTCGGGGCGCCAGTCGCTCCAGGACGTCGCGACCGCCGGCACGTTCGTCGACCCGGACGGTGCGAAGGTCGTCGTGTTCGCCCAGGACAACGCGTTCGGCCAGGGCAACCTCGCCGCGGTCGAGGCCGTCCTCGGCGCGCAGGGCGCCGAGGTGACGAGCGTGCTCGTGCCGGAGGACGCGACGGAGTTCACGCCGTTCGCGCACCAGATCGTCGACGCCGCGCCCGACCTCGTGTTCGTCGCGTGGGCCGGGGCGACGTCGGGCGCGATGTGGCAGGGCCTGGACCAGCAGGGCGTCCTCGACGCGACCACGGTCGTCACCGGGCTCGGCGACGTCGCGACCTACGGCGCGTACGGCGCCGCGGCGAGCAAGGTCGACTTCCTCAACCACTACTTCCCCGGCGCCGCGGGCACCGAGGTCGAGGCCGCGATGCTCGCGTCCGTCGAGGAGGCCGGGAAGCAGGCCGACCTCTTCACGCCCGACGGCTTCGTCGCCGCGCAGATGATCGTCCACGCGATCGCCGAGGGCGGCGACGACGTCGACGCCATGGTCGACGCGCTCGAGGGCTGGAGCTTCGACGGCCCCAAGGGCACGACGACGGTCCGCGCGTCCGACCACGCGCTCGTCCAGCCGATGTACCAGGTGAAGCTCGTGGCCGAGGGCGACGGCTGGGCTCCCGAGCTCGTCGCCGAGGTGCCGGGCGACGACGTCGCGCCGGCCGAGGCGGGCTGACGTGGGCGAGCCGCACACCCTCCCCGCGCTCGAGGTCCGCGACCTCGGGCTCCAGATCGGCGGCGCGCGGATCCTGCGGGGCGTGAGCCTCGCCGTCGGGCAGGGCGAGATGCTCGGCGTGATCGGGCCGAACGGCGCGGGCAAGACGACGCTCTTCAACCTGGTCTCGGGGATCCACCGCCCGACGAGCGGGGCGGTGCTCCTCGAGGGCGCGGACGTGACGACCACTTCGGTGGCCGCGCGCGCCCGCGCGGGCCTGGGCCGCACGTTCCAGACGTCGAGCCTGTTCCCGCGCCTGAGCGTCCGGGAGAACGTGCGGCTCGCCGCGCAGGGGCGCCTCGGCGGCGCCCTGTCGGTGCTGCGCTTCCCGCGTCGCGGCGACGCCGCGACGCGGGAGGCGGACCGGCACCTGGAGACCGTCGGGCTCGTGCGCCGCGCCGAGGTCGCCGCGGGCGACCTGTCGCACGGCGACAAGCGCAAGCTCGAGATCGCGGTGCTCCTCGCGACCGAGCCGCGCGTCGTGCTGCTCGACGAGCCCATGGCGGGCGTGTCGTCGGCCGACGTGCCCGGCCTCGTCGAGGTCATCCGCGACCTGCACGCGACCGGTTGCACGGTGCTCATGGTCGAGCACCACATGGACGTCGTGCTGGGGCTCGTGGACCGCGTCGCCGTCATGCACCACGGCGAGCTGCTCGCGTGCGACACCCCCGACGCCGTCATGGCGGACCCGACGGTGCAGAGCGCCTACCTCGGCGTCACGGCAGGAGAGGCAGCATGAGCGGCAGCAGCAGGAGCACCGCCCAGCCCGCGGTCGGGAGCGACGTACCCGTCCTCGAGGTGCGCGGGCTGTCCGCGCGCATCGCGGGCCAGCAGGTCGTCGAGGGGGTGACCTTCTCCGTCCCGGCCACCGGGGTCACGGCGGTGCTGGGCCGCAACGGCGTCGGCAAGACGTCGACCCTCAAGGCCGTGCTCGGCCTGATCGAGCGCCGGGGCGAGGTGCTGCTCGCGGGCGAGCGCGTCGACGGCGAGCGCACGGACCGGATCGTGCGGCGCGGCGTCGGGTACGTGCCCGAGGACCGGGAGGTGTTCGCCGGGCTCACGGTCGCGGAGAACCTGCGGCTCGCGGAGCGCGACGCCCACCCGCGACGCGAGCTCGTCGCGGAGCTGTTCCCGGACCTGGTGCAGCGCGCCGCCCAGCGCGCGGGCACCCTCTCGGGCGGGCAGCAGCAGATGGTGTCGCTCGCGCGCGCCCTGCTCAACGCCAACCGCCTGCTCCTCGTCGACGAGCCCACCAAGGGCCTCGCGCCCCGGATCGTCGGCGAGGTGTCGGACGCGCTCGCGGAGGCGGCCCGCACGGTCCCGATCCTGCTCGTCGAGCAGAACCTCGAGGTCATCGAGCGGCTCGCCGAGCGCGTCGTCGTGATCGACGCGGGCCGCGTCGTGCACACCGGTCCCGCGCGCGAGCTCCTCGACGACCCCGACCGCGTCCAGCAGCTCCTCGGCGTGCACGCCGAGGTCGACCACCACGGAACCGAAGGGGCGGTGGCCCGGTGAGCACGATCGTCCTCCTCCTCGTCACGGGGCTCGGCCTCGGGGCGCTGTACTTCCTCGTCGCGTCGGGCCTGTCGCTCATCTACGGGCTCATGGGCGTCCTCAACTTCGCGCACGGGTCGTTCCTCACGCTCGGCGCGTTCGGCGGCTGGTTCGTCGCACGCTCCCTCGGCGCGGACTCGTGGGGCGTCTTCGCGCTCTCGCTGCTCGCCGGGGCCGTCGTCGGGGCGGGGGCCGCGGCGCTCACCGAGCTCCTGCTCATCCGCCCGCTCTACGAGCGGCACATCGAGCAGGTGCTCGTCACCGTCGGGCTCTCGCTCGCGTCCGTCGCGCTGTTCGAGGGCATGTGGGGATCGGACCCCGAGTTCATCTCCGGCCCGGCGTGGCTCAAGGGCACGACCGACCTGGCCGGCGCGCCGGTGCCCAACGACCGGTTCGTCGCGATCGGCGCCGCGGCGCTCGTGCTCGGCGCGATCGTGCTGTTCCTCCAGCGCACCCGCTACGGGCTCATCATCCGCGCGGGCGTCGAGAACCGGTCCATGGTCACCGCGCTCGGCATCGACGTGCGCAAGGCGTTCACGCTCGTCTTCGCGGTCGGCGGCGCCGCCGCGGGGCTCGGCGGGGTCCTCGCCTCGCAGTACTTCGGGTACGTCTCCCCGCACCTCGGCGGGTCGCTGCTCATCTTCGCGTTCATCGTCACCGTCATCGGGGGGCTCGGCTCCCTGACCGGCGCGGCGGTCGCGTCCGTGCTCGTCGCGGTCCTGCAGCAGTTCGCGAACTACTACCTCGGCTACGGCGACCTCCTCGTCGTGCTCCTCCTCGCGCTCGTGCTCCTCGTCCGTCCCACCGGCCTCCTCGGGAGGGCAGCCGCATGACCACCCAGACCGCTCCCACGGCCCCGGCCGCCCCCGCCGACGACGCACCGCGCGCCGACCGACCCGCCCGCCGGGCGCCGTCGGGCACGCTGGTCCGCACGCTCGCGGGCGTCGCGCTCGTCGCGCTGCTCGCGTGCCTCCCGCTGCTCGCGCTCCACGTGCCGGGCGTCCTGCCCGGCCCGACGTACACGCCCGGCGCGCTCCAGATGATGGCGATGTGCTGGCTCATCGGCGCCCTCGCGCTGAGCTACCACCTGCTGTTCGGGGTCGCGGGGCTGCTGAGCTTCGGCCACGCGCTGTACTTCGCGGCCGGGCTGTACGGGCTCGCGATCGTGCTCGACACGACCGAGATCCCGCTCCTGCCGGCCGCGGCGCTCGTGCTCGTCGGCGGGATCGTCCTCGCGCACGTCGTCGGGGCCGTCTCGCTGCGGGTCACGGGCATCTCGTTCGCCATGGTCACCCTCGCGTTCGCCCAGGCGGGCAACGTGCTCGTGCGCCGCAACCCCGGGGGCACGACCGGCGGCGAGGAGGGCCTCGCGCTCGCGACCCGGAACGTCCCCGACGCGTTCGTGGGCGTGCTCAACACGCGCAACCTCTACTGGCTCGCCCTCGCCGTGCTGGTCCTGGTCTACCTCGTGGTGCTGTGGGTCGAGCGGTCGCGCGCGGGGCACGTCGCGGCGGCGACGCGCGAGAACGAGATGCGCGTGCGCGTCATCGGCGGGCGCCCCTACCTCGTCAAGCTCCTCGTGTTCGTCCTCGCGGCGACGCTCGCGACCGTCGTCGGCATGGCGTACCTGCTGCTCCAGTCCGGGGCCGTGCCGCGCGCGACGTCCGCCGACTTCACGCTCACGCTGCTCGTCATGGTCGTGCTCGGCGGCGTCGGGTCCCGGTGGGGCGCGATCGTCGGCGGCGTGCTCTACACGATCCTCGACCAGCGGCTCGGGACGCTCGCGGGCTCCGCGGCCGTCGCGGACCTCCCGGCCGTGCTGCGCGTGCCGCTCAGCGAGCCGCTGTTCCTGCTCGGCACCCTCTTCATCCTCGTCGTGATGTTCCTGCCAGGCGGCATCGCGGGCGCCGCGTCGCGCCTCGCCGCGCGCCGCCGCCCGCGGGAGGATCGGGAGGAGGCCCGCGAGCGCCTGGAGGAGGTGGCATGACGACGCAGCACCAGGACGCCCAGGACGGCCTGCACACCCTCGGGCGCTGGACGCGCGACCGCGCGCTCGCGACGCCCGACCGCGTCGCCGTCGACGACCGCGGCGTGACCCTGCGCTACCGCGACCTGCACGAGCGCGCGAGCGCCCTGGCGGCCGCGTTCCGGGAGGCGGGCTACGGCGTCGGGGACCGCGTCGCGACCGTCACGGGCAACAGCGCAGACCAGGTCGTGCTGTTCTTCGCGTGCGCGCAGGCCGGGCTCGTGCTCGCGCCGCTGTCGTGGCGGCTGTCGCCCGGCGAGCTCGCCGCCCAGGTCGAGCAGGCCGACCCCGCGCTGGTGCTCGTGGAGCAGGAGTTCTCCGGCCTCGCGGACTCGGCGTTCGACCGGCTCGACCCGCTGCGCCGGCTCGACGGGGAGCGGCCCGGCCGCCCGCCCCGCCGGGCGGAGCTCGGGCGCAGCGGCGTCGAGGCGCACGTCCCGCCGCCGTCGCGGCGGGGCCCCGCGCCGGAGCGCCGGCCCGTGCGCGACGACGACCCGCTCCTCCTCGTGTTCACGTCCGGCACGCAGGGCACGCCCAAGGGCGCGCTGCTCACGCACGCGAACTGCTTCTGGACGAACCTCTCGCTCTCGCGCACGGTCGAGCTGACGAGCCACGACGTCGTGCTGAGCGTGCTGCCGCAGTTCCACGCGGGCGGGTGGAACATCCAGCCGCTGCTCGCGTGGTGGACCGGCGCGACCGTCGTCCTGGAGCGCACGTTCGAGCCCGAGCGCGTGCTCCAGCTCGTCGCCGAGCGCCGCGTCACGACGATGATGGGCGTCCCGACGAACTACCTGCTCCTCGCGGAGCACCCCGGCTTCGCGGACGCCGACCTGTCGTCGCTGCGGCACGCCGTCGTGGGCGGCGCGCCCATGCCGGAGCCGCTGCTGCGCACGTGGCACCGCCGCGGCGTCGCCCTCTCGCAGGGCTACGGGCTCACGGAGGCGGGCCCCAACGTGCTGTGCCTGCCCGACGACCAGGCCCGCGAGCGCAGCGGCTCGGCCGGAACGCCGTACCCGCACGTCGAGGTCGCCGTCGCCGACCCGGTGACGGGCCGCCACCTCGACGGGCCCGCGGCGGGCGAGCTGCTGGTCCGCGGACCGGGGGTGTTCGCCGGGTACTTCCGCGACGAGGCCGCCACGGCCGCCGTCCTGCGCGACGGCTGGCTGCGCAGCGGCGACCTCGTCGAGCGCGACGTCGACGGGTGCTACCGCGTGGTGGATCGCCTCAAGGACGTCTTCATCGTCGGCGGCGAGAACGTCACGCCGTCCGAGGTGGAGGCCGTGCTCCGCCGCCACCCCGCGGTGGCGGACGTCGCGGTGGTGGGCGTCCCCGACGACCGGTGGGGCGAGGTCGGGGCCGCGTTCGTCGTCCCGCGCGCCGGCCACCCCACCGACGCCGAGGAGCTGGAGGCGTTCTGCCGCCGCGAGCTCGCGCACTTCAAGGTCCCGCGCCGCTTCGACCTCGTCCCGTCCCTGCCCCGCACGTCGCTGCACAAGGTGTCGCGCCGCTCGCTCGCCGAGCGCGTGACCGTCCCGGAGGACTCATGAGCACCCAGCCCCGCACCGCCCGCGGCAACCGCACCCGGGCGAAGATCCTCGCCGCGGCCGAGCAGGTGTTCGCCGAGGTCGGGTACCACGACGCGTCGATCGTGAAGATCACCGAGTCCGCGGGCGTCGGGCAGGGCACGTTCTACCTGTACTTCGAGTCGAAGATCGACGTGTTCGACGAGCTCGTCGACGACCTCAACCGCCGCGTGCGGCACGCGATGATCGAGGCGAGCTCGCAGGCGACGACGCGCCTGGCCGCCGAGCGCGCGGGCTTCGAGGCGTTCTTCCGCTTCACCGCCGAGCACCCGGCGCTCTACCGGATCGTGCGGCAGGCCGAGTTCGTCTCGCCCGGGGCGCTGCGCCGCCACTACGCGCGCATCGTCGAGGGCTACATGACCGGGCTCGACAAGGCGCGCGCGAACGGCGAGGTCGGCCACGACGTCGACCCGGAGGTCGCCGCGTGGGCGCTCATGGGCATCGGCGAGATCGTCGGGATGCGCTGGGTGCTGTGGGGCGGGCGCTGGGACGAGGGCGCGGAGCCGCCGTCGTACGACACCGCGGCCGCCGAGGTCCCCCCGCACGTGTTCGAGCAGACCATGCAGTTCATCGAGCGCGCGCTCGCCGCGCCGCGGACCGCCCCCCCGACCGGGACCAGGCCCGCCACCTCGACCGACACCGAAGGAGACGCGCGATGACCGTCCCCGCCACCGGCCCCGGCACCGCCCCGACCCTCTCCGGGCGTCGTGCGCTCGTCACGGGCGGCGCGAGCGGCATCGGCGCGGCGTGCGCGCGCGAGCTCGCCGCGCGCGGCGCGCACGTGACCGTCGCCGACGTCGACCCCGGCGGCGCGCAGCGCCTCGCGGACGAGCTCGGCGGCGAGGCGTGGGTCGTGGACCTCGCCGACACGCGCGCGCTCGACGACCTCACGCTCGACGTCGACGTCCTCGTCAACAACGCGGGCGTGCAGCGCGTGAGCCCCATCGAGGACTTCCGCCCGGACGACTTCCGCCTGCTGCACGCGATCATGCTCGAGGCGCCGTTCCTGCTGGTCCGGGCCGCGCTCCCCGGGATGTACGCGCGCGGGTTCGGGCGCGTCGTCAACGTGTCGTCCGTGCACGGCCTCGTGGCGTCGCCGTTCAAGTCGGCGTACGTGTCCGCGAAGCACGGGCTCGAGGGCCTGTCCAAGGTGACGGCGCTCGAAGGCGGTCCGCACGGCGTGACGAGCGTGTGCGTCAACCCCGGGTACGTGCGCACGCCGCTCGTGGAGAAGCAGATCGCCGACCAGGCGCGCGTGCACGGCATCCCCGAGTCCGAGGTGCTCGCGACGGTGCTCCTCGCCGAGTCCGCGGTGAAGCGGCTCGTCGAGCCGGAGGAGGTCGCGTCGCTCGTCGGCTGGCTCACCGGCCCGGACGCGTCGATGGTCTCGGGCGCGTCGTGGACGATCGACGGCGGCTGGAGCGCCCGGTGACCGCGCCGACGACCGCGCCGGACGACGTCACCGCCGCGACCCACACCTACGCGACGCTCGACGTCCCCGTCGCGGGCGGGCGGATGCGCGTCGGCGTGTGGGACCCGGTCGGCCCGCCCGCACCCGAGCCGGGCGCCCGGCCCGACGGCGGCGCGCCCCCCGCGCACGACGCCGTCCCGACCGTCCTCGCCGTGCACGGCATCACGGCGTCGCACCGCGCGTGGCCGGCCGTCGTCGCGGCGCTGCCGGGCGTGCGCGTCGTCGCGCCCGACCTGCGGGGGCGCGGGCGCAGCAACGGCCTGCCCGGCCCGTACGGCATGGGCGCGCACGCGGACGACCTCGCGACGGTCCTCGACGCGCTGGGGATCGACCACGTCGTCGCGCTCGGCCACTCCATGGGCGCGTTCGTGTCCGTCGTGCTCGCGCACCGCCACCCCGGCCGCGTCTCCCGGCTCGTGCTCGTCGACGGCGGCATCCCGCTCCCGCCGCCGACCGGGCTCGCGCCGGACGCGACGCACGACGAGGTCCTGCGCGCCCTGCTCGGCCCGGCCGTCGAGCGCCTCGAGCGCACGTTCGCCGACCACGAGGAGTACCGCGGCTTCTGGCGCGCGCACCCCGCCTTCGCGAGCGCGTGGGACGAGCCGTGGGCCGACGTCGTCGCGGGGTACGTCGACTACGACCTCGTCGGCGAGGCGCCCGCGCTGCGCCCGGCGTCGTCGGGCGCGGCGGTCTCCGCCGACTCGCTCGAGCTCTACGAGGGCGGGCCGCTCGCGGACGCGCTCGCGGGCGACCACCCGCTCGACGTCCCCCTCGTGCTGCTGCGCGCGCCGCGCGGCCTGCTCGACGAGCCCGAGGCCCTCTACTCCCCCGAGCACCTCGCCGCGTGGCGCGCGCGGCTGCCGGGGCTGCGCACCCGCGACATAGCGGGTATCAATCACTACACGATCATCATGAGCCCGCCCGGCGTCGAGGCCGTCGCGGGCGAGACCCTGCGGGCCCTGGCCGCCGTCACGAGCGACGGACCCGGACCGGCGAGTGACGAGGAGGTCACGGCATGAGCCCCACGATCGCGTCCCCACGAGGGACCGGGCTGGACAAGGTGGTCGCGTCCGCGGCCGAGGCCGTCGCGGACGTGCCCGACGGCGCGTCGCTCGCCGTCGGCGGGTTCGGCCTGTGCGGCAACCCGATCGCGCTCATCGAGGCGCTGCTCGCCCAGGGCACGCGCGACCTGTGGGTCGTGAGCAACAACTGCGGCGTCGACGACTGGGGCCTGGGCGTCCTGCTCGGCGCCGGCCGCATCCGGAAGATGACGAGCTCGTACGTCGGGGAGAACAAGGAGTTCGAGCGGCAGTTCCTCTCGGGCGAGCTCGAGCTCGAGCTCACCCCGCAGGGCACGCTCGCCGAGAAGCTGCGCGCCGGCGGCGCGGGCATCGCCGGGTTCTGGACGCGCACCGGCGTCGGCACGCAGGTCGCCGAGGGCGGCCTCCCCCAGCGGTACGACGGCGCGGGCGGCGTCGCGCAGGCGAGCGCGCCCAAGGAGGTGCGCACGTTCGGCGTCGGGCCGCGCGGTCGCGACGGCGCGTTCGCCGACGAGGCCGAGTTCGTGCTCGAGGACGCGATCACCACGGACTTCGCGCTCGTGCACGCGCTGCGCGGCGACCGGCACGGCAACCTCGTGTTCCACCGGTCGGCCCGCAACTTCTCCCCGCTGGCCGCGATGGCGGGCCGCGTGTGCGTCGCGCAGGTCGAGGAGCTCGTCGAGCCCGGCGAGATCGACCCCGACGCCGTGCACCTGCCCGGCGTGTTCGTGCACCGCGTCGTCGAGGTGGGCCCGGACGTGCCCAAGCGCATCGAGCGCCGCACCGTGCGCTCGGCCGCCCCGACCGACCAGCCCGCGCCCGCGCCGTCGGGCACCGCGACCAGCACGAAGGAGGGCTGAGCCGTGCCGCTCACCCGCGACGAGATGGCCGCGCGCGCCGCGCGCGAGCTCCAGGACGGCTGGTACGTCAACCTCGGCATCGGCCTGCCGACGCTCGTGCCCAACTACGTGCCCGAGGACAAGCACCTCGTGCTCCAGTCCGAGAACGGGATCCTCGGCGTCGGGCCGTACCCGACCGAGGACGCCGTCGACCCCGACCTCATCAACGCCGGCAAGGAGACCGTCACCGTCCTGCCGGGCGCCGCGTTCTTCGACTCCGCGCTGAGCTTCGGCATGATCCGCGGCGGCAAGATCGACGCCGCGATCCTCGGCGGCATGCAGGTCTCCGAGACGGGCGACCTCGCCAACTGGATGATCCCCGGCAGGATGGTCAAGGGCCCCGGCGGCGCGATGGACCTCGTGCACGGGGCGGGCCGCGTGATCGTGCTCATGGAGCACGTGGCGCGCGACGGGTCGCCCAAGATCCTGCGCTCGTGCTCGCTGCCCCTCACGGGGCGCGGGGTCGTGCACCGGGTCATCACCGACCTCGCGGTGATCGACGTGACGCCCGACGGGCTCGTCCTGCGCGAGACCGCACCCGGCGTGAGCGTCGACGACGTGCGGGCCGCGACCGAGCCCGACCTCGCCGTCGCGCTCGACGACGCCCCGCTCGACGTCGCCGACGCCGGCCCAGGACCGTCCACGCAGGCCGCGGGGACGCCGTCGTGACGCGCGACGTGCTGCGCCGCGACGTCCCGACCCCGCGCGGTCGGGAGCACGTGCGCGAGGTCGCCGCCGAGGGTGCGGCCCGCGCGACGGTCCTGCTCGTGCACGGCAACTGCTCGTCGTCGGCGTTCTTCGACCCGCTGCTGCGCGCGCTCCCCGCCGACGTGCGCGGCGTCGCCGTCGACCTGCGCGGGTACGGCGACGCCGAGCCCCGGCCCGTCGACGCGACCCGGGGCGTGCGGGACTTCGCCGACGACGTCGCGGCCGTCCTCGACGCGCTCGACCTCGCGCGCCCGCTCGTCGCCGTCGCGCACTCGGCGGGGGCGGGCGTCGTGCTGCAGCTCGCGACCGACCGGCCCGACCTGTTCGACGCGATCCTCCTCGAGGCGCCCATGTCGCCGTACGGGTTCGGCGGCACGCGCGACGTCGCCGGGACGCCGCTCTCCCCCGACTTCGCAGGCTCGGGCGGCGGCACGGCGAACCCGGCGTTCGTCGCGGCGCTCGCCGCCGGCGATCGCAGCGAGGACGCCGGGTCGCCCCGCGACGTGCTGCGCCGCTTCTACGTCGCCGACCCGGCCGCGCTCGGCGAGCCGCTCGGCGCGCTCGAGGAGCTCCTGCTCGACTCCGTGCTCTCCACGCGCACGGGCGACGACAGCTACCCGGGCGACCGGACGGTGTCGGGCACGTGGCCCGGCGTGGCGCCCGGGACGCGCGGCATGAACAACGCGATCAGCGCGAAGTACTGCGACCTGTCCGGCTTCGCGACGTCCAGCGCCACCGCGCCCGTGCTGTGGGTGCGCGGCGACGCCGACGCGATCGTCTCGGACACGTCGCTGTTCGACCTCGCGCAGCTCGGCGCGCTCGGCGCCGTCCCTGGCTGGCCCGGGGTCGAGACGCACCCGCCGCAGCCGATGGTCGCGCAGACCCGGGCCGTCCTCGACGCCTACGCGGCCGCGGGCGGGCGGTACCGTGAGGAGGTGCGGCCCGGCATCGGGCACAGCCCCCACCTCGAGGAGCCGGACGTGTTCCTCGGGCTCCTGCTCGGGCTGGTCGACACTGCCGTTGCCGACGTCGACGCCGCCGCCGCACGAGCGGGCGCCACACCCCCGGCGCCCGCGCAGACACCGCCGTCCGCACCCCTGGAGGTCCAGCCGTGAGCACCACCACCCCGCACTCCCCCGACGACGTCGTGGTCGTCGCCGCCGCCCGCACGCCGCAGGGCCGCCTCAAGGGCTCCCTCGCCGCGCTGACGGCGGTCGAGCTCGGCGCGGTCGCCGCGCGCGCCGCGATCGAGCGCTCGGGCCTCGGCGCGGACGCCGTCGACGCCGTCGTGCTCGGCCAGGTGCTCCAGGCCGGGGCGGGCCAGAACCCCGCGCGCCAGACGGCCGCCGCCGCGGGCGTGGGCTGGGACGTGCCCGCCGTGACGGTGAACAAGGTGTGCCTCTCGGGGCTCACCGCCGTCATCGACGGCACCCGGATGATCCGCTCCGGCGAGGCGGAGGTCGTGCTCGTCGGCGGCCAGGAGTCCATGACCAACGCGCCGCACCTGCTCCCCGGGTCGCGCGCCGGGTTCGCGTTCGGGGACGCGACGCTCGTCGACGCCGTCGCGCGCGACGGGCTCACCGACGCGTTCGACCACACCTCCATGGGCGTCTCGACCGAGCGCACCAACGTGGGCGACGTGTTCGTCCCCCGCGAGGAGCAGGACGCCGTCGCGGCGGCCTCGCACCAGCGCGCCGCGGCCGCGGCGAAGGACGGCCTGTTCGACGCCGAGCTCGCCCCCGTGAGCGTCCCGCAGCGCCGGGGCGAGCCGGTCGAGGTGCGCGACGACGAGGGCGTGCGCCCCGACACGACGGTCGAAGGCCTCGCGCGCCTGCGGCCCGCGTTCGACCCCGAGGGCACCATCACCGCGGGCAACGCGTCGCAGATCTCCGACGGCGCCGCCGCGCTCGTGCTCACGACCCGCGCCCGGGCCGAGTCCGCGGGCACGCCGGTGCTCGCGACCGTGCGGGCGTGGGGGCAGGTCGCCGGCCCCGACACGTCGCTGCACTCCCAGCCGGCGCGCGCGATCCGGCAGGCCCTCGACCGGGCCGGGTGGACGGTCGACGACCTCGACCTCGTCGAGATCAACGAGGCCTTCGCGACCGTCGTCGCGGTCTCCACGCGCGTGCTCGGGGTCTCGCCCGACGTCGTCAACGTGCACGGCGGCGGCATCTCGCTCGGGCACCCCATCGGCGCGTCCGGCGCCCGCCTCGCCGTGCACGCGGCGCACGAGCTCGCGCGCCGCGGGGGCGGGCGCGTCGCCGTCGGGCTGTGCGGCGGCGGGGGCCAGGGCGAGGCGCTGCTGCTCGAGGCGTAGGGCTCGCCCGGGTCCGGTGGGCCGACGGCGCCCCGGCCGTTCGAGGGGACGGCTCGGGGCGCCGCGCCTACGATCGCGAGGTGCAGCCCACCACGACGGAGACCCGCGCCCCCGAGCCCGTCGACGAGGAGCGCCCCCGGCACGGCGCGTGGGGGCGGTGGCTCCGGCGGTTCTCCGCCACCGGGCTCGTGGTCGCGCTCGCCTGGTTCTGCCTGTCGTTCACGCCGTCGCTCATCCCGCGCGCCTGGTACTACCAGGCCGTGATCTCGGGCGTGAGCGCCGTCGGCGGGTACGCCGTCGGCGCGCTCGTCGAGTGGTTCGCCGTGAAGGTCGGGCTGCGGATCCGGTGGACCGCGCGCGCGAGCCGGATCGCGTGGTGGGTGCTCGCCGGGGCGACCGTCGTGCTCGTGCCGCTGGCGCTGATCCTCGGGGCGCGGCGCCAGATCGAGCTGCGGCACCTGTTCGGCATGTCGGAGGATGTCCCCGGACGCGAGGTCGTCACGCTGCTCGCGGCGCTCGCCGTCGCGCTGCTCGTGCTCCAGGCGGGCCGCGGCCTGCGCCGCGTCGCCCGATGGCTGAGCGTCCTCGTCGGCAAGGTCGTGCCTGCCCCCGTGGCGCGGTTCGTCAGCGGCGTCGCGGTCGCCGTCGTCGTGGTCCTGCTGTTCAACGGCGTCATCTGGTCAGGCACGCTCAGCGCGCTGAACTCGGTCTACGCGGCGGCGAACGCCGAGATCAGCCCTCGGCTCACGCCCCCGACGCTCCCCGAACGGTCCGGCTCCCCCGACTCCCTCGAGCCCTGGGACTCGCTCGGCGCGGAGGGGCGCAAGTTCGTCGTCTCCGGCCCGACCCTCGACGAGCTGCGCGCGTTCGCCGCGGCGGGCGACGTCGTCGACCCCGCGGACGTGCGCGAGCCGATCCACGCGTACGCGGGCCTCGACCCCGAGGGCGACCTCGACGCCACGGCGGCCCGCGTCGTCGACGAGCTCGACCGGACGGACGCGTGGGACCGGTCCGTCCTCGTCGTCGCGACCACGACCGGGACCGGCTGGGTGGACCCCGCCATGGTCGAGGCGCTCGAGCTCATGCACGGCGGCGACACCGCGATCGCCAGCATGCAGTACTCCTACCTGCCGAGCTGGATCAGCTTCGTCGGCGACCGCTCGACCCCGCCCGCCGCGGGCAAGGCGCTGTTCGAGGCGGTGTGGGCGCGGTGGTCGGACCTGCCCGAGGGCGACCGCCCGCGCCTGCTCGCGTTCGGCATCTCGCTCGGGTCGTTCGGGATGCAGGGCGCGTTCAGCGGCGTGCAGGACGTCGAGGCTCGCTCCGACGGCGCGATGTTCACCGGGACGCCCGGGTTCACGCCGATGTGGCGCGAGCTCACCGACGCGCGGGACCCCGGGTCGCTCGAGTACGCACCCGTGGTGGACGACGGCCGCCAGGTCCGCTGGGGCGACCCGGTCGCGACCGGCGTCGCCGACCTCTGGGGCCCCGGCCCGCGCTGGGACGAGCCGCGCGTCGTGTACCTCCAGCACGCGTCCGACGGCGTCACCTGGTGGGGCCCGGAGACCCTGTGGTCCGAGCCCGACTGGCTCCGCGAGCCACGCGGGCCCGACGTGCTCGGCGACGTGCGCTGGTACCCGTTCGTCACGTTCTGGCAGCTCACGGGCGACCTCTTCGTCGCGGCCGCGTCCGACATCCCGCCCGGCCACGGGCACGTCTACCAGCTCGAGTACGCCGACGGCTTCGCCGCGCTGCACGCGCCCGACGGCTGGACCGACGCCGACACCGCGCGCCTCAAGGACGCGATGGTCGCGCCCGTCGAGGGCGGCTCGATCGGCTGACGGCCGACCGGCGTCCGCCGACCCGGCTCGCACGGACGGCGCGCACCGGGCGGAGCGCGCGCAGGCACGGGCCGGCTAACCCGGCGCGTGGGCCTCGAGGAACGAGAAGACCTCGGTCTGGTCGACGCCGGGGAACGCGCCGGTCGGCATCGCCGCGAGCATCGACGCGTGCGGGCGGGCGCTCGGCCAGGCGTGGCCGGCCCAGCGGTCGGCGAGGTCGTCGGGCGGGCGGCGGCAGCACGCGCCGTCGGGGCAGCGGGACACGAGCCGCTCGGTCGTGTCGCGCCCGAGGAACCACTTGACGTGCGCGAACGGGACGCCGACGCTCACGGAGAACTCGCCGTCGGCCGACGCCTGCACGCGCGACGTGCACCAGTAGGTGCCGCTCGGGGTGTCCGTGTACTGGCTGAACGGGCTGAGCCGGTCCTCGACGGCGAACACGGTGCGCGCGGTCCAGCTCCGGCACACGTACTGCCCCTCGACCGCGCCGAGCGGGTCGGCAGGGAAGCGCACGCCGTCGTTCTCGTAGGCCTTGTGGATCACCCCGGACTCGTGCACCTTCATGAAGTGCACCGGGATGCCGAGGTGCTTCGTCGCGAGATTGGTGAACCGGTGCGCGGCGGTCTCGTACGACACCGCGAACGCGTCCCGGAGGTCCTCGATGGAGATCTCGCGCGCGTCCTTCGCGGCGCGCAGTGCCTTGACCGCGTGCCGCTCCGGGAGCAGGAGCGCCGCGGCGAGGTAGTTGGCCTCGACGCGCTGGCGGAGGAACTCGCGGTAGTCGCGCGGCTCCGCGTGCCCGAGCACGTGCGGCGCGAGCGCCTGGAGCAGCGCCGACGTCGCGTTGGACCGCCCGCGCATCCCGTTGCTCGGCAGGTACACGCGGCGGTGGCGCAGGTCGAGCACGGACCGGGTGGAGTGCGGCAGGTCGCCGACGTAGTGCAGCGTGAAGCCTAGGTGGGCGGCGAGGTCGGCCGCGACGCGCTGGGGCATCGGCCCGCCCGCGTGCCCGACGCCGTCGAGCAGCCCGGCCGCCGCGTCCTCGAGCTCGGGGAAGTAGTTGTCCTGCGCGCGCATGGTCGCGCGCAGCTCCGCGTTCGCGCGGCGCGCCTCCTCGGGCGTGGCGGCGCGCTCGGTGTGCAGGCGCTGGAGCTCGCGCTCGAGGGCGACGATGGTCTCGAGCGCGTCGGTGGGCAGCGACTTGCCCACCCGCACGGGCCGCAGCCCGAGCGCGTCGAAGAGCGGGCCGCGCTGGGCGCGCTCCAGCTCGATCTCGAGCGCGTCCCGGCGCGAGGGCGCCTCCGGCGAGAGCAGGTCGTCGAGGCTCGCGCCGAGCGCGCGCGCCACCGCCTGGAGCTGGCCGAACTTCGGCTCGCGCTTGCCGTTCTCGAGGAGCGACACCTGCGACGGCGCGCGGCCGATCGCGGCGCCGAGCTCGTCGAGGGTCATGCCGCGCGCGGTGCGCAGGTGCCGGATCCTGCGGCCGATCGTCAGGGCGTCGGGCTCGCTCTCGAGCGGGATTTCCGCATGTTCCGCGATTCCGGCCGGTCGCGTCGTCGGGATAGCCATGACTGAGAGTGACACGCGCCACTCCTTGCGCACAAGAGAAGAACCGCGTTTCTTTCGTCCGATCTGGCTTGAGAAGGGCTTGCAGGCGGGAGGAAGGTCGAAGCACGGACCTCGCCGAGGTCCACCGACCGGCCCGGCCGGCCCGCACCACGCGGGCCGGCGCACCACCAGGAGGCACCCGTGAACAGGCCCACCATCGTCAGCCGCCGCTCCCCGTCCGAGTACGCGGGCGGCGCCCGCCCGCTCGGCGCCGTCGCGACGACGGCGACGGTCACCGGCCCCGGCTCCGCCCCGACCCCGGGCGACGCCTCGCGCCCGTCCGCCCGTCCGGGCGACCAGACGCAGAGCGCCGCCGAGCTCGCCGAGCAGTGGGCGACCGACCCGCGCTGGGCCGGCCTGCAGCGCGACTACACCGCCGAGGACGTGGTCGCGCTGCGTGGCTCCGTGCGCGAGGAGCACACGCTCGCCCGCCGCGGCGCCGAGACGCTGTGGGACCTCATCCACACCGAGGAGTGGGTCGCCGCGCTCGGCGCGTTCACCGGCAACCAGGCCGTGCAGCAGGTGCGGGCGGGCCTCAAGGCGATCTACCTGTCCGGGTGGCAGGTCGCGGCCGACGCCAACCTGTCCGGACAGACGTACCCCGACCAGTCGCTCTACCCCGCCAACTCCGTGCCCGCCGTCGTGCGCCGCATCAACAACGCGCTCCTGCGCGCCGACCAGATCGAGACGGCGGAGCGCGCGGCGTCGGACGGGCAGGCGCCCGACCGCGACTGGCTCGCCCCGATCGTCGCCGACGCCGAGGCCGGGTTCGGCGGCCCGCTCAACGCCTACGAGCTCATGCACTCGATGATCGCCGCGGGCGCGGCGGGCGTGCACTGGGAGGACCAACTCGCGTCCGAGAAGAAGTGCGGCCACCTCGGCGGCAAGGTGCTCGTGCCCACGAGCCAGCACATCCGCACGCTCAACGCCGCGCGTCTCGCGGCCGACGTCGCGGGCGTGCCGTCGATCGTCATCGCCCGCACGGACGCGCTCGCCGCGGACCTCCTCACGTCCGACGTCGACGAGCGCGACCAGCCGTTCCTCACCGGCGAGCGCACGTCCGAGGGCTTCTACCGGGTGCGCCCCGGCTTCGACGCGGTCGTCGCGCGCGGCCTCGCGTACGCGCCGTACTCCGACCTCATCTGGGTCGAGACGGGCGAGCCCGACCTCGAGCTCGCGCGGACGTTCGCCGAGGCGGTCCACGCGCAGCACCCGGGCAAGAAGCTCGCCTACAACTGCTCGCCGTCGTTCAACTGGAAGAAGCACCTCGACGACGCCCAGATCGCGAGCTTCCAGAAGGAGCTCGCCGCGATGGGCTACGCGTTCCAGTTCATCACGCTGGCCGGCTTCCACGCCGTCTCGCACTCCATGTTCGAGCTCGCGCGCGGCTACAACGAGCGCGCGATGTCCGCCTACGTCGAGCTGCAGGAGGCCGAGTTCGCCTCCGAGGCCGACGGCTACACCGCCACCCGCCACCAGCGGGAGGTCGGCACCGGCTACTTCGACCGGGTCGCCACGGCTCTCAACCCCGACGCCGCCACCCTCGCGCTCGCCGGGTCCACCGAGACCGCCCAGTTCCACTAAGCCCTTCGCGAGGTAGAGGAGCGGTCCCGCGAGGTAGAGGCCTGGTCATGACCACGCCTCTACCTCGCGGGACCCAAGCCCTACCTCGGCCTGCCAGAGCTCTACCTCGCGACATCGACCTTCGGAGCACGCCATGACCACGCTGACCACGACCACCTCTCCCCCGTCGTCCCCTGCCCCCGCGAGCAGCCCGCGGGTCACCGGGACCCTGCGCGTCACCGGCACGCTGGGCGAGCGCTACCGCGAGATCCTCACGCCCGAGGCGCTCGACTTCCTCACGCTGCTGCACGACCGGTTCGTGGCGCGCCGCCACGAGCTGCTCATGGACCGCCAGCAGCGCCGCCAGGACGTCGCGGACGGCATCGACCCCGACTTCCGCGCCTCGACGCGGCCCGTGCGCGACGACCCGTCGTGGCGCGTCGCGGGCTCGGCCGGCGCGCCGGGACTCGAGGACCGCCGCGTCGAGATCACCGGCCCGACCGACCCCAAGATGACGATCAACGCCCTCAACTCCGGCGCCAAGGTCTGGCTCGCAGACGCCGAGGACGCGTCGAGCCCCACGTGGCGCAACGTGATCGAGGGCCAGCTCGCGCTGCACGACGCGATCCGCGGGACGCTGACGCACACGACCGGCTCGGGCGAGCACCGCAAGGAGTACCGCCTGCGCTCGACGACGCTCACCGACCTCCCGACGATCGTGTTCCGCCCGCGCGGGTGGCACCTCATCGAGAAGCACATGCGGTACGTCGACCGGGCGGGCGTGAGCGTCTCGGCGTCGGCGTCGCTCGTCGACTTCGGGCTGTACCTGTTCCACAACGCGCACGAGCTCGTGGCGCGCGGGCGAGGCCCGTACTTCTACCTGCCCAAGCTCGAGGGGCACCGCGAGGCCCGGCTGTGGAACGACGTGTTCGTGCTCGCCCAGGACTACCTCGGCCTGCCGCAGGGCACGATCCGCGCCACGGTGCTCATCGAGACGCTGCCCGCGGCGTTCGAGATGGAGGAGATCCTCCACGAGCTGCGCGACCACTGCGCCGGGCTGAACGCCGGGCGCTGGGACTACCTGTTCTCCGTGATCAAGGCGTTCCGCACGCGCGGCGACTCGTACGTGCTGCCCGACCGCGCGCAGGTCACCATGACCGCGCCCTTCATGCGCGCGTACACCGAGCTGCTCGTGCAGACGTGCCACCGGCGCGGCGCGCACGCGATCGGCGGCATGAGCGCGTTCATCCCGGACCGCCGTCGGCCGGACGTCACCGAGCGCGCGTTCGAGCAGGTGCGCGCGGACAAGCGCCGGGAGGCGACGGACGGGTTCGACGGCACGTGGGTCGCGCACCCCGACCTCATCGAGGTCGCGCGCACCGAGTTCGATGCGGTGCTGGGGGACGCGCCGAACCAGGTCTCGCGGCAGCGCGACGACGTCCGGGTGGGCCAGCACGAGCTGCTCGACATCGGGTCGGCCCGCCGGGCCGGGGCCACCGTCACCGCTGCGGGGCTGCGCTCGAACGTCTCCGTCGGGGTGCGGTACCTCGAGTCGTGGCTGCGCGGCGTCGGGGCCGCCGCGATCGACCACCTCATGGAGGACGCCGCGACGGCCGAGATCTCGCGGTCGCAGGTGTGGCAGTGGATCGCGTCCGGCACGCGCACCGAGAACGGCGTGCCGATCACGCGCGAGCGCGTCGAGGCGCTGCTCGCGGAGATCGTCGACGACCTGCCGCGCACCCCGGGGAACCGGATCGACGACGCCGCGCACGTGTTCCGCGCCGTCGCGCTCGCCGAGGACTTCCCGACGTTCCTCACCATCGGGGCGTACTCGCAGTTCCTCGTGGGTTCCGAGGTGGACCAGCCGTAGCGCGGTCTCCCGCCCTCCACGGCCCCGGTGCCGTCGCCCCACCCGGCGGCGGCACCGAGGCCGTGCTCACGGGCGCGTGCCATCGCCCTCGACGGCGGAGACCGCAGTGTGGGAGCATCCGGCCACGCACGGTGGCACCTGTCGTCCGGGCGCCCGCCCGCACGACACCGGAGCACCATGAGCACCCCTGTGACGCCGCCGTCCTCGCCGACGCCCCCTCCCGGCCCGCCGCCCTCCTCCCCCGGCCCGGCCGCGCACCCGAACCCGTACGCGGCGCCGCCGTCCGCAGCGCACCCCGGCCCTCCGTACGCGGGCGCCCCGCAGCCCCTCGCACCGCACCCGGGACCGCCGCACCCCCACGTCCCGCAGCCGGCCCCGCCGCGCGCGGCACCGGGGCGTGGCGGTCTGTCTCGGACGGCCGTCGGGCTGCTCGTCGGGGTCGTGTGCCTCGTGGTCGGGGGCGGGACGGGGTACGCCGCGGGCGTCGCGACCGACGCCGGCGCCCGGATCGCCGCGTGGGTCACGGCCCCGACCGACGACGCGTACGGCGACGAGTGGCCGGGCGACGGCTGGTCGGACGAGGACTGGCCCGAGGGCGACTGGGAGGGCACGGGCACCCGCGACGACCCGTGGCTGTTCGACGGGTACACGATCGGCGGCGAGGAGTGGGAGGTCCTCCTCGAGGAGCCGTACGAGGCGACCGCGGACGTGCTCGCGCACGACGACGTCAACGCCCCGCCGCCCGACGGCGTCGAGTACTGGATCGTGCCCGTCACCGCCACCTACACCGGGTCCAGCTCGCAGGTGACCGCGTGGGGCGCGGTCGACGTCGGGTTCGTCGGCGACGACGGCGTCCACGCCGAGAGCGGGTGCGGCGCGGTGCCGCACGCGCTCGTGAGCACGGGCCTCATCGGCTCGGGCGACACCGTGACCGGCAACGTGTGCCTCGCGGTGCCGGCGGGCGCCCCCGGCCTCTGGACGCTCTCGCTGGAGCGGTACGAGCCCTGGTACCTGCGCGCGGCCGACCCGCTCGCGGGCTGACCGCCCTGCGTCCGACCCGCTCGGTCCCCCGCGGGTAGGACGGCCCCGTCAGCCCGCGGGGCGCCGCGCGTCGAACACGTCTCGGTTCTCGCGGATGGTGCGCGTGTGGGCGAGCGCCCATTCGACCAGCGCGAGCACGGGCGGCAGCAGCGTCTCGCCGAGCCCTGTGAGCGCGTAGTCGACGCGCGGCGGCACGACGGCGTGCACGGTGCGGCTCACGAGGCCGTCCCGCTCGAGCTGGCGCAGGTTGAGGGTGAGCATGCGCTGGGAGATCCCGTCGATCCCGTGGAGCAGCTCGGTGAAGCGCTGCGGGCCGGCGGAGAGCATCCCCAGGATGAGGACGCTCCACTTGTCGCCCACCCGGTCGAGGACCGAGCGCACCTCGCTCGTCGCCTCCGCCGCGGCGCAGCCGCGGTCGACCGGGATGCCGTGGCGCTCGGCGAGCTCGCGCACCACCGGCACGTCCGTGCTGGGCGTCGTCGTCATGGGTGTCTCCGTCTTCTCCGGGTGCTGCTCCGTGTGCCTCACGCACACCGGTGTGCCTTTTGTACCGGTGCTCATGGTTACCCATCATGTGCCCAGGCACAAAGAGTGACCGGCCATCCTGGGCCGTCGCCGCCTCCTCTCGAAGGACTCACGCATGAACGTCGCCCTGTGGATCGCCTCCGGTCTGCTCGCCGCCGCCTTCCTCGGCGCCGGGCTCATGAAGGCGCTGCGCCCGATCCCCGTGCTCCAGGAGCAGATGCGGTGGGTCACGCCCGAGCGCGCGGCGGGCGTGCGCGCCATCGGGTGGCTCGAGGTGGCCGGCGCCGTCGGAGTGATCCTGCCCTGGGCGCTCGGCGTCGCGCCGGTGCTCACCCCCGTCGCCGCGGTCGGGCTCGCGCTCACGCAGGTCGGCGCGATCCCCCTGCACCGGCGCCTCGGCGAGGCGAAGGCCGTCCCGGCGAACGTGGTGCTGCTCGCCCTCGCGGTGTTCGTCGCCGTCGGCCGGTTCGCGGCGCTGTGACCCGCGGGCGGGCCGCGGCCCGCCCCCAGGCCGCCCCGGGGCTGCGGGGAGCGCGCTGACGGCCTCGCGCAAGGGCGACAGGTCGGCCCTACCCCGACACTCTCGCGCGGCCGACGGTCCGCTGGACAGCCCCGCGGCCTCCGCTACGCCGTCGCGACGAGCGGGTACCGGCGGCGCAGGACGAGGCGCTGCCCGAGGGTCCACGTCACCGTCACCAGCAGGTACAGGCCCGCGGCGAGGGGCACGAAGCAGGCGATCACGGCGGTGACGAACTGCAGGGCACCGAGCGCGTTCTGCAGGCCCGGGCCGGAGAGCACCGCCGCACCGGACATGCTCGGCCCGGTGTCGGCACCGGGCGTCGTCCGGGGCAGCGCGAGCCGACCGCCGGGCAGGGAGGCGCGGCGCGTGAGCTCGCCGACGAGGGCGATCGCGAGCACGACCACGCCGGCCACGACCACGGTCGGCACACCACCCGCCCCGAGCCCGCCGACGAGGCTCGAGCCCAGGGGCGCGCCGAACAGGGTGTGGCCGAGCAGCGCGTTGCTGTGGCCGGCGATCTCCGCGTGCAGGAACAGCGCGTAGACCACCCCGACCACGGGCGCCTGGGCCAGCATCGGGAGGCACCCCGCGAGCGGCGTCGTGCCCTCGCGGGTGTAGAGCTCCACGGTTGCGCGCCGCAGCCGCTCGGGGTCGTTCCGGTGCCGACGCTGGAGCTCGGCGAGCCGCGGTGCGAGACGCGCGCGGTCGCGCTCCGCCTTCGCCTGCGACACGCCGACGGGGACGAGCAGGGCGCGCACGGCGAGCGTCAGCAGGACGACGGCCGCCGCGGCCGCGGCGCCGCCCGCGAGGGGTTCGAGCAGGTCGGACAGGCCCATCAGCGCGCGGTACGCGGCGTCGAGCACGGTGGAGACGAGCGGGAGGTCGAGCAGGTTCATGGTGGTGTCCTCGGTCGAACGTGCGGGGTACGCGTTCGCCGATCACCCTGCGGTGGGCAGGCAGCAGCACGCCGCGCAGCGACGCGGGTGCGGGTGGGGCCCCTCGGCCGGGTGATCAGCCGAGGAGTCGGCCGGGAGCCCGGGGTCGGGCACGACCCGGGGCGTCCGGGTCGCTCTGCGTGACGGCGGGACCGACGTCGACCGTGTCGCGCAGGCGGCCCGCGGGGCGAGCCGCCACACCGAGCGCGAGGGGTGCGCCCCAGCGCGCGGCCACGGCAGCCACGGCCGCGACGAGGGCGGTGGCGCCGAGGAGGAAGAGCGTGGCCGTGAGGGTCGACGTGCCGAGCAGGAGCGTGAGCGCGGAGGCGAGGTCGCGCGCCACGACGAGCAGGTCGTTCATCGCACCGCCTCCTCTCCGGGCCGTCGGGGCCCCGTAGGGCCCGCCGTCGGGCCCGTCGTGGAGCCCGTCGGTGAGGTCAGCCTAGGCCACGTCGAGCGCCGCCCACTCGTCGTCGGTGAGCAGGCGCGACCGGATGATGAAACGCACGCCCTCGGGCGCCTCCACGCTGAACCCGGCGCCGCGGCCGGGCACGACGTCGATCGTCAGGTGGGTGTGCTTCCAGTACTCGAACTGTGCGCGGCTCATCCAGACGGGCACGACGAACCGGCCCGCCGCGCCGTCCGCCCCGGCGGGGCCGTCCGCCCCGGCGGGGCCGTCCGCGCCGGGACCGTCCGTGCGACCGGGCGCGTCGACGACGAGGTCACCGAGGTGCACGTCGGCGTCGCCGAGCAGGAATTCGCCCTGCGGGTAGCACATGGGCGACGACCCGTCGCAGCACCCGCCGGACTGGTGGAACATGAGCTCGCCGTGGACCGTCCGCAGCCGCGCGAGCAGCGCCGCGGCGTCGTCGGTGAGCGCGACGCGCGCGGGTGTCGCGCCAACCGGGCGGACCGAGGAAACGTCGTCGACCACGAAACTCTCCAGGTGTCGGCCGACCAGGCGATCCCGGCGCCGCGAGCAGGTGGTCGTGGTCCGTCCGGACGGCCGGACGAGCCAAGACCACCTGCTCGGCGGCCCCGGGGGGAGCCGAGCCCGTGGTCGGTAGGGCGGGCAGGGCGGGTGGGGTTGGGCTAGAAGAAGCCGAGCTTCTGGGCCGAGTAGGAGACGAGGAGGTTCTTCGTCTGCTGGTAGTGGTCGAGCATCATCTTGTGGTTCTCGCGGCCGACGCCGGAGCCCTTGTAGCCGCCGAACGCGGCGGCGGCGGGGTACGCGTGGTAGCAGTTCGTCCACACGCGCCCGGCCTCGATGGTGCGGCCCGCGCGGTAGGCGGTGTTGCCCGACCGCGACCAGACGCCGGCCCCGAGCCCGTACAGGGTGTCGTTGGCGATCGTCATGGCGTCGTCGAAGTCGGAGAAGTCGGTCACCGCGACGACGGGCCCGAAGATCTCCTCCTGGAAGATCCGCATCGAGTTCTTGCCCTCGAAGATCGTGGGCGTCACGTAGTACCCGCCCGCGAGGTCGCCGCCGAGCTCGGCGCGCGACCCGCCCGTGAGCACCTTCGCGCCCTCGGCCTTGCCGATCTCGATGTACGACAGGATCTTCTCGAGCTGGTCGTTCGACGCCTGCGCGCCGATCATCGTCTCGGTGTCGAGCGGGTTGCCCTGCCGCACCGCCTTCGTGCGCTCGATCGCGTCGCCGAGGAACGTGTCGTAGATGGACGACTGGATGAGGGCGCGCGACGGGCACGTGCACACCTCGCCCTGGTTGAGGGCGAACATCGTGAACCCCTCGAGAGCCTTGTCGTAGAAGTCGTCGCGCGCGTCGGCGACGTCGGAGAAGAAGATGTTCGGCGACTTGCCGCCGAGCTCGAGCGTGACCGGGATGATGTTCTGGCTCGCGTACTGCATGATCAGGCGGCCGGTCGTCGTCTCACCCGTGAACGCGATCTTGCGGATGCGGGGGCTGGACGCGAGCGGCTTGCCCGCCTCGACGCCGAACCCGTTCACGACGTTCACCACCCCGGGCGGCAGCAGGTCCCCGACGATGTCCATGAGGAAGAGGATCGACGCGGGGGTCTGCTCGGCGGGCTTGAGCACGACGCAGTTGCCCGCCGCGAGCGCCGGGGCGAGCTTCCACACGGCCATGAGGATCGGGAAGTTCCACGGGATGATCTGGCCGACGACGCCGAGCGGCTCGTGGAAGTGGTACGCGATGGTGTCCTCGTCGATCTCGGAGATCGACCCCTCCTGCGCGCGGATCGCGCCCGCGAAGTAGCGGAAGTGGTCGATCGCGAGCGGGATGTCGGCGGCGAGCGTCTCGCGGACGGGCTTGCCGTTCTCCCACGACTCGGCGACGGCGATCCGCTCGAGGTTCTCCTCCATGCGGTCGGCGATCTTGTTGAGGACGTTGGCGCGCTCGGTCGCGCTCGTGCGGCCCCACGACCGGGCTGCGCCGTGCGCGGCGTCGAGCGCGCGCTCGATGTCGTCGGCGGTGCCGCGCGCGACCTCGGTGAAGGTCCGGCCCGTCACGGGGCTCGGGTTCTCGAAGTACTGCCCGCCGGCCGGCGCGACGTACTCGCCGCCGATCCAGTGGTCGTACCGGGCCTTGTACTCGGCGATCGCCCCGTCCGTGCCGGGGGCTGCGTAGACCGTCATCGTCTGCCTCCTCGCAGTGCTGACTCGCAGTGCTGGTCCTCGCCGCGCCCTGGGGGAGGTCGCCGTCGGGCGGGGAGCGTCCGACGGCGGTGCGCGGCCCGGCGCCTCGTCGCGCCGTGCGGCCGACGGTAGGCGGCGCAGGGTTGCAGGACCGTTGCAGCGGGCGGCCCCTGCCCGACCTCAGGCGAGCTCGTCGTCGAGCAGGTCGAGGTGGGCGCGGGCGCGCAGCCACAGCGGGCTGCCGTGGTCCGTGACGCGCTGCAGCCGCGTCCACGCGGCGTGGTCCTCGGCGCCGTCGTCGGTGCGCGTCCACGCGTCGAGCACGTCGGCGCCGCCCGCGGCTACGACGGCGGTGCGCAGCTCGGCCGCGAGCTCGGCGCGCAGGTGCTCGACGGCAGGCGCGCCCGAGCGCGGCAGGAGCGGCGCGCGGTAGGCGGCGACGGCGCCGCGGACGTCGCCCACCGCGAGGTGGTCCCGCACGACGTCGGCGTCGGTCCGCAGGGGTCGCGCGAGCCGGTAGGGGCGCGATCCCGCGAGGAGCGCGCCCGCGACGCGCCGCAGGCGCGACACCTCGGCGCGGACGGTCACGTCGGAGAGCTCGCCGGGGTGCAGCAGGACGGCGAGCTCGTCGGCGGACAGCCCGCGGGGGTGCGTCGCGAGGAGCACGAGGATCTCGGCGTGCCGCAGCGAGAGGCGGTGGTCGAGACCGTCCGGCGAGCGCAGCACGGGCGCCGTGCCGAGCACGAGCAGCTCGGGCGCGCCGTCGCGGGGAGGTCCCGGGAGCCGGCCCGGGCCGTCGTCGGGACCCGTCGCCGCAGCGCGCTGGGCGAGCTCGCGCTCGAGGCTCAGCACC
Organism: Cellulosimicrobium sp. RS; assembly: GCF_046159675.1. Lineage (NCBI taxonomy): Bacteria > Bacillati > Actinomycetota > Actinomycetes > Micrococcales > Promicromonosporaceae > Cellulosimicrobium > Cellulosimicrobium sp. RS. The sequence goes on along the minus strand of NZ_JBJXVU010000001.1, from coordinate 196,174 downwards.
GTCGCGCGCACGAGCGACAGCACGACGCCCGACGCGGCGGACTGGCGCCCCGTCACGTCGAGGACCCCGAGGACGCGCCCGCTCGCGGGGTCGTGGACGGGCACGGCCGTGCAGCTGAACGCCTGCACGGGCCGGGAGAAGTGCTCGGCGCCGAGGACCTGGACCGGGCTGCGCGTCGCGAGCGCGGTGCCGGGCGCGTTCGTCCCGACCCGTTCCTCGCGCCAGACCGACCCCTCGACGAACCCGACCCGGTCGACGGCGTCGCGCAGCGCCCGGTCGCCCTCGACCCACAGGAGGCGGCCCGCGTCGTCGGACACGGCGACGACGAGGCCGTCGTCGGCGGCGGCGTCCACGACGAGCTCGCGCACGACCGGCATGACGCCCGCGAGCGGGTGCGCCTCGCGGTAGGCGACGAGGTCGTCGTGGGCGAGGCCCGAGTCGGTGCGGGGCGCCTCCGGGTCGACGCCGCTGTGCACGGACCGGCGCCACGAGTCGGCGACGAGCGGGTGGACGCCGCGCGGGAGGACGCCGTGGTCGAGGAACGAGCGGTAGGCGGCGCGCACGGAGCGCGGGTCGCGGCGCGCGTCGGGGCGGCGCGGGTGCTCCTCGGAGCGGGGCGGCGGTGCGGGAGTGCGCGGCACGGGACCTCCACGTCGTCGTGCGGTGCTGGGGCCAGTGTAGGTCGCGCGGGATCCGGCGCGAGCGGGCGTCAGCCGGTGCCGGCAGGCCCGGGACCGGCGACCTCGCGCGCGACGCGGCGCAGGGTGCCGAGGACGACGGTGGTCGCGGCGGTCGGCGGTGACCCGCGGCGCACGGCCGCGTACACCGGGCGGGTCCGGGGCACGCGGAGCGGGCGGGCGTCGACGGCGTACCGCGGGTCGACGGCGAGACCCGGCAGCAGCGCGACGGACAGCCCGGCCTCGACGTGCGCGAGCAGCAGCTCGTAGCTGGGCAGCCGGGCGACGACGCGCGGCTCGAAGCCGGCCTCGCGGCACGCGCTCTCGACGAGCGTGGACAGGTAGCGCCCGGGAAGGTCGGCCGCCCACGGCGCGTCGGCGAGGCGCGCGAGGTCGGCCGGCTCGCCGGGGGCCTGGTCGCCGCGCGCCGTGACGAGCACGACCGGGTCCTCGAGCAGCGGGACGGTCGCGACGTCGGGCCCGGCGAGCAGCGCGCCGTCGAGCAGGTCAGCGGTCACCGCGACGTCGACGTCCCCCCGCCGGAGCGCGGGCCCGCTCTCGCGCGGGTCGAGCTCGTCGACCTCCACCTCGACGCGCGGGTGCTCGACGGCGAGCCGCGCCGCGAGCGGGATGACGAGCGCGCGCACCGCGCTCGAGAACGCGGCGACCCGCACGACGCCGGCCGGCTCGCCGTCGGGATGGGCGAGCTCGGCCTCGGCGAGCGCCATCTGGTCGAGGATGACGCGCGCGTGCCGCGCGAGCGTGCGGCCGGCAGGCGTGAGGCGGACGCGTCGGCCCGTGCGCTCCAGGAGGCGTGCGCCGGTCTCGGCCTCGAGCGCGGCGAGCTGCGCGGAGACGGCCGACGGGCTCAGGTGGAGCGAGGCCCCGACGGCGCGCACGGTCCCGAGGCTCTCGAGCCGCGCGAGGATCTGCAGCCGGGCCGCGTTGAGCAAGTGCGCACTCCTCTCTGTGCGGGTTCTTCGCACAGACTGTACGCAGACTCGCGCTGTACGCGCACAGCCGTGCATCCCTACGCTCCGAGGATGACGTTCCCGCCCTCCCCCGCGCCCGCCCCGCCGTCCGCCCCGTCCCCCGGTGGGGGCCGGGCCGCCGCGGACGACGCCGCGCGGTTCTGGGCCGACGCCGACCGTCACCTCGTGCGGTACGGCGGGCCGTTCACGCCGGAGATCGTCGAGAGCGCGGCGGGCAGCTTCGTCACGACGGCGGACGGGCGCCGGGTCCTCGACTTCACGTCCGGGCAGATGAGCGCGATCCTCGGGCACAGCCACCCGGCGATCGTCGAGACGGTGCGCCGCCAGGTCGGGACGCTCGACCACCTGTTCTCCGGGATGCTGTCGCGCCCGGTCGTCGACCTCGCGCGCCGGCTCGCGGACACGCTGCCCTACCCGCTCGAGAAGGTGCTCCTGCTGACCACCGGGGCCGAGTCGAACGAGGCCGCGATCCGGATGGCGAAGCTCGTCACGGGGCGGCACGAGGTCGTCTCGCTCGCCGGGTCGTGGCACGGCATGACGCACGCCGCGGCCGCCGCGACGTACAGCGCGGGCCGCCGCGGCTACGGCCCGACGGCGCCCGGCAACCTCGTCATCCCCGTGCCCAACGCGTACCGGCCCGACCACGTCGCGCCCGACGGCACGCACGACTGGCGCCGCCAGCTCGACCTCGCGTTCGACCTCGTCGACGTGCAGTCGACCGGCAGCCTCGCGGCATGCCTCGTCGAGCCGATCCTCAGCTCGGGCGGGATCGTCGAGCTCCCACCGGGCTACCTCGCGGCGCTGCGCGACAAGTGCCACGAGCGCGGGATGCTCCTGATCCTCGACGAGGCGCAGACGGCGCTGTGCCGCACGGGTTCCTGGTACGCGTTCGAAGGGCGCGACGGCGAGGAGCCCGTGGTGCCGGACATCCTCACCCTCTCCAAGACCCTCGGTGCCGGGCTCCCGCTCGCCGCGGTCGTCACGAGCGCCGAGATCGAGGCCCGCGCGCACGAGCGCGGCTTCCTCTTCTTCACGACGCACGTCTCGGACCCGCTCGTCGCGGCGGTCGGCACCACCGTGCTCGACGTGCTCCAGGCCGAGCGGATGGATGCCCGCGTCCGGGTGCTCGGCGACCGCCTGCGCGCCGGGCTGCTCGACCTCCAGGACCGCCACGCGACGATCGGCGACGTCCGCGGGCGCGGGCTGCTCCAGGGCATCGAGCTCGTGCTCGACCGCGAGACGAAGGAGGGCGCCGACGCCCTCGGCGCGCTCGTCACGCGGCGTGCGCTCGAGCTCGGGCTCCACATGAACGTCGTGCAGCTCCGCGGCATGGGTGGCGTGTTCCGCATCGCGCCCCCGCTCACCGTGAGCGAGGAGGAGCTCGACCTCGGCCTCGAGCTGCTCGACCGGGCGCTCGGCGACGCGGCGCGCGAGCTCTTGGGCTGACCGCCCGTCATCCGGGCGGATCGGCCACCCGGCGCGCGCCGACGGCGAGCACCCCGTCACGCACGACCGTCACCGGGCCCAGCGCGGGGACGTCGAGCGACGCGCGGACGCAGTCGCGGACCCGGTCGTCGGCGCCGTCGGGCGTCTGATGGACGAGCCAGATCGCTCCGCCCGGGACGAGCAGCGCGGCGAGGGCGCTCGCCTCGGCGTGGGCCACGCGCGTCCAGAAGACGTTGACGTCCACCGCGAACGCGACGTCGAACGGGCCGCCGGGGACGTCCGGACCGCCGGTCGCCGCGAGCTCCCCGCGCCGCACGACGAGGCGGCCGTCGTCGACAGCGACCCGGTTGCGCGCCGTCGTGCGGGCGACCGCCGTGGCGGACCGGTCGAGCGCGACGTACCGCACGCCGGGGTGGGTGGCGAGCACGAGCTCGGCGGCGGCCCCCGGGCCGGGTCCGATCTCGAGCACGGCCTCGTCGCCGCGGAGGTCGAGCAGCTCGACGGCGCGCCGCACGCGCTCCGGGACGGTCGCGGTCACGCGTCCAGTGTGGCTCCCGGAGCGAGCGTCCGCAGCGTGCGTTTACACCGTCTCAGCATGCGTCGTCCGCCTTCCGTGATGCGGACGGCCGACCTAGCCTGACGAGCGAACGCCCACCACGCGCCCGGAGGACACCATGCCCGCACCGCTCGACACCAGCGAGAAGATCACGCAGTACGCCCACCCCGACCGCCTCGTGAGCACCGACTGGCTCGCCGAGCACCTGGGCGAGCCGGGCGTCGTCGTCGTCGAGTCCGACGAGGACGTGCTGCTCTACGAGACCGGGCACATCCCCGGCGCGGTGAAGATCGACTGGCACACCGACCTCAACGACCCGGACACGCGCGACTACATCGACGGCAAGGGCTTCGCCCAGCTCCTCGGCAGCAAGGGCATCGCGCGCGACACGACGATCGTCGTCTACGGCGACAAGAACAACTGGTGGGCGGCCTACGCGGCGTGGGTCTTCACGCTGTTCGGCCACGAGGACGTGCGCCTGCTCGACGGCGGCCGCGGCAAGTGGATCGCCGAGGGCCGCGAGGTCACGACGGACGTCCCCGAGCCGGTCGCGGTCGAGTACCCGGTCGTCGAGCGCGACGACGTGACGATCCGCGCGTTCAAGGAGGACGTCCTCGCGCACATCGGCAACGGGCCGCTCGTCGACATCCGCTCCCCGCAGGAGTACACCGGCGAGCGCCTGCACATCCCCGACTACCCGGAGGAGGGCGTGCTGCGCGGCGGGCACATCCCGACGGCGCGCAACGTGCCGTGGGCGACGGCGGTCGCGGAGGACGGCACCTACAAGTCGCGCGAGCAGCTCGAGGCGATCTACCAGGAGGGCGGCCTCGGCCTCGCGACGGACGACGAGGTCGTCACGTACTGCCGCATCGGCGAGCGGTCGAGCCACACGTGGTTCGCACTCACGTACCTGCTCGGCTTCGACAAGGTCCGCAACTACGACGGCTCGTGGACCGAGTGGGGCAACGCCGTGCGCGTGCCGATCGTCAAGGGCGAGGAGCCCGGCGAGGCCCCGGCGTCGCTCAACTGACCCGCGTCCCGCGCGAGCGTGCCCGACGGCGCGCGGCCCGTCCTTCACGACGGGCCGCGCGCCGTCGGCGTGCCGCGGGCATACGACGCGTCCGCGGAGCGTTCCGCACGGTGGGACTGCCGTCCCGCCGCCCCGGCCCCGATGCGAGGATCGCCCCCATGAGCTCCCCCTCCGACGCTTCGCCCGACCTGCCCGCGACGCTCGCGGAGATCCGCGAGGACTTCCTCGCGATGCCGGAGCGCGAGCGCCTCCAGCTGCTGCTCGAGTTCGCGAACGAGCTGCCCGACCTCCCCGAGCGCTACGCGAGCGCGCCCGGCCTGCTGGAGCGGATCGAGGAGTGCCAGTCGCCGGTGCGGGCCTTCGCGGAGGTCGACGACGCGGGCGTCGTGCACTTCTACGCGACCGCCCCGGCCGAGGCCCCGACGACGCGCGGCTTCGCGTCGATCCTCGCGCAGGGTCTCTCGGGCCTGACGGTGCAGGAGGTGCTCGACGTGCCCGACGACTTCCCGATGTCGATCGGCCTGACGCGCGCGGTGAGCCCGCTGCGCATCGGCGGGATGAACGGCATGCTCACGCGCGCCAAGCGCCAGGTCCGCGAGCAGGTCGCGGCCCGCGGCTGACGGGAGACCCGCCCAAACCCGCCGAGCATGCGGTCGTCGCCCGCCCGGCCGCCACGACGGGACGCCTCCGCATGGTCGGCGTCAGTCGGTTCGGGCGCGTCAGTCTCGGAGGGCCAGGCGTCGCGCCAGGACGGCGCAGATGACGAGCTGGAGCTGGTGGAAGACGATCACCGGCACGGCGACGACGCCGGCGACCGCGACGGGGAACAGGACGCTCGCCATGGGCAGGCCCGTCGCGAGCGACTTCTTCGACCCGCACATGAGCAGGGCGACCCGGTCCTCGGTCGAGAGCCCCAGCGCCGCGCCGCCCCACCACGTGGCCGCGAGCATCACGGCGAGGACGATCGCGCTCACGACGAGCAGCGCGACGATCGACCACCCGGACACGCTCGACCACACGCCCGCCGACGACGCCGCCGCGACCGCGCCGAACACCACGACGAGGATCGTGCCGCGGTCGACGCCGAGCGTCAGCCAGCGCCGCGCCCGGACCCAGTCCCCCGCCCACGGCTGGAGGAGCTGCCCGACGACGAACGGCAGCAGCAGCTGGAGCAGCACGGTGCGCAGGCCGCCGAGCCCGCCCGTGGGCCCGTCGGCTCCCCCGCCGGTCCCCGTCATGAGCCACAGCACGAGCAGCGGGGTGATCACCATGCCCGCGACGTTCGACACCGTCGCGCCGCAGATCGCCCCGGCGACGTTGCCGCGCGCGACGGACGTGAACGCCACGGACGACTGCACGGTCGACGGGAGCAGCGACAGGTAGAGCATGCCGGCCGCGAGCGGCGCCCCGACGAGCGGCTCGATCGCCCACGCGGTAACGAGCCCCAGCACCGGGAAGACGACGTACGTCGCGGCGAGGATCCCGCCCTGCAGGCGCCAGTTGCGCAGCCCGGCCCAGACCTCCCGCGTGGACAGGCGCATGCCGTAGACGAGGAAGAGGACGGTGACCGCGACGTCCGCGGCGGCGTCGACCACGCGCTGCGCGCCCGGTCCCACGGGCACGACGAGCCCGAGCACGAGCACCACGAGCAGCGTCACGACGAAGGGGTCGACCCACCTGCTCAGGACTGCGCGCACGGGGACCGAGCCTAGCCCGGCGCACGACCCGGGGCGGCACCCGCCCGGCAGGCGCCCGTCGTCCAGCCCGGAGCGCCCGACGGGGCCGCCCCGCCCGGTCAGAACAGCGTGTAGCCGCCGTCGACCGTGACGACGGCGCCCGTCATGAAGCTCGACGCCGCGCTCGCGAGGAAGACGACGGGCGGCCCGATCTCCTCCGGCTCCGCCCAGCGCTGCATCGCGGCGGGCGCGACGCAGTCGTCGTGGTACTCCGGCCGGTCCACCGGCGACGCCTCGGTGCGCACGTACCCGGGCGCCACCGCGTTCACGCGGATGCCGTGCGGCGCCCACTCGGCGGCGAGGCCCTTGGTGAGCTGGTGCACCGCCGCCTTGGACGCGAGGTACGCGGGCTGCCAGCGGGGCCGGTTGACGATCGACGCGGACATCGAGCCGACGTTGACGATCGTCCCCGGCCGGCCCTGCGCGACGAGCTCCCGGGCGACGGCGCGCGAGCAGTACCAGACGCCGTCGAGGTTGGTGGCGAGCGTGCGGTGCCACACGTCGTCGCCGATCTCGAGGGCCGCGCCGCCGATCGACACGCCCGCGTTGTTGACGAGCAGGTCGACCGTGCCGAGGTCGGCGGCGGCGCGCGCGACGACGTCGTCCACCTGCTCGCGGTCGGTGACGTCGAGCACGTAGCCGCGGGCGTCGGTGCCCGCGTCCCGGAGCGCGGCGGCGGCCTCGTCGGCCGCCGCCGCGGTGGTCGCCGTGACCGCGACGCGGGCCCCCGCCTCGCCGAGCGCACGGGCGACGGCGCGCCCGATGCCGCGGCTGCCGCCGGTGAGCAGGGCCGTGCGGCCGACGAGCGAGAACGAGTCGAGGACGGTCACGCGGGACAGTCGACCACGGGGCGCGTCAGAAGTCGAAGAGGTCCTCGAGCCACGACTCCTTCTTCTTGCGCTTGCGGTAGCGGGGGTCGTAGCCGTCGCGGCCGTCGTACCGGCGGTCCCGGTCGTCGCGGTACCGGTCGTCGCGCGAGCGCTCGTCGTACCGGTCGTCGCGGTACCGGTCCTCGCGGTAGCGGTCGCGGTCGTCCTCGCGGCGGTCGCCGTACCGCTCCCCGGAGCGCGGGGCGGGGCTGCCGTAGTCCACGGCGGCGGCCGGCGGGTACGACGTCGGGGCGGGCGCGGCAGGTGCGGGCGGCACGGCGGCGGCCGGCCCCGCGGCCTCGGCGGCGATCTCGCTCTCCACCGAGCGGTCGATGATCTTGTCCAGCTCGCCGCGGTCGAGCCACACGCCGCGGCACGTGGGGCAGTAGTCGATCTCCACGCCCTTGCGCTCGGTCATGACGAGCACGGTCTGGTCGGTGGGGCACAGCATGTCTGCCTCCTCGCGAGATGGGCCGGGCGCGGTCGGCGCCCGCACCGGTACTGCGCAGTCCAACGCGGCTCCGGCGTGAGCGGTTCCCGGCCGGGCAGGCTGCCGGTGCGGCTCAGCCCGTGCGGCGCTCGCTCGCGAGGCGGTCGCGCAGCTCGTCGGCGAGGAGCACCTCGTCGTCGAGGGCGGCGAGCGCGTCGGCCACGCGCGGGAGGAAGTCGGCCCCGGCGCGGAACCACTCCACGCCCTCGAGGAACCGTGCGGCGGCCGCGTCGTCGTGCAGGGCCAGCGCGAGGTCGGCACGGAGCACCAGGGCGCGGAACCGGACGCGCTCGGCGACGGTGCGGGTCCGCACGCCCTCGGCGGCGAAGGCCCGGTCCAGGACCTGGGCGGCACCGGCCGGGTCTCCCGCCGCGCGGAGGATGCGCGCGTGCTCCAGGGCTCGACCCAGGTCCGGCGGTTCCTCGGCGCCGCGGCGGGGCAGCCCGGGCACGAAGGCCCCACCAGCCACGCCGTACCTCCCGCCTCCCGCTGACAGCGCGCCCACACTAACCCTGGACGTGCGGCCCGGCACGGCGGGAGACGGGAGGTCGACGGGTCAGCGCTGCACGCGCGCGCTGCCGCCCGACGCGAGCTTGCGGACCTCGGCGAGGGACGCCGTCGACGTGTCGCCGGGGGTCGTCATCGCGAGCGCCCCGTGCGCCGCGCCGTACTCGACGGCCTCCTGGATCGAGCCGAGCTCCATGAGCCCGTACGCGAGGCCCGAGGCGAACGAGTCGCCGCCACCCACGCGGTCGAGGATCTCCAGGCCGGGGCGGTGCGTCGCCTCGGCGAAGCCCTGCACGCGCGACCACGCGATCGCGCCCCAGTCGTTGACCGTCGCGGTCCGCACCCCGCGCAGCGTCGTCGCGACGACCTGGAAGTTCGGGTACTCCTCGGCCGCGCGCGTGATCATCGCGCGGAACGCGGACGTGTCGAGGTCGGTGAGGTTCTCGTCGACGCCCTCGACCTCGAACCCGAGCGACGCGGTGAAGTCCTCCTCGTTGCCGATCATCACGTCGACGTACCGCGCGAGGCGGCGGTTCACCTCCTGCGCGCGCTCGACGCCGCCGATGCCCTTCCACAGCGAGGGGCGGTAGTTGAGGTCGTAGGAGACGACCGTGCCGTGACGGCGGGCGGCGGCCATCGCCGCCTCCGCGACGTCGGCGGACGACTCCGACAGCGCGGCGAAGATCCCCCCGGTGTGGAACCACCGGACGCCGCTGCCGAACACGGCGTCCCAGTCGACGTCGTCGGGCCGGAGCTGGGCGATCGCGGTGTTGCCGCGGTCGGAGACGCCGACCGCGCCGCGCACCCCGAAGCCGCGCTCCGTGAAGTTGAGCCCGTTGCGCACCGTGCGGCCGATGCCGTCGTCCTCGCGCCACCGGACCCAGCGCGTGTCGAGGCCGCCCGTGAGCATGAGGTCCTCGACGAGGCGCCCGACCTCGTTGTCCGCGAGCGCGGTGACGACCGCGCCGCGCAGGCCGAACGCACGGCGCAGGCCGCGCGCGACGTTGTACTCGCCGCCGCCCTCCCACACGTCGAAGCGGCGGGCCGTCTTGATGCGGCGCTCCCCCGGGTCGAGGCGCAGCATGACCTCGCCGAGCGCGACGACGTCGTAGGCGCAGTCGGCCGCGGGGCGGACGGCGAGCGGGGCGCGGGCGGTGGTCGTGTCGGTCATGGGTCAGGCTCCTTCGGCGGGGTGGGGGGCGGTCGCGGCGAGCGCGACGGCCTCGCGCGTGCGGCGCGCGATCTCGGCGGTGTCGCCCGCGCGCACGAGCGCGGCGTCGACCATCCAGGAGCCGCCGGCGGCGAGCACGGCGGGCAGGGCGAGGTAGTCGAGCAGGTTGGCGGCGCTCACGCCGCCGGTCGGCACGAACCGCAGGCCGGGGAACGGCGCGGAGAACGCCTTGACCGCGGCCGGCCCGCCGACGATGTTCGCGGGGAACAGCTTGACGACGTCGAGGCCGAGGTCGAGCGCGGCGATGACGTCCGACGGCGTCGCGACGCCGGGGACGACGGGCACGCCGAGCTCCTGGGCGCGACGCACGACCGCGGCGGAGAGGCCGGGCGAGACGAGGAACCGCGCCCCGGCGTCGACGGCCTCGTCGACCTGGGCGGCCGTGACGACGGTGCCCGCCCCGACCAGCACGTCGGGCACCTCGCGCGCGATCGCCTCGATCGCCGCGCGCGCCCCGGCGGTCCGGAACGTGACCTCGGCGACGGGCAGGCCGCCGTCGCGCAGCGCGCTCGCGACGAGGACGCCCTGCGCCGCGTCGTCGACCACGACGACCGGCACGACGCGGGCGCGGGCGATCCTCTCCAGGGGTCCCAGGGGTGACATCCAGGCTCCGTTTCGCTATGGTGAACACCTGTTGTTCACTACGGAACGTACTCTAGGCGAAGGAGTCACCATGGCGGAAGCCGGCCGTGCGCCGTCGGGCACCCCGGGGTCGGCCGAGAGCCCGCTCGGCAGCGTCGACAAGGCCCTCGTCGCGCTCGAGGCGCTCGCCGCGGCCGGCCCCGAGGGCGTCGCGCTCGGGGACCTCGCGCGCTCGCTCGGGCTGCACAAGGCGTCGCTGCACCGCACGCTCGCGGCCCTGCGGTTCCGCGGGTACGCCGAGCAGGACGCGACGACCGGCGACTACCGCCTCGGCCCCGCGGCGACGGCGCTCGCGACGGTCTACCTCGGCGAGGAGAACCTCCCCGCGCTCCTGCACCCGGTGCTCGTCGCCGTGTGCCGCGCGACCGACGAGCTCGTGCACCTCGGTACCCTCGCCGGGACCGAGATCGTCTACCTCGACAAGGTCGAGCCGGCGCGCGCCGTCCGCGTCTGGTCGGCCGTCGGGCGCCGCCGCCCCGCGGCGACCACCGCGCTCGGGCGCGCGCTGCTCTCCCAGCAGACCCTCGACGACGGCGCGCTCGCCTGGTACGCCGCCGCCGCGCCCGAGGACCACCCCGTCACGCCCGCCGCGCTGAGGGCGACGTGCGAGGCCACGCGCGCGACGGGGTTCGCCACGGAGACGGAGGAGAACGAGCCGGGCATCAGCTGCGTCGCCGTCCCGGTCCTGCGCGCCGGGCAGCCGGTCGCCGCCGTGAGCGTCACGGCGCCCGCCGAGCGGCTCGGCCCCCGACGACGGCGGGAGATCGAGGCGGTCCTGCGGGAGGTCGTGCCGCCCCTGCTGCCCCCGACCCTGGCGGTGCCCGACGCCGCGCTCCGCGGCTCCGGCGACGGGGCGACCCGCCGACCGGCGACGGACGCCGCGCTGTGAGAGAGTTCAACCGCAGCACGAAGGAATGACGGAAGGGCCTGCGCGATGACCGTCCTCGTGGCGTACAACGACTCCCCGCAGGGCGAGACCGCATTCCGGGCGGCCGTCGCCGAGGCGGTCCACCGCTCGACCGCGCTCGCGGTCCTCGTGCTCACGCCGCAGGACGCCGACGCGGGCGTCCCCGCGAGCCTCGCGCACCTGCTCGACACGCTCCCGGCCCAGGTCGCGCGCCCCGAGGTGTCGTACCGCCCCGAGCACCGCGACCCGGCCGAGGCGATCATCGACGAGGCCGAGCGCACGACCCCCGACCTCGTCGTCGTGGGGGCGCGCAAGCGCTCACCCGTCGGCAAGTTCCTGCTCGGCAGCACCACGCAGCGCGTCCTGCTGGACTCGCCCGTCCCCGTGCTCGTCGTCAAGGCGTCCCACTGACGGACGCCGTCGCGCGGCCGCCCGGTCGCCCGGACGGCCGCGCCGCCCGGCTCAGCCCTGCGCGACGGCGACGCGCAGCCCGTCGACGAGCGGCGTCGTCGGGCGGCCCAGGAGCCGGCGCAGGTCCTCGGTGACCTCGGCGAGGAGGCCGTCGCGGATGTTGCCGTCCAGCGCGACGACGAACCCCGCCGTCCCCTCGTCCAGGCCGGCGCCCAGCAGGAGCGCGCGGTGCTCGTCGGGCGACACGCGCCGGTAGACGACGGGGCGCCCGAGCACCTCGGCGGCCGCGGCAGCCAGGTCGTCGTACGTCCACGCGACGTCGCCGCTCAGCTCGTACACGGCGCCCGCGTGCGCGGACGCGTCCTCGTGCGCGGCGAGCGCGACGACGGCCGCCGCCTCGGCGAAGTCCGCGCGGCTCGCGCTCGCGACGCGGCCGTCGCCCACGCTCGCGACGATCTCGCCGGACTCGCGCGCGCCGAGCACGTCGCCGACGTAGTTCTCGGTGTACCAGTTGTTGCGCAGCACCGTCGTGGCGAGGCCCGAGGCGGCGAGGAGCTCCTCGGTCGCCTTGTGCTCGGGTGCGAGCACGAGCGCGGACGTCGTCGCGTGCGGGGCGCTCGTGTAGATCACGCGCGCGACCCCGGCGGCCCGTGCGGCGTCGACGACGTTGCGGTGCTGCTCGACGCGCTGCCCCACCTCGGAGCCGGAGACGAGCACGAGGACGTCCACCCCGGCGAGCGCCGGGGCGAGCGTCTCGGGCCGTGCGTAGTCGGTCTCGCGGACCTCGACGCCGCGGTCGGCGAGGTCCGCGACCTTGGCGGTCGTGCGCGCGAGCGCGACGACCTGGGACGCGTCGGCCCCGCGGGCGAGGAGGGACTCGACGACGAGGCGGCCGAGGTGGCCGCTGGCTCCGGTGACGGCGATGGACATGCGCGGGCTCCTTCGAGTGCGGGGAGCGCGGCCGGTCGGCCGCACGACCACCAGGATGCGCTTACTTTTCGTAAGTGCCAACAAGTAGAGAGTGCGTTCTATCTCACAGTGCTGTCCGAGCGGGCGCGCCGTATCCTGGGGCGATGACGACCGACGCCCGCCCCGCGGAGGACACCGGACCCACCGACGCGATGGTGGCCGACGTCTTCCAGCGCGGCTGCACCTCGCGCCACGTGCTCGAGGCCGTGACCGGGCGCTGGGGCGTGCTCACGGTCGCGGGCCTGCGCGACGGCGCGGTGCGCTTCAACGCGCTCCGCCGCCGCATCGACGGGGTCAGCGAGAAGATGCTCGCGCAGACCCTCCAGTCGCTCGAGCGCGACGGCATCGTCGTGCGCGAGGTGCGGGCGAGCATCCCGCCCCACGTCGAGTACTCCCTCACCGACCTCGGGCGCCGCGTCGCGGACAGCCTCTCGGGGCTCATCGACGTCCTCGAGGGCGCGGTCGACGAGGTGTCGGCGTCCCAGCGCGCGTACGACGCGCGCCGGGACTGACCGCTCACGTCTGCGAGCGCACGTACCACCAGACGAGCGCGGCGACCACGAGCAGGCCAGCCACGACGGCGAGCACGATCTTGCCGACGCTGTAGGGGCGTCGTCCGACCACCTGTCCCGTGTTCGCGTTGACCATGACCTGCCACTGCCTGCCCGCGTACACGTACGTCGCGACCCACAGCGGCAGGAGCACGAGCTTGAACATCACGTCGGCGTAGGCGGTGCGGACCGACCCCACGCGCTGCTCGTCGCCGCCGATGTCGCGCTCGACGTCCCTCCGGATCACCGGGGCCATCTTCTGCTGCGCCCGCTCGAGCCCGACGGGCGGCTCGACCTCGTAGCGCGCCGCGGCGAACCCGGCGAGGTACTCGGCGCGGAACGGCACGGCCTGCGCGAGCGGCCACGGCCCGAGCCGGGCGAGGTCGCGCTCGGCGACCTGGGACGACGCGGGCACGAGCACGTCGTCGAAGTCGCGCGCGACGTGCCCCGCGACGTGCGTCCAGCTCACGCGCCGCTCCTGGCGCTCCTGGTCCCCCTGCTTCACGGTGACGTAGTACGCGTCGCCCCGCTGCCCCGTGTACGCGGACGACGTGCGCGCGTCGAACGTCCAGTGCGGCACGTACGAGCCGTGCAGCGACTCGGTGTCCCCCACCTTCTTCAGCTCGCCCGGCGCGAACCAGCGCGAGCGGACCCACCGCCGGAACGCCTCGCGCGCCTGCGCCTGCTCGACGCCGAACGGCACGACCGCCTCCGGCTGCACGAGCCCGTCCGCCTCGCCCGCCACGACGAGGTGGCCCCCGCAGAAGCGGCACGCGACGGACAGGTCCGTGCCCTGCGTCGTCGCGCCGCAGCCGTCGCACACGAGGGTGCGCGCGTCGAGGATCCCGGCGCGCACGCCGCCCTGGGCCGCGGCCCACGCGTCGAAGGAGTGCTCGTCGACGGCGTCGCCCGCGGCGTGCACGATGTCGACCGTGCCGCCGCACGCGACGCAGCGCAGGTGCTGCGTGCCCGGCGCGTACGCGAGCTGCGACCCGCACGCGTCGCAGCGCGTGCGGACCAGCTCGCCCGGGATGTCGCTCACCGTCAGCCCGCCGCCGGGTCGCTGGAGGTGCCGGTCGGGGTGCCCGTCGGCGGCAGCGGTGGCGGGGTCGCGGCGAACAGCGACGCGAGCGCGGGTACCTGCCCGGCGGGCGTCCACGCGTCCATGCCCTGCTGCCAGACGAGCGAACCGCGCGTCAGGGCCCCGGACCGGACGTGGCCCGCGAGGTCCGCCGCCGTGCCGGGACCCGCCTGCGCGCCGTCCGCGGCCCAGTACCAGGGCGACTCCGCGGCGGGCAGCGGCGGCGGACCGGCGGGCGCCGCCGGAGCCTGCGGGGCCGACGGCGTCCCGAGCGACTGCGCGAGCTGCTGCCCCATCGCGGCCCCGAAGCCCATCCCCGCACCGAGGCCCAGGCCGTCGCCCGCCCCGCCGGGGTTCCCCGCCGCGGTCTCGATCGCGTTCGCCGCCTGGAACCTCGTGTACTGGTCGAGGTTCCCGACGACGGCCATCTGGGTCCGCTTGTCGAGCGCCGCCTCGACCTCGGGCGGGAAGGAGACGTTCTCGAGGACGAAGCGCCGGACGGCGATGCCGTACTCCGAGAGGTCCTCCGAGAGCTGGCCCGCGAGGCGCGTGGCGATCTGGCCCTGGTTCGCGGCGAGGTCGACCGCCGCGACGCCGGTCTCCGCGAGCGCCGGCCCGAGCTGGCCGACCACGAGGCGGCGGAAGTAGTCGCCGATCTCGTCGGTGCGGAACTGCGGGTCGGTGCCCACGAGCTGGCGCAGCAGCGCCGCCGGGTCCACGACCTGCAGCGCGTACGTGCCGAACGCGCGCAGCCGCACCGCGCCGAGCTCCGGGTCGCGCAGGATCACCGGGTTCTGCGTGCCCCACGTGAGGTCGGTGAGCTGGCGCGTCGTGACGAAGTAGACCTCCGCCTTGAACGGTGAGCTGAACCCGTGCTTCCAGCCCTGCAGCGTCGACAGGATCGGCAGGTTCTGGGTCTCGAGCGTGTACGTGCCCGGCCCGAACACGTCGGCGAGCCGGCCCTCGCTGACGAAGACGGCGCTCTGCCCCTCGCGCACGACGAGCTTCGCCTGGTTCTTGATCTCGTTGCCCTGGCGCGGGAAGCGCCAGACGATCGTGTCCCGGCTCTCGTCGAGGAACTCGACGATGTCGATCAGCTGGCCGCGCAGCTTCTCCATGAAGCTCATCCGGACTCCTTCGCTCGTCGTGCGGGACGGTCGCCAGCGAGCAGGTCCGCGACCCGCCGCGTCGCCCCGGCGCGCCGAGCATAGCGGCATCCCCGTCTGCCGATGAAATGGCCAAGGACGGGTAAAACCCACTGGTGGCCACGACGCGCGCGCGGCGCGGCGACCTACCCTGGCCGGGTGCCCACCTCGCCACCGTCGGGCCCGCCGACGGCTGCCGCGCCCGCCGTCGCGGTCCTGCTCGCCGCCGGCGCGGGGACGCGCCTCGGCCGCGGCCCCAAGGCGCTGCTCCCCCACCGCGGCGGGACGCTCGTCGAGCACGCGACGAGGGTCCTGCTCACGGGCGGGTGCGACGCCGTCGTCGTGGTGCTCGGCGCCGAGGCCGCGCGCGTGCGGGCCGAGTCGTCGCTCGACGGGCCCGGGGTGCGCGTCGTCGACAACCCCGACTGGGCCACCGGGATGGCGTCGTCCCTGCGCGTCGGCGTCGCCGCCGCTCTCGGTCTCGGCCCCGCCCGGGTCGTCGTCGCGCACGTGGACCAGCCCGGCGTCGGGCCCGACGACGTCGCGCACCTCCTCGCCGCGCACCGCCCCGGTCGCGTGACCGCATCGCGGTGGCTCGCCGGGGGCGCCGCGGAGGACGCGGCGGAGGACGCTGTGGGGACGGGCCGCCCTCGGTGGGCGCACCCGCTCGTCCTCGACGCCGCGCTCGCGCGGCCCGCGGCCGCGAGCGCCCGCGGCGACCACGGAGCACGCGGCTTCCTGCGTGCCCACGCCGACCTGGTCGACGTCGTCGACCACGCGGGCGACGGCCGCGACCTCGACACCGCGGCCGACCTCGACCTCCTGGACGACCCCACGCCCCGCTGAGTGCGGGAAGCAGTCGCGCCGACCGGCGTCGGACGGGACTGCTTCCCGCGCTCAGCGGGCGGAGGTGGCGGCCTTGATGCCCAGGTAGACCCGGTCGCGCGCGAGCGGGAGCTCGGTGAACCGCACGCCCGTCGCGGCGCGGATCGCGTTGGCGAGCGCGGGCGCGACGGGGTTGAACGGGCTCTCGCTCATCGACTTCGCGCCCATCGGGCCCACGGTGTCCGACGTCCGCGCGAAGTAGACCTCGCTGCGCGGGGTGTCCGCGAACGTGGGCAGGTGGTACTGGCGGAAGATGTCGGTCGTCACGCGGCCCGTCTCGTCGACCACCACGTTCTCGTAGAGCGCCGCGCCGAGGGCCTGCGCGATGCCGCCCTCGACCTGGCCGCGGCACTGGCGCGGGTTGACGACCTCCCCGGCGTCGGCGGCCTGGACGGACTGGAGGATGCGGATCTCCCCCGTCCCGCGGTGCACCGCGACGCGGAAGCCGTGGACGTTGAACGCGACCGAGCGCGGGGTGCCGCCCCAGCGGCCCTCGGCGACGAGCGCGATCCCGGCGTCGTCGGCGGCGCGCGCGACGTCGGCCAGCGGCAGCACCGTCCCGGCGCAGTCGACGCCGCCGGGCACGAGCCGGCAGTCGCCGGGCGCCGCGCCCGCGACCCCGGCCGCGACCTTGAGCACCGCCTCGGCCAGGTCCTGCGCGGCGGCGAGCGACGCCTTGCCCGCGACGACCGTGCCGGTGGAGCCGAACGCGCCGGTGTCGTGCTCGACGAGGTCGGTGTCGGACTGCCGCACGACGACGTCGGCGGCGTCCTGCCCCAGCGCGCTCGCGACGAGCTGGGCGTGGACGGTCGTCGTGCCGTTGCCGAACTCGGCGGTCCCGACCTCGGCCTCGACGACCCCGTCCGGCCGCAGCCGCACGCGCGCGTGGGAGTAGTGCCCCCGGGGCGGGACGGTGTCGATCATGGACAGTGCCGTCCCCTCCCCGACGCCCCACTCCGGGCCGAGGTCCGGGAGCGCGTCCGGCCCCGACCCGGCGCCCGCGCCGTACGCAACGACGTCGCGCGCCCGGCCGCGCGCGAGCGCGTCGGCGGCCAGGTCGAGGCACTGGTCGAGCCCGTAGCTGCCGTAGAGCACGTCCTCCTCGGGCGTCGGGTGCGTGGAGAGCATGGGGTCGCCGTCGCGCACGACGTTGCGACGCCGCAGCTCGACCGGGTCCATGCCGAGCTGCCGCGCCAGCTCGTCGACCGCGGACTCGACCGCGAAGATCATCTGCGACAGCCCGTACCCGCGGAACGCGCCCGCGGGCACGGTGTTCGTGTAGACGCAGTGGGCGTCGACCTTCTTGTTGTCGCACCGGTAGACGGCGAGGGACTCGCCGCACCCGTGGAACATGACGCCCGGGCCGTGGTTCCCGTACGCCCCGGTGTTGCTGAGGACGTCGAGGTGCAGCGCCGTGAGGGTGCCGTCGCGGCGCGCGCCCGCGCGCACGCGGATGCGGAACGGGTGGCGCGTCGTCGTGCCGACGAACTGCTCGCGGCGCGTGAGCTCGAGCTGCACGGGCCGGCCGAGCCGCAGCGTCGCGAGCGCGACGACGTCCTCCGTGAGCACCTCCTGCTTGCCGCCGAACCCGCCGCCGACGCGCTCGCAGTGCACGCGCACGCGCTCCGGGTCGAGGTCGAGGACGCGCGCCAGGTGGCGGCGCGCGAGGAACGGGACCTGCGTGGACGACCGCACGACGAGCCGCCCGTCGTCGTCGAGGGACGCGACGGCGCAGTGCGTCTCGAGCGCGGCGTGCTGCACGCGGTGGGTGCGGTACGTGGCCTCGTGCACGACGTCGGCCTCCGCGAGCCCGCGCTCGACGTCGCCGAGCTCGCTGTGCACCTCGGCGACGACGTTCGCCTCCGGCCGCGAGACGCGCGCGGCGGCGGCGTCGAGCTCGGGGTGCACGAGCGGCGCCCCCGGGGCCATGGCCTCCTCCGGGTCGACGACGGCGGGCAGCGGCGCGTACTCGACGCGGACCCGGCGCACCCCCTCCTCGGCGGCCGCGACGGTCTCGGCGACGACGGCCGCGACCCGCTGGCCGACGTGCCGCACGACGTCGTCGAGGATCCGCGTGTCGTCGGGGTCGTCGGTGAACAGCTCGTGCTGCGCCGTCGAGAACCGCGTCGCGGGCGCGTCCTCGTGCGTGAGCACGGCGTGCACGCCGGGCACCGCGAGCGCGTCCGTCGTGTCGATCGCGACGACGCGCGCGTGCGCGTGCGGCGACCGCACGAGCTTGAGGTGGAGCAGGCCCGGGTAGTCGGCCGGGTCCACGTCGAGCGTGTACCGCACCGTCCCGGTGACGATCCCCCGGCCCGCGGGCGCGGGCACGTCGCGCCCGAACGCCCGGCCCGCCTCGCCAGAGCCCTGCTCCGCCGAGGTAGAGCCCCGGTCCGGCGAGGTAGCGCCGTGGTCCGCCGAGGTAGAGCCCCGGTCCGGCGAGGTAGAGGCCCGGTCGCCGCCCGACGGCGCACGCTCGCCCGTGCCCGGCGCGGTCCCGGTCGTGTCGCCGCGCCCCAGGACCGCGTCCTCGATCGCGCGGTACCCCGTGCAGCGGCACAGGTTGCCCTTGAGGTTGCGCGGCAGGTTCTCGCGCTGCGCGTCGTCGAACGTCGCGGCGGTCATGATCATCCCGGCGGTGCAGAACCCGCACTGGAAGCCCTGCGCGTCGAGGAACTGCTGCTGCACCGGGTGCAGCGCGTCCTGCGGGCCGTGGGGGTCGTGGTCGCACGCGCCCGCCGCCTCGTCCCCGGCACCGCCCGGGCACGACGTCGCCGCGAGCCCCTCGATCGTCGTCACCTCGTGGCCCGCCGCGCGCCGCGCGGGGTAGACGCACGAGTGCACCGGGACGCCGTCGACGTGCACGGTGCACGCGCCGCAGTCGCCGCCGTCGCACCCCTTCTTCACGCCGAGCGCGCCCTGCTCGCGCAGGTACGTGCGCAGGCACTGGCCCGCGCGGGGCTCGGTGCGGGCGGTGCGGCCGTCGATCGTCACCGGCGGGGCCGGGTGCGGGGCGGGCGTCGTCGTCATCGGAGGCCTCCGTCCGAGGTCGTGCCGTCGACGAGCTCCGCGCGGATCTGCTCGCCGAGGCGGTAGGTCATGTCCCGGCGCCACTCGGGCAGCCCGTGGATGTCGTCGTGGTAGAGGTCGGCGGGGATCGCGGCGTCGAGCGTGGCGACGAGGTCGGCGGCGGTGGGCAGCGCGTCCGCCGCGAAACGGAGCTGCACGGGCCGGCGCGTCGAGGCGGTGACCGTGAGGACGAAGGCGCCCCCGGCGTCGGGCGGGTCGACCCGACCCACGAGCAGCACGCCGGAGCGCCCGAGGTTCGACAGCGACAGGCGGCGGAACGCCGTGCGCGACCGCAGCGCGTGGTCCGGCAGACGGATCGCGCGCAGGAGCTCCCCGGGCGCGAGCGTGTTGCGCAGCTCGCCCGTGACGAGGTCGACGACGGGCTGCTCCCGCCGGGTACCGCCCGGCCCCCAGACCTCCGCGACGCCGTCGAGCGCCGCGGTGAGCGAGATCATCGGCCCGGCCGGCAGGGACGTGCAGACGTTGCCCCCGACGGTCGACGTGTTCCAGATCTTGAACGACGCGACGAAGCTGTCGCAGCACGGGCGCACGAGGTCCAGCGCGCGCCACCGGTCGCGCACGGGCGCGGCCTGCGCGCTCTCCTCGAACGCCCACAGCTCGGCGACGGTGCACGTCGCGGCGATCTCGAGGCCCTCGTCGGTGACGGTCAGCGCGGGCCACCCCGCGCTCGTCAGGTCGAGCAGGCGCCGGAGCGTCTCGCTGCCGTAGGAGAACAGGACGGTCCCGCCCGCGAGCCACGCGTCGCCCTCGCGCCAGTCGGCGGGGTCGGCGGTCGGGACGAGGTCGGTGACGGTGCCCAGGTCCATCAGGGGGCCTCCTCGGGGTGGGGGCGGTGCGTCGGTGCACCGTCCGGTCGTGCGGCGGGCTCCGCGTGGAGCGGGCCCGAGCTGCTGCTGAGCGGGACGACGGCGGAGCGCCCGTGCCGGGCGGCGACGAGCTCCGCGGTGATGGAGACGGCGACCTCCTCGGGCGTGACGGCGCCGAGGTCGAGCCCGATGGGCGACCGCAGGCGCGCGAGCGCGGCCTCGCCCACGCCCTCGGCGCGCAGCGCGGCGACGCGCTGGGCGTGCGAGCGGCGCGAGCCCATCGCGCCGACGTACGCGAGCGGCAGGTCCAGCGCGAGCCGCAGGAGCGGCACGTCGAACTTCGCGTCGTGCGTGAGGACGGCGACGGCGGTCCGTGCGTCGAGCCGGCCCGCGGCGGCCTCGCCGGCGAGGTAGCGGTCGGGCCACTCGACGACGACCTCCGCCTCGGGGAAGCGGCGCGGGTCGGCGAACACCTCGCGCGCGTCGACGAGCGTCACGCGGTAGCCGAGGAGCCGGACGTGCCGCACGAGCGCGCCCGCGAAGTCGTTGGCCCCGCACACGAGGAACCGCGGCGCGGGCAGCCGCGTCTCGACGAGCAGCGTGACGGGCTCGGCCGCGTCGCACGCGTCGCCGGCGGCTCCCCCTGCCGGAGCCGGTGCGGCGGCGCGCCCCGCCGACGGCGACGCGCCCGGGCCGCCGTGCGCCGCGTGCACGGTCGCCGTGCCGCCCGCGCGCAGCACCGCCACGACCTGCGCCGCGGCGGCGGTCAGGCTGTCGGGCCCGACGAGGCCGCGCAGCGCCCGGGCGACCGCCGCCTCGTCGGTGGCGCCCGGGTCGTCCACGACGACGGCCGTGCGCGCGCCGCCGTCGATGCGGCGGACGAGCGCCACGGGCGGGGCGGGCTCGGCTCGCGCAGCGAGCGCGTGCAGGGCGCGCGTCGCGTCGTCGTCCGGGAGCACGGGCTGGACGTGGACGTCGAGCGTCCCGCCGCAGCTCAGCCCGACGGCGAACGCGTCGTCGTCGCTGTACCCGAACGTCTCGCGGTGGCTCGTGCCGGACGCGATCGCGTCGAGCGCCGCGGCGTGGACGGCGCCCTCGACGCACCCGCCGGACAGGCTGCCGAGCACGGCGCCGTCGGCGCGGACCGCCATCGCGGTGCCGACCGGGCGCGGCACGGACCCCGACGCGGCGACCACCGTCGCCACGGCGAAGGGCGGCTGCCCCGGACCGAGCCAGGGGGCGAGCCGGTCGACGATGTGGAGCATCGTGGCCTCGCTTCCGCAGGGTGCCGGCGTACCGGCGTCCTTCCAGTGAACCCTTGCGGTGAGTCCCCTGCGTGTCCTGGCCCGCGTCCCCTGTGACGCGGCCGAAACACAGGGCTTGAATCCGCTGTGGACCCCCTCCGACTCATGGGAGAGAGTTCCGTCTGATGGAACTACAGTTCCACTCAACGGACTCCACGCTAGCACGCGATGAGGCGCAGGTCACCGGCCCGGCGGGACGGACGACTACGATCGGCCCATGACCGCCGTCTCGCTCGGGATGCCCAGGGTGCGGTCCGCCGTGCCCTCCGGCGCTCCGGACGACCTGGACCCGGCCCGCCCGGCGACCGACGCGCTCGTCGACCGGTACGGCCGCGTGGCACGCGACCTGCGCGTCTCCATCACCGAGAAGTGCTCGCTGCGGTGCACGTACTGCATGCCCGCCGAAGGGCTGCCCGCGATCCCCCGCGAGGACCTGCTCACGCCCGACGAGATCGGCCGGGTCGTACGGGTCGCGGTGGAGCGGCTCGGCATCACCGACGTCCGGTTCACCGGCGGCGAGCCGCTCCTGCGGAACGACCTCGCCGACATCCTGCGCGCCGCGCGCGCCGCCGCGCCGGGCGTGTCCCTCTCGCTGACGACCAACGCGATCGGCCTCGACAAGCGCGTCCGCGGGCTCGTCGACGCCGGGCTCGACCGCGTGAACATCTCCCTCGACTCGGTCGACCGCGCGCACTTCGCGCGCCTCACGCGGCGCGACCGCCTCCCCGACGTGCTCGCCGGGATCCGCGCCGCGCTCGACGCCGGCCTCGCCCCGGTGAAGCTCAACGCGGTCCTCATGCCCGAGACGCTGGCGGGCGCGGCCGACCTCCTCGCGTGGGCCGTCGAGCACGGCTGCCACCTGCGGTTCATCGAGCAGATGCCGCTCGACGCCGACGGGCGCTGGACGCGCGACGACCTCGTGTCGGCCACGGACCTCCTGGCCGTGCTGGGCACCCGCTTCGACCTGCTCGAGGTCGGGCGCGACGACCCGTCGGCGCCCGCCGAGGAGTGGCTCGTGG
Source organism: Cellulosimicrobium sp. RS (assembly GCF_046159675.1). Taxonomy (NCBI): domain Bacteria; kingdom Bacillati; phylum Actinomycetota; class Actinomycetes; order Micrococcales; family Promicromonosporaceae; genus Cellulosimicrobium; species Cellulosimicrobium sp. RS. Next base: position 173,830 of record NZ_JBJXVU010000001.1, on the reverse strand, counting down.
ACGGCGGGCCGCAGACGGTCGGCGTCATCGCCTCCGTCACGCGCTCGTTCTGCGGCGCGTGCGACCGCACCCGGCTCACCGCCGAGGGCACCGTGCGCTCGTGCCTGTTCGGCGACGACGAGACCGACCTGCGCGCGATCCTGCGCTCGGCGGAGCTCGCCGAGGACGAGCGCGACGACGCCCTCGCCCGCGCGTGGCAGGGCGCGATGTGGCGCAAGCCGCTCGCGCACGGCAGCGACGCCCCGACGCTCGCCGCCGACGCCTTCGCGGCGACGACCCGCAGCATGGGCGCGATCGGCGGCTGAGGCGGGCGCCCGGCGGTGGCGCAGATCATAGGGTGAAGCCGGTCACCTCAGGGCATCAGCCCAGGTCAGAGCCGCCGTCTCTTCCTACCATGGATGTCGTGACGACGATCTCTCCTGCACCCACCAACCGCCCATCCTCCTCGATCTCCGGCGCGTCCTCGACGACCCCGGACAACAGCGCGTCCGCGCTCCCGATCTACCGCACCGACGAGCGGTCCGCCGCCTGGAAGGCCGGCACCAAGAGCGTCCTGGGCGCGGCCGTCGGCGCCGTCGTCGGGGTCGTCGTGCTCAGCTGGTTCGGCCTCGTCCTCGGCACCGCCGTCGGCCTCGGCATCGGCATGCTGCTCGACAACCGCCCCGCCGAGCGCTGACCCGACTCTCCCCCTCCCGGCCCGCACGGCCGGGTCCCCGCCCGACATCGTCGTCGCCCGGCGGATCAGAAGAACTCACGAGAGGCGAGAAGTGGCCCCTCCCCGGCTCCGGCCGGGGGCCACTTCTCGCCTCTCGTCGTCTCGCGGGCGGTCCAGGGACGCGTCCTACAGCCCGACCCACTCCGAGACGCCGTCGTCGAAGTGCTGGCGCTTCCAGATCGGCACCTCGGCCTTGATGCGCTCGACGAGCAGCGAGCAGGCCTCGAACGCCTCCCGGCGGTGGCCCGCGGCGGCCGCCGCGACGAGCGCGACGTCGCCGATCCCCAGGCTGCCGTACCGGTGGACCGCGGCGACCCGCAGCCCCGTCTCGGCCGCCACGTCCGCGACGCAGCGCCGGATCACGGCCGTGGCGTCGGGGTGCGCCTCGTAGTCGAGCCGCGTCACGCCCCGGCCGCCGTCGACGTCGCGGACCACGCCGCGGAACGTCACGACGGCCCCGCACTCGGGACCCCCGACGGCGTCCTCGACGGCGCGCGACACGGCGTCGTCGAGGACGTCCGTCGTCACGCGGCTCGGGTCTGTGGGCGGCGCGCCGCCGTCCGTCGTCTGCGTCACAGCTCCCGCACCTCCACCTCGGTCCCGGCGGCCCACTCTGTCACGTCGGCCGGGACGTCCACGAGCACGTCCGCGCGCGCCATCGACGCGACGAGATGGGAGCCCGCTCCCCCGACGACGCGCACCGTGCCCCCCGGACCCGTCGCGCCCCGCAGGAGCTGCCGCTTGCCCGTGGGCGACGTCAGCGGCTCGGCGAGCACCGCCGTGCGCACGCGCTCGGCGCCGGGCAGCCCGGCGGCCCGCTCGAGCGGCTCGCGCAGGAACATCGCGAACGACACCTGCGCGCTCACCGGGTTGCCCGGGAAGGTGAGCACGGGCGTCCCGTCCACGGTGCCGAACCCCTGCGGCCCGCCCGGCTGCATCGCGACGGAGCGGAACGTCACGTCCGACGACGCACCGCCGCCGAGGACGTCCTTGACCACCTCGTACGCGCCCTGCGACACGCCTCCCGACGTCACGACGAGGTCCGCGACCGCCGCAGCCTCGGCGAGCACGGCGGCGAACCGCTCGGCGTCGTCGCCACAGCGGGCCGTGAGCACCACGTCGCCCCCCGCGCGCCGCACGGCGGCGCCGAGCGCGTCGGCGTTGGCGTCGAAGACCTGCCCGGGCCCCGGGGCCTCCTCCGGGCCGACGAGCTCCGACCCCGTCGACAGGACCGCGACCCGCGGCCGCGCGACGACCCGGACGCGCCCGACCCCGCACGCCGCGGCGGCCGCGAGGTGGTGCGGCGCGAGGACGGTCCCGTCGGTCAGCAGGACGTCGCCCGGGCGGACGTCGGAGCCCGCCTCGCGCACGAAGTCCCCCGCGGCCCGCGGCACCCGGACCTCGACGGGCTCCGGGTCGGTCGGCGTCGTGGAGGCCTGTCCGGCCGCCGGGTCGGTGACGCCCGCGCGCGCCGTGCCCGCGGGCGTGCGGGCGAACGTCCCGGTCGCGGTGTCCTCGACGGGCACGACGGCGTCCGCCCCCTCGGGCACGGGCGCGCCCGTCATGATGCGGGCAGCCGTGCCCGGCGCGAGCCGCGGCGGGACGCCCGGCGCCGCCGCGATCTCGGCGACCACGGCCAGCCGGACGGGCGCGTCCGCCCGCGCGTCGGCGACGTCCGCGGCGCGGACGGCGTACCCGTCCATCTGCGCGTTGCGGAACAGCGGGACGGCGACGGGCGCGACGAGGTCGCCCGCGAGGACCCGGCCGAGCGCGTCGGCGAGGTCGACGTCCTCGGTGCGGGTGCGGCGTCGGGCCGCGTCCACGAGGGGTGCGAGGAGGGCCGCGACGTCCGCGCGGTGCTCGTCGACGCTCACCCGTGCTGTTCTTGCCATGCCTCGCCCTTCCCGCTCCCCGCACGCCGACGGGCCACCCCCAGGAGCGGGCGACCCGTCGGCCGTGCGGTCGATGTCGAGGCTCAGCCTCCCACGGCCGCGGTGAGCGGACCGCGCACGAAGTACACGACGAACCCGGCCGCGACCACCCACAGCAGCGGGTGGACGTCGCGCGCCCTCCCGCACGCGGTCCGCAGCAGGACCCACGTGACGAACCCGATGCCGATGCCGTTCGCGATCGAGTACGTGAGCGGCATCGTCACGATCGTGAGGAACACCGGCAGCGTCACCGTGAAGTCGGTGAGGTCGATCTCCTTGATCTGGCCCATCATCATCGCGCCCACGACGACGAGCACCGCGCTCGCGACCTCGATCGGCACCACCGCCGTGAGCGGCGTGAGGAACATCGCGACGAGGAAGAGCCCGCCCGTGACGACCGAGGCGAGGCCCGTCCGCGCCCCCTCGCCCACGCCCGCCGCCGAGTCGACGAACACCGTGTTCGACGACGACGACGTCGCGCCGCCCACGACCGCCCCCACGCCCTCGACGACGAGCGCCGACTTGATGCGCGGGAAGTTGCCGTCCGCGTCGGCGAGGCCGCCCTGCTTGGCGAGCCCCGTCATCGTGCCCATCGCGTCGAAGAAGTTCGTGAAGAACAGCGTGAACACGAGCATCGTCGCCGCGAGCGCCCCGATCCGGTCGAACGCGCCGAACGAGAGCTGCCCGAACAGGCTGAGGTCGGGCACCGAGACGAGCGAGCTCGGCAGGGCGGGCACGGTGAGGTGCCAGCCGCCGGGGTTCGTCTCCGACGCCGGGCCGAGGTGCAGCACGGACTCGGCGACGATCGCGACGACGGTCGTCGCGACGAGCCCGATGAGCAGCCCGCCCTTGACCTTGCGCGCCACGAGGACGCCCATGGTGAGCAGCCCGACGACGAACACGAGCGTCGGGACCGAGGTGATCGACCCGCCGTCGCCGAGCTGGACCGGCGGCCCGCCCGGGGTGCGCGTGACGAACCCGGCGTCGACGAACCCGATGAACGCGATGAAGAGACCGATGCCGACCGTGATCGCCGCCTTGAGCTGGCGCGGGACGGCGTTGAAGATCGCCGACCGGGCGCCCGTCACGGCGAGCAGCACGATGAGCAGGCCGTTGACGAGCACGAGCCCCATCGCCTCGGGCCACGTGACGTCGCCGATCACGGCGACGGCGAGGAACGAGTTGATGCCCAGCCCGGCCGCGAGCGCGAACGGGAGGTTCGCGACGAGCCCGAACAGGATGGTCAGACCTCCGGCGGCGAGGCCGGTCATCGCGCCGACCTGCGCCGTCTGGAGCCACCCGCCCGCGACGTCGACGGGCGCGTTCTCGGCGCTCGTCCCGCCGAGGATGAGGGGGTTGAGGATGACGATGTACGCCATCGCGAAGAAGGTCACCAGCCCGCCGCGGAGCTCGCGCCCGGTGGTCGAGCCGCGCTCGGTGATCCGGAAGAAGCGGTCGAGCCGGCCGGTGGCCGGTCCGGTGCCGCGTGCGTCGTCGTTCCCGGCGGTCTCCCGCCGCATGCCGAGGAGAGTCACGTCCTTGTGCCCTTTCCTGAGGTACTGACCGGCCGCGCGGCCGGTCAGTACTCGACCCGGGACTCGAGGGCGCGCCAGGCGTCGAACGGCGCGGTGGCGGTGGCCGTGCGCTCGTGCACGACCTGCATGACCCGGTCGGCCGGGTCGGCGTCGAAGAAGTCGTAGAAGGCGGCGTCGTCGAACCCGGCGCGCGCGGCGTCGTACCGGTCGGCGGCGTAGTGCACGGCGTGCACGCGCGCCCAGAGGGCGGACGCGAGGCACATGGGGCACGGCTCGCAGCTCGAGTAGAGCGTCGCGCCCGTCAGGTCGAAGGTGCCGAGCGCGGCGCAGGCGCGCCGGATCGCGGTGACCTCGGCGTGCGCGGTCGGGTCGTTGTCCTGCGTGACCCGGTTGTTGCCCTCGAACACCTGCCCGTCGGCGGTGACGAGGACGGCGCCGAAGGGTCCTCCGGCGTGCGCGACGCTGTCGACCGCGAGGGCGACGGCTCGGTCCAGGTGTGCGGTGTCCACGACAAGAGTGTCCATGGTGAGTCTCCACGGTTCGGGCAGCGACGCCGGGTGCTCCGCCTCCGGCGTCCGGGCTCGTCGGTGAGCCGGGAGGAGGCGGCCGGCGGGCCGCTGCAGGCGAGTTGTCACGTCCGCCTGGTAGGTAGCTGCCGGTGTCGGATCGAACGTGTCGACCACCGAGCGTGTCGCTCGGCCCGGGCCCGCCGTTGGCACGCTCGACGCTAGCAGCGCGTGACGGACGCCACAAGAGTTTCGGAAGAACTTTTCCACGATATGGACGAGGTCCCCGGGGGTCCGTGCCCGGAGCGCCCCCACGAGGACTGTTGCGGAAGGATCTGCCGCCCGGAAGAGTTGTCCCAGCGCAGGTCCGACGCCCGGGGCGTCGCCCCGTCCCGACCCACCCGGAGGCCCAGTGACCGAGCCCGCTCCGCCGTCGTCCCTCCCCGTCGTCCGCGTCCCCGCCCGGCCGGGCCCGCCGCTACGCTTCCAGCTCCGCCCCGTGGCGCCCTCGCTGCGCTCGTTCCTCGCGACCGAGGCGGGCGGCGCCGTCCTGCTCCTCGCCGCCACGGTCGTCGCGCTCGTGTGGGCGAACTCCGCGTGGTCCGGCGCCTACGACGCGCTCTGGTCCACGGAGGCGGGCTGGCGCGTCGGGCCGTGGACGTTCGAGATGGACCTGCACCACTGGGTCAACGACGCCGCGATGGCCGTGTTCTTCCTCGTCATCGGCCTCGAGATCAACCGCGAGGTCACGAGCGGCGAGCTCCGCAACCGCCGCACCGTCGCCGTCCCCGCGCTGGGCGCGCTGGGCGGCCTCGCCGTGCCCGCGCTGATCTACCTCGCGTTCAACGTGGGGTCCCCCGCGCAGCACGGCTGGGGCATCGTCATGTCGACGGACACCGCGTTCCTCGTCGGCATCCTCGCGCTCTTCGGGCCGCGCTGCCCCGACCAGCTCCGGCTCTTCCTCCTCACGCTCGCCGTCGTCGACGACATCGGCGCGATCACCGTCATGGCGCTCTTCTACACCGACGACCTCTGGCTCCCGGGCCTCCTCGTCGCCGCCGTGCTCGTCGTCGTGATCCTCGTGCTGCGCTGGCTCGGCGTCTGGCGCCTCGCGCCGTACGCGCTCGCCGGGATCGCGCTGTGGGGCGCGGTCTACGCGTCGGGCGTGCACGCGACGCTCGCGGGCGTGCTCGTGGGCCTGCTCGTACCGTCGCGCTCGTCGCGGCCCGTGGACGTCGCCGTCGTGCCGAAGTACGCCAAGCGGCTCGCGCAGGAGACGACGGCGGAGCGCGAGCACCTCACCGAGCTCGCCGCGCGCGCGGCCGTGCCCACGAGCGAGCGCCTCCAGCGCGTGCTGCACCCGTGGAGCGCGTACGTCGTCGTGCCCGTCTTCGGCCTCGCGAACGCGGGCGTGCAGCTCGACGGCGAGTCGCTGCGCGCGGCGGCCACGTCGCCCGTGACGATCGGCGTCGCCGTCGCGCTGGTCGTGGGCAACGCCGTCGGCATCTTCGGGGCCGCGACCTTGGCCCTGCGCCTCGGCCTCGGCGACCTGCCGGGGCGCGTGCGGTACTCCCACCTGCTCGGCGGGGCGATCCTCGCCGGCATCGGGTTCACCATCTCGCTCTTCATCGCCGAGCTGGCGTTCGACGACGAGGCGCTCGTCGAGCAGGCCAAGATCGGCATCCTCGCGGGCTCGCTCGTCGCCGCCGTGCTCGGGTCCGTGGCGCTCCGGCTCTTCGGCGAGCGCTGGCCCCTGTGCTCGCCCGGCGCGGACGGTCCGCCGCCCGAGCTCCCGCCGCTCCCCTGGCACCCGCCCGCGACCACGTGACCGGGCGGCGCGTGGGAGCACACGGCACGGCACCGCACGGGTGAGTGGGGGCGCCGCCCGGGCGCCCGGCCCCGCGAGCGCCTACGGCCGCGCCGCGGCGGTGATCGCGGCCCGCAAGCCCTCCGCGGTGACGCGCCCGCGGTAGCGGACGCCCTCGACGAAGAGCGTCGGCGTGCCCTGCACGCCGACCGCGAGCGCGTCGGCGTAGTCGCGCTGCACCGGCGCGGCGTACTGCTGGGCCGCGTCCCCGACGACCGACGCGCCGTCGAGCCCGAGCTCCTCGGCCCGCTCGGCGAGCCCGGCCTCGCCGAGCTGGTCCTGGTGCGCGAACAGCGCAGCCTGCATCTCCCAGAACCGGCCCTGCGCGGCGGCCGCCTCGACGGCGAGCGCGGCCGACAGCGCGTGCGGGTGGATCTCGAACAGCGGGAAGTGGCGGAACACGAGCCGCACCCGGCCGCCGGAGGACTCGACGACCTGCCGCAGCACCGGGGCGGCGGCGGCGCAGTACGGGCACTCGAGGTCGCCGAACTCGACGATGGTGACAGGCGCGGCAGGGTCCCCGAGGACGTGCGCGTCGGCGGGGACGAGCTGCTCGGCCGGGACGCGGTCGGGGGTCTGCTCGCTCACGCTGCCCAGCATGGCACGGGCGCGGCGCCCGCGGTCAGGCGAGCGCGAGCGGCCGGGTCTCCTGGGCCGCGCCCGGCACGGGCTCCACGAGACGCGCGAGGTCCGGGCCCGCGCTGTCGCGCCACCAGCCGAGGTTCCGCGCGTGGCGCGCGTAGACCGACGCGGGGTCGGCGCTGAGCGTCACCGCCGTCTCGGCGAGGTAGACGGCGTCGACGGTCTCGGGCGGGGTGGGCACGCCCGCGAGGACGCGCAGCGCGCCGCGGAAGCGCGGGCGGTGGTGCAGGCGCTTGACGAGGTTGAGCGCGCCGAACAGCAGCCCGGGGCGGACGCGGCAGACGAGCTCGTCGTCCCGGTGGAGCTACGCGCGCAGCCGCTCCTCGTCGACGACGAGACCGCGCGCGACGGCTTCGCCGAGCATCCACAGCAGCGCGGTGTCCGAGAGGGCGCGCGCCCGCGCGCCGCCGCCGACGTCGCTGTGCCCGCCGGGGAACCAGACCTGCTTGACCCGGGGCGCCATGGCCACGGGCACGTCCCAGAGGCACGGCTCGAAGGTGATGCGGCGGTCGTCGATGGCGAGCGCCTGGCGGGCGCACCGCACGTCGGTTGACAGGCGCAGGTCGTGGAACCGGCTCCGGCGGCGCGACAGGCCCGGCACGCCGAGCGCGCCGACCGTGTCGAACACCCCGAGGAACGCGACCGGCACGTGGTCGTGGCAGTACGCGGCGCGGAACGTGCGGGCACGGTCGGCGCGGCGGGCGGGGTCGCGGTCGCGATAGACCTCCTCTGCCTCGCACAGGTGGTCGCGCGCGAGCGCGTCCTGGGTGAGCAGGCCGACGGTCGCGACCATCCCGACCACGCTGCGCGCGGTGTACGCCCCGCGGCTGAACCCGAACACGTAGATCTCGTCGCCGGGCTCGTAGTTGAGCGCGAGGTGGCGGTACCCCGCGACGACGTTGCGCGTCAGGCCGTAGCCGAACGCCCCGCCGAGGAGCCGGTCGACGAGGTAGCCCTGCGCCCCGACGCCCTCGACGGAGAACACCATCTGCTGGACGCCGTCCGGTCCGATCCCGGTGCGGACCGAGCGCGCGATCTTCTCGATGTTCGACACGCTCGCGTTCACCGGCGAGTTCCACGTGCCGTCGCAGCACAGCACCAGCCGCTTCATGGTCCCTCCCCGATCCGCCCCCGGCGGCGCGTCGGGGACACCATCTGGGGAGGGTCGTCGCGCCCCGGCTGATGCACGACGGCGCCTGCCGACGCACGGACCGGTCGGGGTTCGTGAGCAAGCCGTGAGCGTGTCCGTGCGCACCCCCGGATCCGTCCGGGAGGGCCGTCGTCGTGCCGTAGGTTCTGGCGGTGTGACCGCCACGAGCACCGCCCCGCCCGCCGGCCCCGCGGACCACCCGCCGGGCGGCCGGGAGCGTCGGCACGCGCGCGCTCAGCGTCGGCACCGGGCTGCGTGGATCGCGGCCGTCGTGGCGCTCGTGCTCGTGCTGGGCGGGGGCGGCGGCGCGTTCGCCTGGTACCGGGACACCGAGTACGACGCGCTGGCCGACCGGGCCGCGACCGCCGAGGACCTGCTCGCGGCGTCGGACGGGAAGGTCGCGGACCCGGCGGTGCGGACCGCGCTGACGACCGAGGTGGACGACGCCCGCGCCCTGCTCGCGGCGCCGTTCCTCGACCGGATGACCACGGGCACGGACGCGGCGGACCGGTCGCTCGTGTCGGCCTCGGACGCCGTGCACGCCTCGATGCTCGACCACGCGCGCGACGAGGTGACCGCGGCGCGCGCGAGCCTCGCGACCGCCCGCGAGCTCGGCGAGAAGATCTACGCCGCCACGGAGGGGCTCGGTGCCGACGAGGCGGTCCGCGCCCGGCTGCGCGACGCGCTGGACACCGCGGCCGCGGCCGACGCCGCCGCCGACGCGGGGCTCGCGGGCGACGACCTCTCGACGCTCGAGCAGGCGGTGCTCGACCTGGGCGCGGGCCTCGGGGTCGTGAGCGCGTCGACCGAGGAGACGTCGGTCGCGCAGGACGCCGTCTCGTGCCCGGCACCGGACCAGGTGTGGGACCCCGACAGCGGCCGCGTGCCCGACTCCGCCCTCGCGCCGATCCCGTGGTCCCCCACCGACCGTGTGCGCGCCGACGTGCTGGACGGGCTCGTCGCCCTCGACGCCGCGTACGTCGAGCGGTTCGGCGTGCACCTGACGGTCAACTCCTCCTACCGGACGTTCGAGGAGCAGCAGGGCCTGTACGACCCGTCGTCGCCCATCGCGGCGCCGCCCGGGTGCTCGAACCACGGGCTGGGGTTCGCCGTCGACCTGGGCGGCGGCGTCCAGGCGTTCGGCACCCCGCAGTACGAGTGGCTCAAGCAGCACGCCGAGACCTACGGCTGGACGCACCCCGACTTCGCCGAGCCCGACGGGCGCGTGCCCGAGCCCTGGCACTGGGAGTCCGTGCTGGCACGCGCGGACGGCTGAGCCCGCCGCCGGTCGCGCCGGGGACCCCGGGAGCGCCGGGGCGCGTCCTCAGGAGGCGTGCGCCCGCTCGACGTCGACGTGCGTGACGTCGCCCGGCGTGGGGCCGTCGCGCAGCCAGGCGACGAGGCGGTCGACGGCGTCCGGCGCCCCGGACGCGACGACCTCGACGGTGCCGTCGGGCCGGTTGGTCGCGGTGCCGTCGAGGCCGAGCCTGGCGAGCCGCTCGCGCGTCGCCCAGCGGAAGCCGACGCCCTGCACGCGCCCGTGCACGCGCGCTCGCACGGCGGCGTCCGCGGCACCGGGCGCCGCGCCCTCCCCCGGGCGCGTCACTGGTGCACGTGCGCCGGGGCGCCCGTCGACGACGCGATGTCCGACTCGGCGTCGTCCAGCAGCCGGTCCGCGAGCCGGCGCAGCGCCCGCCCGACGGCGATCTCGTCGCCGATGAGCGGGACGTCGCGGTCGTGCGGGTCGCGCCGCGCCCGCCCGACGGTCCGCACGTGCTCCGGCGTCTCCGCGACGAGGACCGCCTCCGCCGTCGTCCGGCCCTCCGACTCGACGACGCTCACCTGCACGCGCCACACCTTCGTGGTGTCCGTGCCGTCGCCCGTCTCCGCTCCCGGGACGTGCTCGACGTAGCTGTCCGACCCCGGGTAGACGAGGGTCCGCTCGCCCGTGTCGGCCCACTCGACGAGGTACGGCGGCGAGCCGTCCTCGTGCCGCAGCTCGACCACGACCCCGTCGCGCACCGCCCCGCCGACGACGCCCGAGGCGGTCACGATCCTGTCCCCGACCGATGCCCTCATGGCTCCTCCTCGTGCCGCACCGTCCTTCCATCATGCGACCGCGGGGAGTGCGCTGCACCCCCGGTCTCAGCGAGTCCGGGCGCCGAGCTGGTCCCGCAGCGCCGCGGGGTCGTGCACCGGGAGCCGGCACACGAAGTCCGCGCAGAGGTAGGCGCCCGGCCCGCGGTCGGCGAGCAGGGCGACGCCGTCGGCGGCGAGGGTCGCGGCGGCGTCGGGCGTCGCGGCGAGCAGCAGCGCGCCCGGGTGGTACCAGTCGCGCGCGGCGGCGAGGAACCCCTCGCGCCGGTCGGCGTCGGCGACGACCACGAGCTGGTGGGGCGGCTCCGCGAGCCCGACGGCGACGCGCAGCACCCCCGCCGCGCCGAGCGGGTGCTCGCTCGCCGCGGCGGCCGCGGCGGCGTGCGCGAGCGCCGCGTCCCGGTACCGCGGCTCGCCCGTCGCGAGGTGGGCGAGCAGAGCGGCCCGGGCGGCCGCCGTCGTGCCCGAGGGCACCGCGCCCTCCGACGGGTCGGCCGCCGCACCGGCGGCCAGCCCCAGGTCGGTGAGCACCGGGTCCGTGCCCTGCGGGGGCGTGAGGTCGCCGTCCGGGCCGACCGTCGCGTCGACGAGGCGCAGGCCCTCGCGCACGTACCGCGCCTCCCCGGTCAGGCCCCCGAGCACGAGGAGCGCCGTCGCGAGCGCGCCGTGGTCCTCCAGCGTCGCGACGGCGTCCGAGGCGACGCCGCCCTCCGACGCGCGCACGAGCGACCCGTCGGCCCGGACGTGGGTCGCGAGCAGCCGGTCGGCGGCCGCGCGCGCGGCGTCCGTGAGGTCGGGCAGGCCGAGGTGGTGCCCGGCGCGGGCGAGCGCCTCGATCGCGAGCCCGTTCCACCCGGTGAGCACCTTCGTGTCGAGCGGGGGCGGCTCGTGGTGCGCGCGCTCGCCCGGCGGGAGCAGGTAGTACCCGCCCTCGACGCGCTCGCCGTCGACGACGGACTCCGAGTCCTGCGCGCTCGCGAAGGCGCCGTCGGCCAGGCGCAGCACGCGCAGGAGGAAGCGCCCGACGTCGCCCGCCACCTCCGCCGTGGCCTCGCCCGGGTCGGGCGTGCCGGGCGCCTCGGCGGGAGTGCGCAGCGGTCCGTCCACGGGCCCGGTCCGGCGCAGCACCGCGAGCGTCGTCGCGGCCGAGAGCAGCTGCGCGTTGTCGTAGAGCATCCGCTCGTAGTGCGGCTCCGACCAGTCCGGCCGGGTCGCGTACCGGAAGAAGCCGCCGTCGACGTCGCGCAGCGGGCTCGCCGCCATCGCGTCGACCGTGCGCCCCGCCAGGACGAGCGCGCGCCGCGCGACCTCCGGGTCGACGACGGACGACGCCGCGACGTCGAGCAGGAGCTCGAGCGTCGGGGCGACGGGGAACTTGGGGGCGCCCCCGAAGCCGCCGTGCACGCGGTCCTCCGCCGCCTCCAGCCGCTCGACGACCCGGCGGGCGTGCTCGGCCAGGTCCGCGACCGGCCCGGCGTCCGCGCCGGCGGACGCCCCCGAGCCGTCGACCGCCGTCGCGGCCGCGCGCGGCACGCCCGTCCTCCGGCCCGCCGCCGCGTCGCGCAGCGCCGCGCGGATCGCGTCCCCCGTCTCGACCGCCTGGTCGCGCCGCTGCTCCCAGGCCTGCGCGACGGCGTCGAGCACGTCCCGGAACGCGGGTCGCCCGGCGACGGGGACGGGCGGCCAGTACGTGCCCGCGTAGAACGGGGCGCCGTCGGGCGTGGTGAACACCGTGAGCGGCCACCCCAGGTCCGGGGTGAACGCGCTCGCCGCGGCGAGGAGGCTCGCGTCGACGTCGGGGTGCTCCTCGCGGTCGACCTTCACCGCGACGAACCCGCGCGCGAGGAGCGCACCGATGTCCGGGTCCGAGAAGCTCTCGCGCGCCATGACGTGGCACCAGTGGCACGTGGCGTACCCGACCGAGACCATGACCGGCACGTCCCGGCGGCGCGCCTCCGCGAACGCCTCGGCGCCCCACGGGTACCAGTCGACCGGGTTGCCGGCGTGCTGGCGCAGGTACGGGCTCACGGCGGCGGCGAGACGGTTGACCATGACGTCCAGCCTCCCAGGTCGACGCGCCGCTCGCGGCCCGGGCCGTCGGAGTTGTCTGCTCCGTCCCGGAGCGGCGCGCTTGTAACGTTGCGCCCATGCCCGGCCCCGAGCAGCCCGCCCTCGCGGTGGCGACCGACGTCCCCGTCCGACCTGCCGCCGATCCGGACGCCGGGCCGGGCCCCGCGCCGCTGCCCCGCCGGCCCGTCCGCCAGGTGCCGGCGAGCGGTGACCGCAAGGGCCCGTTCACCCTCGGCGACGTGCTCGGGCACGGCGGGTTCGCGCACGTCTACCGCGCGACGGACGCGGACGGCGCGGAGGTCGCCGTGAAGGTGCTCACGGGTCTCCAAGAGGGTTCCCGCGAGCGCTTCGCGCAGGAGGCGAGGCTGCTGGAGGCCGTGGGCGGGCGCGGCTTCCCCGCGTTCGTGCGCTCGGGCCTGGACGACGACCAGCCGTGGTTCGCCATGGAGCTGGTCCCCGGCACCACGCTGCGCGAGCAGGTCCGCGCGTCGGGCCCGCTGGACGGACGCCAGGCGCTGCGGCTGGCCTCGCACGTCGCGGAGGCCCTGCTCGTGCTGCAGGAGCAGCACTGCGTGCACCGCGACCTGAAGCCCGCCAACATCATGGTCGACGGCGACCGGGCGGTCCTCATCGACCTTGGCATCGCCAAGCTGTTCGACACGGCGACGTCCACCCAACCCGTCGGGACGCTCGCGTACATGGCGCCGGAGCTGTTCGCCCGCCGCGTGCACCCCCGCTCGGACGTGTACGCGCTCGGCCTGCTCCTGATCTTCGCCACCACGGGGGTCGTGCCGGCGGACCTCAACTTCCTCGGCCGCGACCTCGAGGCCGCCGACCTCGTGCGGGAGGTCCCGGACGACCTGGTCGGGGTGCCGGCCGGGACGGAACCGGCCCCGTCCCCGGCCGAGCTGCCCGAGATCGACCCCCACCTGCAGGACCTCATCCTGTCGGCGACCCGCTACCAGCCGAACCACCGCCCCGCGCTCGAGAGCGTCGTCGCGGTGCTGCGCGCCCGGCTCGCCGGGGATTCCCCCGACGACACCCTGCTCCTCACGTCACGGATCGTGGCCGACGGCGCCACCGCGGCCGAGCGCGCGCTGGGCCCCGTCGCCGGGCTGGCCGCCGCCACCGGCGCACCCGTCCGGGCCGAGCGGGCGACGGAGGTCTCGCCGGTCGGCAGGGCGGCCGGCGCGGCCCGCGTCCGGGAGCCGTGGCACGCCCTGGTCTACGACGCGACGCTGATGAGCGTGCTGGCCGAGGTGCACGGCGACGGGTTCGACGGCGCGGCCGCCGAGGTCATCGCGGACCACGTCGCGAGCATCGGCGCGCACGTGGCCGACGGCCGGACCCCGGCGGAGCTCAAGGACTGGCTCTGGCAGGCGATGCGGTGGCAGGCCGCGGCACCGCCCGCGGGCCACGCCGACACCCTGCGCGGGTGGCGCGAGTACCGTCGCCCGACGCACCCGATGCTCCCCGTGCCGGGCTCCGGCGCCGAGCCCGTGGCCCGGGGCTCGCGGTCGCGGACCGACGGCCCCGTCCCGGTGCCGGCGTCCGGCTCCCCGGACCCGCGTCCCTGGCCGGTGCCCGTGCAGCGGGTCTCCACGCTGGGCCGCGGTCCGTCGGCGCGACCCCGGCCGGAGCCGGCTCCGGCTGCGGCTGCGGCTGCGGTCGGACGGACCCGCGTCATGGACTCCCCCGACCTCGTCGCCACGCAGGTCGGCCGGCCGGTCCCGCCGTCGGTCCCGCCGCGCCGGAGCCCCGTCCAGCACCTCGGCCCGACGCCGTCGTCGCCCTCCGCGCGTCCGGGGTCCGCCCGGCCACGGATCGTCGGTGCGGCGGTCACGAGCACCCCGGCCCCGCGCGCCGTCGGCCCGTCCGCGGCCGCGACGGCGCCGCACCAGGAGGCGGCCTCGGCGTCGGCCACGCGGTCCGCACGGCCCGCCCGACCTGCCGCGTCGTCGTCCCAGGACCGTTCCCGGGTCGGCGGCGCGCTCCTGCGGGCTCTTCCGCGCGTCCTCGCGGTCCTGGCGGTCCTGCGCACGCTGTGGCTCGTCCCCGACGGCGCGGCCCGCCAGAGCCAACCGTTCGTCCCCCTGCCGCCACAGCTCCTGGAGACCCTGCGCGTCTCGGTCGACCTGGCCCCGCTCGTCGACGGTCCCGTGCTCGCCCTGGCCGCGCTCGCGGTGGCCGTGGTGCTGCGTGTCGCCGGGCAGCGCACGTGGACGTGGCCGTACGTCCTCGTCGCCTGCGCGTCGGTCGCTGCCACGGTCGTGCTCGTGCTGCGAGGCTGACCGGGGTCCGGGCCGGGTCGGGCGTTGCTCGGCGCGGTCCCGAGGGCGCGGTCAGACGTGCAGACGGCGCAGGAACGCGCGGGTCCGCTCGCGCTGCGGGTCGCCGAGCACCTGCTCGGGCGTGCCGCGCTCGTGGACGCGACCCTCGTGGAGGAAGCAGACCTCGTCGGCGACGCGGCGCGCGAACCCCATCTCGTGCGTCGCGACGAGCATCGTGCGGCCCTCCGCGCGCAGCTCGGCGAGCAGGTCGAGCACCTCGCCCACGAGCTCGGGGTCGAGCGCGGACGTCACCTCGTCGAGCAGGAGCAGCTCGGGGCCGTTGACGAGGGCGCGCGCGATCGCCGCCCGCTGCTGCTCGCCGCCCGAAAGCTGGTCGGGATAGGACGTCACCTTGTGCCCGAGCCCGACGCGACCCAGCATCTCGACCGCTGCCGCCTCGGCCTCGTCGCGCGAGCGCCGGTGCACGAGCCGGGGTGCGAGGGTCACGTTGTCGAGCACCGTGAGGTGCGGGAAGAGGTTGTACGCCTGGAAGACCATGCCCATGCGCGCCCGCACGCGGTTCGCGTCGAGGCGCGGGTCGGCGACGTCCTCGCCGTCGAGCAGGATCTGGCCGTCGTCGACCTCGTCGAGCAGGTTGACGACGCGCAGCAGCGTCGACTTGCCCGAGCCGGACGACCCGACGAGCACGACGCACCGGTGGGCGTCGACGTCGAGGTCGATGCCGTCGAGCACGACCCGCCGCCCGCCCGGGGCGCCCGCAGCCGGGTACGTCTTGCGCACGCCCCGCAGGGACAGCAGGTGACGCGCGTCCTGGGGGATCGCGCCGGACGTCGCGGACGCGCTCATCGGATGTCCCCCGCTCCGCTCACCGTCGCGAGCGACCGGCCCCAGCCGCGGCGCGCCTGGTACGCGTCGACCGCGCGCGTCAGCGGGAACGACACGAGGAAGAACAGGATCCCCGCGACGACGTAGGGCGTGAAGTTGTAGCTGCCCGTCGTCGCGATCTGCGCGGCGCGGATCGCGTCGACGGCGCCGAGGACGGAGATGAGGCCCGAGTCCTTCTGCAGCGAGACGAGGTTGTTCGCGAGCGGCGCGGTGACGTTGCGCACCGCCTGCGGCAGCACGACGCGCCGCGTCGTCTGCGCGCGCGTGAGGCCGAGCGAGCGCGCCGCCGCGACCTGCGACGGGTGCACCGACTCGATGCCCGCGCGGAACACCTCCGCGAGGTACGCGGTGTACGTGAGGACGATCGCGAGCGCGCCGAGGAACGCGCCCGACGTCGGCAGCCACTCCAGCCGCAACGCCGGCAGCCCGAACCCGACGAGCAGCAGCACGAGCAGGAGCGGCACGCCGCGGAACAGGTCGACGTACACCGTCGCGAACGCGCGCAGCGGGAACAGCGCCGGGATACGGCTCGTGCGCGCGACCGCGAGGCCGAGCCCGAGCACCGTGCCGACGACGCCCGCGACGACCCACACGCGCAGGTTGAGCCACAGGCCCTCGAGGATCGCGGGCAGCGACTCCCACGCCATCGCCGGATCGAAGAACGCGGTCCGCGCGCGCTCCCAGCCCGGTGCGTTCACGACGACGAGCACGACCGCCGCGACGACGAGCACCGTGCTCACGAGCGCGACCAGGAGCGAGCGCCGCCGCTGCGCACGCCGGAACGCAGCCCGGTCGAGCGCGAGCGGCGACGGCGACCACGCGGCGGCCGGAACGGCGTCGGGCGACCCGACGCCTCCGGGCGGGCGCGCGTCGTCGGGCACGGTCATGGCCGGGTCACTGGATGACGGGGATGTCGTCCGACTTGAGCCACGTCGTGCGCAGCTCGGCGAGCGTGCCGTCCGCCTCCAGGTCGTCGACGGCCTGCGACACGCAGTCCGTGAGCTCCGAGCCGAGGTCCAGCACGAGGCCGTACTGCTCGACGACGCCCTCGTCCGGCAGGGTGCCGATGACGACGGAGTCCGGGAAGTACTCGGTCGAGGCGGCGACCCCCTGGTCGACGTCCATGACCATCGCGTCGATCGTTCCGGACTGCAGCGCCTGCATGCCGTCGCCCGCAGCGCTGTACGGCGAGATGTCGGCGTCCTCGCCCCACGCGGCCTCCGCGAGCGTGAGGCTGGTCTGGGCGGCGGTGACCCCGATGCGCGCGCCGTCGAGCTCGGCCAGCGTCGTCGCGCCCGCGTACGGGCCGTCCTCCATGACGATGACGCCCTGGCGCGTCGTGAGGTACGGGCTCGAGAAGTCGACGGCCTGCTTGCGCTCGTCCGTGATCGACGTCTGGTACGCCGCCACGTCGAACGGCTTCACGGCCGGGCTGATGATCTGCTCGAACGTCACCGTCTCCCACACCACGTCGTCCGCCGCGTAGCCCAGGCGGTCCGCGACGGCGTAGATCAGAGCCGACTCGAAGCCCTCGCCCGAGTCCTGCTCCCCCACGTACCACGGGGAGTACGGCTCGCCCGCACCGACGGTCAGCACGCCGTCGGTGAGCGTCGGGAGCGCACCGGGCTCGCACTGCGCGTCGCCCGACGCGCTCTCGCTCGGGCTCGCGGCGTCGCCGCCGTCGTCGGCACCCGACGAACAGGCCGCCAGCGTGAGCGCGGCGACCGCCGTGACGGCGGTTAGGACGGCGGGACGGGGACGCAGACGGCGCATGGTGACCTTCCGGGTGTCGGGCGCCCGCGGGAGTGGTGGGCGCCGGCCACTGACGATAACGC
Organism: Cellulosimicrobium sp. RS; assembly: GCF_046159675.1. Taxonomy (NCBI): domain Bacteria; kingdom Bacillati; phylum Actinomycetota; class Actinomycetes; order Micrococcales; family Promicromonosporaceae; genus Cellulosimicrobium; species Cellulosimicrobium sp. RS. The sequence continues at coordinate 156,306 of NZ_JBJXVU010000001.1, read as the reverse complement.
CGGGCCGTGGGCCGGGCTTCCCCCGCCCGCGCCTCGGCCGGGTGGGGCGCGTCACAGCACGAGGACACCCGCCGCGCACGGGACAAAGCGAGAGGCCCTCGGTCAGCATTTCTGCTGACCGAGGGCCTCTCAGGAGTAGCGGGGGCAGGATTTGAACCTGCGACCTCTGGGTTATGAGCCCAGCGAGCTACCGAGCTGCTCCACCCCGCGTCGGTGATCACTACTCTACGTGAGGTTCCGGACCAGGCCAAATCGGGTGGACGAGACGTGGGTCACGCCAGGACCTCGACCCCGAAGCCGAACTCGCGGACAGCCCCCGGCTCGAGCCGCACGTCGGCGGCGCAGTCGGGACGGTTGAACGCGTCGGTCAGGGTCTCCACCGGCTCGACCGCGATGGCGGCGCGGCCCCGCCGCGCCAGACCGTCGCCCGTGTAGACGTGCACGAGGCCACGCTCCTGCCAGACGGCGAGCCCCTGCCCCGTGGCGGGGTCGCGCACGACCGTGCGCGCGCGGCCGTCGGCGTCGGCCCGGAGGTCGGCGAACGCGTGGTCGAGGCTCGTGCCCGCGAGCGGGAGCGGACCGACGCCGTCGATCGCCCCGAACGCGGCCTCCCCCGCGAGCGGGAGCATCCCGCCGTCGGTCACGACGGCGCGACGGGCCGGCACCGTGAGCTCCAACGCGTCGACCGTGCCGTGCCCGGGGACCCGGAGGTAGGGGTGCCAGCCGAGCGAGACGGGGGCCGCCGTCGTCCCGACGTTGCGGGCGCACAGCGTGACGTCGAGGGAGCCGGCGCCGAGGACGTACCGGACCTCCAGCACGAGCGCGAACGGGTAGCCCGCGTGCGCGTCGGCGTGGACGACCGTCCGGAGCGTCACGGACTCCCGCTCCGCCCCGTCGGCGGCCGCCGTGTCGCGCGCGGCGACCCCGCCCTCCCCCGCGTCCTCGACGACCGTCCAGTCGAGCGTGCGCGCGAACCCGTGCATGGTGAGCGGCTCCCAGGGGAGCACCGGGGGCACGTGGTGCCGGACGCCGTCGAACACGTACTCCCCGCCCGCGAGGCGGTTGACGAACGGCGCCATGAGCGCCGACCGCGCGGCGTCGTGCGCGGCGACCTCCGCCTCGTCGGCGTACCCGTCGACGAGGTCCTCGACGCGCTTGACGCCGTCGGCGCCGCGCCAGGGGGCGCGCCACGCGAGGACGGCGGCGCCACGCAGCGTGACCACGAGCTCGGCGCCGGAGGTGTGGTGCAGCCGCACCGCCGGCACGGTCGTGGTCTCGTCGCTCGCCGCGCTGAAAGCGTTGCTGCAAACCGTTGCAGAAGTCACGAGGAGCGATCCTCCCGCCCGGGGCGAGAAATGACAACTCCGTCCCGGACGGCCGCAGACGACGGACGGGCGGGGACACCCGCTGGTGTCCCCGCCCGTCCGTGGCGCTGCGTCGCTCGCGCGACCGGTGCGTCAGCCCGCCGACGACTCGGTGTCGAGCGCCTGCTCGGCCGCGAGGGCCGACTCGAGCGCCTGCTGCAAGCGGTCCTGCGCCTCGCCGTAGGCCGCGAAGTCGCCCTCGGCGAGCGCCGCCTGGCCGTCCTCGATGGCCTGCTGCGCCTGGCGCAGCGCCTGGTCGAGCTCGGCGCGCGCGCCGCCGTCGACCGTGCCGCCGTCGGCCGGCGGGGCCGGCTCCTCGGTCGCCGGGGGCTCGGTGCCGGGGTCGGTCGTGCCCGGGTCGGTCGTGCCCGCGTCCGGCGACTCGCCGTCGGCCGGCTGGTCCGGGACCTCGGTCTCGACGCCGCCGTCCGCGTCACCGGCGTTCGCGCCGGAGTCGCCGCCGAACACCTGGTCCAGCGCCTCGTCGAGCGTGTCGGCGAAGCCGATCTCGTCACCGAAGGAGACGAGCACCTTGCGCAGCAGCGGGAACCGCGTGCCCTCGGTCGACTGCACGTACACCGGCTGGACGTAGAGCAGGCCGCCACCGACCGGCAGCGTCAGCAGGTTGCCGTTGATGACCGTCGAGTCACCGCGGCGCAGCGCCAGCAGGCCGTCGGCCGCCGTGGGGTCGGTGTTGAAGTTGTTCTGCACCTGGCCCGGTCCGGGCACCGTCGCGTTGCGCGGCAGCTCGAGGAGCCGCAGCGTGCCGTAGTCCTCCGACCGCACGCCGGCCTCGCTGCCCGGTTCCGCGTCCACCGCGAGGAAGCCGGTGAGGATGTTGCGGTCCGAGCCACCGCCCGGGATGTACGTCGACATGAGCGAGAAGGTCGGCGCCTCCTGGCTCGGCATCTGCAGCGTGAGGTAGTACGGCGGCTGGAGCGGCTTGTTGTTCCCGCTCGCCGTCGGGTCCTCCGGGCTGCGCCAGAAGTCCTGGCCCGAGAAGAACTCGTTCGCGTCGTCCACGTGGTAGCTCGCGAGGAGCGTGCGCTGCACCTTGAACAGGTCCTCGGGGTAGCGCAGGTGGCTCATGAGGTCGCCCGAGATCTCGGACAGCGGCTGCACGGAGCTCGGGAAGACGTTCGACCACGCCTGGAGGACCGGGTCCTCCGTGTCCCACGCGTAGAGGTCGACGGAGCCGTCGTACGCGTCGACCGTCGCCTTGACCGAGTTGCGGATGTAGTTCACCTGCTGCGGGGCGAGCGCCTCGACCGAGTTGGCCGCGACGAGCGAGTCGCGCGTCGAGTCCTCGAGCGACTCGGACGTGGAGTACGGGTAGGCGTTCGACGTCGTGTAGCCGTCCACGATCCACTTCACGCGACCGTCGACGACCGCCGGGTACACGCGCCCGTCGAGCGTGAGGTACGGCGCGACCTTCGCGACGCGGTCGCGCGGGCTGCGGTCGTAGAGGATCTGCGACTCGTCCGTCACGCGGTCGGAGAACAGGATCTGCTCGGACCCGAACTTCAGGGCGTAGAGCACCTTGTTGACGAACGACCCGACGCTCGGCCCGGCCGCGACCTCGTCCGTGGGGAACGTGTTGTTGACCTGGCCGCCCGCGTCGTCCACGGGGTAGTCGAGCTCCCACGGCTCACGACCCTCGGGCGCGCCGACGATCGAGTACTCGGGCGCCTCGGGCGAGAAGTAGATGCGCGGCTCGTAGCCGCCGGCGTCCGTGAACGCACCCGTCGACGGGATCGAGCCCTCGTAGAACGCCGGGCGGCCGTCGGGGCCGATCTGGTTGCCGTACGCCGCCACGACGCCGAAGCCGTGCGTGTAGACGGTGTGGTCGTTGACCCAGTTGCGCTGGTCGGCGCCGAGTCCGTCCTGGTTGAGCTCGCGCACGGCGATGACGGTGTCGCGGCTCTCGTCGTCGATCGTGTAGCGGTCCACCGACAGCGAGCTCGAGAACTGGTAGTACTGCTTGTTCTGCTGGAGCTGGCTGAACGACGGGCTGACGATCTCCGGGTCCAGGAGGCGGATCGACGCCGTCGTGTCCGCGTCCTCGCGCAGCGCGCCGGCCTCGGCCTCGGTCTTGGCGTTGTACTGCTCGGTCTCGACGTTGTCGATGCCGTAGGCAGCCTTCGTCGCGTCGATGTTGCGCTGGATGTACTCCTCCTCGAAGTCCTGCGCGTTCGGCGTGACCTGGAAGCGCTGGACGACGGCCGGGTAGATCCCGCCGATCGCGATGGCGGAGACCACCATGAGGCCCACCCCGATGGCGGGCAGGCGCCAGTTGCCGCGCACCGCGGTCACCACGAACAGGGCCGCGACGAAGAGCGCGACGACCGTGAGGATCGCCTTGGACGGGATCACCGCGTGCACGTCCGCGTACGACGCGCCGTCGAACTTCGCGCCGCCCGACGTGAGGATCGAGTACCGGTCGAGCCAGTAGTTCGCGCCGATGAGGACGAGCAGCAGCGCCGCGATCACCGAGAGCTGGACACGCGCGGCGGTCGTCGTGCGCGGGCCCGCGTCGGAGCCGCCGCCGATCCGCAGGCCGCCGTAGAGGTAGTGCGTCGCGACCGCGGCGATGCCCGCGATGATGACGACCGCCATGAGGAAGCTCACGACGAACCGGAGGGCGGGCAGCGTGAAGACGTAGAAGGACAGGTCGATGCCCCACTGCGGGTCCGTCGTGCCGAACGGGACCGAGTTCAGCGCGAGGAGGACCGTCTGCCACTGCGAGGACGCCGCCGCGCCGGCGAAGAAGCCGACGAGCGCCGGGGCCACGATCATGACGACCTTGCGCAGCGGCTCGATCGCCTCGCGGTACTGGTCGAGGGTCGCCTGCTCGGGGGTGGACGGCGCGTAGATGGGCCGCGACCGGTACGCGAGCGAGAACGACAGGAAGACGAGCCCGCCCATGACGAGGAAGCCCGCGACGAACAGCGCGATGCGCGTGCCCCACTGGGTCCACAGGACGTTCGCGAAGTCGAGCTGCTGGAACCACAGCACCTCGGTCCAGAACTGGGCGAGCAGGAGCAGGAGGACGACGAGGGCGCCGACGACGGCGATCGCGATCCCGATCGGGCTCCGGCGCCGGGCGGGCCGCCCCCCGGAGGACGGCCGGCGGGGCGCTGCGGCGAATGACACGGTGGGTATACCTCTTCGGTCGTGGCTCGGGCGTGCACCGGGGTCAACGCCCGGTCCTCCCCCAAGGTTCCCACGGTCCGGCGCCTCGTGGGGGACGGCCGGCACCCGGCCCGCGGCGGCGCGGGGCGGCGCCGATGAGGGACGATGGGGTCATGCCCCAGCCTGACGACGCCGCCCCCGGTCCCGACGCCACCACCCCCGCGCCCGGACCCGACGCCGGTCCCGACCCGGTCGCGCCCGGCGGCCCCACCCCGCAGCACGCCCTCGCGCTCGCGGTGCACGAGATCGAGTCGCACGCGGCCGACGCGGGCTGGGACGTCCCGCCCCGGCTGTTCGCGCTCGTCGGGACCGCGGGCGCCCTCGGCGCCGACCCGACGCTCGCCGACCGGCTCCCGCCCGACGTCGTGGCCGCGGCCGAGGCGGACCCGCACCACCTGCTGTCGATCGAGCAGGAGGGCTTCGCCGTGGACGGCGACCTCGAGGACGGGCTCGCCCGCGTCGCGTGGCCGGCGACGGTCGACGGCGCCGCGCTCGTCGTCGAGCGGATCGTGCTGCCGCCGGCCGCCGAGGAGGGCGTCCCCGACGACCCGGACGCCGCGCTCGACTACCTCACGAACCACCCTGACCGGCAGGACGTGCGCCTCGCCGTCGGCGTGCTGCGCGACGGCACCACGTGGTGCGCCGTCCGCTCGCGCGCCCACGACTCGGCGACGGACGTCGCGGGCGGACCGGACCTCGTGCCGGGGCTGGTCGAGGCGCTGCGCGCGACGCTCGAGGACTGACGGCGCGCGGCGTCGTCAGCCGCGCGCCTCGCACGTGGGCAGCGAGTCGCCCTCGCCCGCGCCGATGGCCTCCATCGCCGCGCGCGCGTCGGCGAGCGTGGAGACCGCCGCCACGTGCAGGCCGTCGGGCACGTTCCCCACGACCTCGGGGCAGTTGGCCTGCGGGGCGAGGAACCACGTCGCGCCGTCGCGCAGCGCGCCGTAGAGCTTCTGCTGGATGCCGCCGATCGGCCCCACGTCGCCCTCGACGCTCATGGTGCCCGTGCCCGCGATGACGACGCCGTTCGCCTCGTCCTCGGGCGTGAGCTGGTCGACGATCCCGAGCGCGAACATCGTGCCCGCGCTCGGGCCGCCGATGTCCTCGATCTGGATCTCGACGTCGACGGGGAAGTCGAACGCGGGGTCGATGAACACACCGAGCAGCGCGGTGTCGCCGCCGTCGGTCGTCGCGACCGTGAGGTCCGTCTCCGCGCCGTCGCGCTGCACGCGCAGCGTCACGTCGTCGCCCGGGTCGACCGCGGCCAGCCCGTCGATGAGGTCCTGGTACGTCCGCACGGGCGCGCCGTCGAGCGCGACGATGACGTCGCCCGGCTCGACGACGCCGTCGGACCCGCTGTCCGGCACCGTCCCCTCGACCGTGAGCGTCGCGGGCACGTCGTACCCCAGCTCGGTGAGGGCGGCGACCGTCGCGTTCTCCTGCGAGCTGATCATCTCGGCCTGGCCCTGCTGCTCGGTCTCCTCCTTGGTGCGGCCCGTCGGGAAGACCTCCTCGACCGGGCGCACGCTGCGCGACCGGTCGAACCAGCCCTGCACCACCTGGCCGAGGTTCACCGGGTAGCCCGGGCCGCCGGCGACGGACACGGTCGTCAGGAGCAGCTCGCCCGTCGAGTCGTACGTCTCGGCGCCCGTGATCGAGATGAGGGGCGTGCCGTCCTGCTGGCCGAGCGTGTCCTCCGTCGGGCCCGGCGACCGCACCGCGTACGGCGCGGGCAGGATCGCGAGGCCCGCGACGAGCAGCGTCGTCGCGAGCAGGGAGATGCCGAACGTCAGCGACCGCCGGGTCACGGGCGGCGGGTCGTGCTCGTCCTCGGTGAGGAGGGCGTCGAAGGAGGGGGCGTCGCTCACCGGGACATCATCCCCGAGGTTGCTGGGATCTCCCTGCCGACGGCGGGGACACCGCCCGGGAGCCGCCCCTACGGGCGGCGCGAGCGGGCCTGCCGCCAGACGGCGGCCGTGCCCAGGACCGCGACGGCCGCCCCGGCCGCGCCGAGCGCCGCGGCGTCCCGGCCGCCGAACCGGCGGCCCCCGACACCCGTGCGGCCGCGCACCTCGGCCAGGAGCACCTCGAGCGCCGCGGCGCCCGACCACTCCGGGCGCCACCCGGCGTCGTGCAGGCGCCGCGCCGAGACCGACCACGGGTGCACGACGAACGCGAGGTCGTTCGCCGGGGACGGGAGCGCACCGACCCGGTGCAGCCGCTCGGCGGTGCCGAACGCCGTCGCGGGCGGGAGCTGGACCGTGCGCATCCCGGCCGCCGCGGCCACCGTCTCCGAGTCGAGCGCGTCGGGCTCGCCGTCGCGCACCGGCCCGGCCGTCAGTCCGCCGACGAGACCCTGGTCCAGCGCGACGCGCACCGCGCCCACCACGTCGTCGACGTGCACGAGCTGCCACGTGCGGCCGCCGCCGCGCACCGTGAGCAGGCGCGGGGCCTCGAAGTGCCGCGTGAGCACGGTGTCCACGCCCGGCCCGACGACGACCGCCGGCCGCACGAGCGCGAGCGGCACCCCGTCGAGCGCGTCGCGCAGCGCGTCCTCGAACGCGACGAGGTCGCCCGCGAAGCCGGGCCCGTCGTCGGCGGCCACGGGGTCGTCGTCGTCGATCACGCCCCGCTCGGGCGACGCGCCGTGCACCGCGGCCGACGACACGGCGACGACGTGCTCGATCCCGGCCGCGACCGCCGCCTCCCCCGCACGACGGCCCAGGAGCGCGAGGCGCGCGCGCTGCTCCGCGTCCGTCCGGGCGCGCGGCGTCCCGAACTCCCCCGCGGGAGCGACCACGACGAGCCGTCGCGCCCCGGCGGGCCAGACGAGCGCGTCCACGGGCGACGCCTCGGCGGCGCCCAGGCCCGCGCGCACCGCGTCCGCGACCTGCCCGACGCCGACGACCACCACCGGGTGAGGGTCGGCGACCTCGTCCGCCGGGGCGGTCACCGCGCTCGCCGTGGGGTCCTCCCCCGGACCGGCCGGGGGCTCGCCCGCCGCGGGGAGCGCCTCGCTGCGCCGTGAGCGAACCCGGCCCTCGGACATGGCCCAGCCCCCGTTCTCGGCGCTCGATCGTGGTTACGGTGATCACCGACGCTACCGTGAGGAGTCGCCATGAGCAGCCTTCCCCCCGACCGCACGCCCGGACCGGACGACGACACGCCCTTCGACCCGCGGTTCGAGGAGCTGCTCCGCTCGATGCTCGGGCCCGACGCCGACGAGGCGCTGCGCGAGCTGCGTGCCCGCGGGCTCGACCCGCAGGCGCTCGCCGCGGGCGGCGCGGCCGACCCGCAGCTCTTCCAGCACGTCCTCGCGCAGGTGCAGCGCATGCTCTCGACGCCGAGCGACGGCCCGGTCAACACCGACGTCTCGCACGACGTCGCGCGCCAGGTCGCCGTCGCCGAGGGCGACCCGTCGATCTCGCCGGCGCAGCAGCGCGCGGTCACCGAGGCGCTGTCCGTCGCCGAGCTCTGGCTCGACGCCGTCACCGACCTGCCGCCGTCGGGCGGGAAGAGCCAGGCGTGGAGCCGGTCCGAGTGGGTCGAGCACACGCTCCCCGCGTGGAACGAGCTCGTCGCCCCGGTCGCCGCGTCCGTCGCGGACGCGCTCGCCACGGTCCTGCGCGACCAGCTCCCCGAGGGCATGGGGGACGACACCTCCGCCCTGCCGGGCGTCGGGTTCACCCTGCCAGGCGTGCCGGCCGGTGCGCTCGGGCTGCCCGCGGGCGACCCGGCCGCGCTCATGCGGCGCCTCGGCTCCGCGGTGTTCGGCATGCAGGTGGGCCAGGCCGCCGGGACGCTCTCGCGCGAGGTCTTCGGCGCGACCGACGTCGGGCTGCCGCTGCTCGACCGGCCCGCGACGGTCCTCCTGCCCACGAACGTCGCGGCGTTCGCCGAGGGCCTCGACGCCCCCGCCGAGGAGGTCCGCCTCTTCCTCGCCCTGCGCGAGGCCGCCCACGCGCGCCTGTTCACGCACGTGTCGTGGCTGCGCGGGCACCTGCGCGGGCTCGTCGACGCCTACGCGCGCGGCATCACCATCGACCTCTCCGCGCTCGAGTCGCAGCTCGCGGACGTCGACCTCGCGGACACCGACGCGCTCCAGCGCGCGCTGTCGGGCGGCGTCTTCGGCCTGCAGAACACGCCCGAGCAGCAGGCGACCCTGCTGCGCCTCGAGACGACGCTCGCGCTCGTCGAGGGCTGGGTCGACGAGGTGACCGCCGTCGCCGCGCTCCCCCACCTGCCCCACGCCGTCCCGCTGCGCGAGATGCTGCGCCGTCGTCGGGCGGCGGGCGGGCCCGCGGAGCACACGTTCGCGACGCTCGTCGGCCTCGAGCTGCGCCCGCGGCGCTCGCGCGACGCGGCCGCCCTGTGGGCGCTCATCGCGGCGCAGTCCGGCGCGGGTGCGCGCGACGCGGTGTGGGACCACCCCGACCTGCTCCCCGACGGGACCGACCTCGACGACCCGTCCGGCTACGAGGGCCGGCGCGCCGCGACCCGTGCGGAGGAGGCCGACGTCGACCGCGCGCTCGAGGAGATCTTCCGCGCCGCGGAGGGATCGCCCACCACCGAGTCGGCGCAGGCGACGGCCGACGGCTCGGACGACGACGCCCCGGTCGCCGACGGGTCCGCGGACGACCCGGACGCGGCCGGACCGACGGACGACGGCGGGACGGGCGAGGCGACCGGCCAGGGCGGCGCGCCGCGCTGACCTGACCTGGGCGTCAGTTCCCGGCGTCCGCGGGCGGTGCCGCGGTTTCCGCGGCGCCGTCCCCCGCCTCGACGTCGCCCGGCTCGAGGTCCGCGTCGTCCGGCTCGAGGTCCGCGTCGCGCGAGAACGACACGCCCTCCAGGAATCCTCGTGCCCGCTCGGTACGCGGGTAGGCCTCGAGGAGCTTCCAGAACCCCGGGCCGTGGCCGGCGTGGAGCAGGTGCGCGAGCTCGTGCAGGAGCACGTAGTCGAGGACCCAGGACGGCATCCCCCGGACGCGCGTCGAGATGCGGATCGTGCCGTCGATGAGCGTGCACGAGCCCCAGCGGCGGTCCTGGTTCCCCGCCCACCGCACGCTCGTGGGGCGGGCGCGGCCGTCCAGGTACTTGTCGGACAGCTCGACGGCGCGGCGCGCCAGCTCGGCGTCCGACGGCCGCCGCCGACGCTCGGAGTCGGCGAGGCGGTCGAGCATGCGCTGGACCCACTCGCGCTCCTGCGCGCGCGTGAACCGCGCCGGGATCGCGACGATCGTGCGCTCGCCGTCGCGGTAGGCGCTCACCGTGCTCTTGCGTCGGCGGCTGCGCCGAACCTCCACGATCGTCTCCCGGACCACGCCTCAGACCGTAGTGGTTCTCGCCACGAAATGGCAGGGGCACGCCCGGAGTGGCGCGCTCTCCCGCGACGTTCGGTCGAGCGGACGACGTGGAGACCTGTGGCGACGGCAAAGAAATCCTCCCCGCGGGACCATCGCGAAGAGCCTGTGGACAACCGTCGGCGCGCCTCGGGGCCGTGCCAGGCTGACGGCGGGCGGCCGGTCGGGCGCCCGGACGACGAACGGACGGAGGAGCCGTGCAGCGACGACGCGTGCTGCGACCCGAGGCGCCGCTCCTGCGGCGGGGCCCCGGCGAGGTGCAGGTCGGCTCCGACCCCCGGTGGTCGGTGCGGCTCACCGGGCTCGACGCCGACGAGGAGCGCTGGCTCCGCGCGCTCGCCGGGCCCGCGCGGCGCGGCGACGCACCCGACGTCCCGGGCTCCCCGGCGCAGCGCACGCGCCGCGCCGCGCTCGTCCGCCTGCTCGACGAGGCGCACCTCCTCGTGGCGGCGCGCCGGCGTCGGCCGGCGTCGCCCGCCCCGGGCCACGGCGCGGCGGACCTCGCGGTGCTGTCGGCGCTGCTGCCCGACGGCGCGGGGCACCGCGTCCTCGCGGCGCGCGCCCGGGCGACGGTCGGGATCGTCGGGCTCGGCCGGGTGGGTGCCGCGCTCGCCGTCCACCTCGCGACCGCGGGGGTGGGCGTGCTCGTGCTCGACGACCCGGGCACGGTGCTCGCGACGGACGTCGGGGGCGGGGCGTACCGGCTGCGGGACGTCGGGTCGCCGCGCGAGGGCGCGGTGCGGCGGATCGTCGAGGAGGTCGCTCCGGGCGTCGTGACGACCTCGACCCCGGTCACGCCGGAGGAGGCGCGGGCCCCCGCGCCCGACGTCGTCGTCGTGGTCGAGCACGGAGCCGCGGACCCGGTCCGGGTCCGGAGGTTGGTGGGTGCGGGGGTCGCGCACCTGTCTGTCGTGGTGCGCGAGGCCGACGTCGTGGTCGGGCCGTTCGTCCGGCCGGGGCTCGACCCGTGCCTGACGTGCGCGGACCTGCACCGCGCGGACGTGGACCCCTGCTGGCCGCAGGTCGCTCGACAGCTGCGCGAGGCGTCCGCGCACCGGAGCGAGGAGACGCTGCTCGCGGCGTCGGCCGCGGCCGTCGCGCTCGGTCAGGTCCTGGCAGCCCTGGACGGGCTGGTGCCCCGCGCAGCCACGGCCTGCATCGAGATTCCTGCTCCCGATGCCGTGCCGCGGCTGCGCGGGTCGAGCCGCCACCCGCGCTGCGGGTGCGGCGAGCTGGCGCGCACGCCCCCGGACGGGGCGCCGCTGCCCATGTCAGGCCGCCGTCGAGGCGCCGACTGACGCCTCGGTCCGTGCGGCCTCCTGGGCCTGGCGCTCGGCCTCGCGGGCGAGCACCTCGGCCTTGCTCGGACGGCCGCGGCCGCGCTTGCGCGCGACCACGACGCCGTCCACGAAGACCTCGCCGCCCCAGACGCCCCAGGGCTCGCGACGCTCGACCGCACCGGCGAGGCAGCCCTCGACGAGCGGGCAGGTGCGGCACAGGGCCTTGGCCTCCTCGACCTCGGCGGTGCGCTCGGCGAACCAGAGCTCCGGGTCGTTGGTGCGGCAGGGCAGCAGGCCCGCGAGAAGGCGGTCGAACTCCGCGGAGTCGTTCTCGCCGAGCGGCGTGGCCAGCGGTTGGTGAGGGACCCAGGGGCCGGATCCCCCCTGAGCGGTGATGTTGTCGAGCAGCGCGGTGAGCCGCACGATGTCCTCCAGTGATGTCCTGTCGTGGGTGTGAACGTCGTCGTCACAGGACCCTGAGGACAGCGGCCCCGTCTCGTGGAGACGGGTGGGGCCGGTGATCCTCATCGGCGGACGTGCTCGGAGAACACGAAGGCCGCGGGTCCTAGAGGGACTCCGCGGCCTGGAAGGTTCCGGTCGGTCAGACCGGGTTCGTCCTGGGGGCGGAGTCGGGAGCGGGGCGGGCGATGAAGGTGCCGCCGCGGTGCGCGATGGCACGCGGACGGAGCTCTCCTGGCGTGCCCGTGTACGCGGACGCGTGATCCAGCAGGTTCGCCATGGCGATCTGGTTGTTCATCAGCTCTCCCACCCCCTCTCTCCATCAGGCGCCCGCCTCTCGGCGCGCCCCTTCCCAACAGGACTCGTCGACCATATGCCGCCCCTCACAGGAGGCACAACTTATTTACGAGAAATTCTTCGACGAGTTCACCCGGCCCTCGTCGAGAGGCACGGACGGGGGCTCGTCAGCCCTCCGCGCGGCGCACGATCTCGAGGATCGTGGCCCCGTACCGCTCGATCTTCGCGGGCCCCAGACCGTTGATGCGTGCGAGGTCGGCCTGGCTCGTCGGCCGCGTCTCGGCGACGGCCGCGAGCGCCGAGTCCACGAGCACGGTGAACGCCGGCTTGTCCGTCTCCTGCGCGACCTGGCGACGCCACTCGCGCAGTTCCTCGAACAGCGCCTGGTCGTACTCCCCCGTGAGCCGGACCTTGGACTGCCCCGCGCGCGCACGTCGCGTCCCGCGCACGCCCGGCTCGTCGGGCCAGAGCCCGTCGAGGAACCGCGTGCGCCGGCGCGTCGCCCGGCCGCCGGGGTTGCGCGAGCGCGCGAACGAGAGCTCGAGGTGCTCGCGTGCCCGCGTGATGCCGACGTAGAGCAGCCGGCGCTCCTCCGCGACCGCCTCGTCTGTCTCCGCGAGGGAGATCGGCATGAGCCCCTCGCTCATCCCGGCGAGGAAGACGGCGTCCCACTCCAGGCCCTTCGCCGCGTGCAGCGACGCCAGGGTCACTCCCTCGACCGTCGGGGCGTGCTGGGCCGCGGCGCGCTCGTCGAGCTCGGCGACGAAGGTCGCGACGGTCGGGGCCGGGGCGTCGGACGCCGCGGCGAGCCCGGCGACGTCGTCGGCGAGCGCGACGAGAGCCTGCGTGGACTCCCAGCGCTCCCGCGCCGCGCCGCGCGCGGCCGGCGGCGCGGGGGCCCAGCCCGCGGCGGCCAGGACGTCGCGCACCGTCTCCGGCATGGGGACGTCCGGGTCGGCGGAGCGGGCCGCCCCGCGCAGCAGGACGATCGCGTCGCGGACCTCCTTACGCTGGAAGAAGCGCTCCCCGCCCCGCACGAGGTAGCCGATGCCCGCGTCCGCGAGCGCCGACTCGAACGCCTCCGACTGCGCGTTGGTCCGGTAGAGCACCGCGATCTCGCTCGCGCGCGTGCCCGCGGCGAGGAGCCGCCCGATGCGCTGCGCGATCCCGCTCGCCTCCGCCTCGTCGTCGTCGTACGCGGTGAAGGCGACGGGCGGCCCCGCCGGCCGCTGGGCGACGAGCTCGAGCGCCTGGTGCGCGCCGCCCGCACGGCCCGCGCGTGCGAGGAGCTGGTTCGCGAGGTTCACCACCTGCGGCGTCGAGCGGTAGTCGCGCACGAGGCGGATCACCTGGGCCTTGGGGTGCGTGCGCGAGAACGTGAGGAGGTGGTGCGGCGTCGCGCCGGTGAACGAGTAGATCGTCTGCGACGGGTCCCCGACGACGCACAGCTCGTCGCGCCCCCCGAGCCACTGGTCGAGCACGAACTGCTGCAGGGGCGAGACGTCCTGGTACTCGTCGACGACGAAGTGGCGGTACTGGCGCCGCACCTCGTCGGCCACCGTGCCCTGTGTCGCGAGCATGTCGCCGAGCATGAGGAGCACGTCCTCGAAGTCGATGACCGACCGCTCGGTCTTCACGTCCTCGTAGGCCGTGAGGAGGCGCGCGACGGTCTGGTGGTCGTAGCCGGCCGGGGGTTCGCGGTCGATCGCCTCGCACGCCCGGACGTAGTCGTCGGCGGTGACGAGCGAGACCTTGGCCCACTCGATCTCGGACGACAGGTCCCGCACCGCGACGCGGTCCACCCCGACGCCGAGCCGCCGCGCCGACTCCGCGACGACGGGCGCCTTGTGCTCGAGGATGCGCGGCGGCGCCCCGCCGACGACCTTGGGCCAGAAGTAGCCGAGCTGGCGCAGCGCGGCCGCGTGGAACGTGCGCGCCTGGACGCCCGTCGCGCCGAGCTCGCGCAGCCGCGTGCGCATCTCGCCCGCCGCGCGCGCCGTGAACGTCACGGCGAGCACGCTCGTCGGCACGTACACGCCCGTGCGGACCCCGTACGCGATGCGGTGCGTGATCGCGCGCGTCTTGCCCGTCCCCGCGCCGGCGAGCACGCACACGGGCCCGCGCAGCGCGACCGCGACGTCGCGCTGGTCGGGGTCGAGCGCGTCGAGGATCTCGTCGGCGGAGCGGTGGGAGAGCGGGCGTGAGACCGGTGGCGTGGACATCACCCGCGATTCTCGCAGCCCCCGGTGACACGCGGGCGGGGAACAGCCCGCGCTCCCCCGGTGTTACCGTCACGACCCGACCGCCCGCGGCACGCGCCGCCCGGAACCGCAGCAGGAGAGCCCTCGATGAGCACCGCCCCGACCCTTCCCGACGCCGGCTCGATCGTCATGTACTCGACGACCTGGTGCGGGTACTGCCGCCGCCTCAAGACGCAGCTCGACTCCGAGGGCATCGGCTACACCGAGGTCAACATCGAGGAGACGCCCGGCACCGCCGAGTTCGTGGAGTCCGTCAACGACGGCAACCGCACCGTGCCGACCGTCGTCTTCCCGGACGGCTCCGCCGCGACGAACCCGTCCCTCGCGGAGGTCAAGAAGCGCCTCGCCGCCTGACGCGGTCGTGGGAGGGCCCGGTCCGGACGTCCGGACCGGGCCCTTCCGCGTCCCCGAGCAGGGGTCGTCCGACGGCGGTGCGTCGCGCCGCCCCTCGCCGCCCGCCGCTCTGAGCGGCCCTGAGCCGCTGTCAGTCGTCGGCGAGGCGCGCGCCGAACCAGTCCTCGACGAGCGCCCGCGCGATCGACGACCGGCCCGGCAGCAGCACCTCGCCCGACCGGACGGCGTCGGCGAGCTCGGCCCGCGTGAACCAGCGCGCGTCGGTGAGCTCGACGCCGTCCACGTGCAGCTCGGTCGTCAGCGCGCGCGCCGAGAACCCGAGCATGAGCGAGGCGGGGAACGGCCACGGCTGGCTCCCCCGGTAGGCCACGTCGCCGACGACGACGCCCGCCTCCTCCGCGACCTCCCGCCGCACCGCGTTCTCGAGCGACTCCCCGGGCTCGACGTAGCCCGCGAGGGTCGAGAACCGCCGCTCCGGCCAGTGCGCCGCGTGCCCCAGCAGCAGGCGCTCGTCGGACCCCTCGCCGTGCACGACCGTCATGATGACCGCCGGGTCCGTGCGCGGGTACAGCTCGACGCCCTGGGCCACGCAGCGGCGCGTCCAGCCGCCCTTCTCGACGGTCGTCCGGCCGCCGCAGCGCGGGCACCGCGGGTGGTTCGCGTGCCACGCCGCGAGCGCGACGGCCTCCGTCGCGAGCCCCGCGACGGGCGCCGCGACCTCGCCGACGAGGTCCCGCAGCCCCGACCACGTCCGCTCGCGCGCGAGCACGGCGAACGGCTCGGAGGCGTCCACGCCCTCGATGTCGACCTCCTCGGCGTCGGCGTCGTCGGGCAGGACGAGCGCGAGGTACGCCGTGCCGTCGCCCTCGCCGAGGAAGAGCCAGCGGCCCTGGTCGTCGTCGGTCGCCGGGTCGACGTCGCGCAGCTCGGCCGGGTCCAGGAGGGCGACGCCGTCCGCCGCGCCCGGGCCGCCGAGCGCGAGCCGGCCGCGGTGGACCAGCAGGACGCGCGTCGTCGGCTGCGACCGCAGCGTGCGCACGAGGTCCGGCTCCGCGCGGCGGTGCTCCGCGCGGTCGACGAACGCGCCGTCGAGCGGCAGCGGGAGGTGGTCCAGCGGGGTGCGCGGCAGGGCGCCCGGCCCGGGGACCGTGCCGGTCCCGGTGTCGGTCGGGGTGCCGGTCGACGTGGTCGTGGGTCGGTCCGGGGCCGCGGCGGGGTCGCTCGTGCCCGACGACGGCCGGGCGGCAGGGGTGCTCACCCCCCGACCGTAGGCCACCCCCGGCCGGGCCACCCGCCTGCGCGGGCGCCGCCGGGCGGGGTGCGGCGTCGGACGGCGTGGGTCGACCGGGCGCGTGCGGGGACCGACTACCGTGGTCGCGTGCCTCGCTCTCCGTTGACCCTCGCCGCGCTCGCGACCGCCGCCGTGCCCGGCCTGGACGCCCGCAGCGCGCGACCCGTCGAGGACCCGGGCGACTACGACACCGCCGTCGTCACAGACGCCGACGGCGCCCGCTGGACCGTGCGCGCACCCCGCAGCCTCCAGGCCGGCGCCGCGCTCGAGGCCGAGGCGGAGCTGCTGGGCTCGTTGCAGCACTACGCCGAGTCGGGGGTGCTGTCGTTCGCCGTGCCGCGCGTCAGCGGCACCGCGCTCCTGCCCGAGGGCGGGCGGGCCGTCGTGCACCCGGCGCTCGAGGGCGAGCCGCTCGACGTCGACAGCCTGCGGCCCGGACCGGGCCTCGCGGCCGACCTGGGCCGCGTGCTCGCGTCGGTCCACGAGCTGCCGCGCACGATCGTCGACGACGCCGGCCTGCCGGGCTACGAGGTCGAGGAGTACCGCGCGCGCCGCATGGCGGAGCTCGACGAGGCCGCGGCCACGGGCAAGGTCCCGCCGACGCTCCTGCGCCGCTGGGAGACCGCGCTCGAGGACGTCTCGCTGTGGCGGTTCCAGCCGGTCGTCGTGCACGGCGACCTGGGCCCGGAGCAGGTGCTCGTCGCCCGCGGACGCGTCGTCGCTGTGACGGACTGGGCGAGCGCGCGCGTCGCGGACCCCGCCGACGACCTCGCGTGGCTGCTCGTCTCGGCACCGCCCGAGGCCGTCGACTCGATCATGGAGGCGTACCAGCTGCGCCGCACCGAGCTCACCGACAAGCACCTGCTGGACCGTGCGCTCCTCGTCGGCGAGCTCGCGCTCGCGCGCTGGCTCCTGCACGGCGTGCGCAACGGGCTCGACGACGTGGTCGCCGACGCCCTCGACATGCTGGCCGACCTCGACGAGGCGACGCAGGACGCCGACGACTGAGGCGTCGCCGGCTCAGTCGGCGACCAGCAGCGCCTCGATCTCGGCCTCGCTCAGCAGGCGGCGCGGACGCACGGTCTCGTCGGACGCGACGTAGTAGAACGCGGCGTTCACCTGCTCCAGCGGCACCCCCGTCCAGCGCGACCACGCGAGCCGGTAGACCGCGAGCTGCACCTCGCGCACGCTGCGCGCCTCCGGGTCGGACGGCGCACGCCCCGTCTTCCAGTCGACGACCACGACGGCGTCGTGGGCGCCGCCCGCGTGCTCCGGGAGCTCGGGGAACACCGCGTCGATGCGCGACCGCAGGACCGTCGACCCGACGGGCGTCTCGACGTCGACCTCGACCGCGACCGGCGTGCGCGTAGCCCACTCCGAGGCCAGGAACGTCCGCTGGAGCGTCTCGAGGTCGGCGTCGGGGTCGAGGTCGTCGTCGTCCGCCCCGGGGAGGTCCTCGACGTCGAGCAAGGACGACGTCGTGAAGTACCGCTCGGCCCACAGGTGGAACCGGGTGCCCCGGCGCGCGTGGACCGTGGGCTCGACCGGGACCGGGCGGCGCAGGTGGAGCGCGTACTCGTCGCGGTCCGCCGCGAGCCGCACGAGGCTCGACGCCGAGACGTGCGCCGGCAGCTCGACCTCCCGGCCCGAACGCTCGGCGCGCTCCGCGAGCAGGACGCGCGCGAGCGCGACGAGGTCACGCCCCTCGGCGTCGACGAGGACCCCGGAGGGCGCCGTGAGCCCGGCGGGGCCGCCCGTGCCGTCCACGCCCCCCTGCCCGGGCAGGGCGTCGACCGTCCCGGCCCCGGCGGGCGCGACACGGTCCGCCGCGCCGCGTCCCGCCGCGTCACGTCCCGCCGCGTCACGCTCGGCTGCCGCACGCTCGGCCGCCGCACGCTCGACGGCCGCCGCGGTGTCCCGCAGGACGGACCGCGCAGACCCGCCGGGAGCGTCGTCGGGCACGGGCCACGTCCCGGTCACCTCGACGTCCTCGAGCGGGTTGGAGTCGTCGGGGCCGGGAGGTGCCGACCACCCGTCGGCCGTCACGACCCCCGCCTCGACGAGCTCGACGAGGAACGGCGACAGCGCGCGCGGGCGCGACCCCGTCTGCCACCAGGACGCCGTGAGGTACAGCTCGCGCCGCGCGCGCGTGAAGGCCACGTAGGCGAGCCGTCGCTCCTCGGCGAGCTGGTGCTCCCCGCTCGCCGCGCGGAACTCGTCGCGCCGCGCCACGAGCTCCTTCGTGTCCGCGGCGAGGTCGAAGCGGAACTCCGGTAGGTCGGCGGCGTCGCCGCGCAGCGGGTACGGGAGCTGGCTCACGTCGGTGAGCCAGCCGCTGTCCGCGCGCACCCCCGACGACGACTGCGCAGTGGTCGGGAACACGCCGTCCACGAGCCCAGGCACGACGACGACGTCCCACTCGAGGCCCTTCGCGGCGTGCGCGGTGATGACCTGCACCGCGTCCGGGTCGGGCTCGCGCACGGGCAGGTCGAGCCCGTTCTCCCGGGTCGAGGCGACCCCGAGCCAGGCGAGGAACGCCCCGAGCGTCACGACGTCCGCCGTCTGCGTGAACGTCGCGGCGACGTCGCGGAACGCGTCGAGGTGCTCGCGGGCCCGGTCGCTCACCGCCTCCGGGTCGACGAGCCGCCGCGACGCGAGCAGCGCCTCGTTCGTCACGGCCTCGACGTCGAGGCCCAGGGCGCGCTCCGCCTCGACGACGAGCTCCGGGAGCGACAGGTAGGTGAGGCCGCGCAGCGCGCGCAGGGTCCGGGAGAGCGCCGAGAGCCGCGCGTGGCCCTCCGCGGAGAGCGTGCGCCCGTCCGCCGCCGGCTCGCCCGGGTCCGGGAGGTCGTCGAGCGCGTCGACGATCGAGCGGTGGTCGGCCACGTCGCCCTCGACGACCACGAGCCCCGACTCGGCGTCCTCCGCGGCGGGCGCACGACGGCGCGAGCCGAGCGCGCCCTCGAGCCGCGCGAGGTCCGCCGCGCGGCTCCCGAGCGCGTGCAGGTCGGCGGCGCCGAGGTTGAGCCGGGGCCCGATGAGGAGACGCACGAGCGCGTCGCCGCGCGAGGGGTCGTGCACGGCCTCGAGCAGCGCGACGACGTCGACGACCTCGGGCGTCGTGAGCAGCCCGCCGAGGCCGACGACCTCCACGGGGAGCCCGCGCCGCCGCAGCGCGACCTCGACCGCCGCGAACTGGCTGCGCTTGCGGCACAGCACGGCCGCGGTGACGCGCCCGCCCGGCGCGCTCGCCGGGCGCCAACGCGCGGCGACGCGCTCGGCCACGGCCGCGGCCTCCTCCTCGGCGGTCGCCGCCACGTGCGCGGCCACCGCGCCCGGGCCCGCGCCGGGACGCAGCGCGAGCGGCGGCACCTCGACCCGGTCGCCCCGGCCACCGGCGACGGCACCGCGCAGCGGACCGGCCGTGACGTTCGCCGCCGCGAGGACGGCGGCGTCGTTGCGCCACGACGTCGAGAGGAAGCGCACGGCCGAGCGGTCGCCGCCCGCGCGCGGGAAGCGGTCGGGGAACCGCGCGAGGCCGCCCGCGCTCGCGCCGCGCCACCCGTAGATCGACTGGTGCGGGTCGCCCACGGCCGTCACGGGGTGCCCGCCGCCGAACAGCCCCGCGAGGAGCTCGACCTGCGCGTGCGACGTGTCCTGGTACTCGTCCAGGAGGACGACGCGGAAGCGGGCGCGCTCGGTCTCCCCCACCACGGGCACCTCGCGCGCGAGCCGCGCCGCGAGCGCCACCTGGTCGCCGAAGTCGAGGGAGTCGGTTGCGCGCTTGCGGCGGCGGTACTCCGCGACGACGTCGAGCAGGCGGACCCGTTCCGCGACGTCGCCGACGAGCTTCTCGACCTCCTTGGTCCGGGCCTTCTGCCGCGGCCCGAGCGGGAGCGCGTCGAGCTGCTCGACGATCTCGGCCAGGCGGTCCCGCGCCTCGGCGGGGTCGAGGAGGTGCTCGCCGAGCGCGCCGGAGAGGCCGAGTACCGCCGCGACGACCGTGCTCAGCGCGCGGTCGGTGCCCAGGTCGTCGTCCCACGACTCCACGACCTCGGACGCGAGCTGCCACTGCTGCGCCTCGCCGAGGAGGCGGGCCCCCGGCTCGACGCCGACGCGCAGCCCGTGGTCGCCGACGAGCGACGCGGCGTACGCGTTGTACGTCGCGACGGTCGGCCGGTCGAGCAGC
Organism: Cellulosimicrobium sp. RS; assembly: GCF_046159675.1. Classification (NCBI taxonomy): domain Bacteria; kingdom Bacillati; phylum Actinomycetota; class Actinomycetes; order Micrococcales; family Promicromonosporaceae; genus Cellulosimicrobium; species Cellulosimicrobium sp. RS. The sequence continues at coordinate 136,256 of NZ_JBJXVU010000001.1, read as the reverse complement.
GAGAGCGCCGACGCCGCCCCGCCCCGGGCGCGCGCGAGCTGGGCGAGCCGCACCTGGACGCGCTCCGCGAGCTCCCCCGCCGCCTTGCGCGTGAACGTGAGGCCCAGCACCGCGTCCGGCGGGACGAGCTCGTTCGCGATGAGCCAGACGACGCGCGCCGCCATCGTCTCCGTCTTGCCCGAGCCGGCCCCGGCGACGACGAGCGTCGGCTCGAGCGGCGCCTCGATCACCTCGACCTGCTCCGGGGTCGGGCGAGGACGTCCGAGGAGGTCGGCGATCCGCGTCGCGGAGAGCGTCGGCTGCGGCGCCTCCGCCGCCCGGTGCCCGTCGCCCGGGGCGTCGGCGCTCTCGACCGGGAGGCCGTCGGCCGCGACGAGACGCACCGTCGGCCCGCTCGCGCCCGCCTCCGGGAGCTCGAACAGCTCGCTGCTCACGCCACCACCCTCCTGCCCTCGGGCTGCACCGGGCACGCCCGGCGCACGGGGCACATCTCGCACAGCCCGTTCTGGCGGGCCGTGAACGTCGCCGCCGACATGGTGCCGGCGGCCTCCTCCACGAGGTCGCGCGCCCAGCTCGACCCGTCGGGCTCCGGCTCCAGCGCGGGCTGGGCCACGACGGCAGGGCCCACGTGGGTGCTCCCGACGTAGACGAGCTGCGCACCCGCGCTGCGCGTGCCCTCCGGCACGTCGAGCGCGCCCGCCTCGACCGCGAGCTGGTAGGCACCGAGCTGGGGGTGCTCCGCGCCCTCCGCCTTCGTGGCGGTGCGCCGACCGGTCTTGAGGTCGACGACGCGGACCTTGCCCTCCCCCGCTGCCTCGACCCGGTCGATCGTGCCGCGCAGCCGGGCGCGGCCGACGGTGACGTCGAACGACGGCTCGACGAGGAGCGGCTCGCCCGCCTGCGCGACGTAGGCCGCGAGCTTCTCGACCATGCGCTCGGCCCGGCGCCGGAGCTGGCGCGCAGGCCAGCCGTCGGGCAGCGCGAGCTCCGCCCACCGGCGGTCGAGCTCCGCGCGCAGCTCGGCGAGCGACCCGGACGGGTGGGTCTCGGCGATCGAGTGGACGAGCGTGCCGAGGCTCTGGTGCGTCGCGTCGGGCGCCGTCCCGCCGGCCGCCTCGAGCGACCACCGCAGCGGGCACGTCGAGACCGTCTCGACCTTCGAGGGCGACACCGTGACGGTCTCCTCCGCACCGCGCAGCGGCGCCGTGCTCGACACGCCCGCCACGCCGTACCACGTCTCCGGGCGGGCCTCCGCGACGCCGAGCGCCCCGAGGTCCGCCAGGAGCGTCGCCGCCGCGACGGCGCGCTCGTCCGGCCCGGGCGTCCCGGCGCCGCCGGCCTCGCGCGCAGCCGCCTCGACGAGGACGCCGCGGGCCGCGGCGACCAGCCCGCGCAGGTCGAGAGGCGCCCCGACGCGCACGTGCCGCCGCTCGGCGGGCTCGGCCGGCTCGACCTGCCCGCCCCCGCCGTCCGCGGACCCCGGGCCGACGGGTGCGCGGCCCACAGGTGCGGGGCCGACGGGTGCGGGACCGGCACCCGCCGCGGGTACGTCCGGGCCGTCCTGGGGACCACGCTCGTCGGGACCGTCCGTGCCGTCGGGGCCCTCGGGCGCCGACGGCGGCACGACGAGGTCGCAGAACACCGACGGCGCCTCCTCGGCGTCCTGCACGGCCGTCACGACGAGGCGACGCGTCGCACGCGACGTCGCGACGACGAAGGCCCGCAGCTCGTCGGCGAGCACCTGGGCTCGCGCCTGCGAACCGACCCCGTGCGCGTCCTGGGCGCGGCCGGCGAGGAGCTCGACGAGCGCCTGCGAGCCGAGCAGCGAGTCGCGCAGCCGGAGGTCGGGCCACACGCCGTCCTGGACGCCCGCCACCACGACGACGTCCCACTCGCGCCCGGCCGCACCGGCCGGGGTGAGCGCCGCGACGGCGTCGGCCCCGCTGGCGCTCGCCGCGAGCGAGTCGGCGGGCAGGTCCTGCGAGGCGAGGTACTCGACGAACGCCCCGGCGGGCGCGCCCGGCATGCGGTCGACGAACGTCTCCGCGGCGCGGAACAGCGCGAGCACCGCGTCGAGGTCACGGTCCGCGCGCGCCCCGGCGGGGCCGCCGTCGAGCGCCGCCGAGCGCCAGCGCTCCGCGAGACCGGTCGCGGCCCACACCGCCCACAGGACCGTCTGCGCCGTCGCGCCGGGCTCCGCCGCCGCAGCCCGCCCCGCCGCGAGCGCCCGCGCGACCGCGACCGGCCCGCGACGCACCGTGGGCGGGAGCGTCGCGGCGCGCGCCGGGTCGAGGAGCAGCTCGACGAGCAGCGCGTCGGACGAGCGCCCGCCCCCGCCCTCGAGCTCCTCGGCCCGCAGCGCCCGGCGCAGACGGCGCAGCGCGACGACGTCGAGCGCGCCCACGGGCGACGTGAGCAGCGCCGCCGCGGTGAACGGGTCGAGAGCCTCGGGGTCCTCCGCGTCGGCGACGCACACGCGCACGGCCGCGAGGAGCGGCGCGACCGCCGGCTCGTCGCGCAGCGGGACGTCGGAGCCGAGCAGCGTCACGGGGACGGAGGCGGCGACGAGCTCGCGGCGCAGCGCCGCGAGCCGCGTCCCCGTGCGCGCGACGACGGCCATCCGGTGCCAGGGGGTGCCGTGCAGCAGGTGCTCCGCGCGCAGCTCCCGGGCGACGAACGCGGCCTCCTGCGCGACGGCCGAGAGCACCGCGACCTGCACGGGCGGGACGCCGGGGCCGACGTCGGCCGCCTCGCCCGGACGCCCGTCGACGTCCCGCGGCGCGGCGCCACGGTGCACCGCCCCGGCGACGGTGCCGACCTGCGCGGTCACGCGGCGCGTCACCTCGCGCAGCGGCGCGCTCTGGCGCCAGGCGGTGCCCAGCACGGCGACGCGCGCGCCCAGCTCGCCCCGGCGCGCGCCGTCCCGCCGGGCCGGGGCGGACGCCCGGCCCACGAGCCCCGGGCTCGCGCCGCGGAACGTCTGCACCGCCGCGTCGGGGTCGCCGAGCAGCACGAGGCGCGCGCCGTCGTCGTGCAGCACGTGCAGGAGGCGCGCGGTCGCGACCGTCGCCTCCTGGTAGTCGTCGACGACGACGAGGTCCCAGCGCGGCCGGGCGGCGTCGGGCACCTCGTCGTCCCAGGCGAGCAGCGCCTCCGCGGCCTCGTCGACGACGATCGCCGGGTCGAACCGCGACCCGGCGTCGGGCGTGCCCGTGCGCAGGGCGGTGACGTCGAGGTACTCCGCGAAGAGCTGCGCGCCGAGCGACCACTCCGGGCGGTCGTAGCGCTCGCCGAGGGCGGCGAGGTCGGCCGGGGTCAGGCCGCGCTCCGCCGCGCGCATGAGGAGGTCGCGGAGCTCCTGGCGCAGCCCCCGGAGGCCGAGCGCCTCCTCGGGCAGGCCCGCGGGCAGCGCGAGCGGGGTGCCGAGGTGCGCGAGGCCGCCGTCGAGATGGCCCTCCAGGAGCTCGGCGAGCACGAGGTCCTGCTCCGGGCCGGAGATCAGCGTGGGGACGGGCTCGCCCAGCGCGGCCGCGCGCTCCCGCAGGACGGCGAAGGCCGCGGACGCGGCGGTGCGCACCAGAGGCGCGCCGACCGTGCGGCGCGCGCGGGCCGAAAGCCGGTCACGGAGCGCGGCGGCGGCGCGGCGCGACGCCGCGAGGAGGAGCACCCGCTCGGGCGCCACGCCGTCGCGCAGGGCCGCGAGCACGACCTCCTGCGCGACGAGGGTCTTGCCCGTCCCGGATGCGCCCACCACGAGGGTGGCCCCGGGGCCGGCCGCGGCGGCGAGCGCCGCGCGCTGGGAGTCGTCGAGCACCGCGTCGGCCTCGAGCTCGCGAGGCCGCGCGACGAGGCGGGGGGCGGTCGTCGTCCGGGGCACGGACCTGATCCCATCACGCGCCACCCACACCGCCGCGCGGGCGCGCGCCGTGGGGCCGGGGGTTACGGGACGGGCCAGCCGTTGGTCAGGCAGCCCTGGGCCGAGATGGACTGCTGGACCATGACCGGGGCGACGGCGCCCGGCGCGGGGCAGTCCTCGTGGCCGTGGCCGAGCACGTGCCCGACCTCGTGGTTGACGAGGTACTGCCGGTACGTGGCGAGGTCGTCGCCGAAGTCGGGCGCCCCGAGCACCCACCGCTCGAAGTTCAGCACGGCGGCGCCCGTCACCGAGTTGCCGCACGAGTAGCGGCTCTCGGTCGCCAGCGGGGCGCACAGGCGGTCGGTCGTGGCGGGGCTCGCGAGCACGACCCGGATGGACGCGTCGTCGGCCGCCGTCCGCGAGAACGTCACGCCGTCGGGGACCGACCAGCCGCGCGGGTCGTTGAGCGTCGCGAGCACCGCGGCGGCGAACACCTCGCCGTCGACGGGCAGCCCGGCCTCGACCTCGACCCGGACGGAGCGGACGGTGCCCGTCCCGGGCGCGGGGCTCTCCCCCGGCACGACGACGAGCGAACCGCCGAGGTCCGGCGCGACGACGACCGTCCCGACCAGACCGGAGCCGGGCTCCGCGACCGGGGCCTCGGGCGTCTCGACGGGTGCCGGCTCCGCGAGGGGCTCGGGCGTCGTCGTCGTGGGGGCGGGGGTGGGCTCGGGCGCGGTGATCGCGTCCGGGCGCGGCGCGATCGGGCCGAGGAGGCCCGGGCCCTGCTCGACGGCGCCCGCGCGCTCGACGGACGACCGGCTCACGGCCGCCGACTCGTCGCGCTCCGGGGCCGGCGGCTCCGCGCGGACGTCTGTGGCGGGAACAGCCGCGGTGCCCGCCGCCCGGCCCAGGTCCCAGACCTCCGCCGTCGCCGCACCGCCGCCGAGGCCGACGACGAGGCACGCGGCGACCGCGGCGCCGTGCCGCAGACCCGTCGTGCGACCCCCGGCACGGGCGGTCGAGAGGCGGTTCGGGGGGGTATGTCTGTCGGGCACCCGCCCATCGTCCCACTCCTCGCGACGCGAGGTCGACACGAACCGCGGTTTCCGTATCCTCCCCCCATGGGAGCCACCGAGGGACGCACGCGCGGCGCGGCCGCCGCTCCCCCGGGCCTGCGCACCCGGATGCCGCGCGACGAGCGCCGCGCGCAGCTCCTCACGATCGCCGAGGAGCTCTTCGCCTCTCACGGCTACCACCACATCTCGATGGACGACATCGCCGACCGCGCCGGGGTCGGCAAGCCCGTGCTGTACCGGCACTTCCCGTCGAAGCTCGACCTCTACCTCGCGATCGTCGACGACCAGGGCGAACGCCTCGTGGGAGCCGTGCACGCGACGCTGGACCCGTTCCGCGAGCCCGCGCCGGGGAACCCCGCGGGCGACCTCGACGCCCTCGCGGTCGACGGCCTCGCCGTGATCGAGGGCATCGTGCGGGCCTACGTCGCGTACGCGCGCGCGGCGGGCCGCTCGGCCGCGCTGCTCTTCGAGTCCGACGTCATGCGGGACCCGGTCGTCCGGGCGCGCGTGCTCGCGCCGGACACGACGATCGCCGGCGCGTTCGCCGACGTGCTCGTGCGCATCACGGACCTCGACGCCGACGAGGCGCTCGTCGTCGCGCGGACGTGCACCGCCGTCGGGCGGGCCGCCGCGACGGAGGTCGTGCGCCCCGACGGCGGCGCGACGGCCGACGACGTCACCCGCCTCGTGCCGCGCCTCGTGTGGCGCGGGGTGCGCGGCATGCTGCGGCGGCCGCCGTCGGGCTCCCTCAGCGCGCCCGACGGGTCGGCGACGGGAATCTGACTACTATCGATCGCGTTGCCGCCGGTGGGACGCCCACCGGCGGCCCGAGGCCCGTCGTCGCTGCGCCTGGCGCAGCCGCTGTGAGGAGAGCTGAGTGGAAGTCACGATCGGTGTGCAGAACCTGGCCCGTGAGATCGTCGTCGACACGGACCTGACCGCCGAGGCCGTGGCCACCGCGGTCGCCGACGCGCTCGGCGGCGCCCCCGCCCTCGAGCTCACCGACTCGCGCGGTCGCCGCGTGATCGTCCCGACGGCGTCGCTCGGCTACGTCGAGATCGGCACCGAGGAGCAGCGCCGGGTCGGTTTCGGCTCCCTCTGAGCCTGAAGGTCTGAACGTCGGGCCCCGAGCGTCGGGACCCAAGCGTCACGTGCCGCCGTCGCGCCCCCGGGCGCGGCGGCGGCTTCGTCATGCCGCGAGACCCAGGCGGTCCATCCGTCGGGAGTGCTCCGCCGTGAGGCGCGCGAACACCCAGGACTGCGTCGCGGGCGCGGGCCCGCTGCCGCCGCCCGCGGCGACCGGCTCGGCCCCCGCCGCCACGAGCCGGGCGAGCGCTGGACGCCGCGACAGCACGTCGCCGACGACGCCGAGCGCCTCGCCGACGAGACGCCGCCCCCACAGCGCGAGGCGCGACGCGAGCACCGGGTCCTCGGCGGCGACCTCGGCGATGACCGGGGCGTAGCGCTGCGAGGGGGTGTCGTGCGTGAGCGCCTCCACGACGACGTCGCGCGAGCGCTCGTCGAGACCGTGGGCAGCGAGGAGGCAGAAGTCGTCCGCGACGCCCTGGCCCACGTAGCCCTTGAGGATGCCCTCCCACCACGTGCTGGGCTTGGTGCGCGCGTCGAAGTCGTCGAACAGGCCGTCGAACGGGGTCATGCAGTCCGCCGGGTCACCGCCCAGCTCCTCGACGCGCACGAGCACGCGCTCCTGCCGGTCGAGCATCGCGGCCGCGAGACGGGACAGGGCCTGGCGCTGGCGCAGCGTGGGGGCGTGCGCGGCGTCGCCCGCGAGGCGCCCGAAGCTCGCGAGCTCGGTGTACGCGACGAGGCCGAGCAGCTCCACCGCGTCGGTGTGGTCCGCCGGGGGCAGGGTCGTGGGGCTCGCGTGCTCGGCGTCGCTCATCGGGCCAGGATAGTTCTCCGATATCATGGCCGACGTACATCGGTTGCCCGGTCGTCCAGACCTCACGCTCGTCACGCGTACGACGACGGCACGGCACGGTCCGCAGCGCGGGCCTGGCCACGACATCCCACGATCGGCTGCCGGCCACGAGGTGCGCACGACCGCGACCGGGAACCTCCCCGGCTCCGGGCCCCGACGGGCCCGCCGACGGTCGCGCGTGCCCGAACGAGACAGAGGCACCAGTGACCACCACAGACGCCACCACCACCGACGCGACGCCGGACGTGAGCGCGGACGCGACGTCCGTCGCCGCCAGCGTGCACGCGGACAACACGACCTTCGCGGACTTCGGCGTCCGCCAGGAGATCGTCGACGCGCTCTCCGACGCGGGCATCGTCCAGCCCTTCCCCATCCAGGCGATGACGCTCCCGGTCGCCATGTCCGGCCACGACATCATCGGCCAGGCCAAGACCGGTACCGGCAAGACCCTCGGCTTCGGCGTGCCGCTGCTGCACCGCGTCGTCGCCCCGGGCGAGCCCGGCTTCGACGAGCTGCCCTCCCCCGGCAAGCCGCAGGCGCTCGTCGTCGTCCCGACGCGCGAGCTCGCCGTCCAGGTCGCGAACGACCTCACCACGGCCTCGAAGCGCCGCTCGGTGCGCATCGTCCAGCTCTACGGCGGTCGCGCCTACGAGCCGCAGGTCGAGGCGCTGACGCGCGGCGTCGAGGTCGTCGTCGGCACGCCCGGCCGCATGATCGACCTGATGAACCAGGGCCACCTCAACCTCACGCGCGCCGCGACCGTGGTCCTCGACGAGGCGGACGAGATGCTCGACCTCGGGTTCCTCCCGGACGTCGAGAAGATCTTGGCTCGCACGCCCGCGCAGCGCCACACGATGCTCTTCTCGGCGACCATGCCGGGCGCCGTCGTCTCGATGGCGCGCCGCTACATGAAGCAGCCGACGCACATCCGCGCGAACGACCCCGACGACGGCGGCCAGACGGTCAAGAACATCGAGCAGGTCGTCTACCGCGCGCACGCGCTGGACAAGGTCGAGATGCTGGCACGCATCCTCCAGGCCGAGGGCCGCGGGCGCACCATCGTGTTCGCCCGGACCAAGCGGACCGCCGCGAAGGTTGCGGACGAGCTCGTCGACCGCGGGTTCGCCGCCGGCTCGATCCACGGCGACCTCGGGCAGGGCGCGCGCGAGCAGGCGCTGCGCGCGTTCCGCAACGGCAAGATCGACGTGCTCGTCGCGACCGACGTCGCGGCACGCGGCATCGACGTCGAGGACGTCACGCACGTCGTGAACTACCAGTGCCCCGAGGACGAGAAGACGTATCTGCACCGCACCGGCCGCACCGGCCGCGCGGGCAACAAGGGCACCGCCGTGACGTTCGTCGACTGGGACGACATCCCCCGCTGGTCGCTCATCGACAAGGCCCTCGACCTCGGCATCCCCGAGCCGGTCGAGACGTACTCGAGCTCGCCGCACCTGTACACCGACCTGCACATCCCCGAGGGCACGAAGGGCCGCCTCCCCAAGGAGCGGCGCACGCTCGCCGGGCTCGAGGCGGAGGAGATCGAGGACCTCGGCGAGACCGGCAAGCGGCACACGCCCGCGGGCGGGTCGCGCGGGCGCCAGGGCGGCCGGTCCGACGGCGGCCGCGGCCGTCCCGAGGGCGACCGGGGCCGGTCCGGCGGCCAGGGCCGCTCCGGCGGGCGTCGCGGCGAGACCGAGCGCACGGGCGCGCGTGCCGAGGGTGAGCGCACCGAGGCGACCGAGGGCGCCCCGGCGACCGAGGGCGGCGAGCGCCGCCGTCGGTCCCGCAGCCGCCGCCGCACGCGCGGCGGCCGCCCCGTCGAGCAGCAGGGCGGTGCCGCCGAGGCGACCGCCCAGCCCGCGGAGTAGCCGCTCCCGGCGGTTCCCGAGCCCGACGACGAACCCCGGGTCGCGTCCCACGGTCACCAGGCCGCGGGGACGCGGCCCGGGGTTCGTCGCGTCCGGGTCAGTGCACGTGCGCGTCGCGCCCGGCGAACCACACCGCGACGCCCTGGACGGCCGCCGCGGCGACGAGGAGCAGGAGCGGGACCGTCCATGTGCCCGTGACGTCGTGCGCGAGCCCGAGGCCGAGCGGGCCGGTCGCGGCGAGCAGGTAGCCGGCGCTCTGCGCCATGCCGGAGAGCTCGGACGTGTGCGCGGCGTCGCGCGCCCGCAGCGCCATGAGGGTGAGCGCGAGGCTGATCCCGCCGCCCTGCCCGAGGCCGACGAGCACGACCCAGAGCGCCGCGCCGCCGGGGGCGGCGGCGAGCCCGAGCAGCCCCGAGCCGACGAGCACCACGAGCACGAGGCCGATGCCGCGCTGGCGCGGCATGCGCCCGGCGAGGACCGGGGTGACGAACGAGCCGACGATCCCCGCGAGGTTGCACAGCGCCAGGAGCCAGCCGCCCACCTCCGGCGTCCGGCCGAGCGCGACCATGATCTCGGGCAGCCAGGCGTTGACCGCGTAGAACGACAGCGACTGCATGCCCATGACGACGGTGACAGCCCAGGCGAGCGGGCTGCGCCACACCGCCGACCGCGCGGCGGCCGGCCCCGCGCCGGGTCCGAACGCCACCGTGCCGGCGGGGTCGGGCCGCAGCGCGCGCGGCACCCACACGAGCGCCCCGAGCACGGCGAGGACGCCCCAGGTCGCGAGCGCGCCGCGCCAGTCGAGACCGGCCGCCGACGCGACCGGCAGGGTCAGGCCCGCCGCGAGCGCCGCCCCGCCGGAGAGCGCCATGGAGTACAGGCCGGTCATGAGACCGATGCGGTCGGCGAAGTCGCGCTTGATGAGCGCGGGCAGCAGCACGTTCCCGAGCCCGATCGCGCACCCGGCGACGACCGTCCCGGCGAACAGCCCGGCGGTCGAGGGCACGAGGCGCAGCGCGAAGCCGACGCACAGCAGGACGAGGCTCACGAAGAGCGCGCGCTCGAGCCCCCAGCGCCGCGCGAGCACGGGCGCGAGCGGCGCGAAGAGCCCGAAGCAGAGGACAGGAAGCGTCGTGAGCACGCCCGCCGCCGTCGCGCTGAGGCCCAGGTCCGTGCGGATCTCGCCGAGCACGGGCGAGATCGCGACGACGGCCGGCCGGAGGTTGAGCGCCGCGAGGACGATCGCGACGACGGCGGCCAGCCCCAGCGGACGGCGCAGCCCGCTCACGCCTCGACCTCGTCGGCGTCGGCGTCGGCGCGACCAGGACGGTCCGCGGCGGCCTCGACGAGCTGCGCCCGCACGGCGTCGATCGTCGCGACGACGGCGGCCTCGGCCGCCTCGGCGTCGCCCGCCCGGACCGCCGCGACGACCTCCTCGTGGCCGGGGACGTCGCGGTGGTGCCGACGCTGCCCGCCGGACGGGAGCGTGCGGACGAGCGCGTGGTCGAGCCCGTCGTAGAGGTCGGCCAGCAGGGGGTTGCCCGCGGCGCGCACGACCTCGCCGTGGAAGGCGACGTCGGCGGCCTGGAAGGCCTGCTCGTCCCCGTCGCGGGCCGCGACCTGGGCGGCGAGCGCCGCGTCGAGTCGGTGGAGCGCGACGGCGTCGGCCCGCCCGGCGGCGGCGCGCGCCGCGCCGCGCTCGAGGATCTCGCGCACCTCGAGCACGTGCAGCGCGTCCGTGGTCCGGGCCCGGCGGGTCAGGGCGGCGTCGAGCCCGTCGGCCGCGCGCACGTAGGTGCCGTCGCCGCGGCGCGGCTCGAGGATCCCGGCGTGCTCGAGCGCGCGCACGGCCTCGCGCACCGTGTTGCGCCCGACGCCGAGCTCGGCGACGAGCTCCGGCTCGGCCGGGATGCGCGTGCCGACGGGCCACTCCCCGCGCTCGACGCGTTCCGTGAGCCGTTCGACGACGAGCTCCGACACCTTGCGGGGAGGCATGATCGGCTGGTTCACCGAAAGAACCTAACATCCCCTGTTTGGTGCGGGCGGCGCAGCGGGCGTACGGGGTCCCGCGTACGGGGGTTGACCAGCGCGCGGCACCGCGAGGACCTTGCGACAGGACCGCTCCTTCGACGGCGAAAGCGAGACCACCATGGACCACACCGCGTCACGACCCCGACGACGGCTGCGCAGCCTCCTCGCCCTGGTCGCCTCCGCCACGCTCGTCGGGACGCTCCTCACCGGGACCACGACCGCCGCGGCCGCGGACACCGAGCTCGCCGTCAACGGCGGGTTCGAGTCCGGGCTGTCCGGGTGGACCTGCTCCGGCTCCACGGGGCAGCCGGTCACGAGCACGGTCCGCACCGGCAGCGGGGCGCTCCGGGCCACGCCCGCCGGGACGGACAACGCGCGCTGCTCGCAGACCGTCGCCGTCCGACCCTCGTCGACCTACACGCTCAGCGCGTGGGTCCAGGGCTCCTACGCGTACCTCGGGGCGAGCGGCGCGACGGCGCAGGACGTCACCACCTGGACGCCCTCGGCCTCGACCTGGCAACGGCTCAGCGTGACCTTCACGACGACCGCGGCGGCGACGACCGCGACGGTCTTCGTGCACGGCTGGTACGGCCAGCCCGCCTACCTCGTGGACGACGTCAGCCTCGTGGGCCCGGGCGGCGGCACGGCGCAGCCGCCCGCGACCCCCACCGGCCTCACCGCCGGGACGCCCACCGCCACCAGCGTGCCCCTCACCTGGGGCGCCGTCGCCGGCGCCACCGGCTACGCCGTCTACCGCGACGGCACCCGCGTCGCCACGACCACGGCCCCGTCCACCACCGTCTCCGGGCTCACCGCCGCCACCGCCTACTCCTTCCAGGTCACCGCGACCAACGGCGCGGGCGAGTCGCCCCGCTCCGCCGCCGTCGCCGTCACCACGGCGACCGGCGGCACCGGGGGCGGACCCGGCGCCGGGCTGCCGGCGCACGCGCTCGTCGGCTACCTGCACACGTCGTTCGCCAACGGCTCGGGCTACGTCCGGATGGCGGACGTCCCGGACTCGTGGGACGTCATCAACCTCGCGTTCGGCGAGCCGACGAGCGTCACGTCCGGCGACATCCGGTTCAGCCTCTGCCCGCGGGCAGAGTGCCCGAACGTGGAGTCGGTCGCGGAGTTCAAGGCCGCCGTCGCCGCCAAGCGCGCGGCCGGGAAGAAGGTGCTCCTGTCGATCGGCGGGCAGAACGGTCAGGTCCAGCTCACGACGACCGCCGCGCGGGACGCGTTCGTCGCCTCCGTGAGCTCGATCATCGACACCTACGGGCTGGACGGGGTCGACATCGACTTCGAGGGGCACTCGCTGTACCTGAACCCGGGAGACACGGACTTCCGCTCCCCGACCACCCCCGTGATCGTCAACCTCATCTCCGCGCTCAAGACGCTCACGGCGCGGTACGGCGACGACTTCGTGCTGACGATGGCGCCGGAGACCTTCTTCGTCCAGAACGGCTACCAGTTCTACGGCTCCGGCCCGTGGGGCGGCCAGGACCCGCGCTGCGGCGCCTACCTGCCGGTGATCCACGCCCTGCGCGACGACCTGACGCTGCTCCACGTCCAGCACTACAACTCGGGGCCGATCATGGGGCTCGACGACCAGTACCACTCGATGGGCGGCGCGGACTTCCACGTCGCGCTGACGGACATGCTGCTCACCGGCTTCCCGGTCGCGCGCGACACGACGCGGATGTTCCCCCCGCTGCGCCCCGAGCAGGTCGCGATCGGCCTCCCGGCCAGCACGCAGGCGGGCAACGGCCACACCCCGCCCGCGCAGGTCGCCCAGGCCCTGGACTGCCTCACGAAGGGCACGGGCTGCGGGTCGTACCGGACCCACGGGCGCTGGCCGGGGCTGCGCGGCCTCATGACGTGGTCGATCAACTGGGACCGCTTCAACGGCGGGGAGTTCTCCCGGAGCTTCGACGCGTACTGGCCCTGACGAGCGGGTCACGGTCGCGCACGCGACCGGCGTCCGGGAACCCGCTCCCGGACGCCGGTCGCCTCCGACGGCGGGACGCGGTCAGGCGGTCTGGACGAACTCGATCACGGCGTCGGCGACGAGCTGCACGGCGATGGCCGCGAGCAGCAGACCGGCGATCCGGGTCACGAGGATCGTGCCCGAGTCGCCGAGGACGCGGTTGATGACGTTCGCGAAGCGCATCGAGAGCCACAGGCACACGTGCACCGCGACGACGCCCGCCGCGATGGCGACCCACTCGGCGACGCCCCCGCCGCGCTCCCCCGCGCGCTGCACGAAGACCATCGTCGCGACGATCGCGCCCGGGCCGGCGAGCAGCGGCGTCCCGAGCGGCACGAGCGCGACGTTGACGCCCTTGTTGCCCGACGGCTGCGGCTCCTCCATCTTCCCGGTGAGCAGCTCCATCGCCACGAGGAGCAGCAGCAGGCCGCCCGCCGTCTGGAGCGCGGGCAGCGAGATGTGCATGTAGCTGAGGATCTGCTGGCCGAACACCGCGAACGCGACGATCACGCCGAACGCCACGAGGATCGCGGTGCGCGCCGCCTGGTTGCGCTGCTTGGCGCCCATCGCGCTCGTCAGGCCCAGGAACACCGGCACCGTGCCGGGCGGGTCCATGATGACGAACAGGGTGACGAAGACCTCCGTGAAGAGCCGGACGTCGAAGAACTCGCTCATCGTCCGATCATCGGATCACGTCCAACTGTCCCAGCTCCTCGATCTGCTCCAGCACGGTCGGTGCTGTCGTGTTCTCCCCGAGCCGGTTCGGTTTGCCGGCCCCGTGGTAGTCGCTCGACCCGGTGACGAACAGGCCCAGGGTCCGGGCCAGGTCCTCGAGCCGTGCACGCTGACGCTCGTCGTGGTCGCGGTGGAACACCTCGAGCCCGGCGAGCCCCGCCTCGGCCATCTCCTCGATCACGGCGTCGGCCACGACGCGGCCGCGACCGTCCGCGCCCGGGTGGGCGAAGACGGGCACGCCGCCCGCGGCGCGGATCCCGCGCACGGCCACGACGGCGTCGGGCGCGTAGTGGGGCACGTAGTACGGGGTGTCCGTGGCGAGGATGGTCGCGAACGCGGCGGAGCGGTCGGGCGCGAGCCCGGCCGCGACGAGCGCGTCGGCGATGTGCGGTCGCCCGATCGTCGTCCCCGCGACGGTCTGGGCGAGCACATCCTCCCACGTGATCGGGTAGTCCTCGGCGATGAGGTCGACCATCCGCCGGGCCCGGCTCGTGCGCGCGTCGCGCGTGCGGTCCAGCTCGGCGAGGAGGGCGGCGTGCGCCGGGTCGTGCAGGTAGGACAGCACGTGCACGCTGATGCCGCCGGAGCGGGCCGAGATCTCCGCGCCGCGCACGAGCGCGACCCCGTGCGCGAGCGCCGCGTCCGTCGCCTGCGCCCAGCCCGCCGTCGTGTCATGGTCGGTCAGCGCGACGACGTCGAGCCCGGCCGCGGCGGCCGCCTCGACGACCTCCCCCGGGGCGTCCGTGCCGTCGGACGCGGTCGAGTGGGTGTGGAGGTCGATGCGCACGGGACCAGGATAGTGACGACGCACCGAGGCGGCGGCACGGGACCCCCACACGATGTCCACACGGGGCGCGGCCCCTCCCCACGGTCGTCCCAGGCTGGGGTGCCAGAGTCGGGAGCGATGACCCTCACGACGCCCCCCACGGCAGCCCTCGCGACGACCTCCCCCTCGACCCCCTCGACGCCGGCGTCCCCCGACCCCACGCAGGCCCCGCCCGCGGTGGTCTTCGTCCACGGCATGCGCACCTCGGGCGCGATCTGGGACCACCAGGTCGAGCACGTGCGCGCCCTCGGCCACGACGCCGTCGCGGTCGACCTGCCCGCGCACGGCGCCCGCGCGCACGAGCGCTTCACGCTCGACCGCTCCTTCGAGGTGCTCGACGAGGCGGCCGCGTCGTTCGGCCCCGACCGCCGGGTCGCGCTCGTCGGCCTCTCGCTCGGCGGCTACACGTCGATCGCCTGGGCGGCCCGACGTCCCGCGAACCTCGCGGGCGTGGTGGCCGCGGCCTGCACGTCCGACCCCAAGGGCAAGCCCGTCGCGCTGTACCGCGACGTCGCGCGCCTCGTCGTCGCCGGGGGCGGCGCCGTCGGACGCGGCGCGCGCTGGGCCGCGCGCACGACCGCGACCGCGTGGGGCACGATCGCCCGCGGCGGCCGCGGCCTGCCAGGCGGTGCCGCGTCGTCGTACGCGCTGGCCGGGCCGGCCGACGCCGGGCCCCCGACGCCGGTCGCGCCCGGCTGGCACGTCGTCACCGACGCGCTCACCCAGCTCGCGGGCCGCTCGTGGCTCGCCCACGTGCGCGACGTCGACGTCCCGGTGTGGCTCGTCAACGGCGCGCGCGACCACATGCGCCTCGACGAGCAGCGCTACCTCGCGGCGGCCGCGGACGCAGCGCTCGTCGTCGTGCCGCGCGCCGGCCACGACGTCAACAGCGAGGCCCCCGAGGCCTTCAACCGCGTGCTCGGGCGCGCGCTCGCGGACTTCGGCCGCGTGCGCGGTGCGAGACTGGGGGCATGACCGACGCCACCCCCGTCACGCCCGCGCCCCCGTCCGAGACGCCCGACCAGGCCACCGAGCACGCCGGTCCCGGCGAGACCCAGGACCTGGCCGCGCGCGGGAGCAACCGCTCCCAGCGCCCGGACTCCGACGCGTTCAAGGCCTTCATCACGAGCGGCTGGGCGCCGCGCGCCGCGCTCGACGTCGAGCCGCTGCCGGCCGCCCCGTTCACCGTCGCGCGCCGCGCCGCGCTGTCGGCCCGGTTCCCGGGCGCGCGCCTCGTCGTGCCCGCCGGCCCGCTCAAGACGCGGTCGAACGACACGGACTACCGCTTCCGCCCGCACTCGGCGTTCGCGCACCTCACGGGCTACGGCACGGACCAGGAGCCCGACGCGGTGCTCGTGCTGCACCCCGTGGAGCCGGGGACCGGGGACGCCGGGTCCGACCACCACGCCGTGCTCTACGTCCGCCCGCTCGCGGCGCGCGACACCGAGGAGTTCTACGCGGACGCGCGGTACGGCGAGTTCTGGGTCGGCGCGCGTCCGTCGCTCGACGACGTCACGACCGCGACCGGCGTGGAGGCGCGGCACGTCGACGAGCTGCGTGACGCGCTCGCGAAGGACGTCGGCGCCGGCGGGGTGACGCTCCTCGTCGTCGCGGGCGCGGACGAGGCCGTCGAGGCGCTCGTCGAGGCGATCCGCGCGGAGGCGGGCGTCGACGAGGCCGCCGAGGACCAGCAGCTCAGCGAGGCCGAGTGGCTCGCGCGCGCCGAGGCCGCGTACCGCCGCACGGACGCCGCGCTCGTCGAGGCGGTCTCCGAGCTGCGCCTGGTCAAGGACGCGCACGAGGTCGAGCAGATGCGCGAGGCCGTCGCGGCGACGATCGCGGGCTTCGAGGAGGTCGTGCGGAGCCTGCCGCGCGCCCTCGGGCACCGTCGCGGCGAGCGCGTCATCGAGACGACGTTCGACGCCCACGCGCGCCTCGAGGGCAACACGGTCGGCTACGAGACGATCGCCGCAGCCGGCGAGCACGCGACGACGCTGCACTGGATCCGCAACGACGGCGTCGTGCGGACCGGCGAGCTCGTGCTGCTCGACGCGGGCGTCGAGGTCGACTCGCTCTACACGGCCGACGTGACGCGCACGCTGCCCGTCGACGGCGAGTTCACCGACGTCCAGCGCCGCGTGTACCAGGCCGTGCTCGACGCCGCGGACGCCGCGTTCGCCGTCGCGGTGCCGGGCGCGCGCTTCCGCGACGTGCACGCCGCCGCGATGGAGGTCATCGCCGCGCGCCTCGAGGAGTGGGGTCTGCTCCCGGTGAGCGCCGCCGAGTCGCTCTCGCCCGAGGGGCAGCAGCACCGCCGCTGGATGGTGCACGGCACGAGCCACCACCTCGGCCTCGACGTGCACGACTGCGCGCAGGCGCGGCGCGAGCTCTACCTCGACGGGGTGCTCGAGCCGGGCATGGTCTTCACGATCGAGCCGGGTCTGTACTTCAAGGCGGACGACCTGGCCGTCCCGGCGGAGTACCGCGGCATCGGCGTCCGCATCGAGGACGACGTCCTCGTCACGGCCGACGGCAACGAGAACCTGTCGGCCGCGCTGCCCCGTCGGCCCGAGGACGTCGAGGCCTGGATGGCGCGGCTGCGCGGCTGAGTCGCGCCCGGCTCACCGGCGGAGGAACTGGGCTATGGTGGCCCGTTCATCCACCGGTGAGGGGAGGTGAACTCACGTGGCGAAGAGCATCAAGAAGGAAGCGTCGATGTCCATCAAGGAGAAGCGCGCCCAGAAGCGCGAGAGGGCTGCCGAGACCGCGGTGAAGTCGCGGAAGCGCTAGCGGCGCTTCCGCCGAGGGCCGGCCGACGGACGACGACGTCCGACGGTCGGCCTTCGTCGTCCCACCGGTCCGGGGACGCCTGCTCGGTCAGGCAGGGCGCTCGGGCTGGTCCGGGTGCGTGCCGGGGGCGGGCGCCGACCCGGGGCCCGCGTCGGGTGCCGGCGCGTCGGTCGGCTGGTCCGACGTCGGGCGCATGGCGCCGTAGCGCGGCTCGCCGGTCGGCGTCGTCCAGCGCGGGTCGGGCGTGCGGGCCGGGGGCGCGGCCGGAGGGGCCGCGGCGGGGACGCCCGCCGAGGGCTCCGGGGCCGGGGCGGGCGGCGCGGCGGGGGGCGTGGTGCCGGGGGTGCCCCAGCCGGGGTTGGCCGGCGCGGCGGGCGCGCGGACGCCGCCCGCGCCCTCGGGCATGCGGCCCAGGAGCTGGCGTGCCTCGCCCGCGCGCTCGGGCGCGCAGAGGATGCCGTAGGACGAGGCGACGATCTGGCTCTGCGACGTGAAGTCGCGCTTGCCCTGCGTCAGCGCGTACGACAGCACCGAGAAGAGCAGGCCGAACCCGGCGCCGATCCCGACGGCGGTGAGCACGAACCCGCCCTGGCCGGAGAACATGAAGAGCAGCAGGCCGACGAAGAGGCCGAACCACGCGCCGGACGCGGCGCCCGCGATCGCGACGCGACCGTAGGTGAGGCGGCCCGTCACGCGCTCGACCATCTTGAGGTCGGTGCCGACGATCGTCACGAGCTCGACCGCGAACTTGTTGTCCGAGAGGAAGTCGACCGCCTTCTGCGCCTCGAGGTAGGTCGCGTACGACGCCACCTCCTCGCCGCGCGGCGGGGTGGGGACACGGGGGACGGCACCCGGGCGTGACATGCTCATTCGCCCAGTCTGTCCTACCCGGGCGGAGCGCGCGAGGGCCGCTCCCCGCCCCGACCGGCCGACGACGGCGGGGAGGCGGCCGGGAGACGGCTCGGGACGCCCACCACCTGCCGGGACGGAGCGCGGCGACGGGGGCGCGTGCGTAGGCTGGCGGCGTGAGTGCAGCCACCACCGTCTTCGTCGCGCGCCTGGCCGGGACCAGCGTGTTCGACCCCATCGGCGACCAGGTCGGGCGGGTGCGGGACGTCGTCGTGCTCATCCGGCCCAAGGGAGCCCCGCGCGCGGTGGGCCTGGTCGTCGAGGTGCCCGGCCGGCGTCGGGTCTTCCTGCCTCTGACCCGCGTGACGAGCATCGACGCGGGGCAGGTCATCTCCACCGGGCTGGTCAACATGCGCCGGTTCGAGCAGCGCGCGATGGAGACGCTCGCCGTGAGCGAGCTCCTGGAGCGCACGGTGCAGTTCGTCGACGGGTCGGGCTCGGCGACCGTCGAGGACCTCGCGATCGAGCGCCAGCGCACCGGCGACTGGCTCGTCACCAAGCTGTACGTGCGCCGGCAGGCGCAGCACAAGGGCACGCTCGGGCTGCGCCGGCGGGGCGACGCGCTCGTCGTCGACGTCGACGCCGTGACCGGGCTCGCCGGGAGCACGGAGGCGCAGGGCGCCGCGATGCTCCTCGCCGCGTACGACGACCTCAAGCCCGCCGACCTCGCCGACGTCATCCACGACCTCGGCGACACGCGCCGGCTCGAGGTCGCGGGCGCGCTCGACAACGAGCGGCTCGCCGACGTCCTGGAGGAGCTGCCCGAGGACGACCAGGTCGCGATCCTCTCCGGGCTCGACACCGACCGCGCCGCCGACGTCCTGGAGGCGATGCAGCCCGACGACGCGGCCGACCTCCTGCACGAGCTCCCCGAGGCCCAGGCCGCCCAGCTCCTCGAGCTCATGGAGCCCGACGAGGCGCGCGACGTGCGCCGCCTCCTCTCCTACGCGGAGGACACCGCGGGCGGCCTCATGACGTCCGACCCGGTCGTGCTCGGCCCGGAGACCACCATCGCGACCGCGCTCGCGCAGATCCGCCGCAAGGACCTCGCGCCCGCGCTCGCGTCGATGGTGTTCGTCGCGCGCCCGCCGCTCGAGACGCCCACGGGCCGGTTCCTCGGCGTCGCGCACTTCCAGCGCCTGCTGCGCGAGCCCCCGCACGCGGCCGTCGGCTCGGTGCTCGACTCCGACGTCGAGGGCGTGACGCCCGACGCGCCGCTCGGGCGCGTGACCCGCATCCTCGCGACCTACGACCTGCTGTGCGTGCCCGTGCTCGACGCGGAGAAACGCCTGCTCGGCGCGATCAGCGTGGACGACGTGCTCGACCACATGCTGCCCGACGACTGGCGCGAGACCGACGACGAGGACACCGAGGCCGCGCGCCGTGCCGTCGCGAGCGGGCGCGCGCGCACCGCCGCGCCCGGACGGCCGGGCACCGCGGGGGTGGCCCGTGGCTGACCGCCTCGACACGCCGAAGACCGCGCGCCGCAGCTTCTTCCCGCGCGTCAAGGTCGACCAGGACGCCGTCGGCCGCTCGACGGAGGGCATCGCACGCTTCCTCGGCACGCCGCGGTTCCTCGTCTACCTCACCGTGTTCTGCGCGCTGTGGATCGCGTGGAACTCGTGGGGCCCGGAGGGGTTGCGGTTCGACTCCGCCGAGTTCGGGTTCACCGCGCTCACGCTCATGCTCTCGCTCCAGGCGTCGTACGCCGCGCCGCTCATCCTGCTCGCCCAGAACCGTCAGGACGACCGCGACCGCGTCACCGCGGAGCAGGACCGTCAGCGCGCGGAGCGCAACCTCGCGGACACCGAGTACCTCGCGCGCGAGATGGCCGCGCTGCGCATCGCGCTGAGCGAGGTCGCCACGCGCGACTTCGTGCGGTCCGAGATCCGCAACCTGCTCGAGGAGCTGGAGGAGAAGACGGCCCGTCAGCCCGACGACGAGGTCGCCGACCGCTGACCCTGGGGCCCTACTGCGTGCCCTCCGCCGCGACCCGGCGCAGGCGCGCGGCGAGGGCGGGGTCGCCCGTGACGACGAGCCCGTCCGCCGGGCCGCGGCCCCAGAGCCACAGGTCGAGCGCCCAGGCCGGGCCGGACACCTGCGTGGTCGTCGAGCCGGGCAGGTCGACGAGCTGGGCGACGTCGAGGTCGTACGCCGTCCCCGACTCCGGACCGGTCCCCGTGAAGCGGCCGAACGCGAGCTCCCAGCTCCGCGGCCGCTCCCCCGGCCCGTCGACGACGACGGAGACCGTCGCGCCGTCGGGCGTGAAGACGCCCCACCCGGGCACCCCGTCCACCATGACGGACAGCACCTCGTCGACGCCGTCCGCCGCGACGCCCGGGTCGGCGGGCGTGACCTGACGCCCGGCCGTGAGCTCCGCGTCGGCGCGGTGGACGAGCGCCTCGTGCGCCTGGCGTCGCAGCACCCAGCCGACGTGCCGGCCGTCGTCGTGCCACGACCAGCACGGCTCGTCGGGGTCGCGACCGGTGAGCGCCGCGACGAGCCGGCTCGTCGAGCGCTGGAGCAGCGCGGGCAGCTCGGCGTCGGACGCCGGCCGCGCGAGCGGCTCGACCTCGTCGCCGTCCATCCCCTCCCCGGGAGCCGGGCCGACGACGCGCGCCCAGAAGTCCTGCACCTCGGCGAGGTGGTAGAGCAGGTCGGCGCCCGTCCACTCGGGGCACGCGGGCACGCGCGCGTCGGGCGGGGCGCTGCGCACGGCGTCGCCGAACAGCTCGCTGTCCCGCGCGAGGGAGGCCAGGGCGTCCATCCGTGCACGGTAGCGCCGTTCCGCGGCGCTCGTCGTGCGACGGGGCTCACGTCCGGTCCGGGACCTCCGACCCGGCCGACCGGGCTCCGGCCGCGCCTACGATGGGGGCATGCCCGACCCCGCCGCAGACCCGCTCGAGCACGCCGTCCGGCAGGCCCTCACCACGGTCCTGGACCCCGAGATCCGCCGCCCCGTCACGGACCTCGGCATGATCCGCTCGGTCGCCGTCGAGCCCGGCGCGCCGGGCGCCGTCGTGACGGTGGGGGTCGACCTCACGGTCGCCACGTGCCCGATGCGCGACACGCTCGCGCGCGACGTCGACGCCGCGGTGCGCGCGGTCGAGGGCGTGGCGGACGTCCGGGTCGACCTCGGCGTCATGACCGCGGAGCAGCGCGCCGAGCTGCGCACGATGCTGCGCGGCGGCGTGGGCGAGCCCGAGATCCCCTTCGCCAAGCCCGGGTCGCTGACGAAGGTGTACGCGATCGCGTCGGGCAAGGGCGGGGTGGGCAAGTCGTCGGTCACGGCGAACCTCGCGGTCGCGCTCGCCGCGCAGGGCCTCGAGGTCGGCGTCGTCGACGCGGACATCTACGGGTTCTCGATCCCGCGCATGCTGGGCGTCGACCGGCAGCCCACGCGCGTCGACAACATGCTCCTGCCGCCGATCGCGCACGGCGTGAAGGTCGTCTCGATCGGCATGTTCGTGCCCCCGGGCCAGCCCGTCGTGTGGCGCGGACCGATGCTGCACCGCGCGCTCCAGCAGTTCCTCGCGGACGTGTTCTGGGGCGACCTCGACGTGCTGCTCCTCGACCTCCCGCCCGGCACGGGCGACATCGCGATCTCGGTCGCGCAGCTCCTGCCCGGCAGCGAGATCGTCGTCGTCACGACGCCGCAGGTCGCCGCCGCGGAGGTCGCCGAGCGGGCCGGGTCGGTCGCGACGCAGACCCAGCAGGGCGTCGTCGGCGTGGTCGAGAACATGTCGTGGCTCGAGCAGCCCGACGGGTCGCGCCTCGAGGTGTTCGGCGCGGGCGGCGGCGAGCGCGTCGCGGCGAACCTGTCGCGCGCCACGGGGACCTCCGTCCCCCTCCTCGGCCAGGTGCCGCTCGACGTGTCGCTGCGCGAGGCGGGCGACGGCGGCACCCCGGTCGTGCTCTCCGACCCGGGCTCCCCCGCCGCCGCCGCGCTGCGCGACGTCGCCGCGGGTCTCGCGCGCCGGCCCCGCGGGCTCGCGGGGCGGTCGCTCGGGGTCACGGTCGTCTGACGCGACGGCCTCCGGACGTCGGCCGGTCTTTCACCGTCCTTTTCCTGTCTTTTCCGCGCGCCACGGTATAGTCTCGCCCGCATCTCGTCCGGGGGGACGGCCGTCGGGCCGGTGAGGGGGATCGTGTCGTGGCAACGCCGCCGCTCCGCCCTGCCCTCGTCTCGCTCGCGATCCCTCTGACCTGCGACGCCGCTCCGGCCGCCCGGGCAGAGCGCTGCTGTCCGCCGGGCGCGCACGCCCGTCCCACGTGGTCACGTCGACCTGACCGGTCGGTGACCCGCCGGTGACGAAGCCGCGACAGAACTCCTCCCCAGGGATGACGACGCCGTCCGTGTCGCCGCCCTAGCCTCGGGCCGGGCCGTCGTCGGCCCCGCCAGCAGCGCCCGCTCGCCGTCCCGCCACCGTCGTCCCAGGAGCCCGCACGTGGGTATCACCCGCCGGATCGTCTTCCCCGCCCTCCGCATCGTCATCTGGGCGGCGATCGCCGCCCTTCTCGCCGTGATCGCGTTCCGCTCGGCACCCGAGCCCGCGACCGACCCCGCGTTCCCCACGGCCGAGCTCGTGGAACCCCGCGTGGCCGTCTCCACGGGAGACGTCACCAACACCGTGAAGCTGACCGGGCAGGTCGTCGCCGACCCGGCCGCTCCGCAGAAGGTGACGCAGCGCGGGGTGGTCACGGCGGTGCTCGCCAAGCCCGGCGACGTGGTCGAGGCAGGCGCGCCCCTCCTCGAGGTGACCCTCGAGGAGCCCCGCGAGCCCCTCACCGAGACCGACCCGGAGACGGGCGAGGTCACGGTCACCGAGCGCCGACCGAAGGTCACGCGGGAGACCGTCGAGGCCACCATCGGCGGGACGGTCGCCACGTTCACCGCGCTCAAGGACCAGGATGTGGCGGTCGGCGAGGACTTCGCGACCGTCTCGCCCGGCACGCTCTCGGTCACGGCCAGCATGGTCGCCGAGCAGCAGTTCCGGCTCCTCCAGATCCCCGGCGAGGCGACCGTCACGGTCACCGGCGGCCCCGCGCCGTTCGTGTGCACGAACCTCCGCATGGGCGCCGCCGCCGCCCCCGAGAACGCGCCCGAGGAGGGCGCACCCGACCCGGCGGGCGGTGCGTCGTCCGCGAGCGTGACGTGCGCCGTCCCGGGCGACGTCACCGTCTTCGCCGGGCTCGCCGCCGAGCTCGAGATCACCGCCGGCTCCGTCGAGGGCGCCCTCGTGGTGCCCGTGACGGCGGTCCTCGGACGCGTCGAGCAGGGCAAGGTGTGGGTCGTCGACGCGGAAGGCGAGCCCGAGGAGCGCGCCGTGACGCTCGGTCTCACCGACGGCTCGGTCGTCCAGGTGACCGAGGGCCTCGCCGAGGGCGACGAGGTCCTCGAGTTCGTGCCGGGCCAGGACGTCATGCCGGTCATGGACGACATGATGGTCATGGACGACAGCGAGGCCTCGTACTGATGAGCCTCCTGGAGCTCAGCGGGGTCACCCGCTCGGTGCTGCTCCCCGACGACCGCGAGCTCGAGATCCTGCGCGGCATCGACCTCACGGTCGGCGCGGGCGAGCACGTCTCGATCGTGGGCCGCTCGGGGACGGGCAAGTCGACCCTGCTCAACATCCTCGGCCTGCTCGACAGCCCGACGAGCGGGGACTACCTGCTCGACGGCGTCCCGATCGGCCGGCTCTCCGGCCGCGCCCGGGCGCGACGCCGCGGCACGGACTTCGGGTTCGTCTTCCAGCAGTTCAACCTGCTGCAGGGCCGTACCGCGCTCGAGAACGTCGTCGCCCCGCTGCTGTACGCGCGCGGACGGCAGTTCTGGCAGCGGCGCACGCTGGCCGCCCAGATGCTCGAGCGGGTCGGCCTCGGCGACCGGCTCGACACGACCCCGGAGAAGCTCTCGGGCGGCGAGCAGCAGCGCGTCGCGATCGCCCGCGCCCTGGTGCGCGTCCCGCGCGTCATCCTCGCGGACGAGCCCACGGGGGCGCTCGACGTCGACACGGGCAGCGAGGTCATGGACCTGCTCGACACCATCGCCGGCGAGAACGGGTCCGCGCTCATCGCGATCACGCACGACCTCGCCGTCGCGTCGCGCGCCGCCCGCCAGTTCCGCCTCGCCGACGGCGTGCTCACCCCGATCTCCATCAGCGCGCGCAGCGCCGGTTCCCTCGGGGCGCTCGGCGCCCCAGGCACCGACCACGATCCCGGGACCGACCCCGGGACGAGCCACGACCACCAGGCCGAGCACGTGGCCCGGCCGCTCGTCGGGGTCGCTCACGCACTCTCCGCTCGCGCGTCCGCCGCCACCGCGGCCGGGACCCCGGACACCGCACGCGACGCGGGGGCCACGGCATGACCGGCGTCGTCGGCGCCCTCCTCGAGGCCTGGGACGAGCTGCGCGTCCACAAGGTCCGGGTGCTGCTCGCGCTCGTCGGCGTCGCCGTCGCGGTCTGCGCGATCACCGCGATCTCGGCGGCCGGGGAGATGCTGCGCCAGGTCTCCGCCGAGCAGAACGAACGCTGGGGCGGTCGCGCCGCGACGCTCCAGGTCTCGGCATGGCCCACGGGCGAGGGCGGGAGCGTCATGCCCACGTCGGAGGAGTACGAGCAGGTGTTCGACGAGATCGTCGACCGCTATGGCATCGGCTACTCCTCGATGCTGCGCGACGCGCCCGCACCGGTGCGGTTCCCCGACGGCACGCGCGAGATCACCACGACCGGGGTGGAGCCCGACTGGGCCACGATGCACCGCTTCCAGGTGACGTCGGGTCGCTGGTTCACCGAGGCGGACGCGGACCGCCTCGCGCCGGCGCTCGTCGTCAACCAGGCGTTCCTCGACGCGCTCGGCGGGACGACCGTGGCCGAGCACCCGACGGTGACGATCGGCGGGGACAACCCGGTCGTCGCGACCGTCGTCGGGGCCTTCCCCGACGACTGGCCCGACATGGACCCGGTCGCGTACGCGCTGGTCGACGCCCAGTCGACGTGGGTCACGCCCGAGTCGATGGAGATGATGGGGCCGCCCCGGCTCGAGCTGTGGGTGCCCGACGACCTGTCGGACGCGCTCGTCGAGACGGTGCGCCGCGACGTGGCGGGCGCGCTCCAGGGCGTCCAGGCCGACGTCTACCGGTCCGACTCGCCGTCGGCGTCGGTCGTCGACGGCGCGATCCGGTGGGTCGTGCTCGGCGTGAGCGCGATCGCGCTGCTGCTCGGCGGGCTCGGCCTCGTGAACATCGCGCTCGTCACGGTGCGGTACCGGATCCGCGAGATCGGGATCCGCCGCAGCTTCGGCGCGAGCTCCGGGCGCGTCTTCTTCTCCGTGATGATGGAGAGCGTCGTCGCGACTACCGTCGCGGGCGTGCTGGGCGTGACGGTCGCGATCGTCGTGCTGCACAACGTCCCGCTCGACGTGCTCATGGGTTCGGCCGTCCAGGACGCGCCCGGCTTCCCGTTCTCCGCCGCGGTGACCGGGATGCTCGCGGCCATCGGGATCGGGGCGCTGGCGGGGCTCCTTCCCGCGCTCGTCGCGGTGCGCGTCAAGGTGATCGACGCGATCCGCTACTGACCCGCTCGGCCCGGCCTCGTCGCCGGGCCGAGCGATGTTCGGTCGTGTTTGATCATGTTGGATTTCTCGACGATGTGGACAATACTGTCCGCATGCTCGCCTCACAGCGCCAGGAGCGCATCCTCGCCGAGATCCGGGACCACGGCGCGGTCCGCATCGGTGACCTGACCCGGGAGCTCGGGGTGTCGGACATGACGATCCGCCGCGACCTGGTGGAGCTCGCCGACCAGGGCCTGGTCCGCAAGGTGCACGGCGGCGCCGTCGCGCCGCACACGACCGCGCACGAGCCGGGGTTCGCCGCGAAGAGCTCGCGCGAGGCCGCGGAGAAGGAGGCCATCGCGACGGCCGCCGCCCGCCTCATCACCGCGAACGCGTCGGTCGCGCTGAGCGCCGGCACGACGACCCACCTGCTCGCCGCCCGCATCGCCGCGGACCCCGCGCTGCGCCCCCTGACGGTCGTGACGAACTCCCTCCCGGTCGCCGAGATCCTGCACCGGGCCAACGACCCGCGCCTGGAGACGATCCTCACCGGTGGCAGCCGCACGCCGTCGGACGCGCTCGTCGGCCCGCTCGCCGAGGCCGCGCTGTCGGGGCTGCGCGTCGACCTCGCGTTCGTCGGGGCGCACGGCGTCGACCCGGAGATCGGGCTCACGACGCCGAACCTCGACGAGGCCGCGACGAACCGCGCGCTCATCGAGTCCGCCGGGCGCACCGTCGTCCTCGCGGACCACACGAAGTGGCACACGACGGGCCTGCGCGTCTTCGCGACGTTCGCCGACGTGGACGTCCTCGTCACCGACGCCGGGCTCGCCGAGGACGAGCGCGCGCGCGTCCAGGACCTCGTCGAGCAGCTCGTCGTCGCCTGACCGGCGACCGCCGCGCCGGCTCCCCGCCTCCCCCACCGCACCGCGATCGGAACACCGCACGCATGAACCCGCACCTGCGCCGCACCTCGACCCGGCTCGCCGACGGCCGCGAGCTCGTCTACTTCGACGACTCCCCCGCGTACGTCTCGGGCGAGCGCACGCGACGGCTCGACGACCCGCGCCCGCTGCCCGACCGCTTCGCCCCGGTGCCGGGCCCCGACGGGACCCCGCACCCGTACGTGGGCCCGGAGATGCGCCGGGACCCGCTCACCGGCGACTGGGTCCCGCTCGCCGCGCACCGGATGAACCGCACGTTCCTGCCCGCCGCGGACTCGTGCCCGCTGTGCCCCGCACGGCCCGGCAGCGCGTACTCGGACGGAGAGGTGCCCGACACGGACTACGACGTGGTCGTCTTCGAGAACCGCTTCCCGTCGCTCCAGCGCGTGCCGGGCGTCCCGGACGCCGTGGTCGAGGACGCGCCGCTCCAGCACCACGCCCCGGCGGCGGGCCGGTGCGAGGTCGTGTGCTTCTCGAGCGACCACCGCACGTCCTTCGGCGCGCTCCCGCCGCAGCGGGTGCGCACGATCATCGACGCGTGGGCGGACCGCACCGCCGCGCTCGGCGCCGAGCCCGGGGTCGAGCAGGTCTTCTGCTTCGAGAACCGCGGCCAGGAGATCGGCGTCACCCTGCACCACCCGCACGGCCAGATCTACGGCTACCCGTACGTGACGCCGCGCACGCGCACGCTGCTCGACCAGGCGCGCGAGCACCACCGCCGCACCGGCCGCAGCCTGCTGCGCGACGTGCTCGAGTCCGAGCTCGCGGACGGCCGCCGCGTGGTCCTCGAGACGGAGCACTGGGTCGCCTACGTGCCCTACGCGGCGCGCTGGCCCGTCGAGGTCCACCTCGCGCCGCGGCGCGACGTGCCCGACCTGCCCGCGCTCACGGACGCCGAGCGCGACGACCTGGCCACCGCCTACCTCGAGCTGCTGCGCCGCCTCGACCGGTTCTTCGAGACCGCCGACGGCGAGCCCATCCCCCTGCCGTACATCGCCGCGTGGCACCAGGCCCCGGCCCGCGAGGGCCGCTCGGTCGCCGACGGCGGCACCGACGACGTCACCCTCGCTCGGCTGCACCTGCAGGTGTTCTCCGTCCTCCGCGCGCCGGGCAAGCTCAAGTACCTCGCGGGCTCGGAGTCCGGCATGGGGGCGTGGATCAGCGACACGACGCCCGAGCGCATCGCCGCACGCCTCCAGGAGCTCGCCCCGACGAGCGCCGCCCGGGGCTGGGTGCCCGCGCTGGCGGACGACGACGGCGCCGCGCGCGCCCGTGCCGTGCTCGCCGAGGCGTTCGGCGCGGACGAGCCCGGCGAGGAGGTCCGCGTGTGGGCCGCGCCCGGGCGCGTCAACCTCATCGGGGAGCACACCGACTACAACGCGGGCCTGTGCCTGCCGGTCGCGCTGCCCCACCGCACCTACGTGGCGCTGCGGCCGCGCACCGACTCGCTCGTCCGCCTCGCGTCCGCGCAGGCGCCCGGCGAGACGTGGACGGCCCGCCTCGAGGACGTCGGCCCGGGCGAGGTCGCGGGCTGGGGCTCGTACGTCGCGGGCGTCGCGTGGGCGCTGCGCGAGCACCTCGTCGCCCAGGGCGCGGACCCCGCCGCCGTCCCCGGGTTCGACGCGGCCGTCGACTCGAGCGTCCCGTTCGGCGCCGGGCTCTCGTCGTCCGCGGCCCTCGAGTGCGCGGTCGCCGTCGCGCTCGACGACGTCGCCGGGCTCGGCCTCGCGGCGACCGACGCGGGCCGCGCCGTCCTCGCCACCGCGAGCGTCCGCGCCGAGAACGAGATCGCGGGCGCACCCACGGGCGGCATGGACCAGTCGGCGGCGCTGCGCGCGCAGGCCGGTCACGCGCTCCTCCTCGACTGCCGCCCCGGGCTCGACCCGGTCGAGTCCGCCACGCAGGTGCCGTTCGACCTCGACGCCGCGGGCCTCGCCCTGCTCGTCGTGGACACCCGTGCGGAGCACCAGCTCGTCGACGGCCAGTACGCGCAGCGCCGCGCCACGTGCGAGGACGCCGCCCGCACGCTCGGGATCGGCTCGCTGCGCGAGCTCGCCGACGCGGTGGACGCGAGCGACGACCCGGCGGCCGCGCTCGCCCGCGCGCTCGACGCTCTGCCCGACGACGTCGCGCGCCGCCGCGTGCGCCACGTCGTCACCGAGATCGGCCGCGTCCGCGCGCTCGTGGCGCTCCTGCGCGAGGGCCGGCCGGACGCCGTCGGGCCGCTGATGAACGCGTCGCACGCGTCGCTGCGCGACGACTACGAGGTGTCGAGCGTCGAGCTCGACGTCGCGGTCGACGCGGCGCGCGTCGCGGGCGCCCTCGGTGCGCGGATGACCGGCGGCGGGTTCGGCGGCTCCGCCATCGCGCTCGTGCGCGCGGACCAGGTCGAGACCGTCGCCGACGCCGTGCGCGCCGCGTTCGAGCGCGAAGGGCTCGGCGCCCCGGGCTTCCTGCTCGCGACGCCGTCCGCGCCCGCCGAGCGCGTCGCCTGACCGTTCCCGCTCAGACGTCGTAGGTGACGACGAGGGGCGCGTGGTCGCTCCAGCGCTCCTCGTGCGACGGCGCGCGGTCGACCTCGACCTTGACCGCGCGCTCCGCGAGCGACGGCGTCGCGAGCTGGTAGTCGATGCGCCAGCCCGAGTCGTTGTCGAACGCGCGCCCGCGCCAGGACCACCAGGTGAACGGGCCCGGGCCCTCGCCGCCGTGGACGCGGCCCAGGTCCACGAGCCCGACCTGGTCCAGCCACACGTCGACGTAGGCGCGCTCCTCGGGGAGGAACCCCGCGCTCTTGAGGTTGCCCTTCCAGTTCTTGATGTCGACGTTGCGGTGCGCGATGTTGAGGTCGCCCGCCAGGACGACCTTCTCGCCCGTGGCCGCGAGCTCGCGCAGCCGCGCCGTCACCTTCTCCAGGTAGGCGTACTTCGCGACCATCGTCTCCGGCTGGCTCACGGTGCCCGAGTGGATGTACGCCGAGACCACGGTGAGACGGCCGCCGTCGGGCAGCTCCAGGTCGGCCTCGACCCAGCGACCGGTGTCGACCGGCGGCTCGGGCTCGCCGGCCCCGAGGCCGACGCGGACCGCGGACACGGGCAGGCGTGACGCGACCGCGACCCCGGCGCGGCCCTTGATGTCGCACGCCTGGTGGGCGACGTGCCAGCCCTCCAGCAGGTCGTTGACGACCGAGTCGGGGGCGCGCACCTCCTGGAGCAGCAGGACGTCGGGCGTCCGGGACGCGATCCAGGCGTCCATCCCCCGGCGGTAGGCGGCGCGGATTCCGTTGACGTTGGCGGTGGCGAGGGTCAGCACGCGGGCCATCCCATCACACGCCACCGACAACGACGGGCCCCGGCGTCAGGCGGGCGGCGTGGCCTCGCTCACGGGCGCCGCGACGACGCGGGCCGGCCGGAACGCGCTCGCGAGGACCGCCGAGACGGCGGCGAGCACGGCCAGCACCACGAAGCCGACCCGGAGGTGGTGGGCGGTCGCGAAGACGCCGGTGAGGACGCCGCCGAGCACGGCGCCCGCGTAGGTGAAGACGTTGAGCCGCGCGACCGCACGGTCGGTGACCGTCGCCACGACCCCGGCGGCGGGCTCCCCCGCCGCTCCCGCCCGGCCCGACGCGACCGCCTCCCGGGCCCGGTCCCCGACCGCCGAGAACGCGAGCGGGGCGACGACGCCGAGCCCGAGGCCGGTCACGGCGAGGCCCAGCACGGCGACGGGCCACGCCGGGGCGGCCGCCACCGCGACGAACCCCAGGGCGCCGAGCGTGCCGCCCAGCCGCACGACCCGGACCCGGCCGAGGCGCTCGACGAGACCGTCCCCGACGAGCCGCGACACGATGAGCGCCGCCTGGTACGCCGCGTACCCGAGCGGGGCGGCGGCCGCGCTCGCCGCGAGGACGTCGCGCAGGAACGTCGCGCTCCAGCTCGACACCGCGGAGTCGGCGACGGGGAACGCGAGCATCCCTGCACCGAGCAGCGCGATCGTGCCCGCCGCGACCCACGTCACCGGTCCGGGCGCCGCCACGGCGCCCGGACCGGCCGGGGCGTCCCGCACGCCGGCATCCCCGACCACGGCATCCCTGACCTGGGCATCCCTGACCACGGCGTCCGGGGCGACGGCACCCGGGGCCGGGCGACCGCCGTCGGGCAGGCGCAGGGCGAGCCAGGCCGCGCCCACGGCGACGAGCAGCGCCACGAGCGGGAGCGCGAGCGGCTGGCCGAGACCGGCCAGCGCGCCGCCCGAGACCGCGAGCGCGCCGAGCACTCCCCCGGCCGCGTTCGCGGCGTAGAACGACGCGAGCAGGCTGCGGCCGTGCGCGCGCTCGACGTCGATCCCGAGCATGTTCATCGCGGCGTCGACGGCGCCGAGCGCGAGCCCGTAGAGGCCGATCGCCCCGAAGAAGACCGGCCACGACGGCGCGAGGCCGATCCCCGCCACCGCCGCTGCGGCGAGCAGCAGGCCACCGACCACCACGGTCCGTGCGCCGCGCAGCGCCGCCACGACGCCGGACAGCGCGCTGCCCAGGCCGGCGAGGACGCACACGCCCAGCACGACGAGCGTCACGACGTCGTCGCCCATGCCGAGCCGGTCCTTGTAGCCGGGGATGCTCGTGAGCACCACCGCGAACCCGAAGCCCTGCACGGCGTACGCCGCCGTCGTCGCGATGCGCTCCGTCACCCGCGCAGACTAGCGCTCGCGCGCCGTCCCGGGAACGCCGCAGGGCGCGGCCGCGGGTGACCCGCGACCGCGCCCTGCGTCGAGCTCAGGCGGAGGCGCGCTCCGCCGCGTCGACGACGTTCGCGAGGAGCATCGCGCGCGTCATCGGGCCGACCCCGCCGGGGTTCGGCGAGATCCAGCCCGCGACCTCGGCGACGTCGGGCGCGGCATCCCCGACGACGCGGCTCTTGCCGGTCTCCGGGTCGACCTCGCGCGAGACGCCGACGTCGATCACGACGGCGCCCGGCTTCACCATGTCGCGCGTGACGATCCCGCGGACCCCCGCGGCCGCGACGACGACGTCGGCGCGGCGCACGAGCGCGGGGAGGTCCGTCGTGCCGGTGTGCGTGAGCGTCACGGTCGCGTTGACCGCGCGCCGCGTGAGCAGCAGGCCGATCGAGCGGCCGACGGTGACGCCGCGCCCCACGACCACGACCTCCTTGCCCGCGAGGGAGATGCCGTGCCGCTCGACGAGCTCGATGATCCCGCGCGGCGTGCACGGGAGCGGCGACGTGACCTCCTCGTTGACGCGCAGCACGAGCCGGCCGAGGTTGGTCGGGTGCAGCCCGTCCGCGTCCTTGGCCGGGTCGATGAGCTCGAGCACGCGGTTCGTGTCGATGCCCCGCGGGAGCGGGAGCTGCACGATGTACCCCGTGCAGGCCGGGTCCTCGTTGAGGCGTCGGACGGCGGCCTCGATGTCCTCCTGCGTCGCGTCGCCCGGCAGGTCCTCCCGGATCGACGCGAGCCCGACCTCCGCACAGTCGCGGTGCTTGCCCGCGACGTACCACTGCGACCCCGGGTCGTCTCCGACGAGGAGCGTCCCCAGGCCGGGCACGACGCCCTTCTCCGCGAGGACCGCGAGGCGGTCCTTGAGCTCCGCCTTGATCGCGGCGGCGGTGGCCTTGCCGTCGAGGATCCGCGCGGTCACTGCTGGAGGCCCGGGTACAGCGGGAAGTCGGCCGTGAGCTTCTGCACGCGGGCGCGCAGCGCCTCGGCGTCGGTCGCGGCACCCTCGCGCAGCGCGGTCGCGATGATCTCGGCGACCTCGGTGAACTCGGCGTCGCCGAAGCCGCGGGTCGCGAGCGCCGGCGTGCCGATGCGCAGGCCGGACGTGACGCGCGGCGGGCGCGGGTCGAACGGCACGGCGTTGCGGTTCACGGTGATGCCGACCTCGTGCAGGAGGTCCTCGGCCTGCTGGCCGTCGAGCGCCGAGTGGCGCAGGTCGACGAGGACGAGGTGGACGTCGGTGCCGCCCGTGAGGACCGAGACGCCGGCCTCGGCGACGTCGGCCTGGGTCAGGCGGTCCGCGATGATGCTCGCACCGCGCAGGGTGCGCTCCTGGCGGTCGCGGAAGCCGTCCGTGGCCGCGACCTTGAACGACACGGCCTTGGCCGCGACGACGTGCATGAGCGGGCCGCCCTGCTGGCCCGGGAACACGGCCGAGTCGATCTTCTTGGCGTACTCCTCCTTGCTGAGGATGAAGCCGGAACGGGGGCCGCCGATCGTCTTGTGGACCGTGGAGGACACGACGTCCGCGTACGGCACCGGGGACGGGTGCAGGCCCGCGGCCACGAGGCCCGCGAAGTGCGCCATGTCCACCCACAGCTTCGCGCCGGCCTCGTCCGCGATCTCGCGAAACGCCGCGAAGTCGAGGTGGCGCGGGTACGCGGACCAGCCGGCGATGATGACGTCGGGGCGGGTCTCGAGGGCCTGCTTGCGGACCTCGTCCATCTCGACGCGGTACGACTGCGGGTCCACGCCGTAGGCGGAGACGTCGTAGAGCTTGCCGGAGAAGTTGATCTTCATGCCGTGCGTGAGGTGGCCGCCGTGCGCCAGCTCGAGGCCGAG
Organism: Cellulosimicrobium sp. RS; assembly: GCF_046159675.1. Lineage (NCBI taxonomy): Bacteria > Bacillati > Actinomycetota > Actinomycetes > Micrococcales > Promicromonosporaceae > Cellulosimicrobium > Cellulosimicrobium sp. RS. The sequence continues at coordinate 103,159 of NZ_JBJXVU010000001.1, read as the reverse complement.
GATCCGGTCGCCCTTGTTGATGAGCGCGTGCAGGACGGCGGCGTTCGCCTGGGCGCCCGAGTGCGGCTGGACGTTGACGTGCTCCGCGCCGAATAGCGACTTGGCGCGGGCGATCGCGAGGTTCTCCGCGATGTCGACCTGCTCGCAGCCGCCGTAGTAGCGGCGGCCCGGGTAGCCCTCGGCGTACTTGTTGGTGAGCACGGAGCCCTGCGCCTGCAGGACGGCGCGCGGGACGAAGTTCTCGGACGCGATCATCTCGAGGGTGTCGCGCTGGCGCGCGAGCTCCCCGTCGAGGACGGCCGCGATCTCGGGGTCGAGCTCGGCGAGCGGGGTGTCGAGGACGTTGTCGGCTGGCTGGGCGCTCATGGCGTCTCCTCCGCGGGTGTCTGGCAGTTCGTCGTCGATGGTCACGTTCCCGGCTCGCCGGGTACGCCCCACCAGGGGGTGACCCGGGGCCCAGGCGAACGACCCGTCGTCTGCACAGCGTGCCGCTCCCCGGTGGTGATCCACCCTGCCCGGGCGGAGTTCCACCGGGCGGCGCCAGTCGCGACGCGTCGATCCTAGCGCACGGCCCGTGGGCGGTCCCGGGCTACTCCTGCCCGACGGCGCCCGACTCGTTGCGCGCCTCGGCCTCGCCGAGGATGCGGCGGAGGTAGGTGTAGGTGAGGTCGCCCGCCGCCTTGTCGTACTGCTCCTCGTAGCCGTGCTTGGTGTACATGGCGAGGTTCTGCTTCGAGTCCTTGCCCGTGAACACCCAGATCTCCGTCGTCTGCTCGGGCAGGTACGGCAGCACCTCGAAGAGCATCTGGGTCCCGATGCCGCGGCCCTGCATGTCCGGCGCGACGGCGAGGCGGCCGAGCGTCGCCTTGCTGTCCTCGATCTCCACCCGCACGGAGCCGACCAGGCGCGGGCCGAGCCACGCGCCGATCGTCACGACGTCCTCGCGCGCGAGGTCCTCGCGCAGCTCGTGCAGCGTCTGGGTCAGCGGCGGGATGTTCGGGTCCTGGTAGAGCTGCGCCTCGGTGACGAACGCCGCCCGGCGCAGGGTCAGGAGCTCACCGGCCTCGGCGTCGGTGACGAGGCGGGTCGTGATCTGCGCGTCGTTCATGAGGACATCGTGTCAGACATCGCGCGCCGCGACCGTGCACGTCCGGGTCGGTGTCCGCGGGCGGGACCCGTGCGTCCTCCCGCCCGGCGCGCGGCTACCCTCTGAGGGGTGTCCACGACAGATCCCCGCGGCGCCGACGTCACCGACGTCACGGCGACCCGCACCGCGCAGTCCCCCACCGGCGAACCCACGCACTGGGTCCTCACGCTCTCGTGCCCGGACGGGCCGGGGATCGTGCACGCCGTGGCCGGGGCCCTCGCGCGGCTGGGCGGCAACATCACCGAGTCGCAGCAGTTCGGCGACCCGCTCTCGGGGCTCTTCTTCATGCGCGTCCAGGTCGAGGCCGCGGCGGAGCGCGCCGAGCTCGAGCGGGCCGTCGAGCAGGTCGCGGCACGGTTCGCCATGACGTGGCGGCTCGACGTGGTCGGGCGGCGCGTGCGCACCCTGCTCATGGTCTCGAAGGCCCCGCACTGCCTCGTCGACCTCCTGTACCGCGAGCGCTCGCAGGGCATGCCGATCGAGGTCGTCGGCGTCGTCGGCAACCACCGCGACCTCGAGGACATCGCGTCGTTCTACGGCAAGCCCTTCCACCACGTGCCCGTCACGCGGGACACGAAGGCCGCCGCCGAGGCGCGCCTGCGCGAGCTCGTCGAGGAGCTCGACGTCGAGCTCGTCGTGCTCGCCCGCTACATGCAGATCCTCTCGGACGAGCTGTGCCGCGAGATGCCGGGGCGCATCATCAACATCCACCACTCGTTCCTGCCGAGCTTCAAGGGCGCGCGCCCGTACGCCCAGGCGCACGACCGCGGCGTCAAGCTCATCGGCGCGACGTCCCACTACGTGACGGGCGACCTCGACGAGGGCCCGATCATCGAGCAGGACGTCGAGCGCGTCGACCACTCGCGCCGCGTCGAGGACCTCGTGGCGATCGGCGAGGACGTCGAGCGCCAGACGCTCGCGCGCGCCGTCCGCTGGCACGCGGAGCACCGCGTGCTCCTGGACGGGCACCGCACCGTCGTCTTCCGCTGAGCAGCCGCCGGGCGCGCTCCCGGCAGCCCGGGCGCGCACCCGCCGCTCTCCCCGGCACGACGACGGCCCCCGCCACGTCTCGGACGTGACGGGGGCCGTCGTGCGGCGGCGTGCCGGTTCGCCGCCGCCTCCCGGTCGCTCAGCGCGAACGGGTCACTTGGTGAGCTCCTCCAGGGTGGGGTCGCCCGCGTAGACCTCGGCGGCGTTCTCCTGCGTGACGATGACGGGCTCGAGCAGGAAGGCCGGGACGACCTTCACGCCGTTGTCGTACGACTCGGTGTCGTTGATCTCCGGCTCGTCGCCCGCCTGGAGCGCCGTGACCGCGTTGATCGACTCCTCGACGAGCTTGCGCGTGTCCTTGTAGATCGTCGAGTACTGCTCGCCCGCGACGATCGACTTCACGGACTCGACCTCGGAGTCCTGGCCGGTGATGACCGGGGTCTCCTTGCCGGCCTGCTTCGCCGACGTCAGGGCGGCGCGCGCCAGGGTGTCGTTCGGCGACAGGACGCCGTCGATCTCCTTGTCGGAGTAGCTGCCCGAGAGCACGGTGTCCATGCGCTTCTGGGCGTTCTCGGCCTTCCAGCCCTGCGTCGCGACCTGCTCGAACGACGTCTGGCCGGACGGGATGACGAGCGTGCCGTCGTCGATCTTCGGCTGGAGGACGCTCATGGCGCCCTCGAAGAACGGCGTCGAGTTCGCGTCGTCGGGCGAGCCGGCGATGAGCTCGACGTTGTACGGCGCCTCGCCCTTGCGCTCCTCGAGGCCCTGGAGCAGAGCCTGGCCCTGGAGCTCGCCGACCTTGAAGTTGTCGAACGCGATGTACTCGTCCACGGCGTCCGTGTTCTTCACGAGACGGTCGTAGGCGATGACGGTCGCGCCGTTGTCCTTGGCGTTCTTGAGCTGGGTGCCGAGCTGCGACCCGTCGATCGCGCCGACGATGATCACCTTCGCGCCCTGCTCGACCATCGCGTCGATCTGGCTCTGCTGCTCGGAGACGCCGCCGTTGGCGAACTGGACGATCGGCTTGAAGCCGGCCTCCTCGAGACCGTCGTTGAACAGGCTCTCGGCGAGGACCCAGTTCTCCGACGTCTTCTGCGGGAGCGCGACGCCGATCGTCGCGCCCTCCTCGAAGCCGGCCGCCGCGGACTCGCCGCCGCCGGACGTCTCGCCGCCACCGCTGTCGCCCCCGCGCTCGGAGGAGCAGCCGCTGAGCACGAGCGCGCTCGCGGCGGTGAGCGCCAGGAGCGTCGTGGTGAGCTTCTTCATGGGTACCACTTTCTGTCGGGCATCCGTCGTCGGATGCGGTCCGGGGGTCGTGCGGGAAGGTTCGGGAGGGCTCAGCCCTTGGCGGCCGTGGCGCCTGCCTCGACCGGGACCTCGGGCTGCGGGTCGTCGGCGCCGGTGACGGCACCGGTGCCCTTGTCGCGTCGCGACGGGAAGATCAGCCCGATGATCGACGGGCGGCCCTGCACCTTGTTGTAGACGTCGAACGCGACGGCGATGAGGAGCACGAGGCCCTTGATGATCTGGGTGCGGTCCGAGCCGATGCCCATGAGCTGCAGGCCGTTGTTGAGCACGGCCATGACGAGCCCGCCGATGACGGAGCCGACGACCGTGCCGACACCGCCCGAGACGGCGGCGCCGCCGATGAAGACGGCCGCGATCGCGTCGAGCTCCCACATGTTGCCGTCGAAGGGGCCGGACGCGGTCGAGCGGCCGATGAAGATCATGCCCGCGAGCGCCGCGAGGACCGACATGTTCATCATGACGAAGAAGTTCGTGCGCTTGATGTCGACGCCGGACAGCGCCGCGGCGGCCCGGTTGCCGCCGACGGCGTACACGTGGCGGCCGCCGACGGTCCGCTGCGCGACGAACTGGTAGACGATGACGAGCAGGATCAGGATGACCGCGGGCACGGGGATCGAGGTCCCGACGCGGCCCGAGCCGTAGAGGTACGTGAGGTAGGCGATGACGGCGCTGAAGAGGACGACGCGCGTCACGGCGACCGACGTCGGGACCGGGTCGGCGCCGAGCTTGCGGGCGCTGGCCCGGCGGCGGAGCTCCGACCACACGACCGCCGCGATCGCGAGGACGCCGAGCAGGAGCGTCGAGTTGTTGAGGCCGGTGCCCGGTCCCCACTCGGGCAGGTAGCCGCCGCCGATCCACTGGATCTCGGTCGGGACGGGGACGGTGTTGGACTTGCCGATGTACTGGTTGAGGCCGCGGAAGATCATCATCCCGGCGAGGGTCGTGATGAAGCCCGGGATGCCGACGTACGCGACCCAGAAGCCCTGCCACGCGCCGATGACCGCGCCGACGCACAGCCCCAGGAGGATGCCGAGCCACCACGGGATCCCCCAGTCCCGGATCGCGAGGGCGACGATGATGCCGGTCACCGCCGCGACCGACCCGACGGACAGGTCGATGTGGCCCGCGATGATCACGAGCACCATGCCGATCGCGAGGATGAGGATGTAGGAGTTGCCGTTGAGCAGGTTCTGCGCGTTGCTCGGGGTGAGGACGCGCCCCCCGGTCGCGATCTGGAAGAAGATGATCAGGGCGAGGAGCGCGAAGAGCATGCCGAACTGGCGCGCTCCGCCGCTCAGCAGCTGCTTGATGGACGACATCGTCGGTGGTTCCTTCTCGGTCGAGACGGGGTGGCTGGGGGTGGAGGGGCGGCCGGGTCAGGCCGCGTCGGCGGACGCGTCGCTCTGCGTCCCGGTCATGAGCCGCATGAGACCCTCCTGGGTCGCGTCGGCCCGGGACACCTCACCGGTGATGCGCCCCTCGAACACGGTGTAGATGCGGTCGCACAGCCCGAGGAGCTCGGGCAGCTCCGACGAGATGACGACGACGCCGCGGCCCGCGTCCGCGAGCTTCTGGACGAGCCCGTAGATCTCGTACTTGGCGCCGACGTCGATCCCGCGCGTCGGCTCGTCGAGGATGAGGAGCTCCGGCTCGGTGTACATCCACTTGGCGAGCAGCACCTTCTGCTGGTTGCCGCCGGAGAGCTTCGCGACACCCTCGTGCACGCTCGGCGCCTTGATGGAGAACGCCTTGCGGTAGCCCTCCGCCGCGACGAACGCCGCGTCGCGGTCGATGACGCCGGCCTTCGCGATGCGCGGCAGGTTCGCCGACTGGATCGTGCCCAGGATCGTGTCGAGCAGGTTGAGGCCGAGCGACTTGCGGTCCTCGGGGACGTACGCGATCCGGTTCTCGATCGCCGAGAGCACCGTGGGCATGGAGACCTCTCGCCCGTCGATGCGGACGATGCCGGAGAGGTAGCGGCCGTAGGTGCGCCCGAAGATCGAGCGCGCGAGCTCGGTGCGCCCCGCGCCCATGATCCCGGCGAAACCGACGATCTCTCCCCTCCGCACGTGGAAGGTCGAGCCCTTGCACACGAGGCGGCCGGGCACCTCGGGGTGCTCGACGGTCCACCCCTCGACCTCGAAGAAGGTTTCGCCGACCGACGGGGTGTGGTCGGGGAAGCGCGACTCGAGCGAACGGCCGACCATGCCGCGGATGATGCGGTCCTCGTCGACGGCGTCGTCCTTCACGTCGAGCGTCTCGATCGAGCGGCCGTCGCGGATGATCGTGATCGAGTCGGCGATCGCCTCGATCTCGTTGAGCTTGTGCGAGATGATGATGCTCGTCATGCCCTTGGCGCGCAGGCCGCGCAGCAGGTCCAGCAGGTGCTCCGAGTCCTCCTCGTTGAGCGCGGACGTCGGCTCGTCGAGGATGAGCAGCCGCACGTCCTTCGCCAGCGCGCGGGCGATCTCCACGAGCTGCTGCTTGCCGACGCCGATGTTCTTGATCTGCGCGTCCGGCGACTCCTGGAGCCCGACGCGCGCCATGAGCTCCTCCGCCCGGCGCCGCGCCACGCCCCAGTCGATCCCGAACGACCCCTTGACCTCGTTGCCGAGGAAGATGTTCTCGGTGATCGAGAGCTCCGGGATGAGCGCAAGCTCCTGGTGGATGATGACGATGCCTGCCTGCTCGCTCGAGCGGATGTCCTTGAACCGGACCTCGGCGGCCTCGTAGTAGATGTCGCCCGTGTACGTGCCGTGCGGGTACACGCCCGAGAGCACCTTCATGAGCGTCGACTTGCCGGCGCCGTTCTCCCCGCAGATCGCGTGGATCTCCCCTGCGCGGACGCGCAGGTTGACGTCGTCGAGGGCGCGCACGCCCGGGAACTCCTTGGTGATGCCCCGCATCTCGAGGATCACGCGCTCGTCCGTCATCGGACCTCCTCCTGCCGAGGACAGCGCGCGGGGCACCTGTGCCCCGCGGACCCGGACACCCTCAGCGCCGTCCGAGCGGGCCCGACGCTATGCCCGTCGTGTTCTTGGCGTCAACTCCTGAACGCAAGGCCAGGGCGAACTGTGATCGAATAGCGACCTTGGTCCTATGACAGCGCAGACATATGCCCCGGATGTGAGCGCGAACACGCTCGATCTCACCTAAGCGATCAGGACATGAATGCTTGAGAGCGCTTTCAGGCGAGGCGCACGCTGGGCTGCCGACATGCGGGTGCACCGAGGTGGCCGCGGCGGTGCCGGCGGTCCGGGCCTAGCGAGGTGGGAGCGGGCGCTTGAAGCCCTCGTGCGACTGCTCGTAGCCGAGCGACCGGTACAACCGGTGGGCGTCCGTGCGTCGCTTGTCGGACGTGAGCTGGGCGAGCGCGCAGCCTCGCGCGACGCCCCACGCGTGCGCCCACGCCATCATCGCGCGACCGACGCCCTGGCCCCGCAGCCGCCGGTCGACACGGACGGCCTCGACCAGCAGCCGCGTCGCGCCGCCGCGGGAGATCCCGGGGACCACGGTGAGCTGCATGGTGCCCACGACCTCGCCGTCGCGCTCCACGACCACCAGGGCGTTGTTCGGGTCCGCGTCGATCGCGGCGAACGCCGCCTCGTGCTCCGGGCCGACCTCGCCGGTGCGGGCGCGCGCGATCGCGTCGTCGGCGATGAGCTCGACCACCCGGGGCAGGTCGGCGGCGACGGCCGGACGGAAGACGAGACCCGCCGTCGGGCGGACGGCGGGCGAGGGCGAGGTGGTCACGGCTCGCGACGCTAGCACCAGCCCCCCGGGAGACAACGACGCCGACCGGGGTGCGCCGAGGTAGACCCCGGGTAGGCCGAGGGAGAGCCCTGGTGATGACCAGGGCTCTCCCTCGGCGGGTCGTCCTACCTCGGCGGTCGGCTCAGGAGCAGGTGGCTCCCTCGTGCTCGACGGTGAAGGTCGAGGTGACCTCCTCGCCGTCGACCACCGCGGTGGCGGTCACCGTGGCCTCGCCGGCCGCGACCGCCTTCTGGCGCGTCGCGAACGACTGGTAGGCGTTCTTGCCGGGCGCGACGTCCGCGACCGCCTTCTCTCCGAACGGCGTGGCGAGCCGGACGTCCACCGGCACGGCGCCGTCGTTCGTCGCCCGGACCGCGACGTACGCCTTGCCCGCGAGGCAGCGCGTCTGCACGTCGACGGACACGGGCAGCTCCGCCCCGGCCTGCGGCTGCACCAGGACGGCGACGGACCGCCCGGGGACGGTCACCGTGCCGGTGGCCGCGTCCCACGTGGTGCCGCGCACGACGTCGTCGCTCCCCTCCTGCTGCACGGGCGAGAGCACGTACTCGCGGCCCGCGAGCGCGGACAGCGGGACGGTGACCTCGTCCGGGGAGGCGTTGAAGACGGCGAGGAGCCCGTCGAGCGCGGGGTCGACGTCGGTGCCGACGGTGTCGTCCACCGCCATCGCGACGACGCCCGGGACCTGGTCCGGCCCGGCACCCGGGAAGGTGACCTTCTCCCGGATGAGCTCCGGGTCGCCGAGCCGGAACAGCCCGGTCGAGTGCCGCAGGCGCAGGAGGTCCTGCGCCTGCGCCGACGCGGTGGCGATGTCGTCGGGCGACGGCTTGAGCGCCGGGTTCGCGAGGAGCGGGGCCATGAGCGGCCACTTGTCCTCGTTGTCGGCCGCCATCGGCAGGCCCTTGCCGAACCCGTTGTCCTGACCGGTCCAGTCGATCGCGTTGAACCAGTCGCCCGAGTCGTAGCTGTTGCGGTCGAGCGACTTCGACCGCAGCAGGTCCGTGCCCGCGTGCCAGAACGACGGCGTCTGGGAGAGCGCCGCGGTCGCGAGCGAGACCGTGTTCATGCGCACGCGCTCGTCCATCGGCGTGTCGGCCGGGAGCTTGAGCGCGAGCAGGTCGAACAGCGTCTCGTTGTCGTGCGCGTCGACGTAGGTCACGACCTCCTCGGGCGAGTCGGCGTAGCCGGCCGGCGCCCCGCGGTAGTCGATCTCGTCGCCGCGCTTCTCCTCGCCCGTCGACGTGACGAGCGTGTAGTCGCGCAGGTTGCCCGCGAGGCCGAGGCGCACGAGGTCGGTCTGGTGACCGAGGTCGGCGAGCTCGTCCGCGGACCCGTCGTTCACGGTCCCCGGCTCCCCCGCCCGGGCGGGCTGCCCGTTCGGGTCGGTCGCGAGGCCCGTGCCGAATCCCTGCGTGAACGTCGTGGCGCCGTCGACGGGCGAGCCGCCGTGCACGGCGTCGCGCAGCCGGTCGGAGAAGGTCCCGATGCCCGTGCCGCCGAGCTGGCCCTGCGTGGCCTGCTCGAACAGCGCGTTGCCCGCGACCTCGCCGAAGTCCCAGCCCTCGCCGTACAGGTAGACGGACTTCCCGTCGACGCCGTCCTCGGCGAGCGTGAGCTCGTCGAGCGCGGCCCGGACGTCGAGCATGTTCTGCTTCGAGTGGTGGCCCATGAGGTCGAAGCGGAACCCGTCGACGCGGTAGTCCTTCGCCCACGTGACGACCGAGTCGACCATGAGCTTGCCCGCCATCGCGTGCTCGGTCGCGACGTTCTGGCAGCACGTGCTCGTCTCGACGGAGCCGGTGGTCGGGTTCTGCCGGTGGTAGTAGCCCGGCACGACCTTGTCGAGGACGGACTTCGCGTCCTGCCCGCTCGCGGCGGTGTGGTTGAACACCTGGTCGAGCACGACCTGCAGCCCGGCACCGTGGAGCGAGCCGACCATGGTGCGGAACTCGGCCACGCGCGCGCCGCCGTCCGCGTCGACCGCGTACGACCCCTCGGGCGTGCTGAAGTGCCACGGGTCGTAGCCCCAGTTGAAGCCGTCCTGCGCCTGCACCGCCGCGACGGCGGCCTGCTGCTCGGGCGAGTCGGGCGCGAACCCGGTGAGGTCGCCGGTCGCGGCCTGGGCCTCGCGGTCCTCGGGGATCGACGCGATGTCGAACGTCGGGAGCAGGTGCACCGTGGTGACGCCCGCGTCCGCGAGCTCGCGCAGGTGCGTCATGCCGGCCGAGTCCTTCTCCGCGAACGCGAGGTACGTGCCGCGCCGCTCCGCCGGGACCGTCTCGTCGGAGATCGAGAAGTCCCGGACGTGGAGCTCGTAGATCGTCTGGTCGACCGACCGCTCGACGACCGGGGCGGGCGTGCCCTCCCACGCGCTCGGGCGGAACGCGGGGTCGTCGAGGTCGACGGCCACCGAGTGGGTCGAGTCGAGCGTCAGGCCCACCGAGTACGGGTCGGTGACGACGTTCGTCTCGACCTTCCCCGTGCTCGGGACGTAGACCTGCACCTCGTAGAGGTAGCGCGCGCCCTTCCAGCCGACGGCCGCGCCGCCGAGCTTCTTGTCGGCCGCCTTGCCGTCGAGGGTCCACGTGCCGTCGGCCTGGCGCGCGGCCTCGAACCGGCGCGGGTCGTCGTCGAGCGACGCCCCCGCGGGCCACGCGAGCACCGAGACGGCCTTCGCCGTCGGCGCCCACAGCGCGAACGACGCCCACTTGCCGTTGGCGTGCCACGAGACGCCGAGCTCGCGCTCGGCGGCGTCCTCGGCGAACAGGTCGTCGACGACGCCCGGCACCTGGACGCCGGTCGCGGCCGTGAGCGCGCCGTCGTCGGCCCGGGTGACGAGGAGCTGGCCCGTGAGCGCCGCCTCGACCTCCGCGCGGTCGAGCGGCTCGCCGTCGTCGAGCACGCGCAGCGCGGTGTGCCCGGCGAGCGCGGGGAACTCGGCCGCGACGTCGTCGGGCAGGCCCGACGGGTCGACCTGGAGCCTGTACGACGCCGTGCCCTCCGGGGCCTGCACCTCGCCGTCGGCGCCGCCCGGGGTGACCGAGAGCCCGCCCTCGGGGGCGGACCACAGGGTCCACTCGTCGCCCGTGCCGAGGTCGCCCGGCCAGGCGACGACGCCCTCGCGCACCCAGTGCGCGGCCTGCTGGCCGGTGCCGGGGAGCGGCGGGTTCGCGACGTCGATCGTCAGGACGTGGGACGCGAGGTCGTAGGAGAACGTGACCAGCTCGCCGTCGCCGACGGAGAACTGGTAGTTCGCCCCGTCGCGCGCGCCGCCGACGCCGTAGTTCTCGGCCCAGCTCAGGCCGTGCGCGACCTTGCCCTCGTACGCGCCGGCCGCGAGGCGGTCGGTCGACCAGGTGTAGACGCCGTCGCCGTCCGGGTCCTTGAGCCAGGACGCCAGGCAGTCGGGCGCCCACGAGCCGGGGCAGCCGACCTGGTCCTGGAACGAGCCCGCGAGCGTGACGATCGGCCCCTGCGCGGTGCTCGAGAAGTCCTTGCTCACCGGGTCCCAGTAGAACGTCACCGGGCCGCCGGCCGTCGTGTACGTCGCGTTGGTGCCGTCCTGCACACCGCCGACGCCGTAGTTCACGGTCCACGACCCGTTGATCGCGACCTTGTACTCGTACGTCCCGGCGGGGACGTCGAACGTGCCCGCGTAGACGCCGTCCGCGCGCTTCGTGAGCTTCGCGGCCTCGCAGCCCGGGGCCCAGTCGCCCGCGCAGCCCATGGCCGCGTTGTGGCTGCCGGGCACGGTCACGAGGTCGATCTCGGGCTCGGGCTCCTCGCCCACGACCCCGCTGACGTCGACCCCGACGCTCGCGAACGTGGACGCGGCGGCACGGTCGCCGTCGGCGTCGGTCGTCACCGCGCGGTACTCGACGAGCGTGCCGTCGGCGAGGCCCGCGACGTCGTGGAAGACGCGCGGTGCCGTGTCCTCCGCGGTGCCGAGCGGGTGCCACTCGGCGCTCCCGACCTCGCGCCACGCGAACGACGTCTCGGCCCACGCGTCCGGGTCGACGGTGGCGGTCACCGGCGCGACGCCCGTGACCGCTCCCCCGGCCTGCGGCACGGTGAGGGCGATGTCGCCCGACGAGTCCGCGCCGACCTCGCGGTCGGCCCGCAGCACGACCGTGCCCGTCGCCGGGACGGTCAGCGTGACGACGCCGTCCGCATCGGCGGTGACGGGGGCGGCCTGCTCGCCGTAGAGCACCTCGTACGAGGCGCCGGGCGTGAGGGTCGTGAACGTCGCCGTCCGCTCCTGCGCCGCGTTGTTCAGTGCGACCAGGTGCTCGACCTTCTCCTCGCGGTCGACGCGGCTGAACGCGTACACGCCCGCGCCGTTCTCGACGTAGCGCTCCACCTGGGCGCCGTCGGCCAGCGCCGGGTGCGCCTCGCGCAGCGCGGCGAGCCCGGCGATGTGCGCGTAGAGCGGCGCGTCGGTGCCGAAGCGGTCCACGCTGCCCGCCTGCTCGCCGGTGACGAGCGGCTGGTCGGCGTACTCGTCGACCTGGGTCGCGAACAGCGTCTGGCGCGCGTCCTTGTCGCCGCCCTTCCCCGCGAAGCCCTGCTCGTCGCCGTAGTACACGACCGGCTGCCCGCGGGTCAGGTACATGAGGTCGTGCGCGAGCTCGTCGCGCGCGAGCGGGTCGTCGGTGCTCGCGAGCATGTACCCGACGCGGCCCATGTCGTGGTTGCCGAGGAACGTCGGCAGCGCCTGCGCGTTGGTCGTGGGCGTCGTGTACATGTCGTCGCTCGCGAAGAGCGACGCCAGGCCCTTGGCGCTGTTGCCGCTCGCGAAGCTCGTCGCGGCGGACTGGAACGTGAAGTCCAGCGTCGAGCTCATGTCCGTCTTGCGCACGTAGGGCGAGAGCTTCGCCGCGTCGGCGTCGTACACCTCGCCGAACATGAAGAAGTCGTCCTTGCCCTGCGCGTGCGCGTAGTCGAGGACCTCGGTGGTCCACGTCTCCCAGAACTCGAAGTTCACGTGCTTGACGGTGTCGATGCGGAAGCCGTCGATGCCGAGGTCGATCCAGTCCTGGTAGACGTCGACGAACCCGTCGACGACCGTCGGGTGCTCGGTCATGAGGTCGTCGAGGCCGTCGAAGTCCCCGTACGTCACGGACTCCCCGGTCCACGTCGAGTTGCCGCGGTTGTGGTAGAGCGTCGGGTCGTTGAGCCAGGCCGGGACCTTGAGGTCCTCCTTGCCCGCGGGGACGACCGGCGTGTACGGGAACGACGTCGCGGCGTCCAGCGCCGGGAAGTCGCCGGTGCCCGCGTGGTCCGCCGGGTCGAACACGGTGCCCTCGGCGTCGCGGTACGGCGACGTGGCCTGGTCGACGTACGAGTACTGCTTCTGCTCGTAGTCGATCACGTCGGCCGTGTGGTTCGTGATGATGTCGAAGTAGACCTTGATCCCGCGGTCGTGCGCCTCGTCGATGAGCGCCTCGAGCTCGGCGTTCGTGCCGAGGTGCGGGTCGATCTGCGTGAAGTCGGTGATCCAGTAGCCGTGGTAGCCCGCCGACGCGTCGGCGCCCGTGCCCTGGACCGGCTGGTTCTTGAACGACGGCGTGAGCCAGATCGCCGTCGTGCCGAGGCCCTCGACGTAGTCGAGGTTCTGCCGCAGGCCCGCGATGTCGCCGCCCTGGTAGAAGCCCTTGTTCGTCGGGTCGAACCCGGAGACGAGCGGGTCGTCGCCGAGCCCCGCCGTGTCGTTCGACGGGTCGCCGTTCGCGAACCGGTCGGTCATGACGAAGTAGAAGCGCTCGTCCGACCCGGGCTGGCGCACGGGGGGCACCACGAGGTCGGCGTCCTGCGCCTCGTCGTAGCCGCCCGCGAGCCCGAGCGGCGTGAGCGCGATGCGGTGGGTCGACTCGTCGAACGTGACGCGCACGGTCGCGTCGCCGCCGAGCACGAGGGGCGCGTTGTCCTGGCCGCCCTCGCGCCCGTACGCCTCGTCCCACGCGTCGTCGTAGGCGACCTTGTACTCGTAGGTGCCCGCGGGCACCTCGAAGTCGGCGGACCAGACGCCGGCGGCGTCGGTGGGCGCGAGCTCGGTCGCCGCGCACGCGGGGTCCCAGTCGGCGGGGCAGCCGAGCTCGGACTGGAGGTCGCCCACGAGGGCGAGCGTGCGCTCGTCGGCCCCCGCGGCGGGGGCGGCGAACGCGGCGAGCGTGACGCCCGCCAGGCCGGAGGTGGCGAGCGCGACGGCGGTGACCGACGCCGTCGTGCGGGCCCCGCGCGTGCGGCGGGGCGTGGTGTCGGATGGGTGGGGCGACGGTGTGCGCGGGACGCGGCGACGTCGCGGCGTGGAGGTCATGAGGACTCCCTCGTCCGGTGGCTGGTGCGGGACCGCAGGCGTGAGCAGGCAGGTGCCGGCAAGGACGCGGACGACGGGACCAGCAGCGGGCGACGTCGACCGCGGCTTTCTCAGCGTACGGCTGAGCCGAACTGTACTGGTTGCAGAAAGTTGCAGCAAGGTTCGGCAAAGGGCGGGCGCGCGTCGTGCCGCGCCGCTGCCCGGACACGACGAACCCGGGGTCGCCCCGCTCAGGAAGTCCTGACGGGGGCGGCCCCGGGTCCGGGAGGTCGCGGTGGTCAGCCCGCGAGATGGCCCCAGCGCGGGGCGAGCTCGGACCACGGCCCGACGGCGGCGACCCGGCCCTCGTCGAGCACGACCACGCGGTCGGCCCGGGCGAGCGCGGCGCGCTTGGACGTCGCGCCGACGACCGTGGTCCCCCGCTCGCGCAGCGACTCCCACAGCTCGATCTCCGTCGCCGCGTCGAGCGCGCTGGAGACGTCGTCGGCCAGCAGCAGCTCGGCGTCGGTCGCGAGCGCCCGCGCCAGGGCGAGCCGCTGGACCTGGCCGCCCGAGAGCCGGACGCCGCGGTGCCCGACGAGGGCCTCGTGCCCGCCCGCCTCGACGACGTCCCGCTCGAGCCGCGCGGCCGCGACGGGCCCGTGGACGTCGCGCTCGTGGCCGAGCCGCACGTTGTCCGCGAACGTCCCGGACAGCACGCGCGGCACCTGCGCGACGTGCGCGACCTGGCCCGGCCGCAGGAACGTCTGGGCGTCGACGACGTCCGTGCCGTTCCAGCGGATGCGGCCCGTGTGCTCCATGAGGCCCGCGAGCGCCGAGAGCAGGCTCGACTTACCCGCGCCGACCTGCCCGAGCAGCAGGACGAGCTCGCCGCGGCCGACGGACAGGTCGACGTCCTGGACACCGATCGTGCCGTCGTCGTGCAGCGCGGTCACGCCGTCCAGGTCGATCCGCTCGAGCGGCCGCCGGGGGCCCGGGTCGGGCGTGGGGGCGGCGCCCGTGAGCAGGTCGACGCCGGGCGGCAGGTCCATGAGGTCCGTCCCGGCGGCGAACCGGCTCGTCGCGCGCTGCCACGAGCGGGTGCCGGGCGCCTCGGTCACGACGGCGCCCGCGACGACCCCGAACCAGCCGAAGCCGGTCACGGCGTTGGCGACGAGGAGCGCCGTCGCGAGGTCCCACGTCCCGGTGAGCAGCCCGGCCCACGCCGCGACGACGCCGAGCTGGATCATGACGAGCGGGACGCCGTCGAGCGCGGCCTGCACGCGGTGCTCGAAGACGGCGGCGCGCACGCGCCCGGCGTCCACCTCGCGCAGGTGCGCGTGCACCTGCGGCGTGCGGGCGGCGAGCTTCACCGTCCGCGCGGAGTCGAGCGCCGAGACGAGCGCGCGGCCGAACCGGGCGCGCGCGGCCGACGAGCGGGTCGCCGACCGCCCGGCGATCGGCCGCCCGAGCGCCGACGCCGCCGCGGACACCACCATGACGGCGAGGAGCACCGCGCCGGCGAGCCACGACCGGCTGAGCAGCGCGGTGACGCCCGCGATGACGAGGCCGTTGACGAAGTCGACCCAGCGGTCGGCGTACCGGACGAACCGGTCGGCGTCCATGGCGCGGGCGACGACCTCGCCGGGCGGCGTGGCCGTGAGCCGGTGCTGGCGGGTCTGGCCCGCCATGACCGCCATGCGCACGCGCAGCAGCACCTCGACCCACCAGCGCGGGTAGACGTACAGCGCCCACGCGAGGCACAGGGGCGCGACCACGAGCAGCACGGCGAGCGGCACGAGCTGACGCGCCGGGAAGCCGGAGCCGAGGTCCTGGACCGCCTGTCCCCAGAGGAAGCCGGTGACGGCGCCCTGGGCCGAGACGAGGCTCGTGACGAGGAACAGGACCGCGCCCACGACGCCCCACGCCGGGCGGACGAACAGGGCGTGCGCGACGCCGCGCGCGAGGCTCGGCCCGTCGCCCGGGTCGTCGAGGACCGGCGGCTCGCCGCGACGTCGGCGTCCGCCGACCGCGTCGGAGGCGCGGGCCGCGGGCGTCTCGCCCTCGGCGCCCGCGTCGTCCTGCGCGACCGCGTGGTCCTGCGCGGCCGCGGCCGCAGCGGGCGCGGCGGCGGGCGCCGGGTCGCCGGGCGCGAGGTCGTCGACGTCGTCGCCGCGCGGTCCGCCGTCCTGCGCGACGCTCGCGACGAGCAGGTCGCGGTAGGGACCGGGGGCGTGGGCGAGCGCGGCGCGCTCGCCCTGCTGCACGACCCGGCCGTGGTCGAGGACGGCCAGCAGCCCGGCCCGCTCGATCGTCGTGAGCCGGTGCGCCACGAGCACGCCCGTGCGCCCCGCGAGCAGCCGCTCCGACGCGGCGACGACGCGCGCCTCCGTGAGCGGGTCCATGCGCGCCGTCGCCTCGTCGAGCACGACGACCTGCACGTCGCGGACCAGCAGGCGCGCGAACGCGACGAGCTGCTCCTCCCCCGCCGAGAGCGACGTCCCGCCGGGACCGAGCAGGGTGTCCAGGCCGTCGGGCAGGCCCGCGACCCAGTCGTCGAGCCGCAGCTCGCGCACGGCCGCCTCGACGTCGGACCGCGGGACGTCCGCGAACAGCGCGACGTTCTCCGCGAGCGTGCCCGCGAGGATCTCGGTGCGCTGCGTGACGACGCCCACCGCCGCGCGCAGCGCCTGGAGGTCGAGGTCGCGCACGTCCACGCCGCCGACGAGCACGGCGCCGCGCGGCGGCTCGACCGCGCGCGAGAGCAGCGACGCGAGGGTCGACTTGCCCGAGCCGGTGCGCCCGACGAGCGCGACCGTCTCCCCCGCGGGCACGTGCAGGTCCACCCCGTCGAGCGCGAACGTGCCCTCGGCGTAGGAGAAGTGCAGGTCGCGCACCTCGATCCCGACCGGCCCGGCGGGCAGCGTGCGCCCGCCCGTCGGCTCGGGCTCGACGGCGAGCATCTGCCGGATGCGCGTGAGCGCGCCCAGCCCTTCCTGGATGTCCGGGAGGTGGTGGACCAGGTTGTCGACCTGCCCGACGAAGAGCGCGGTCACGAGGAACAGGGTGACGAGCCGGTCGACGCCCAGGTCGCCGTCCGCGGCGAGCGCGGCGCCCGCCACGGCCACGCCCGCGAGCAGCGAGGCGAGCACGAGACCGGCGCGGCGGAGCATGCGCGCCTCGACGACGAGCACGGCCTCGAACTTGCGGTGCACCTGGGCGGACCGCTCGGCGAGGCGCCGGATCGCGAACGACTGCCCGAGGCTCGTGCGCAGGTCGTCCCGCGCGGCGACGGACTCCTCGAACGCCGCGGCGTGGTCCGTCCACGCCATCTCCTCGATGACCTTGCGGCGCGCGATCTCGCCCAGCATCGGGCGCACGATGAACCACGCGACCGCCCCCAGCACCGGGAAGAGGACCCACGCCGGCCACCAGGTGAGGCCGGCGACGACCCACATGGGCAGCACGCCGACGACGGTGCGGCCCGCGCCCCAGAGCTGACGGCGCACGAGCGTGCCGACGGCGTGCGTGTCGTCGTCGACGCGGTCGAGCACCTCGCCGACCGCCTGCTCCGTGAGCGTGGCGAGCGGCTGGTGCAGCGCCGCGGTGAGGAGGTCGCCGCGCAGGCGGCCCTCGGCGCGGTCGACCACGCCCGCCCACACGACCTGGCCGACGGTGTCGAGCAGCGCCGCGCCGACGACGCACGCGGCGAGGAGCTGGAGCGTCGCCGTCGTCGGGTCCTCGGCGAGCCACCCGGCGATGACGGTGCCCAGCGCGGCGCCGACCGCGCCCACGGCGAGCGCGAGCAGCGCGACGACGGCCTGCGGCCCCCGCAGGCGGCGCCAGTCCAGGCGCCGGGCCGGGTCGGGCGAGCGCGGGGCGGCGGCCGACGGCGCGGCGTGCGGGTCGGACGGGGGGTTCGTGGGCTGCTCGGTCGGCAGGGAGGCGTCGATCATGGCCCCACGACCCTACGGCGACCCACCCCCGCCGACGCAGGGATTTTCGCTGCCCGCAGCCCTGCCCGGCCCGGTCGGCGCGGGGCCGAGCCGGGCCGGCTCGCGTCGGCCCTGCCCGGCCCCGGACGCAGCGCGGCCCGGGTCCCGAAGGACCCGGGCCGCGCAGGTACGGCTCAGACCAGGCCGAGCTCCTCGACGGCCTGGCGCTCCTCCTGGAGCTCCGCGACCGACGCGTCGACGCGCCCGCGCGAGAAGTCCGACAGCTCCAGGCCCTGGACGATCTCCCACGACCCGCCGCGCGAGACCACCGGGAACGACGAGATGAGGCCGGTCGGGACGCCGTAGGACCCGTCCGACACGACGCCCGCGCTCGTCCAGTCGCCCTCGGGCGTGCCGAGGACCCAGTCGTGCACGTGGTCGATCGCCGCGTTCGCCGCCGACGCCGCCGACGACGCGCCGCGCGCGTCGATGATCGCCGCGCCGCGCTTCGCGACCGTCGGGATGAACGTGCTCTCCAGCCACTCGCGGTCCTCGGCGAGCCGCGCGCCCGGCGTGCCCGCGACGTCCGCGTGGAAGAGGTCGGGGTACTGCGTGGCCGAGTGGTTGCCCCAGATGGTCATCTTGCGCACCTCGGACACCGGGACGCCCGCACGCTTCGCGACCTGCGTGAGCGCGCGGTTGTGGTCCAGGCGCGTCATCGCGGTGAACCGGTCCTTCGGGACGTCGGGCGCGTTCGACGCCGCGATGAGCGCGTTCGTGTTCGCGGGGTTGCCGACGACGAGGACGCGGACGTCGTCCGCCGCGCCCGCGTTGATCGCCTGGCCCTGCGGCTTGAAGATGCCGCCGTTCGCCTCGAGCAGGTCGCCGCGCTCCATGCCCGGGCCGCGCGGGCGGGCGCCCACGAGGAGCGCGACGTTCGTGCCCTCGAACGCGGGCGTCGGGTCGTCGAAGATGTCGATGCCGGCGAGCAGCGGGAACGCGCAGTCGTCCAGCTCCATGGCCGTGCCCTCGGCGGCCTTCACGCCCTGCGGGATCTCGAGGAGGCGCAGGCGCACGGGGGTGTCGGGGCCGAGCATCTGGCCCGACGCGATGCGGAACAGCAGCGCGTAACCGATCTGACCGGCCGCGCCGGTCACCGTCACGTTCACGGGGGAAGTCATGCGCTCACTCTCCCACAACGCGACCCGCCCGGACGCGCGGGGCGGCGCGCCCGCCGGTGCCCCTCTCGCTCCCACAGGCCCCGGCACGACGACGGCGGCGCCCCCTGCGCAGGGGACGCCGCCGTCGGGCGTGCGGTGCGGGCCGGGTCAGCCCAGGCGCGCCTTGAGGTTCTCGTCCAGCGCGGCGAGGAACTCCTCCGTGGTCAGCCACTCCTGGTCCGGGCCGATGAGGAGCGCGAGGTCCTTCGTCATCTTGCCGGACTCGACCGTCTTGATGACGACGTCCTCGAGCGTCTGCGCGAACTCGGTGACCTCGGGCGTGCCGTCGAGCTTGCCGCGGTGCATGAGGCCGCGCGTCCAGGCGAAGATCGACGCGATCGGGTTCGTCGACGTCGGCTTGCCCTGCTGGTGCTGGCGGTAGTGGCGCGTCACCGTGCCGTGCGCGGCCTCGGCCTCGACGGTCTGGCCGTCCGGGGTCATGAGGACCGACGTCATGAGGCCGAGCGAGCCGAAGCCCTGCGCGACGGTGTCGGACTGGACGTCGCCGTCGTAGTTCTTGCAGGCCCAGACGTAGCCGCCCTCCCACTTCATGGCCGAGGCGACCATGTCGTCGATGAGGCGGTGCTCGTAGGTGAGGCCCTTGGCGGCGAACGCCTCGGCGAACTCGGCGTCGAACACCTCCTGGAAGATGTCCTTGAAGGCGCCGTCGTAGGCCTTGAGGATCGTGTTCTTCGTCGAGAGGTACACGGGGTACTCGCGCTGGAGGCCGTACGCGAACGAGGCGCGCGCGAAGTCGCGGATCGACTCGTTGAAGTTGTACATGCCCATCGCGACGCCGCCCTCCTCGGGCATGGTCACGACCTCGAACTTCTGCGCCTCGGAGCCGTCGGCCGGCTCGAACGTCATCGTGATCTTGCCCGGGCCGGGGACCTTGAAGTTCGTCGACTTGTACTGGTCGCCGTGGGCGTGACGGCCGATGATGATCGGCTTGTTCCAGCCCGGCACGAGGCGCGGGATGTTGGAGATGATGATCGGCTCGCGGAAGACGACGCCACCGAGGATGTTGCGGATCGTGCCGTTCGGCGAGACCCACATCTTCTTCAGGCCGAACTCCTCGACGCGCGCCTCGTCGGGCGTGATCGTCGCGCACTTGACGCCGACGTTGTACTGCTTGATCGCGTGCGCGGCGTCGATCGTGACCTGGTCGTCGGTCGCGTCGCGGTTCTGGATCGACAGGTCGTAGTACTTGAGGTCCACGTCGAGGTACGGGTGGATGAGGCGGTCCTTGATGAACTGCCAGATGATGCGCGTCATCTCGTCGCCGTCGAGCTCGACGACCGGGTTGACGACCTTGATCTTGCCCATGCGCAGATCGCTCCAACTGTCGGGGACTGGAGCCCCCGGGTGTCGGACGGCGACCGTGCGGCCCGTGGGCCCGGTCCGTCGCACACGAGGGCGTTGCTGACCGCGGTCCAGGGTACTCGACTTCTCGACGTCAAGATACTTTGGCGACGCCCGGGGGACCGTTCGGATCGTGAGACCCGGTGTCCGTTCTCAGGTGCGGCACCGCAGATTTCCACGCATCTCCCGGGTGGTGGTGGCAAGATGCCCCCAGATGCCGGAATGGCCGGGCACTCGGTCAGGCATCGTGCCGTCGTCCCGACGGCCCGCCGGTGCCGCACCGTGGCACACCGGGCCGGGACTGCCCGAAGTTCCCACCGAACCAGACAGGATCATCATGTCCCAGGACACCACCGCTCCCGGCGCACCGGAGGGCTACGTCGACGACGCGCGCCCCGCGCAGACCGAGGCCGTCGCTGTCGTCCAGCCCAGCCTCCTCGCGCGCCTCGGCGCCGAGGTCTTCGGCACGTTCTTCCTCGTCCTCGCGATCATCGGTGTGGCGCTGTACACCTTCGTCAGCCAGCAGAACGCCCTCGCGGTCGCTCTCGCGGGCGGCCTCGCGCTGCTCGCCGGCGCCGCCGCCGTCGGCAACGTCTCCGGCGGCCACTTCAACCCGGCGGTCACGCTCGGCGCCGCCATCGGCGGTCGCACCGCGTGGCGCGACGTGCTGCCCTACTGGGTCGCGCAGCTCGTCGGCGCGCTCCTCGCGGGCCTCGTCCTGCTCGCCACCGTCCCGAACTCGCTGCCCGCGCTCGTCGGGCAGGAGGACCGCGGCGGCCTGTTCGTCTCGACCGCGAACGGCTACGGCGACTTCTCGTCCCTCTCCACGGCGTCGCAGGGCGGCACCGAGTTCGGGCTGCTCGCCGCGCTGCTCATCGAGACCATCGCGACCGCGGTGTTCGTCGGCGTGATCCTCGGCGTGACCGACAAGCGCGCGACCGTGCAGTACGCGCCGGTCGTCATCGGCCTCACCCTCACCGCCCTGATCCTCGTCGCGGTGCCCGTCACGAACGCGTCGCTCAACCCGGCCCGCTCCATGGCGTCGGCCGTCTTCGCGGGCGACGGGGACCTGTGGAAGCAGCAGTGGGTCTTCTGGGTCGCGCCGCTCCTCGGCGCCGCGATCGCGGGCCTCTTCTACCGGGCGTTCGCGTTCGCCCCGAAGCAGGACGACCTGCTCGGTGAGGACCACGTCGTCACGCTGACCGAGGCCGAGGTCGCCGGTGGCGCCGCCGCTGGTGCGGGCGCGGCCGTCGTCGGCGCCGGTACGGGCACCGTCGTCGAGGAGGCCGTCGTCGTCACGGACGAGAACGGTGACGTGGTCGCGGTCGAGGAGGTCGTCGAGACGGACGACCCCGACGCCCAGGCCCCCGGTGAGGGCACGGCCCCGCGGGTCTGACCCTGCTCGCACGCCCGACGGGCCCGGACCGCGCACGCGGTCCGGGCCCGTCGTCGTGCGGGTCTCGTCGTGCGGGTCTCCCGGCGTGCGGGGCGCTCGTCGCGCGGGTCGCACGTCGGCCGCGCTCCGCGCGGGGACGTCAGAGCTCGCCCTGGTCCAGGCTCAGCGCGAGGAACGCCATGACCGCGGCGGGGGCGAGGAAGAAGAAGACGTCGAGCCCGCGCGACCGGACGGTGATGCCGACCGGACCGGGGCCCGGGATCGCCGCGCGGCACACGCCCGCGACGGCGAGCAGCCCGGAGAGCGCGAAGCAGCCCGCCCGCGCACCGGCGAGGACGGCCACGACCGTGGCGACGGCGACACCCGCGAGGACCAGCCACATCGCGGGCTGGCGGGACGGCGCGAGGCTCGCGGGCGGCTCGGGCACCGGGGGCGGGGTCGCGTCGTCGGGCACCGGAGCACCCTCGGGAGCCGTCCCGTCGCCGGTCTCGTCGTCCACGTGGTGCCACACCGGCACGAGCGTCGCGCGTGGCCGGTGCCGCGTCCCCCCGTCCGCGGTGACGTCGCTCACGCTGCTGCACCTTCCACGCCCGGAAGCCTACCGTCGTGCCCTAGCGTGACGTGCATGCCGTCCGTCGTGCCGCCGGTCCCGTCCGCTCCCCCCGCCACCTCGACCGACCCCGCGACCGGCCCTGCGGCCGACCCCGCGACCGGCCCGGCGCCCACGCGCCACGACGGCGGGCCGCCGTCGTCCGTGGTCGTCGTCGGCGCCGGGCTCGCGGGCGCCCAGACCCTCGCCGCGCTCCGCCGCCGCGGCTACACCGGGCGCGTCACGCTGCTCGGCGCGGAGGGCCTGCCGCCGTACGACCGCCCGCCCCTGTCGAAGGAGCTCCTCAGCCGGCCCTCCCCCGCGTGGCTCGCCGACGACCTCGGGGTGGACGTCGCCGCGCTCGCCGACGACGTCCGCCTCGCCGACCCGGCCGTGCGCCTCGAGCGGACCGGGGCCGCCGACCCTCCGGGCTGGTCCGTCGAGACGAGGTCGGGCGACCGCCTCGTCGCCGACGCCGTCGTGCTCGCGGTCGGCTCCGTGCCCGTGCGGCCGCGCGGCTGGGAGCACGCGCGCGTGCTCCACACCGCGGCCGACGCCGACGCCCTGCGCGCGGCGCTCCGGCCGGGCCTGCGTCTCGTCCTCGTCGGGGCCGGGTGGATCGGCGCGGAGCTCGCCGGGGTCGCGGCGGGCGCCGGTGCGCACGTCACCGTCGTCGAGGCCGCGGGCGCGCCGCTGCACCGCCAGCTCGGCCCGGACGTCGGGGCGCACCTCGCGCCCTGGTACGCGGCCGCGGGTGCCGAGCTCGTCACCGGCGCCACCGTCGCGGAGGTCCGGCCCGACGGCGTCCGGCTCGCCGACGGCCGCGAGCTGCCGGCAGACGTCGTGCTCGCCGCCGTGGGCGCCCGGCCCGCCACCGACTGGCTCGACGGCGTCGTGCCCCGCGACGCGCGCGGCGGCGTCCCCGTGGACGTGGACGGCGCCGTGCCGGGGCTGCCCGGCCTCTGGGCGGTCGGCGACTGCGCGAACCGCGACCACCCCGTGCTCGGTCCCGTCCCGGGCGGGCACTGGTCGGCGGCGCTCCACGACCCGGACGCGACCGTCGCGGCGCTGCTCGGCGACGACGGCGAGCGGGCCGCGCACGCGCCGTACGTGTTCTCCCAGCAGCTCGGGCACGACCTCGCGCTGTTCGGGGTGCCCGCCGAGGGCGACGAGGTCGTGCTGCGCGGCGACCCCGCGGGCGGCGCCACCGGCCACGAGGGCTGGGCCGCGTTCTACCTCGCGCCCGCGGCGCGCTCCGGACCCGGCAGTCCCGCCGCCGACCCGGCCGCCCGGGTCACCGACGTCCGGGCCGTGCTCCTGGTCGACTCGCCGCGCGACGTCGGCCCCGTGCGCAAGGCGATGAACCGGACGGGCCGCCTGCGCGTCGACCTCGACGTCGCGCTCGACCCGGCCGGGCGCCTGCGCGACGCCCTCGCCTGACGCCCGCGCCCGACCCCCGCGACCCCGAGCTCGACGGCCCGCCGGTCCGCGGACCGGCGGGCCGTCGAGCAGCCGGGTCAGTGCGCGAAGTGACGCGTCCCCGTGAAGTACATCGTCACGCCCGCGGCGCGGGCGGCCTCGATCACCTCGGCGTCGCGGATCGACCCGCCCGGCGCGACGACGGCGCGCACGCCCGCGTCGAGCAGGATCTGCAGGCCGTCCGCGAACGGGAAGAACGCGTCGGACGCCGCGACGGCGCCGCGGGCCCGCTCCTCGCCGTCCGCGAGCGTGTTGGCACGCTCGACCGCGAGGCGGCACGAGTCGACGCGGTTGACCTGCCCCATCCCGACCCCGACGGCGGCCCCGTCGCGCGCGAGGAGGATCGCGTTCGACTTCGCCGCGCGGATCGCGCGCCACGCGAACGCGAGGTCGGCGAGCGTCGCGTCGTCGGCGGCCTCGCCCGTGACGAGCGTCCAGTGCTCGGGCGCGTCACCGCCGGTGACGTTCCCCTCGGCGTCGGTCACGACGGCGTCGACCCGGTCCGTGCTCTGCACGAGCAGCCCGCCGCTGACCGGGCGGGTCTCGACGGTCGTCGTCGGCGGGGCGTCGACGACGAGGAGACGCAGGTTCTTCTTCGCCCGGAGCACCTCGAGCGCGTCCGGCTCGAACCCGGGCGCGACGACCACCTCGGTGAAGACGGGCGCGATCTGCTCGGCGGCCGCCTTCGTCACGACGCGGTTCGCGGCGATGACGCCGCCGTAGGCCGACACGGGGTCGGTCGCGTGGGCGCGCGCGTGCGCCTCGGCGACGTCCGTCCCGACCGCGATGCCGCACGGGTTCGCGTGCTTGATGATCGCGACGGCCGGCTCGGCGTGGTCGTGCGCGGCACGCCACGCGGCGTCGGCGTCGACGTAGTTGTTGTAGCTCATCGCCTTGCCGTGGAGCTGCGTCGCCTGGGCGAGCCCCGTCGCGCCGTGGCCGACCGTGTAGAGGGCGGCGCGCTGGTGCGGGTTCTCCCCGTACCGCAGCACGTCGGCGCGGTCCCACGTGGCGCCGATCCACGCCGGGAAGCCCGTGCTCACCGTCTCGCCCTCGGCGCCGCCCTCGACCGGGACCGCGTCCGTCGGCGCGACGACGTTGCCCATCCAGGACGCGACGGCGACGTCGTACGTCGCGGTGTGCACGAACGCCGCGGCGGCGAGCGCCTTGCGCTGCGCGTAGGTGAAGCCGCCCGCCTGCACGGCCGCGACGACGTCGTCGTACCGGGCCGGGTCCACGACGACCGCGACGCTCGGGTGGTTCTTCGCCGCCGCGCGGACCATCGACGGGCCGCCGATGTCGATCTGCTCGACGACCTCGTCCGGCCCCGCGCCCGACGCCACGGTCGCGGCGAACGGGTAGAGGTTGACGACGACGAGCTCGAACGGCGCGATGCCGAGCTCGTCGAGCTGCGCGAGGTGGTCGGCCTTGCGCGAGTCCGCGAGGATGCCGGCGTGCACGCGCGGGTGGAGCGTCTTGACGCGGCCCTCGAGGCACTCGGGGAACCCGGTGAGGTCCTCGACCTTCGTCACCGGGACGCCCGCGGCCGCGACGGTCGACGCCGTCGAGCCGGTGGAGACGAGCTCGACGCCTGCGGCGTGCAGCGCCGTGGCGAGCTCGACGAGGCCCGACTTGTCGTAGACGCTCAGGAGCGCGCGGCGCACGGGGCGCCGCGAGTCGTCGGTGAGCTGGACGTCGGGGGCGGAGGGCACGTGCGGGGCCGGGTGGGACATGACGAGGGGCTCCTCTGGGTCGCGGTCGCCGCGCCGACGGAGCCGACGCGAGTGGCAGAACCCAGGCGCCCAGGCGGTCGACGCTCCAGCAGGTAGATCCGGCCGCTCCCCGGTGGTCGTTCCCACCCTCGCCAGTCGCGGCCGTCGTCCAGTCTAGCGGCCCGACGGCGGCGCCCCCGGCTCGGTCGGGCCGGCACCCGGTACCGCGCCCGGCACGACCCCCGACGCCGCGAGGGCGGCCGCGTCGTCGGCCCAGGTGTCGGGCGTGCCGACCCGCCAGAGCGGGCGGACCGAGCTGAGGACCGCGACCGTGACGACGAGGAGCCCCGCGAGCACCGCGAGCGCGGTCCCGAGCCCGAACCGGTCGAGGAGCCCGCTCCCGACGAGCGGGACGAGCGGGCCCGCCGCGAGGCCGGTGAGCCCGAGCACGGACGCGAGCCGGCCCTGGAGCTGCGGCGGGGTGACGGCCGCGGCGTACCCCGACAGGCCCGCGTTCACGGCCGGGACGAGCAGGAGGGCGAACGGCAGCACCGCCAGGTAGGCCGCGTACGACTCCAGCACGGCCATGACGACGGACCCCGCGGCGAGCACGCCGAGCGCCGCGACGACGAGCGCCCCCGCGCGGACCCGGGCGACGAGCCGGGGCGCGAGCACCGCGCCGACGAGCACGCCCACGCCGACCGCGAGGTCGACCAGGCCGATGAGGAGCGGCGCGGTGCCCGTGCGCACCAGCTCGAGGTTGATGCCGACCATGAGGCTGCCGAACGCGACGTTGATGACGACGAACAGGCCGAGCAGCGCGCAGAACAGCGGCACGGACCACACGAAGCGCAGCCCCTCGCGCAGCGCCGCGACGGGTCGGGTGGCGCGCGCGGCCGCGACGTCGCCGTTGAGCGGCTCGCGCACGAGCCACGTGCACACCGCGGTCGCCGCGTGCCCGATCGCGGCCCCGGCGAGCGGCACGGCGTGCGCGACGGCGTAGAGCGCCCCGCCGAGCGGGCCGGCGAGCAGGCTCGCCACGGCGTCCCGGCCCTGGGCGGCCGCGAGCGCCGTCGGGAGCTGCGGCACCGGGACCACCGAGCGGAACGCGCCGCTCGTCGCCGGGTCCACGAGCGCGCCGACGACGGAGGCCCCGAACAGGACGGCGGCGAGGTGCCACGCGGAGAGCGAGCCGGTGCCGGCGGCCACCGCGACGGTCGTCCAGAGCAGCGCCCCGACGGTCGCCGCGGCCACGACGAGGCGCCGGCGGTCCATGCGGTCGGCGACGACGCCCGCGGGCAGCGTCGCCAGGAGCGCCCCGACCTGCCCGACGGCGGCCACCACCCCCGCCTGCACGACGGAGCCGGTGAGCCCGTACGCCACGAGCGGCACCGCGAAGAGCGCCACCCCGGCGCCGAGCGACTCCGCGGTCAACCCGGTCATGAGCAGCAGGTACGAGCGGTTGCGCAGGAGCGACGGCGGCGCGTCCGGCGCGAGGCCGACCGCGGCACCGGGGGCGGACGACGGAGCGGTGCGGGGCCCCGGGGGCGCGGGCGGTGGTTTCGACATGGCTGAGAACTTACGTGCGCAACGACAGTTGCGCAATAGTCATTGCGCACTTTGTGGTGAGCACTCCCCCGTGCGGACCACTCGGGCGTTGCTAGCCTCGGCCTGTGCTCGAGACCTTCCACGTCCAGGACCCCGCGGCGCTGCGCGCGATCGCGCACCCGCTGCGCCAGCGGATCCTCATGGAGCTCGCCGTCCTCGGGCACGCGCGCGCGGCGGACCTCGCCCGGGCCACCGGAGAGCCGGCCAACTCCGTGAGCTTCCACCTCCGCGTCCTCGCCCGGGCGGGCATGATCGTCGAGGCGCCCGAGCACGCCCGGGACCGCCGAGACCGCGTCTGGAAGAACGTCGCGGAGAGCTACGCGGTGGAGCCCGGGACGCCGGACGCGGTGCGCCACGTCGTCCGCCCGGCGCTCGCCTGGGCCGAGGAGACGTTCCGCCGCGGGAGCGCGATGGGCGCGCGCGCGGACCGGATCCTCGCGCTGAGCACGCTCGTGCTCAGCCCCGAGCAGGCGGCGACGATGTCGCGCGAGCTCCAGGAGCTCGTCGAGCGCTGGAACACGCGCGCGCTCGACGAGGGACGCGCGGACCCCGAGGCGCGCCGCGAGACCTACCAGGTCCTCGCGGTGCTCGCCCCGCGCGACCTGCCCCCGGCGGACGACGACGACCCCGCGCCCCCGCCGGGAGAGGACGCCTCCGGCCGACGAACCGAAGCGCCCGCCGACTAGCCCAGCACGACCCGGCGGCCGTCGACGCGCAAGCCCTCGCGCGCGACGCGCCCCACGGTCTCGACGAGCAGCGCCCGCTCGGCCACCTTGATGCGCTCGTGCAGCGACGACTCGTCGTCGCCGTCCTCGACCGGCACCGCGACCTGGGCGACGATCGGGCCGGTGTCGACGCCGTCGTCGACCACGTGGACCGTGCAGCCCGTGACGCGGACGCCGTAGGCGAGCGCGTCGCGCACGCCGTGCGCGCCGGGGAAGGACGGCAGGAGCGCGGGGTGGGTGTTGAGCGTGCGGCCCGCGAAGCGGCCCACGAACGCGGGACCGAGGATGCGCATGAACCCGGCGAGGACCACGAGGTCGGGCCGGAACACGTCGACCGCCTGAGCGACGGCCTCGTTCCACGCGGCCCGGTCCGCGAAGTCGCCGGGGGCCACGACGACGGCGGCGACGCCCGCCTCGCGGGCGAGGTCCAGCCCGCCGGCGTCCGCCTTGTCGGAGACGACGCCCACGACGCGCGCACCGTACGCGACGTCGTCGTGCGCGGCGAGGAGCGCCGCGAGGTTGCTGCCCGCCCCCGACACCAGCACGACGACGCGGGCGGCGGAGGTGGACTCGACGGGGTGGCCGGACGGCGTCTGCACGGTGCTCCTGCGGGGTTTCGAGGGGTCGCGGGTCACGGAGCGCGACCGCGGCGGCGGGCCGGTGGGACACCCGTCGGGGCACGCAGCCTCCGATGGGAGAATGTACCGCGAGCCGCCCGACCGACCGAGGAGCTGCCCGTGGGCAACCCGTACGCACCGCCCCGTCCCGACGCGCCGCAGCAGCCTCGACCCGAGCCCGCGCAGCCGGAGGACGGAGCGCGTCCGGACGCGCCGGCGCCCGCACCGGGCCCCGCCCCCGCGCCGATCCCCCCGGCCCCCGCGCGCCCGGACCAGCAGGCCGGGCCGGGTCACCGGCGCCCCGCGCCGCCCGAGCCCGCGGAGCCCGACCCGGAGCTCGCCCGGCAGGCGACGCGACGCACCCTGCACTTCGGCCTGCTCCTGCTCGCCGTCATCGTCGTGAGCACCATGCCGTTCCCGTGGCAGGCCGTGAGCCTCGCGCTCGCGCTCGGCGCGATCGTCGTGGGCATCCGGGCGCTGCTGGCCGTCTGGCGGGCCCGCGTGCGCGGCGCGCTCGTCCCGGCCCTCGGGATCGGCGTCGGGCTCTCGGCCATGCTCGCGCTCCAGATGGTCTCGACGCTCGTCACGTGGGACGTCGCGCTCGCGCACCAGCAGTGCCTCGACGGCGCGATCACCGTCTCGGCCGAGAAGCGCTGCGACGTCGAGCGCACCCACGCGCTCGAGGAGAAGTTCGCCCGCTGGTTCCCGACCCCCGCCCCCGCGTCCTCCTGACGCGTCGAGGCTCCGTCACGGGTTCGTGACGTCGCGCCCCTAGGGTGAGCGCGTGACCGCGCCGACGACGCCGCCCGAGGCTCCCCCGCCGCTCCCGCCCGTGCCGCGGGAAGGGCTGCGTCGCGCGGGGTCGCGCTGGTGGTGGCTCGCCGTCCCCGTCGCGGCCGCCCTGGTGGCGGGCGTCGTCGCGGTGGTCGTGCCGCTCGCGGCGCACGACGCGCCCGAGCTCGTCGAGGACGACCGGGTCCTGACCGTGGCGGCGGATCCCTGTGCGCGCGTCCAGGAGGCCGGCGTGATGCTCGCCGCAGCGACGTCTCCCGAGGGACGCGCCGCCGCCGCGCTCGACGTCGCCCAGGGTGCCCGTGCGCTCGCCGCCGCCGTCGGCGCGCTGCCCGCGGACGTCCTCGACGCCGACCGGCCGGCACGGTCCTGGGCCGAGGACTGGTCCGCCCTCGCAGACGGGCTCGAGGCCTGGGCGGCGAGCACCGCGGCCGGCGAGGACGCCCCGTTCGAGCTCCCGCTCACCGAGGACGGCTGGTCGGCGGTGACGAGGATGGACCTCGCCGCGTCTCCCGGGTGCGCGGTCCCGGCGTCCGTCGTCGGCCTCGACGCGACCCCGCCGCGCACCCCGCCCGCGGGCTGACCGCCGCGGACGACGACACCCGGCAGGACCCGGCCCCGGCCGACCCGCCGTGTCGCCTCCGCGGGTCAGCCGGCGTCGCGGTGACGCCGGCCCAGGACCTCGAGCCGGGACCACAGGAGGGCGAGCGCGGCGCCGCCGCCGATCTCGGCCGCGGCGAGCGCACCGACGAGGAGCGCGTCCGCGCCCACGACCTCGAGCCGGCCGGGGCCCACCGCTCCCCCGGCGAGCCAGCTCACGAGCCCGACGAGCAGGCCGGACGCGAGCGCGACGCCGGCGAGCGCGAGGACGACGGCGGACCAGGGGACGGCGTCGTCCGGGTGGCTGCCCGTCACGTCGCGCAGGCGCCGCCAGACGAACACGCCCGCGACGACGCCGAGCGCGACGACGGCGGCCGGCACCCACGGCGTGAGGGCGTTGGTCCAGTCGTCGCCGGGCAGCGCGCCGAGGAGCGGGATCGCGGGCAGCGCGCCCGGCTCCGACCCGCCGGGCGCGAACGTGCTCCCCTCGCCCACGGCGAACCCGGGGCCGACGAGCCACGCCCCGGCCCACGCCACGAGGTTGGGCAGCACGGCGAGCTGACCGAGTGCGAGGACGATCCCCCCAACGGTCCCGGGCACGAGCCCGGCGACGATGTCGCCCGACGTCGCGCGGCCCGCGACGAGCCACGCACCGACCACCACCGCGGAGGCCCCGGCGAGCAGGCTCGTGCCGAGCAGACCACCCCGCAGTCCGAGCCGCACCGTCGGCGGCACGACCCGGTCGAGGCGCCGGGCGAGGTCGGCGACGAACGGCGCGTCCGGGCGCGCGAGGATCCCGCCGCCGAGCCCGAGACCCCCGACGACGGCTCCCCCGACGACGGCGACCCCGAGCCCCCAGGGCGGCGTCGAGCCGGCGAGCAGGGCGACGCCGAGCGTCGCGAGCGCGTACGTGACGGTGCCGGCCACCCAGGCGGAGACCGCGGTGTGCGCCGAGCGGCGTGCCGACGCGAAGCAGCAGAAGAGCGCGAGGGCGGTGAGACCGAGCGGGACGAGCGTGACCGTCGTGCCGCTCGCGACGAGCGGGACGCCGTGGCCGAGGAGCCAGAAGCCCGCCGCGACGGTGACCGACTGCCCCCAGCCCGTCCCCTCGGACGCCCCGGTCGAGGACGCCAGGAAGGCGACGACGCCAGGGAGCACGACGACGGCGAGCGACAGGGTGAGCGCCTGGAGCGCGGCGAGCACTCCGGACGGTGCACGACGCACCCCGACGGGTGCGGGTGCCGGGCTACCTTCCACGGTGCGCGTGCGCGCACCGCGAGTCGTGCTGGTGGTGCTCATGGTGCCCATCGTCGTCGATCGAGAGGTCGGTTCGGGGCATTCGCCCCGGCGCGCCAGACTACCGGCGCCCCCGGCTCCGGGGACGACGACGCCCCGCGACCGGCGGACCGGTCTCGGGGCGTCGTACGGCGTGGCAGCGGGCCGTGCGGCCCGACGGAGCCAGGGGTCAGGCGAGGACCTCGCGCAGGAGCGCAGCGGTCTCGGACGGCGTCTTGCCGACCTTGACGCCGACGGCCTCCAGGGCCTCCTTCTTCGCCTGGGCGGTGCCCGCGGAGCCCGAGACGATGGCGCCGGCGTGGCCCATCGTCTTCCCCTCGGGAGCCGTGAAGCCCGCGACGTAGCCGACGACCGGCTTCGTGACGTGCTCCTTGATGTACGCCGCGGCGCGCTCCTCGGCGTCGCCGCCGATCTCGCCGATCATGACGATCGCCTTGGTCTCGGGGTCGTTCTCGAACGCCTCGAGCGCGTCGATGTGCGTGGTGCCGACGATCGGGTCGCCGCCGATGCCGATGGCGGTCGAGAAGCCGAGGTCCTTGAGCTCGTACATCATCTGGTAGGTCAGCGTGCCCGACTTCGACACGAGACCGACCGGGCCCTTGCCCGTGATGGTGTGCGGGGTGATGCCGGCGAGCGACTCGCCCGGCGTGATGATGCCGGGGCAGTTCGGGCCGATCATGCGCGTGCCCTTGCCCTGCAGGTAGGCCCAGACCTCGGCCGTGTCCTGGACGGGCACGCCCTCGGTGATGACGACGATGAGCGGCATCTCGGCGTCGATCGCCTCGATCGCGGCGTCCTTGGTGAACGCCGGCGGGACGAACAGGACGGACACGTTCGCGCCCGTCTCGGCCATCGCCTCGGCGACGGTGCCGAACACCGGCAGCGTGACGTCGTTGCCCTCGTGGTCCTTGTGCGTGACGGTCGTGCCGGCCTTGCGGGCGTTGACGCCGCCGACGATCTGCGCGCCCGAGTCGAGCATGAGGGCGGTGTGCTTGGCACCCATCCCGCCGGTGATGCCCTGGACGATGATCTTGGAGTCGGAGTTCAGGTAGATCGACATGGTGTTCTCTGTCTCAGCTTTCCGCGTCTACGGGCGATCAGGCGTTGGCCAGCTCGGCCGCCTTGGCGGCACCGCCGTCCATGGTCTCGGCGAGGGTCACGAGCGGGTGGTTCGCCTCGCGCAGGATCGCGCGGCCGAGCTCCACGTTGTTGCCGTCGAGGCGCACGACGAGCGGCTTGGTCGCCTCGTCGCCGAGGATCTCGAGCGCGCCCACGATGCCCTTCGCGACCTCGTCGCACGCGGTGATGCCACCGAAGACGTTGACGAAGACCGACTTGACCTGCGGGTCGTTGAGGATCACGTCGAGACCGTTCGCCATGACCTGCGCGTTCGCGCCGCCGCCGATGTCGAGGAAGTTGGCCGGCTTGACGCCGCCGTGCTCCTCGCCCGCGTACGCGACGACGTCGAGCGTGCTCATGACGAGCCCGGCACCGTTGCCGATGATGCCGACCTCGCCGTCGAGCTTGACGTAGTTGAGGCCGTTCTCCTTGGCCTTGGCCTCGAGCGGATCGGTCGACTCCTTGTCCTCCAGCGCCTCGTGGTCCGGGTGACGGACCTCCGACGCGTTGTCGTCCAGCGTGACCTTGCCGTCGAGCGCGATGATCGAGCCGTCCTCCGTGCGGACGAGCGGGTTCACCTCGACGAGCGTCGCGTCCTCGGCCGTGAACACGGTCCACAGCGAGCGGATGACGTCGGCGACCGGCGCCTTGAGCTCCTCGGCGAAGCCTGCGGCGTCGACGATCTCGCGCGCCTTCGCCTCGTCGATGCCCACGATCGGGTCGACGGCGACCTTGGCGAGCGCCTCGGGGCGCTCGACGGCGAGCTGCTCGATCTCCATGCCGCCCTCGACGGAGCACATGGCGAGGTAGTTGCGGTTCGAGCGGTCCAGCAGCACCGAGAAGTAGAACTCCTCGGCGATCTTGGCACCCTGCGCCACCATCACGCGGTGGACGGTGTGGCCCTTGATGTCCATGCCGAGGATCTCGGACGCCTTCTCGGCGGCCTCCTCGGGCGAGTGGGCGAGCTTCACGCCGCCGGCCTTGCCGCGGCCGCCGGTCTTCACCTGGGCCTTGACGACCACGGTGCCCCCGCCGAGCTTCTCGGCTCCCGCGCGGGCCTCCTCGGGCGTCGTCGCGACGACCCCGCCCAGCACGGGCACGCCGTGCTTCTCGAAGATGTCACGCGCCTGGTATTCGAACAGGTCCACCCTGCTGCGTCCTTCCGTCTGATGCGCCGTGTGCGGCATGACCGATGTCTCGACATCAAGACATCCCCGTACAGGGTAGCCCCCGCTCCGGGGCGCGCCTATCCGGGGCCGCTGCGGCGGCTCGCGGACCGGTGTTCCCTTCGTCACCCCGTACGGCGGGCGTCAACCACTGTTGACATCACGGCGAGCGTCAACCTAGATTGACACACATGGAACCCGTCGACATGGACGCCGCGAGCAGCACCGACCCGGACGTCGGGCTGCGGGCCGTGCGGTCGCTGCGCGTGCTGGCCGAGCGCCTCGAGGCGCTCCAGGTCGAGCACGCCCGGGCGCTCGGCTGGTCCTGGCAGGAGATCGCCGACCGGCTCGGCGTCACGCGTCAGGCCGTGCACAAGAAGTACGGCGCGTCCCGCACCACGAGGAGGTCGTGACATGTTCGAACGCTTCGCCGCCGACGCCCGGGAGACCGTGGTCGGCGCCCAGGAGGTCGCGCGGGAGCGCGGCGACGACACCATCGACGGGGTGCACCTGCTCCTGTCGCTCGCCCGGCAGGAGGGCGGCGCCGGGGCGGCCGCGCTCGGTGCGGTCGGCGTGAGTCCGGCCGACCTCGAGCGCGAGGTCGACGCCGCCGGCGGGCTCGACCCGCTCGACGGCCCCGCGCTCGCGGCGCTCGGGATCGACCTGGACCAGGTCCGGGCCCGCACGGACGCCGCGTTCGGCCCCGGCGCGCTCGACCGGGCAGCGGACGACGCGCGGGGCCGCGGGCGCCGCCGAGGCCGCGCGCACATCCCGTTCACCCCCGAGGCGAAGAAGGTGCTCGAGCTCTCGCTCCGCGAGGCCGTGCACGACGCTTCGCGCGTGATCGACTCGGGCCACGTCCTCGCGGCCGTCGCGCGCAGCACGGGCTCGACGGCGCACCGGGCGCTCACCGGCGCGCTCACGGCCGCCGGGTCGGACGACGCCGGCCTGCGCGCCGCGCTCTCGACCCGGCACCGCGCGGCGTCCTGACCGGCACGCCGCGCCGCACGTCGCGGTCGGGCCAGGGGCGGGCGAGCGGCCGACGGCAGCGTCACGGCAGGCTCCTCGGGCTCGGTCGTCGTGCCACGGGAGGACCGGGCGCGCGCCCGTGCCCGACGACGGGCTGACGCCCCGCGGTGCCCGGCGCACCTACCGTCGGGGCGTGCCCGACCAGACTGCGCTCCCCCGCCGCTCGGACTCCCGCTCCGACGCCTCCGCCCTCCGCACGCGCTCCGCGCCGGGCCGCCACGCCGGCGCCCCGGTGCCCGGTGGACAGCCCTGGGCGCGGGGCGCCGTCGTGCTCGCCGCGAGCTTCCTGCTCGGCGGCCTCACGTCCTTCGCCCAGGGCTTCCTGCCCGACGCCGCGGCCCCCTTCGCGAACTCGGCGAGCGGCTGGACCCTGCTCACCGCGCTCCTCGTCGCCTGGGCCGCGCGCGACGCGCGGACGCGGACCTGGCACGCCGCCGTGCTGGGCGCGGCGAGCTTCGTGCTGCTCACCCTCGGGTACACGGTCGCCGCCGACCTGCGCGGGTTCTTCTACGACCCGACGCTGTTCGGGGTGGTCGGCCTCGTCGTCGGCCCGTTCGTCGGGGTCGCGGCGGCGTGGCTGTGGCGCGCGGGCGTGCGCGCGGCTCTCGGCACGGCGGTGCTCGCGGGCATCGGCCTCGGCGAGTCGGTGTACGGGCTCACCACGGTCGTCGAGACGACGGGTGCCACGTACTGGGTGGTGATCGGGCTCGCGTCGCTCGTCCTGCTCGCCGCGATGCTGACCCGTCGCCTGCGCGGCCCCGTCCCGGTGGCCGTCGCCGCAGGGGGCACCGCCGTCGTCGCCACGGCGTTCGTCCTCGCCTACCGCGCGCTCGGCGCGATCGGCTGACGCGGCAGACGTCCTACGCGCACAGGGCGCTCGACCGGCTGGTCGAGCGCCCTGTGCGTGGTGCGTGGTGCGTCGGAGCGTGGTGCGTCAGAGCTTGGTGACGGGCGAGTACCGCAGCAGCAGCCGCTTGGTGCCGTCCGCGCCGAAGTCGATCTTCGCGACGGCGTTCGGCCCCGCGCCCTCGAGCGAGACGACCGTCCCGAGCCCGTACGCGTCGTGCGTGACCTTGTCGCCGACGGCGAGGTTCGGCACGTCCCCGTCGGCCCGCGGCGTCGCCGAACCGAACTTCGCCCCGCCGGAAGGCGAGCCGAACGCGGCGCGGGCAGGGGCCGACGACGACGGGTCGTGGCGGGTCTGGCGGGAGCGGCCCGAGGAACGAGGGCCGCGGATGGTAGACCCGTCGTCGTCGGCGCCTGTCCGCGCCCCCGACCCGAATCCGGAACGCGAACCGGACCACGAGCCCGACCCGCGACCCCAGACGGACCCGCCCGCGCGCAGCGTCGCCATCGACGACTCGCGCCGCCGCCAGTCCCACAGCTCCTCGGGGATCTCCTCGAGGAACCGGCTCGGCGGGAACTCGTTCGCCATGCCCCACGCGGAGCGCACCGCGGACCGCGACACGTAGAGCCGCTCGCGCGCGCGGGTGATGCCCACGTAGGCGAGGCGGCGCTCCTCGGCGAGCTCGGCGTCGTCGTGCAAGGACCGCATGTGCGGGAACGTGCCGTCCTCCATGCCGGTGAGGAAGACGACGGGGAACTCGAGACCCTTCGCGGTGTGCAGGGTCATGAGCGTGACGACGCCCGGGTCCTCCTTCTCCTCGCCCTCGTCCTGCTCGTCGGCGCCGTCGTCCGCGGGGATCTGGTCCGCGTCGGCGACGAGCGAGACGCGCTCGAGGAAGTCGGACAGCGTGCCCTCGGGGTCGAGCTCGCTGAACTCCGTCGCGACGGCGTGCAGCTCGGCGAGGTTCTCGACGCGCGTCGCGTCCTGCGGGTCGTCGCTCGCGCGCAGCTCGGCGAGGTAGCCCGTGCGGTCGAGGACGGCGCCGAGGATCTCGGACGGGCTCGCGCCGGAGTCCGCGAGCTCGCGCAGCCCCGTCATGAGCTCCGCGAAGGCGCGCAGCGGGTTGAGCGTGCGGTTCGTCAGGCCGGGGATCTCGTCGATGCGGGCGAGCGCCGCGCCGAACGAGATGCGCTCGCGGTCCGCGAGCGCCGCGACGGCACCCTCGGCGCGGTCGCCGAGACCGCGCTTGGGCACGTTGAGGACGCGGCGCAGGTTGACGTCGTCGTCGAGGTTGTCGATCGCGCGCAGGTACGCCACGGCGTCCTTGACCTCACGGCGCTCGTAGAAGCGCGTGCCGCCGACGACCTTGTACGGCAGGCCGACGCGGATGAGCACCTCCTCCAGCGCCCGGGACTGCGCGTTCGTGCGGTAGAAGACCGCGACGTCGCCGGGTCGCACGCCCTCGGTGTCGCCGAGGCGGTCGATCTCCTCCGCGACGAACCGCGCCTCCTCGTGCTCGTTGTCCGCGACGTAGCCGATGACCTTCGCGCCCGCGCCGGAGTCCGTCCACAGGCGCTTGGGCTTGCGGTCGGGGTTGCGCGAGATGACGGCGTTGGCGGCCGAGAGGATGTTCTGGGTCGAGCGGTAGTTCTGCTCGAGCAGGATGGTCCGGGCGTCCGGGTAGTCGGCCTCGAACTCGAGGATGTTGCGGATCGTCGCGCCGCGGAACGCGTAGATCGACTGGTCGGCGTCGCCGACGACCGTGAGCTCGGCCGGGTCGAGCGCCGGGACCTGCGCCTCGCCCGTGCCGCTCGTCGCCGGGTCGGTCGCCGCGGAGTCCTCCCCCACGCCCGCGAGCTCGCGCACGAGCACGTACTGCGCGTGGTTGGTGTCCTGGTACTCGTCGACGAGCACGTGGCGGAACCGGCGGCGGTAGTGCTCGGCGACCGCGGGGAACGCCTGGAGCAGGTTCACCGTGGTCATGATGATGTCGTCGAAGTCGAGCGCGCTGGCCGCGACGAGACGGGCCTGGTAGCGCGTGTAGACGTCGGCGAGCACCTGGTCGAACTCGGGCACGTTCGCGCCGTGCTGGCCGGCCCGCGCCGCGAGGCCGTCGTCCGTCGCGTGGGCGCCGGAGTCTCGCGCGTAGGTCTCGGGGTCGATGAGCTCGTTCTTGAGGTCCGAGATCTTGTTGGCGAGCGACCGGGCCGGGTACTTCTTGGGGTCCAGGTCGAGCTCGCGCGTGACGAGGGTGATGAGCCGCTGGGAGTCCGCGGCGTCGTAGATCGAGAAGCTCGACCGCAGGCCGAGCGTCTTCGCCTCGCGCCGCAGGATGCGCACGCACGCCGAGTGGAACGTGGAGACCCACATGTTCCGCGCCGACGGCCCGACGAGCGCCTCGACGCGCTCGCGCATCTCGGCCGCGGCCTTGTTGGTGAACGTGATCGCGAGGATCTGGCCCGCGCGCGCCCGGCCCGTGGCGAGCAGGTGCGCGATGCGGTGCGTCAGCACGCGCGTCTTGCCCGACCCGGCGCCCGCGACGATGAGCAGCGGCCCGCCCGCGTGCACGACGGCCTCGCGCTGCTGCGGGTTGAGCCCGTCGAGCAGCGCGTCGGGGTCGAGGTGGGCGTACCGGCCGCGGCGCTCGCCCGACGGCGCACCGCCGGTCGTCCCCGGCGCGCCGTCCGCGGCGGGCGACCCCGCGCCGTCGGGCACGGCCGGGTCGTCGGTCCAGCGCGGGGCGGTCCGCGGGAGGCGGGACTCGCCGCCGTGGTCGACGCGCGGGCCGTCGAACAGCGTGTCGAGGCCGGGCAGCGGGAGGTTCTCGAAGAGCGAAGCCATAGCCCCTCCAGCCTAGGCGCCCGCGCCCACACCCGGCACCGCCCGGCCGCCGCGTCCACCGGCAGGCGTCAGGTGAACGTGAGCCCGATGCCCCACGTCGCGGCGGCGAGCAGCCCGCCGAGGAGCTGGACGAGGATCGTGATGCCGGTCGCCTGCATCGCGGCGACCGTCGCGCGCCAGGCGGCGCGCCGGTCGCGACGGCGCACGAGCTCGGCGAGGAACACGGCGAGCACGAACCCGATGAAGAGCCCGACCACCGGGATGACGAAGAACCCGACGACGCCCGCGATGCCGCCCCACACGAGCGTCGACCACGGGACGTCCGCCCGGCGCATGTGCCGACCCGCGAGCACGTACTGGGAGACCTCGGCGGCGACGACGAGCACGGCCGCGACCGCGAAGACGACCCAGGCGGCCGTGCCGCCCGTGACGATCGCCCACACGAGGATCGCCCCGAGCACGAGCACGTTCCCGGGCAGGATCTGCACGACGATCCCGATCAGCCCGACCAGGATCGCCAGCCCGACGAGGACCTCTCCACCGACGCTCACGGGGGAAACCCTCGCACGTCCGGCGCGCTACGCACGCCCCGCGGGCGGGACCAGCCGGGGGTGCGCGACGCCGTCGACCACCCACGAGCGGATCATCGCGCTGAACAGGTCGGGGTCCTCCGCGCTCCACTGGTGGTGCATGCCGGGCGCCAGGCGGACGACGGCGTCCGGCACCCGGCGGGCGATCGTCGCGAGCGCGGAGCGCGCGGCGCGCACGTCGCGCGAGCCCGCGACGGCGAGGACGCGCGCGCCCGACGCCTCGAGGCCCGTCGGCCAGCAGCCGCCGTAGACGTCGCGCAGCGTGCGGGCCATGTTGTCGCGGCGGATCGCGAGGCCGGACCGGACGAAGAGGTCGCGCGCGTCGGCAGGGAGGCGGAAGGCTCGCGCCTGCGCCTCCCAGTACCAGCGCCGGTCCCACACCCTGAGCTGCGCGCGCCCGACGGCGCCGGCGAGCCCGGGCACGCCGTCGACCGCCGCGCCGGACGCGAGGACGGAGCGCACGAGCCCGGGGTGCCGTGCCGCGACCCGGAGGGCGACGATCCCGCCGTACGACAGCCCGACGAGGTGCACGGCCCGGTCCGCGGGCAGCGCAGCGACGAGGGCAGCCACGTCGTCGGCGGTGGCGTCGAGCGACACGACGTCCTCGGCCGCGCGGGACCCGAAGCCGGGCAGGTCCGGCGTCCGGACGTCGAGGTCGGCGAGGTGCTCGACCTGCGGCTCCCACATCCACGACGCGACGTTGCCGCCGTGCAGCAGGACGACGGTGACGGCGTCCGGCGCGCTCACGCGAGCACCTCGCGCTCGGTCTCGTCGAGCCAGGCGAGCTCGGTCCGGGCGTGCGCGAGGCCGTGGCGGAGCGTGGCGAGGCGCAGGGCGAGCCCGCGGGTGCCGCGGACGCGGTCGGCGTCGGGACCGCCGTCGGCGAGGACGGCGGCGACGCGCTCCTGCTCGGCGGTGAGCGCCGCGACCGCCTCCTCCGCCTGCGCGCGGCGGGACGCGAGGAGCTCCCGGACGCCTGCGTCGTCGAGCTGGTCGGCGAAGAACAACCGCCCGAGGAAGGGCTCGCGCGCGTCCTCCGGCTCGAGCGGCGCGGCGAGCCAGTCGCGGAGCGCCGCGCGGCCCGCGGCGGTGATCGTGTGGACCTTGCGGTCGGGGTAGCTCTCCTGCGGCACGACCTCCACCTCGGCGAGGCCCGCGTCGACGAGGGCCGCGAGCGTGCGGTAGAGCTGCGAGCGGTCCGCAGCCCAGAAATGGTGCACGGAGGTGTCGAACGCGCGCTTGAGGTCGTAGCCGGTCATGGGCCGGACCGTGAGGAGCCCAAGCACGAGGTATCGAAGGACCATGCGACTAGTGGACCATGCACCTAGATCCCGGTCAACGCTTCCCGAGACGACGACGGCCCGCCGACGCGGAGCGTCGACGGGCCGGGTGCCGGTGGTGCGGTCAGTTCCAGAACACGGCGACGAGGATGTTGACGAGGGTCAGGCCGCCGATGGCGTGCTTGAGGCCCGGCGCCACGGCGCCGTCGGAGGACTTGGCCCCCTGCCGCTTGGCGACGAACGCGAGGACGGCGATGACGAGGGCAATGACCAGCTTGACGCCGATCTTGGCCATGTCCGGGCCACCGTCCCCCCAGACCGAGGCCTCACCGATCCCGACCATGGCGATCCCCGCGACGAGCGCGGTGAGCGCCCCGTGGAAGACGCCCTTGTACAGGCCCGGCGAGCGCAGGGACGCGAGGTAGCCACCGAGCACGATGGCCCACCCGATGAAGTGCAGCGCGACGAAGACGTTGTAGAGGAACTCCATGGGCCCATGGTATTTGCTGACGACCCTGTCGTGAAACTTTGCACAAGGTGAGATGCGTCCGGCGATCCACGACGCTCGACAAAGCAGACTGAATCGGTCTACTATTTCCGGTTTCCCACCATGCGGACCGGGGCTGTCCACGCGTCCGGACCGCGGCTACTGTTCTCGACATGACCACGGCTGCCCGCACCCTCCTCGTGACCTCCGGTCACGGGACGCCGGCGTGCGCGCACACGTGTCTGAGCTGTTGTCGCTGAACCGCGCCCGACTCAGCGCGAGCCATCGCTCGCCTCTCTTCCCGAGAACCCCTGAGAACCGGCGCGCGCCGTCGGTCCTCAGCCACTCGCAGCACCCTCGCTGAGCGCTCGCCGTCGCGCGTCCCCGCCCCCCACGAGGACACGAGGAACCCCGATGACGCAGGCACCGACTGCGCCCGAGGCCACGGACGGCAGCACTCCTCCCGCCCGTCCGCCGCGGACCGCCGAGCGCCCGGCCCGGACGCCGGGAGACCGCCCCGCGCGCGCCGCACGACCGAACGGGCAGTGGAAGGTCGACGGCACCGAGCCGCTCAACGCGAACGAGAAGTGGAAGCAGGAGGACGGCGGCCTGTCCGTCCGCGAGCGCATCGAGACGATCTACGCGCGCGACGGCTTCGACTCCATCCCCGGCGACGACCTCCACGGACGCTTCCGCTGGTGGGGCCTGTACACGCAGCGCAAGCCCGGGATCGACGGCGGCCGGACCGCGACGCTCGAGCCGCACGAGCTCGAGGACCGGTACTTCATGCTCCGGGTCCGCATCGACGGCGGGGCGCTCACGACCGAGCAGCTCCGCGTCGTCGCGGGCATCTCGACGGAGTTCGCCCGCGACAGCGCGGACATCACCGACCGCCAGAACATCCAGCTCCACTGGGTCGAGGTCGAGGACGTCCCCGAGATCTGGCGCCGCCTGGAGTCCGTCGGGCTGCAGACGACCGAGGCGTGCGGCGACGTCCCGCGCGTCGTGCTCGGCAGCCCGGTCGCGGGCATCGCCGCCGACGAGCTCATCGACATCGGCCCGGCCGTCGCGGGGATCACCGAGAAGTACATCGGCGTCCCCGAGCTCGCGAACCTGCCCCGCAAGTTCAAGACGGCGCTCACCGGCCACCCGAGCCAGGACGTCGTCCACGAGATCAACGACGTCGCGTTCGTGGCGCACCGCCACCCCGAGCTGGGCGTCGGGTTCGACCTGTGGGTCGGCGGCGGGCTGTCCGCGAACCCGCGTCTCGGGGAGCGCCTGGGGGCGTTTCTCACCGAGGAGCAGGTGCCCGACGTGTGGCACGGCGTCGTGCAGATCTTCCGCGACTACGGCTACCGCCGGCTGCGCAACAAGGCACGCCTGAAGTTCCTGCTCGCCGACTGGGGTCCGGAGAAGTTCCGCGAGGTCCTCGAGACCGAGTACCTCGGGTACGCGCTGCCCGACGGCCCCCCGGCGCCCAAGCCGTCCGTCCCCGGCGACCACGTGGGCGTGCACAAGCAGAAGGACGGGCTCAACTACGTCGGGGCCGCGCCGTACGTCGGACGCGTGTCCGGCACGATCCTCGCGAACGTCGCCGACCTCGCGGAGTCGGTCGGGTCGCACCGAGTGCGCCTCACCCCGCACCAGAAGCTCCTCGTCCTCGACGTGCCGGACGAGCACGTCGAGCACGTCGTGTCGACGCTCAAGGAGAACGGCCTCGACGCCCGGCCGAGCCCGTTCCGCCGCAGCACGATCGCGTGCACCGGCATCGAGTACTGCAAGCTCGCGATCGTCGACACGAAGGACACCGCGACCGCGACGATCGACGAGCTCGAGCAGCGGCTCGGGGACCTGTCCCAGATGAAGCCGCTCTCCCTGCACGTCAACGGCTGCCCCAACTCGTGCGCGCGCATCCAGACGGCGGACATCGGCCTCAAGGGCCAGCTGGTCATGGACGACGACGGCCAGCAGGTCCCCGGCTTCCAGGTCCACCTGGGCGGCGGGCTGGCCTCCGACGACCGCGAGGTCGCGGGCATGGGCCGGACCGTCCGCGGGCTGAAGGTGACCGCGGACGACCTCACCGACTACGTCGAGCGCGTCGTCCGGCGCTACGAGAGCGACAAGGACGGCTCCGAGACGTTCGCCGAGTGGGCGCACCGCGCGGACGAGGAGGCGCTCCGATGACCGCGGACCCGACCGGCGGGCCCGCCGCACCCGCGGGCACCGACCCGCTCGCGGCGCTGCGCGCCGCGGCGCGGGCCCGGACGGAGCAGCGCGAGAGCGCGAAGGCCGCGCACCACGCGGAGCGTGCGCGGCAGGCCGCGCAGGGCCGGGAGAAACGCTCGACCGACGAGCTGCGCGAGATCGCGCGGCGCGGCGCCGAGCTGCTGCACGGCGTGGGCACGCCCGGCGTCGAGGGCGCCACGCGCCCGGAGGCGACCGCCGACGAGGTCGTCGCCTGGGCCGCACGCGAGTTCGGGACGTCCGTCGCGGTCGCGTGCTCCATGGCCGACGCGGTGCTCCCCCACGTCGTCGCGGCGCAGATCCCCTGGGTCGACGTGCTGTTCCTCGACACGGGCTACCACTTCGCCGAGACCGTCGGGACGCGCGACGCCGTCGAGCAGCAGCTGGACGTGACGATCGTCGACGTCCGGCCCGAGCTCACGGTCGCCCAGCAGGACGCGGCGCACGGCAAGGACCTGTTCGGTCGCGACCCGGCGCTGTGCTGCCAGCTGCGCAAGGTCGAGCCGCTGCACCGCACGCTCGCGGGCTACGAGGTGTGGGTCACGGGCGTGCGCCGCGACGAGGCGCCGACGCGGACCGGCACGCCGCTCGTCGCGTTCGACGAGAAGAACGGGCTCGTGAAGATCAACCCGCTCGCGGCGTGGTCGTTCGACGACCTGCTCGCGTACGCGGCGCGGCACCAGGTGGTGCTCAACCCCCTGCTCCACGACGGCTACCCGTCGATCGGCTGCCAGCCGTGCACCCGGCGCGTCGCGCCGGGCGAGGACCCGAGGGCCGGCCGCTGGGCGGGGCTCGACAAGACAGAGTGCGGACTCCACGTATGAGGACGGGCATGACGACCATCGACCTGACGACCGACGCGCCGGGCTCCCCCGGCGCCTCCGCCGCCGCGGGCACGACCCCCGCCGCGGCGCTCCCCGGCGGGCGCCGCCTCGCCCAGCTCGACGCGCTCGAGAGCGAGGGCATCCACATCGTGCGGGAGGTCGTCGCCGAGTTCGAGCGACCGGTCCTGCTGTTCAGCGGCGGCAAGGACTCCGTGGTGATGCTGCACCTCGCGGTCAAGGCGTTCGCGCCCGGCCCGGTGCCGTTCCCCGTGCTGCACGTCGACACGGGCCACAACTTCCCCGAGGTCCTGGCCTACCGCGACGCGACGGCCGAGCGCCTCGGCCTGCGCCTCGAGGTGGCGCGCGTGCAGGACTACATCGACGACGGCCGGCTGCGCGAGCGCGCCGACGGCACGCGCAACCCGCTCCAGACGCAGCCGCTGCTCGACGCGATCTCGGGGCACCGGTTCGACGCCGTGTTCGGCGGGGGGCGTCGCGACGAGGAGAAGGCGCGCGCCAAGGAGCGCGTGTTCTCCCTGCGCGACGAGTTCGGCCAGTGGGACCCGCGCAACCAGCGCCCGGAGCTGTGGAACCTCTACAACGGGCGGCACCGCCCGGGCGAGCACGTGCGCGTGTTCCCGCTCTCGAACTGGACCGAGCTCGACGTGTGGCGCTACATCGCGCGCGAGCGCATCGAGCTCCCCGAGCTCTACTACGCGCACGAGCGCGAGGTGTTCGACCGCGACGGGATGCTGCTCGCCGTCGGGCCGTACTCCGCGCCCCGCACGGACGCCGAGACCGCGTCGCTGCGGACGGAGACCGTGCGCTACCGGACGGTCGGCGACATGTCGTGCACCGGCGCCGTGCGCTCGGACGCGGCGGGCGTCGACGACGTCATCGCCGAGGTCGCCGCGACGCGCATCACCGAGCGCGGCGCGACCCGCGCCGACGACCGCCTCTCCGAGGCCGCCATGGAG
Source organism: Cellulosimicrobium sp. RS (assembly GCF_046159675.1). NCBI lineage: Bacteria > Bacillati > Actinomycetota > Actinomycetes > Micrococcales > Promicromonosporaceae > Cellulosimicrobium > Cellulosimicrobium sp. RS. The sequence goes on along the minus strand of NZ_JBJXVU010000001.1, from coordinate 58,913 downwards.
GACCGCAAGAAGGAGGGGTACTTCTGATGGGCACCCAGACCACCACCGGCACCGTCACGGCGCCCCCGCTCGACGACGCGCGCCGCGGCACGCTCCTGCGCCTCGCGACCGCGGGCTCCGTCGACGACGGCAAGTCCACGCTCGTGGGCCGACTGCTGTTCGACTCGAAGTCCGTGCTCGCCGACCAGCTCGACGCGGTCGAGCGCGTCTCGCGCGACCGCGGGCTGGAGACCGCCGACCTCGCGCTGCTCACCGACGGCCTGCGGGCCGAGCGCGAGCAGGGCATCACGATCGACGTCGCGTACCGGTACTTCGCGACCGCGCGCCGGTCGTTCATCCTCGCCGACTGCCCCGGCCACGTGCAGTACACGCGCAACACGGTGACCGGGGCGTCGACGGCGGACGTCGTCGTGCTGCTCATCGACGCGCGCAAGGGCCTGCTGGAGCAGACGCGCCGCCACCTCGCGGTCGCGAGCCTGCTGCGCGTGCCGCACGTCGTCGTCGCGGTGAACAAGATCGACCTCGTCGACTACAGCGAGGCGCGCTACGAGGAGCTCGCGGCGGACATCCGCGCGGCCGCGACGTCGCTCGGCGTCGGCGACGTGCACACGATCCCCGTCTCGGCGCTCGTCGGCGACAACGTCGTGGACCGGGCGAGCGCGCGCACGCCCTGGTACGACGGCCCGAGCCTGCTCGAGCTGCTCGAGGAGCTCCCGACGGGCGACGACCCGGAGGCCGAGGCGTTCCGCTTCCCCGTCCAGGTCGTCATCCGCCCGCAGGCCGCGGCCGACGAGCGCTACCGCGACTACCGCGGGTACGCCGGGCAGGTCGCGTCGGGCGTCGTGACGGTCGGCGACGAGGTCGTGGTGCTGCCCTCCGGGCGCCGCACGACGGTCGTCGGGATCGACACCGCCGACTCCCTCGCGAGCGGCGCGAAGCTCACCGAGGCGTTCGCCCCGCAGTCGGTGACGATCCGCCTCGCCGACGACGTGGACGTCGCGCGCGGCGACCTCCTCGCGTCCGCGGCCGAGGCCCCCGACGTCACGCAGGACGTCGAGGGCACGGTGGCGTGGCTGGGCGACCGTCCGCTCCTGCCCGGCGCGCGCGTGCTGCTCAAGCACACGACCCGCACCGTGCAGGCCGTGGTGCGCGACGTCGTCGGGCGCCTCGACCTGGACACGGCCGAGCTCGAGCCCGCCGAGCGCCTGGAGCTCAACGACATCGGCCGCGTGACGCTGCGGCTCGCGTCGCCCGTCGCGGCGGAGGAGTACGTCGTGGCGCGCCGCACGGGCGCGTTCCTGCTCGTCGACGCGCAGGACGGCGGCACGCTCGCCGCCGGCATGGTCGGCGACGCGCTCGCCGCCGCCCGCCGCCCGGCGGAACGCCCCGGCTCCTACGCGATCTAGACGACACCTAGGCTGGCACCGTGACCGCACCCATCCACGAGACGTACCCCCTCGGCCTGCGCCTCGACGGCCGCCGCGTCGTCGTCGTCGGCGGCGGCCCCGTCGCCGCACGCCGCACGCGGGGCCTCCTCGACGCGGGCGCGGTCGTGACCGTCGTCGCGCCGTACGTGTGCGAGGACCTCGCCGAGCTGCTCGCGGCCCACGGCCCGGGGACCGCCGGTCACGCGGCGCACGCCCCGGCGGCCGTCCCGGCGCGGGACGCCCGGCTCTCCTGGGTGCGGCGCGACTACCTCACGGGCGACCTCGACGGCGCGTGGCTCGTCCACACCGCGACGGGCGACGCCCGCGTCGACGCCGAGGTCGCGGCCGACGCCGAGGCGGACCGCGTCTTCTGCGTCACCGCGGGCGACGCCGAGCGCGCGACCGCGTGGGTCCCGGCCGTCGCGCGCACGCTCGTGCCGGGCGCCGCGCCCGGGGCCGGGGAGGCCGAGGTCACGGTGGCCGTCAACGCCGGTCGGGACCCGCGGCGCGCCCAGCGCGTGCGCGACGCCGTCGCGGTGCTCCTCGAGACGGGCGAGCTGCCGCTGCGGGCGGTGCGGCCGGCCCGCGCCGTCGTCGCGGGGTCCGGCGACGACGGCCACGAGGCCGCTGCCGCGGGGGCCGTCACGGCCCCGCTCGTGCGGCCCGTGGGCTCCGTCGCCCTCGTCGGCGGGGGGCCGGGCGACGCGGGCCTGATCTCCGTGCGCGGGCGCCGGGTGCTCGCGGAGGCCGACGTCGTCGTGGTCGACCGGCTCGCGCCGCGCGCGCTGCTCGCCGAGCTCGGCGACGACGTCGTGGTGGTGGACGTCGGCAAGACGTCGGGCAACCACCCCGTGCCGCAGGACGAGATCAACCGGATCCTCGTGCACCACGCGCTCGTGGGGAAGCGGGTCGTCCGGCTCAAGGGCGGCGACCCGTACGTGTTCGGGCGGGGTGGCGAGGAGCTCGACGCGTGCCGCGCCCACGGCGTCCCGGTGGAGGTCGTGCCCGGCGTGACGAGCGCCGTCTCCGTGCCCGCCGCCGCGGGCATCCCGGTGACGCACCGGGGCCTGTCGCGCGGGTTCACCGTGCTCACGGGGCACGAGGACGTCGGGAAGGTCCCCGCCGCGAGCGACCACACGGTCGTCCTGCTCATGGGTGTCTCGCGTCTCGCGGAGACGGCCGCGGCGCTCGTCGCGCAGGGCCGCTCGCCCGAGACGCCGGTCGCGGTCGTCGAGGACGGCTACGGCCCGCGCCAGCGGACGACGGTCGGGACGCTCGCGACCATCGCCGAGCGGGCGCGCGAGGCCGGCGTCCGGCCCCCGGCCGTGACCGTCGTCGGCGACGTGGTGACCCTCTCCCCCGCCTGGCCGCCCCGCACCCCGCCCGCCCCGCGCTGAGCGCGGGGGGCGGGGGCTCAGAGGAGGCGGCGCTGGGCCGCCCAGCGGGTGAGCTCGTGACGGGACGACAGCTGGAGCTTGCGCAGGACCGCGGAGACGTGGGTCTCGACGGTCTTGATCGAGATGAACAGCTCCGACGCGACCTCGCGGTACGTGTACCCGCGCGCGATGAGGCGCATGACCTCCTGCTCGCGCGCGGAGAGCCGGTCGAGCTCGTCGTCGTGCACGGCGACGTCGCCCGCGCCCGTGCCGAAAGCGTCGAGCACGAAGCCCGCGAGCCGCGGCGAGAACACCGCGTCGCCGCCCGCGACCTGCCCGACGGCGGCCGACAGGTCCGGCCCCGAGATCGCCTTCGTCACGTACCCGCGCGCGCCGGCGCGGATGACCGCGACGACGTCCTCCGCGGCGTCGGACACGGACAGCGCGAGGAACCGCACGTCGCCCAGCACGTCGGCGCAGCGCTGGATGACCTCCGCGCCCCCGCCGCCGTTCCCGCCGGGCAGGTGCACGTCGAGCAGCACGACCGGGGGCCGCAGCTCGTGCACGCGCGCGACCGCCGACCCCACGTCGTCCGCCTCGCCCACGACCGTGACGAGCGCCGGGTCGAGGCTCGCGCGCACGCCGGCCCGGAACATGTGGTGGTCGTCGACGAGCACCACGGGCACCGGCCCGGTGGCGGGTGCGCCGTCGGGCGTCGCGCTGGGGATGGTCGTCACGGGGTCTCCTCGCTCGGTGCGGTCCGCGCCGGGCCGGGGTCCGTCGGCACGTCCGTCGACACGGCCCGCGGCACGCGCAACCGTACCTCGGTGCCCCACCCCGGCCGGCTGATGATCTCGGCCTTGCCCCCGCGGCGCTGCACGCGCCCGAGGATCGACTCGCGCACCCCGAACCGGTCGGGGGCGACGTCGTCCATGTCGAAGCCCTCGCCCCGGTCGCGGACGAACACCTCGACCGCGGCGTCGCTCACCTCGAGGTAGACGGAGTACGGCGGCCCGCCGTGCGCGACGGCGTTGACGAGCGCCTCGCGCGTCGCCTGGAGGAGCGCCGCCGTCTCCTGCGTCGGGGTGCAGTCCCCCACCACGACGACGTCCACGACGACCGGCCCCGGCTCGGGCGCACCGGGCGCCGCGCCGATCGGCTCGGCGCGGCGGCCCACGCGCCCGTCCTCGACCTCCGCGACGAGCGCGCGCAGCTCGGCGGCGAGCGACGTGCCGGGCGAGGGGCGGTCGTCGTAGAGCCACTCGCGCAGCTCGCGCTCCTGGGCCCGCGCGAGGCGCGCGACCGTGTCGGCGTCGGAGGACCGGGCGCGGATGAGGGCGAGCGTCTGGAGCACGGAGTCGTGCAGGTGCGCAGCGATGTCGGCCCGCTCGGCCTCGCGCGCCCGGGCGGCGCGCTCGTCGCCGAGCTCGCGCATCAGCCGCAGCCACCACGGGGCGAGGACGATCGCGACGCCCGCGAGCACCGCGACCGCGGCCACGGCGGCCCGGACGACCTGGGTGGGCCGCGCGTCCTGCCCCACCAGCAGCACGATGCCGACGAGCACGAGCACGACGCCGCCCGCGATGCGCACGACCCCGGCGGGCGTGCGCCCGCCCGCCCGCGTGAGCAGCCGGCCCCGCTCGACGGCGTCGAGCTGGCTCCACGCGAGCGCCGCGCCCGCGAGCGCGATGAGCACCGGGATGACCCAGGAGACCTCGACGTCGACACCCGTGCGCAGAGCCACGAGCAGCGCCGCGCCGCCCAGCAGGACGACGCCGATCGCGACGTCGCGCACGGGCAGGCGCCGCACGCTCCCCTGGAGACGCGGCGCGAGCCGGGACAGGGAGGCGGGGCGCTGCTCGTCGCGCGCGGCCAGCGGGTCGCCGGTCGGCACGGTGAGCCACCAGAACACGTACAGCGCGACGCCCGCGCCGCCCGCGAGCGCGAGGAGCGCCATGACGAGGCGCACGACCCCGACGCCGACGCCGAGGTGCGCCGCGAGGCCCGCGCACACGCCACCCACCCACCGGCCGCGCTCGGGGCGGCGCAGCGGCAGGTCGCGCGGTCGGGCGCCGGGCCGGGCAGCTGTCGTCACCCCCCGATCGTCACACGGCGCGGACGCCCCGAGCGCCCCCGGGCGGGGAAACCAGGGTCGGGCACCGGACGGTTCAGGGTCGGGTCAGGGTGGCACCCGATACCGGCGGCACCCCCCGGCGCACCAGCATGGTGGTCATGAGCACTCCCGACCTCCCCGGACCCGGCGCCCAGCCCGGGAGCTCCGGCGGCGACACCGAGACGCCCGGCGCGCAGCCGGGCACCGTCCCCCCGGGGCGGAGCGGCCCCGACCACGGCGGCGGACCGGGCTGGGCCGGCCCCGCCGGCCCGCCCCCGGGCGCACCGGGCGAGGCACCCCGGCGTCCGAGCGGCACCGACGGCTTCTTCGACGCGGTGCGCCGCGTCGGCATCTACCGCTCGGACGACCGCTGGATCGGCGGCGTCGCGTCCGGCGTGGCGGAGCGGTTCGGGATCGACCCGCTGGTCGTGCGCGGCCTGCTGTTCGTGACGTTCTTCCTCTCCGGCGCCGGGCTCGTCCTGTACGGCGCGGCGTGGGCGCTGCTGCCCGAGCGTCGCGACGGACGCATCCACCTCCAGGAGGCGTTCCGCGGCAACGTCGACGTCGCGCTGCTCGGCGCCGCGGCGTTCGTCGTGGTCGGGTTCTCGTGGGGCGGCGGCTGGTGGTCGTGGTGGGACGCGCTCCACCTGGGCTGGCTGACCGGCCTGTTCTGGGTCGCGGCCTTCGTCACCGTCGCGGTCGTCGCGGTCTCGGCGCTCACCCAGCGCGGCCCCCGCGGTGGCCAGGGCACGCCTCCGCAGGCTCCGCCGTGGCCGGGCGGTCCGGGTCACGGCCCGGGTGGTCCGGGTCACGGCCCGGGGGGTCCGGGTCACGGCCCGGGCGGCGCCGGTCCGGCGCAGGGCTCGTACGCCCCGGGCCCCGGCCCGACGGCGGCCCCCGGCGCCCCCGCGGGCGGCGCGCCCTCGGACGCCCCGTGGGGCAGCCCCGGCCCGGCGTACCCGAGCGGCCCCGCGTACCCGGGCGGCCCGACGACGTCCGGCACCCCCGGCGGGACGCCCGCGGGCGGCGCGCCGACGGGGACGCAGGACGACGCGGTCTGGTCGGCGGAGGCGAGCCCGTACGCTGCCTCCGCGCCCGGCGTGACCGCGCCTCTCCCCCCGCACGCGCCGTACGCACCGTCCCCGCAGGGCGCACCGCAGCCGCCGCTCCCGCCGCAGCCCGCGCGGGCCCCGCGCCCGCCGAAGCCCCCGCGCCCGCGCGGCCCGGGCGCGACGACGACCGGCATCGTCGTCGGGCTGAGCCTCCTGCTGGGGGCGCTGCTCCTCGTGGTCGACCGCCAGGGCGAGCTGCCCTGGCCGGTGTTCCTGACCTGGGCGGGCCTCAGCGGGATCCTCGCGGGCCTCGCCATCGTGGTGAGCGGGCTCCGCGGGCGGACGAGCGGCGGCCTCGGCTGGCTCGCGGTGGTCCTGCTCGTCGTCGCGCTCCCCGCCTCGGCGTGGCGCACGACCCCGTTCACCGTGTTCGTCGACGACTCCGTGCGGACCGTCACCGACGGCACGCACCGCATCACCGACCCCGACGTCGCCGAGCAGGGGTTCGGCGTGTCGTTCGGCGACCCGCGCATCGACCTGTCCGACCTGGACCTGTCGGAGGCGACCACCGGCTCGCCCGTCGAGGTCCCCGTCCGGCTCGGCGCGGGCGACGCGACGGTCGTCGTGCCGGACGGCGTCCCCGTCCGCGCCGAGGTCCAGGTGCTCGCGGGCAACGCGCGCTGGCACGTGGACGGCGACCGCCAGGAGATCGGCGGGGTCAGCACGCAGCCGGTGACGTTCGACAACGACGAGGTCCAGGCGGGCGACGACCCGCTGCTCGTGCTGCAGGTCGAGGTCGGCGCCGGCCAGGTCACGATCGAGGAGGACTGATGAACGACGAGAACCGCCGCGACGACGACACGCGGCCGCTCGGGGACGAGCTGTTCGACCCCGCCCCCGCGCAGGACCCCGAGCCGGCTCAGCAGCAGGGACGCCGGGAGGCGTCCGGGACGGACGCGACGGTCCCGCTCCCCGCCGTGACGCCCGCGGCCGACGCCCGCGCGACGACCCCGCTCCCGGCCGCAGCACCGCTGACCGACGTCGGCGCCACGACGCCGCTGCCCGCCATGCCGTCGACCGACCCGCTGTCGGTCGACGGACCGTCCGTCGACACGCCGCCCGTGGGTGCCCCGCCGGCCGGGACACCACCCGTCGGGGCGCCGTCCGTCGGTGCGCCGCGCTACGGCGCGGCCCCGACGACGTCGGGCGCCGACCCGTCGTCCACGGGCGGGGCGCCCGGCGCGCTCCCGCGGCGCGGCCCGCGCGTCGCGACGATCGTGTGGGGCTTCGTCATCGTCGCCTTCGCCGTCGTGGTGCTCGCGGCCGCGCTCGGCGCCCGCGTCGACCTGGGGCTCGCGACGATCGTCGTGCTCGCCGCGGCGGGCGTCACGCTCGTCGTCGGGTCGATCGTCTCCGGGGCACGACGCCGCCGGGGCTGAGCCGCACCGGGACCTCCGGGTACGCCGAGGGCCGTGGCACGTCGTGCCACGGCCCTCGGTGTGCCCGAGCGACGCCGCCCCGCACGCTCTCCCCGGTGCGACCCGGTGGGAGCGGGTCCTCGGCGCCCGGACGGGCTGCCGGGACGGTCAGGGGGTCGGCTCGTCGCCCCGCCGCGTCGGGCCGTCGGCCCGGTGCTCGGGCGTGGTCGGCCCGGTCGTCGTCGTGGGGGTGTCGGGCGAGGCCGCGGGCGAGGAGCCCGGTGCGCTCGGCGTGCCCGTGCCGGCGGCACCGGTCGGCTCGACGGGCGTCGCCGTCGTACCGGGAGCGGCCGCGCGGGCCTCGGCGCCGGGGGTCGAGAGCGCAGAGGGGCGGCCCGGGGAGGTCGGCTCGGGACGTACGGGAGGCGCCGTCGGCGACGGCTCGACGTGCCCCGGCGCGGCGTGCGCGGGCGCGGCGTGCCGACCGGCGTCCGACAGGTCGCCCGACGACGAGTAGCCGCCCGGGGTCTCGACGGCGACGCTCGGCCCACCCGCGAGCCGGCGCAGCGCGATCCCGACGAGGATGAACAGGATGCCCAGCCCGATGACGAGCGCGCACACCCCGAACGCGACGACGGAGGTGAACAACGACGCGCGCAGGAACGAGGCCGTCATGACGGTCTGGCGCGTCGGGTCGTCCTGACCGAGCTCGGCGTAGGTCTTGCCGCCGCTCGCCTCGAGCGCGTGCTTGTTGATGACCTCGGCCTGCGCGTACGCGGTGAGCGGCCCGTTGACGTGGCGCCCCGCGAGGAACGACGCGTCGTCCGAGACGGTGATCTCCTCGGCGGACAGCTGGTTCGACACGACGATCCATGTGCCGATGCCCGCGAGGAGAAGGATGATGCCCGCGAAGATCGACACGAGGCCGATGCCCCGTGCCCCCTTCGTCGGTGTGACGGTGACGGTGCTCGACATGGCGCGTTCTCCCCTTCGTCAGGACCCACCTGCAACCGCCCGCACGAGACCGCCCGCGGGTGCGGGCCGGTCACGGGACGGTCGAACCACCCATACGGGGCCCACGGTAGCGACGGGAGCGGAGCACCGCGCGGCGAACGCGCACCTCAGGGCGGGCGCGGCGGCGACCGCGCGGCCCGCCGGGGCCGGGATGGGAGGATGCGGTCCGTGCGCATCACCCACCTGACCGACTGCTACCTGCCGCTGCTCGGCGGCATCGAGACCCAGGTCGCGCGGCTCGCGCAGCAGCAGGCGGCCGCCGGTCACGACGTCGCGGTCGTCTGCACGACGCCGGCGCACCCCGGCGCGCACGGCGTGTCGACCGAGCGGGACGGTGACGTCACGGTGCACCGGCTCGCCGCGCGCGTCCCGGGCGGCTACCCCGTGCACCCGCGCGCGCCGCACCACGTGGCGCGGGTCCTGCGCGCCGACCGGCCCGACGTCGTGCACCTGCACATGGGCGTGCTGACGCCCTCCACCCAGGCGTCGCTGCGGACGGTCGTGCGCGCGGGGCTGCCCGCGGTGCTCACCGTGCACAGCGTCTGGGGCGGCGCGGAGCGCGCGTTCACCGGGCTCGACCGCGTGGTCCGCTGGTCCCGCTGGCCCGTGCTGTGGTCGGCCGTGAGCGAGCTGACCGCCGCTCCCCTGCGCCGCATCGTCGGCGACCACGGCGAGGTCGTGGTGCTGCACAACGGCCTCGACCTCGACGCGTGGCGCGTCCCGCGCACCGAGCGCGCCGACCGCATGGAGGGCTCGGCCGTCCACGTCGTGGCCGCGACGCGGTTCGCGCCCCGCAAGCGCGTGCTGCCGTTCCTCGAGGTCGTGCGCGACGCCGTCGCGCGCCTCCCCGAGGGGGCGCTGCACGTGACGCTCGCCGGGGACGGCCCCGAGCTGGCCGACGCGCGGCGCTTCGTCACCGAGCGCGGGCTGGGGTCGGTCGTGTCGCTCCCCGGCCGCCTGGACGCGACGGGCCTCCAGCGGCTCTACGCGCGCGCCGACGTGTTCGCCGCGCCCGCCGTCGAGGAGGCGTTCGGCATCGCCGCGCTCGAGGGCCAGGCCGCCGGGCTGGCGGTGCTCACGCGCTCGCAGTCGGGCGTCGCGGAGCGCCTCACCGACGGCGTCGACGCGCTCGTGGCGGACGACGACGCCGGCCTCGCCGACGCGCTCGTGCGCCTCGCGACCGAGGACGGCCTGCTCGACCGGATCGTCGCCCACAACCGGGACGTGCCGTCGTCGGCGGGCTGGCCGCGCGTGCTCGCCGACGTGGAGCGGGCATACGAACGGGCCGCGACGATCGCCGTGGATCGTCGGGCCCGCCCGTCCCGCTAGGGGGTCACTCCCACTCGATGGTGCCCGGGGGCTTGCTCGTCACGTCGAGCACGACGCGGTTGACCTCGGAGACCTCGTTGGTGATGCGCGTCGAGATGACGGACAGCACGTCGTAGGGCAGGCGCGTCCAGTCGGCCGTCATCGCGTCCTCGGACGAGACGGGGCGCAGCACGATCGGGTGGCCGTAGGTGCGGCCGTCGCCCTGGACGCCGACCGAGCGGACGTCGGCGAGCAGCACGACCGGGCACTGCCAGATCTCCTGGTCGAGGCCGGCCTTCGTGAGCTCCTCGCGCGCGATCGCGTCGGCGGCGCGCAGCGTCTCGAGGCGGTCCGCCGTGACCTCGCCGACGATGCGGATGCCGAGCCCGGGGCCCGGGAACGGCTGCCGCGCGACGATCTCCTCAGGCACGCCGAGCTCGCGACCGACCGCGCGGACCTCGTCCTTGAACAGGGTGCGCAGCGGCTCGACGAGCGAGAACTGCAGGTCGTCGGGCAGGCCGCCGACGTTGTGGTGGCTCTTGATGTTCGCCGCGCCCTCGCCGCCGCCGGACTCGACGACGTCCGGGTAGAGCGTGCCCTGCACGAGGAACTTCACCTCGGCGCCGTGCTCGCCCGCGTCCTCGACGATCTGGCGCGCCGCGTCCTCGAACACGCGGATGAACTCGCGGCCGATGATCTTGCGCTTGGTCTCCGGGTCGCTGTGCCCGGCGAGCGCGGTGAGGAACCGCTCCTTCTCGTCGCGGATCACGAGGTTGACGCCCGTCGCCGCGACGAAGTCGCGCTCGATCTGCTCGACCTCGCCCGCGCGCATCAGCCCGTGGTCGACGTGCACGCACGTGAGCTGGTCGCCCACCGCACGCTGCACGAGCGCCGCGGCGACGGCGGAGTCCACGCCGCCCGAGAGGGCGCAGATGACGCGCGCGTCGCCGACCTGGGCGCGGATCGCAGCGACCTGGTCCGCGATGACGTTGCCGGGCGTCCAGTCCGGTGCGAGGCCCGCGCCGTCGTACAGGAAGTGCTCCAGCACCGTCTGGCCGTGCGCGGAGTGCTTGACCTCCGGGTGCCACTGCACGCCGTAGAGGCGACGCTCGCGGTCCTCGAACGCGGCGACCGGCGAGCCCGACGACGTCGCGAGGACCTCGAAGCCCTCGGGCGCGCGGTGCACGGCGTCGCCGTGGCTCATCCACGTGGTCTGGTTCTGCGGCGTGCCGTCGAGCAGCACGCCCGCGGCGCACACCTCGACCTCGGTGCCGCCGTACTCGCGCAGGCCCGTCTGGGCGACCTCGCCGCCGAGGGCCTTCGCCATGGCCTGGAAGCCGTAGCAGATGCCCATGACGGGCACGCCTGCCTCGAACAGCGCCGGGTCGACGAACGGGGCACCCGTCGCGTACACGGACGAGGGGCCGCCCGAGAGGATGATCGCGGCCGGGTCCTTCGCGAGCATCTGCTCGACCGTGAAGGTGTGCGGCACGATCTCGGAGTAGACCTTGGCCTCGCGCACGCGGCGCGCGATGAGCTGCGCGTACTGGGCGCCGAAGTCGACGACGAGCACGGGCCGCGGGGTCGAGGCCACCTCGGCGGTGGTGGGGGTGTCGGGAGCGGTGGCGGGTGACGTCACCCGTCCAGGATAGTCGCCGTGCGGCGGGGCTCGTCCCGCGTCTCAGGCGTCGGCGGGCACCTCGGCGCGCGCCGCGACGCGCTCGCGCAGGGCGCGGGCGGCCGCCTCCGGGTCGCTCGCCGCCGTGATCGCGCGCACCACCACGATCCGGGTCGCGCCCGCGTCGAGGACCGCGTCGAGCCGGTCCGCGTCGATCCCGCCGATCGCGAACCAGGGCGTCGCGGGCCGGGTCGCCGCGACGTCCCGCAGCAGGTCGAGGCCGACGGCGGCCCGCCCCGGCTTCGTCGGGGTCGCCCACAGCGGACCCACGCAGAAGTAGTCCACCGCCGGGTCGGCCTCCGCCGCGGCCGCCTGCGCGGCCGAGTGCGTGGACCGGCCGAGCACGGGCCCCGCGCCGAGCAGCGCCCGCACGGCCGGGACCGGCAGGTCGCCCTGGCCCATGTGCACGACCGGCGCGCCCGTGACCGACGCCACGTCCGCCCGGTCGTTCACGGCCCACAGCGCGCCGTGCTCCGTCGCGACGCGCGCGACGAGCTCCTGGAGCTCGAGCTCCCGCGCGACGTCGAGCGTCTTGTCGCGGAGCTGCACGACGTCCACCCCGCCCGCGAGCGCCGCCCGCAGGAAGTCCTCGAGGTCGCCGCGCTCCTCGCGCGCGTCCGTGCAGAGGTAGAGCCGCGCGTCGGCGAGCCGGGCGCGTGCGGCGTCCCCTGCCGACGGGGCGGGAGTGGCCGGGGTGGTGGAGGTCTCGGAGCTCACCCGCGGGAGCCTAGCCTCGGCGGGCCCACGGCAGGAGGTACTGTGGCCGACAGCACGGGAGCCCCGCACGGGGCTGAGAGGGCGTCGCCGCCGACCGTCGAACCTGATCTGGGTCATGCCAGCGAAGGGAGCGCACATGAGCCTGTCCGTCCACCCGTCCGCGGGTCGCTCCGTCGTGCCCGACGGCGCGCGTGACGTCGTCGTCGTGGGGGGCGGGATCGTGGGTCTCGCCGTCGCGTGGCGCGCGGCGCGCGCGGGCCTGACCGTCACGGTGCTCGACCCGACGCCGGGCGCGGGCGCGACCCATGCCGCCGCGGGGATGCTCGCGCCGGTGACCGAGGCCGACTTCGGGGAGGAGGCCGCCCTGCGGCTCCACCTCGCGGCCGCCGCGGCGTGGCCGGCGTTCGCCGCGGACCTGCGCGCGGCGACGGGGGTGGACGTCGGGCTGCGGATCGCCGGGACGCTCACCCTCGCCTACGACGCGGACGACCTCGCGCTGCTCCGCCGCGTCCTCGCGCTGCACGCCGCGCACGGTCTCGTGTCGCACGAGCTCACCGTCGCCGACGCGCGCCGACGCGAGCCGTACCTGGGCCCGCGCGTCGCCGGGGCGGCGTGGGCCCCCGCGGACCACGCCGTCGACCCGCGCGCGACGCACGCCGCGCTGCTCGCCGCGCTCGGCGGACGCGACACCGCGGGTGCGGGCTCGGCCACCGGGGCGCGCGTCGTCCGCGCGTCCGCGACCCGGCTCGCGCTCGATGCCGGGCGCGTGGTCGGCGTGCACGACGACGCGGGCCGGCTCCACCGCGCGGGTGCGGTCGTCGTCGCGGCGGGCTGGCAGTCGGGCGCCCTGCTCGCGGACGTGCCGGGCGTCGTCGTGCCCACGCGGCCGGTGAAGGGTCAGACGCTGCGGCTCGACGCGGGCCCGGACCTCGCGCTGGAGCACGTCGTGCGCGGGCTCGTGCAGGGCCGGCCGGTGTACGTCGTGCCGCGCGACCCCGAGCCTGCCGGCCCGCGCGCCGGGCACCGGGAGGTCGTCGTCGGGGCCACCACCGAGGAGAACCCGGACGACCGCCGCGCCACCGCCGGCGGGGTCTTCGCGCTCCTGCGGGACGCCCGCGCCCTCCTGCCGGGGATCGACGAGGCCGCGCTGGTCGAGGTGACGCCGCGGGGGCGCCCCTCGACCCCGGACAACCTCCCGCTCGTCGGGCCGACGGACGTCCCGGGGCTGCACCTCGCGACGGGCCACGGCCGCAACGGCATCCTGCTCGCCCCGCTCACGGCCGACGCCGTCGTCGCCGGGCTCGGCGGGCTCTCCGGCCTGGGCGGGACCGAGCCCGGCGACGACGTCGCGACCGCCCTCGCCACCGCCCGCACCGACCGCTTCGCCCGCACCGCCACGACACCGAGGTGAGACCCGTGACCGCACCCGCACCCACCGCGCTCGTCAACGGCGAGCCGTACCCGCTCGACGGCGACGTCGACCTGGAGCGGCTCGTCGCCGCGCTCGTCCCCGCCTACGTCGCCGACGGCACGCCGCAGGGCGTCGCGGTGGCCGTCGGGGACGCCGTCGTGCCGCGCGGCGCCTGGGCGACGACCGTCGTCGCGCCCGGGGACCGCATCGAGATCGTCACCGCCGTCCAGGGCGGCTGAGGAGGACCCATGACCACGACCGACGTCTCCCCCGCCACCGCGAGCGGCCCGGCCGGCGCCGACGACCCGCTCGTCGTCGCCGGCACCCCGATCGGGTCGCGCCTCGTCATGGGCACCGGCGGGGCCGCGAACCTGCTCACGCTCGAGGACGCGCTCGTCGCGTCGGGCACCGCTCTGACGACCGTCGCGATGCGACGCGTCGCCGTCCGCGCCGGCGGGGACGCGAGCCCCGACGCGGGGATCTGGGCGCTGCTCGCCCGCCTCGGCATCCGCGCGCTGCCCAACACCGCCGGGTGCTTCTCGGTGCGGGAGGCCGTGCTCACCGCGCACCTCGCGCGCGAGGCGTGCGGCACCGAGTGGGTCAAGCTCGAGGTGATCGCCGACGACGTGACCCTCCTGCCCGACCCGGTCGGCCTCGTCGAGGCGGCGGACCAGCTCGTGCGCGACGGGTTCGTCGTGCTGCCCTACACGAACGACGACCCGATCCTCGCGCGCCGGCTGGAGGACGTCGGCTGCGCCGCCGTCATGCCCCTCGGGGCGCCCATCGGCACGGGGCTCGGCATCCTCAACCCGCGCAACATCGAGGCGATCGCCGCCGCGGCCCGGGTGCCCGTGATCCTCGACGCGGGGATCGGCACGGCGTCCGACGCCGCGCTCGCCATGGAGCTCGGCTCCGACGGCGTGCTCCTCGCGACGGCCGTCACGCGCGCCGCCGACCCGGTCCGCATGGCCCGCGCGATGCGCCTCGCCGTCGAGTCGGGCCGGCTCGCCGCGGGCGCCGGGCGCATCCCCCGCCGCGAGGGCGCCCTCGCGAGCTCGTCCCCGCAGGGCCGCCTCGACCTGGCCCTCTGACCCCGTCGACCAGGCGGTCCCTGCGCGCCGAGCAGGCTATCCCGGCTCGTCCGTCGACCAGGACGCGCCGCGACCACCTGGTCGACGTGCAGGGGGCTAGAGGGTGGGGGTCTTCAGGGCGTCGAGGAGGGCCGGGACGCCGCCGACGACGGAGCGTGCGTCGAGGCCCGCGGCGCGGGCGGCGTCGGCGACGCGGGCGGAGCGGCCGCCGACCGCGCACACCACGAGCACCGGGCGGTCGGTGGGCAGGTCCGCGAGCGCCGCGGCGACGCCGGGGTCCTGCGCGCCGCCGAGGAACGCGCCGCTCGGGACGAGCGTCGACCCGGGGAGCGGGCGCACCTGCGCCTCCCAGTCCTCGCGGACGTCGAGGAGGAACGGCGCGAGGCCGTCGGCCCGCAGCAGGGCGGCCGCGTCGGGGGCGGACACGTCGCGCGGCGCGGGCCCGGCTGCCCCGGTCGGCCCCGCCCCGGCACCGGGCGTCGCCACGGCCTGCGCCGCGGGCCGGAGCCCGCAGAACGCGGCGTAGGCGCCGTCGCCCGGCAGGAGCGCGGTGACGGGCTCGCGCGTCGGGTCGGCGCGCACGGTGAGCTGGCGCCACGAGAGGTCGAGGGCGTCGTAGACGGCGAGGCGGCCCAGCAGCGTCGTGCCGGCGCCGGTGACGAGCTTGATCGCCTCGGTCGCCATGACGGAGCCGACGGTGCCGCACATCGCGCCGAACACACCGCCGGTGGCGCAGTCGGGTGCCGCGCCCGGGGGCGGCGGGACGGGGAACACGTCGCGGTAGGTGACCCCGCGCGGACCTCGCTCTCCCGGCCCCGCGGGGTCGGGACCCGCGGCGCCCGGGTGCGCGGCGTCGTCGGGCACGGCGAACCGGGGCGCGGCCCAGAAGACGCTGACCTGTCCCTGGAAGCGGTAGATCGAGCCCCAGACGACGGGCAGGCCGAGGACCTCGGCCGCGTCGGAGACGAGGTAGCGGGTCGGGAAGTTGTCGGCGCCGTCGAGCACGACGTCGTAGCCGCGCAGCACGTCGAGCGCGTTGTCCGCGTCGAGCCGCAGCGCGTGCTCGACGACGTGGACGTGCGGGTTGACGTCCGCGATGCTCTCGCGCGCGGAGTCGACCTTGCGGCGCCCGACGTCCGACCCGCCGTGGATGACCTGGCGCTGGAGGTTGGACGTGTCGACGGCGTCGTCGTCGACGATGCCGATCGTGCCGACGCCCGCGGCGGCGAGGTAGAGCAGCGCGGGGCTGCCGAGGCCGCCCGCGCCGACGACGAGCACGCGCGCGGCCGCGAGCCGCCGCTGGCCCTCGGTGCCGACGCCCGGCAGCGCGAGGTGGCGCGCGTAGCGCTCGAGCTCCGGCGTCGAGAGCTCGGGACCGGGCGCGACGAGGGGCGCGAGCGGCGTCGTCATGCCGCGTACTGCTCCTCCAGCGCGACGAGCTTCGCGTCGGCCTCGGCGTGCACCTTCTTCTCGAGGATGAACGACATGACCGGGACGACGCCGGCGAACACCATCGTCGCGAGGCGGCCCCAGCCCCAGCGCATCTTGGTCCACAGGTCGAGCACGGTGACGAGGTACACGACGTAGATCCAGCCGTGCGCGAAGGGGATCCAGGACACGTACCGCATGATCCCGTCGACGTCGACGAACTGGCCCACGCCGTACTTGACGAGCATCTCGACGCACAGGATGAGCAGCATCACGCCGGTGATGATCGCGAGGACCCGGTAGCGCGCGAGCGCGCCGCGCGCCTTGCGGATCGCGGTGCGCGCGGCCTGCGCGCTGGGGGCCGCCGCGTCGGCGGGGGCGACGACGGGCGCGTCGGTGGGGGTGGCCGGGTCCTGCGTGGTCATGGGAGAGGTCCTCGTTCCGGGCGAGACGGCCGCGGCGGTCTCCGCCGCGTGCGGTGGCGTGACGCGGTCGCCGCGTTAAACCGTCGCCGCGTGTCGGACGCCGAACCTAGGGTAGAACACCGTGCGACCCCTCCCTCTCCCCGACCCGGGGACCCCCGACCTGCGCGGCCCGTCCCGCTACCTCCTCTGGATCGCCGGGCGCCAGTGGACGGTGCTCACGGTGTCCGTGCTGCTCGGCCTCGGGAACTTCGCGTGCCAGGCGTTCCAGCCGTACATGCTCGGCCGCGCGCTCGACGAGGGGCTCACCGCCGGGTTCGGCGCCGAGCTGTGGCGCTGGGCGGGCCTGCTGCTCGCGCTGGGCCTGGGCATCGTCGTCACGGGCGTGACGCAGCACCGGTTCGACATCGCGAACTGGCTGCGCTCGGCGCTCACGACGTCGCAGCTCGTGGGCGACGTCACGGCCCGCTCGGGCGACGCGATCACCGAGGAGCTCCCGACGGGCGAGGTCGTGTCCACCGTCGCGAGCGACGCGATGCGCGTCGGCCAGCTCTTCTCGATGATGGGCCAGTTCCTCGGCGCGCTCGGCGCGTACGTCGTCGTGGCGGTCATCATGCTCTCGACGTCGCTGCAGCTCGGTCTCGTCGTCGTGCTGGGCCTGCCGGTCGTGGCGGCGGTGCTCGCGCTGCTCGTCAAGCCGCTCCAGCAGCGCCAGGCCGCGCAGCGCGAGGCGCAGGGCCGCCTGACGACGCTCGGCGCGGACACGGTGTCGGGCCTGCGCATCCTGCGCGGGATCGGCGGCGAGGGCGTGTTCGTGGGCCGCTACGCGCGGCAGTCGCAGAGGGTCCGCGAGGCCGGCGTGAAGGTCGCGCACACGCAGGCCACGCTCGACGCGCTCCAGGTGCTCCTGCCCGGCCTGCTCGTCGTGCTCGTCGTCTACCTCGGCGCGACGGCGGCCCTGCGCGGCGAGATCACGCCCGGGCAGCTCGTCGCGTTCTACGGGTACGCGGCGTTCCTCGGCTGGCCGCTGCAGGTCGCGACGCAGATGCTCAACATCGCGACGCGCGCCCATGTCGCCGCGCGCAAGATCGTGCGCGTCCTCGCGGTCGAGCCGGCCGCGGGCGCGACCCCGGCCACCGCGCCCATGCCGCCCGAGGGCAGCCCCCTGGTCGACGAGACGAGCGGCCTGGTGCTCGAGCCGGGACGCGTCGTCGCGCTCGTCTCGGCGGACCCGGACGCGTCGGCGGCCGTCGCGACCCGGCTGGGCCGGTTCGACGACGCCGCGGAGGCGGCCACGCCCGTGCGGCTCGGCGGGACGCCGCTCGCCGCGCTCGACAAGCACGCGCTCCGGCGCCGCGTCGTCGTCGCCGAGGCGACGCCGCAGCTCTTCTCGGGCGCCCTGCGCGACGAGCTCGACGCGCGCGGCACCGCGACGGAGGCCGAGGTGCTCGCCGCGGTGAGCACGGCCGACGCGCACGACGTGCTCGACTCCGTGCCCGACGGCCTCGCGGGCGAGCTGCCCGAGAAGGGGCGGTCGCTCTCGGGCGGCCAGCGTCAGCGCGTCGCGCTCGCCCGGGCGCTCCTCACGGACCCCGAGATCCTCGTCCTCGTCGAGCCGACGAGCGCCGTCGACGCGCACACCGAGGCGCGGATCGCCGCGAGCCTCGCGCACGCCCGCCGCGGGCGCACGACCCTCGTCGTCACGGCGTCGCCGCTCGTGCTCGAGCACGTCGACGAGGTGCTGCTCCTCGAGGACGGCCGGGTCACGGGGCGCGGCACGCACCGCGACCTCGTCGACCGCGCCCACTCCCCCGCGACCGTGCCGGACGACGACGCGGCCCGGTACCTGCGCGTCGTCGGGCGCTCGCTCGACGACACCCCCGCCCTCGCCCGCACCGCACCCGAAGGAGGCCAGGCATGAGGCTCCCCGTCGCCGACGGCCCCGCCGTCCGCGCCGCCGCCGGGCGCCTGTTCGCCCGGCACCGCGGCACGTTCGTGCTCATCGCCGTGCTCCACACCCTGGCCGCGGTCGCGGGCCTCGTGGGGCCGTGGCTCCTCGGCCGGCTCGTCGACGCCGTCACCGAGGGCACCACGTCGTCGTACGTCACGACCGTCGTCGCCGTGGGCGCGGGCGCGGTCGTCGCGCAGGCCGTCCTGCGCCGGTACGCGCAGCGCCTGTCCATGGTCTTCGGCGAGACGGTGTTCGCCGAGCTGCGCGAGGACCTCGTCGAAACGGTGACGTCGCTGCCGCTGTCCACGGTCGAGCGCGCGGGCACGGGCGACCTCGTGGCACGCACGACGAACGACGTCGACCGCATCCAGCACGCCGTGCGGTTCGGCGTGCCGCAGCTCCTCGTCGCGGTCGTCACGCTCGTGCTCACGGCCGTGGCAGCCGTCGTGGTCGCACCCCTCGTCGCGCTCGCGCTGTTCGTGGGCGTGCCGCTGCTCGTCGTCGTGTCGCGCTGGTACCTCCAGCGCGCGTCGGCCGGCTACCAGCGCGAGGCCGCCGCCTACGCGACGCTCAACGGCACCATCACCGAGAGCGTCGAGGGCGCGCGCACGGTCGACGCGCTCTCGCTCACCGAGCGCCGCCAGGCGCGCGTGCGCGCCGACCTCACCGAGGCGTTCGAGGCGGAGCGGTACACCCTCGGGCTGCGCACCGTGCTGTTCCCGGGCATCGACCTGGCCATCGCGATCGCGCCCGTCGCGGCGCTCGTGTGGGGCGCGTGGCTGCTCTCGCAGGGCCAGACGACGCTCGGCGCCGTGGCCACGGTGACGACCTACGCGTTCCAGCTCGCCGGGCCGGTGTGGAACCTCATCTTCTGGCTCGACGAGATCCAGGTGGCCGCGGCGTCGTACGCGCGCATCGTCGGCGTCGCGCAGGTGCCCGGCGACCGCACCCCGACGGGCGACGTGCCCGACGGCGACCGCCTCGTCGCACGCGACGTCGAGTACGCCTACCGCGAGGGCCACCCCGTGCTGCACGGCGTCTCGCTCGACCTCGAGCCGGGCGAGCGGCTCGCCGTCGTCGGGCCGTCGGGCGCGGGCAAGTCGACCCTCGGACGCATGCTCGCGGGCATCCACCCCCCGACGGCGGGCTCCGTCCGCTCCGGCGGCGTGCGGCTCGTCGACCTGCCGCTCGAGGACCTGCGGCGCGAGGTCGCGCTCGTCACGCAGGAGCACCACGTGTTCGTCGGCACGCTCGCGGACAACCTGCGCCTCGCGAAGGTCGACGCGGAGGAGGCCGAGCTGCTCGACGCGCTCGACGCCGTCGACGCGCGTGGGTGGGCCGAGTCGCTGCCCGAGGGCCTCGCGACGACCGTGGGGTCGGGCGGGCACGTGCTCACCCCGGCGCAGGCGCAGCAGCTCGCGCTCGCGCGCCTCGTGCTGCTCGACCCGCACACGCTCGTGCTCGACGAGGCGACGTCGCTCCTCGACCCCCGGGCGGCTCGCCACCTCGAGCGCTCGCTCGACGCCGTGCTGGCCGGCCGGACGGTCGTCGCGATCGC
The DNA here is from genome assembly GCF_046159675.1 of Cellulosimicrobium sp. RS. Taxonomy (NCBI): domain Bacteria; kingdom Bacillati; phylum Actinomycetota; class Actinomycetes; order Micrococcales; family Promicromonosporaceae; genus Cellulosimicrobium; species Cellulosimicrobium sp. RS. The sequence continues at coordinate 38,949 of NZ_JBJXVU010000001.1, read as the reverse complement.
GCACCGCCTGCACACCGCGCACGACGCCGACCGCGTCGCCGTGGTCGACGGCGGCCGCATCAGCGAGATCGGCCCGCACGACGAGCTCGTCGCCGCAGGCGGCGACTACGCGCGGCTGTGGCACTCCTGGCAGCAGGAGTAGCACCGGTCGGTGCCAAGATGGTGCCGATGCCTGGAACCACGAGCGCCACCCCGCACGACCTCCCGACCCTCCCGAGCCCCTGGCGGGCCCGGGTCCCCGGCTACGCCGACATCGACGCGCTCGTCCGGCTGCGACGCCTGGACGAGCTCCAGGGCACGGGCTCGACGCACGTCGACCCCGCCGGGATCGAGTCCGAGGTCGCGGGGCTGGCCTCCTGGACGCGGCGCCAGCTGGTCGCCGTCGGGCCCGACGACGTCCCCCGCGCCTGGGTGACCGTGCACGACCGCGCCGCCGGGCGGGCCACCGTCTGGGGCTACTTCGACCGCGACGTGGCCGAGGTCGACGCGATCGCGGACGCGTTCTACCGCTGGGCGGAGCGCACCGCGGTCGCGATGGCGCGCCTGCGCGGCGTGACGGCGACGCGCCTCGACGAGAGCCCGTTCGCCGACGACGCGCGCCAGGCGCAGTGGCTGACCCGGGCCGGGTACGCGCGGCGGCGGAGCTGGCTGCACATGACGCGCCCCGTCGTCCCGGACGAGGCCGCGCTCGCCCCGCGCGCCGGGGTCACGGTCCGCCCGGTCGAGCGGCACGAGAACGGGATGCCCGTCGCGGCCGACCTCCAGGTCGTGCACCAGATGCTGGAGACGTCCTTCCAGGACCACTTCAACTCCTACCGGGAGAGCTTCTCGGAGTTCGTGCAGCGGCTCCGCGAGGACCCGGGCCACAGCTGGGACCACTGGTGGCTCGCGTACGTGGACACCGACGACGGCCACCGCGTCCCCGCGGGCACGGTCGTGTGCTCGTCGATCGCCGCGGGCGAGAGCGGCGCGCCGGGCACCTACGTCGAGTACATCGGGGTGACGCGCGCCGCCCGCGGCCGCGGCGTGGCGAAGTCGCTGCTCGCGACGGTGATCGCGGACGCCGCCCGGGACGGTCGCGACCGCGTCGCGCTCGAGGTCGACGCCGACTCCCCCACCAAGGCCGACCAGCTCTACCGCTCGCTCGGCTGGGAGACGGACTACGTCACCGAGTCGTGGTTCAAGGACCTCGACCTCGACGGCTGACCGCGGGCGGCCGGGACGCGCAGCCGGGTCGGGGGCCCGGACTCGGGGCCGGGCCCGGTCGCGGGGCCGGGGCCGGACGCGCCGGTGCCCGGCCGTCGCGGACGACGACCGGGCACCGGGTGACGCAGTGAAGGGCGACCTGACGGAGTCAGCCGACCCGACGGGACGAGCGCGTCAGAAGCACGAGACGTGGATCGCCACCGACGCGTCGGTCGACGTCGCGTAGGCGGTGCCCTGGCCGTCGTAGTCGTACATCGTCACCGCCGCGCCCGCGCTGTTGCGCGCGCTGTTGGTCGTCCCGTTGACCCGGAGCGACACGTTCGTCGGCGCGCTCGCCGTGATCTTCGCGTCGCGGGTGCCGCAGTTGTACGGCGTGGTCCTGCTCGCCGCGCTCGCGCTCGCCGCCGGGGCGAGGACCAGACCGATCGTGACCGCTGCCACCGCGAACGGTGCAAGACGCTTCTTCATGGAGTACCCCCGTGTCTCTCCGACCGCCGGGCGACGTCGACCGGCGGACCGCCCGGACGCTCTGTCCGGGCGGGATAAGACTGAGGTCCGTACATATGTCCGGCAAGCGCTGTGTCACGTGGTGAGACGGCGGTCCGATCGCTCCCGGCCCGGGACGCGGTGTGTGCGCCCCCGGCCCGCTCTCAGGGGGTCGTTCGCGGGCCCGTCGCGTCGGCGTCGGCCGGCCCGGGGAGGCCGGCGATCCCGGCGTCCTCCCCGCGCGCGCGGCGCTTGCCGCCCGCCGCCTCGTCACGCACGAGCCGGACCCACAGCAGCACGGCGAACCCGCCGAACACCCACCACTGGAGCGCGTAGAACAGGTTCTGGAGGTTGAGCCCCGTGCCGCCCTCGATCGTCGGGCGCGGGAGCTGGGCCGGGCCGCCGTCGGCCGCGGACGGCTGCGCCGGGTCCGAGGACAGCAGCACGAGGTAGCCCGAGTACATGGGACCGCCCCACGCGTTGACCAGCTCGCCCGTGGAGATCGCGTCGGTGCGGCCGGGGGCGGAGCCGCCCTGCCCGGCGGCCTCGGACGCCTGGAGGTAGCCGGTGAGGCGCACGACGTCGTCCGGCGGGTCGAGCGCGGCGCTCTCCTCGGGCGACTCGACCCAGCCCCGCACGACAGGCAGGACCGGGGCGCCCGAGAGGTCGGCCCACGACGCCCCCTGGGTGCCGTCGTCGGTCACGTGGAGCGGGGTGAGCACGAGGTAGCCGGCGCGGCCGTCGAGCGCGCGACCCTCGACGAGGAGCTGCCCCTCCGCGTCGTACTCGCCCTCGACCCAGGCCTGCCGCCCGACGAGCTCGCCGGGGAACGTGGACTGCGGCGGGAGCAGCACGCCGACGCCCTCGGGTCCGGCGGCCTCGAGCTCGGCGGCCTCGTGCTGCGCCGCGAGCTCGGCGCGCTGCTGGGCGCGGTCGAGCTGCCAGACGCCGAGCCGCGCGCACACCGCCGCGGCGACGAGGAGGAGCACGAGCAGCCCGACGACCCGGGGCTGGCGGGCGACCGCCCAGAACGAGCGGGGCGCGGTGGGCTCGGGCACGACCCCACGGTATCCGGGGCGCGGGCGGGTCCCCGCATCCGGACCGACTCCCGGGCGAACGTCACACGCCGCCCAGCGGCCCCCGGCGTCGGGGACAACGTCCTCGGCCGTGGTTCCCGGGCGCGGGACCTTGGACCTTTTGTGCCGTCGTGGGCGCAGGTCACACCGCCCGGCGCCAGGAGGAATAGTGCAGGCCCCCGGTCGATGGGGTTGTATGAAGCCGTAGTCGTTCACGGACCCTTCCCCCGCAGGAGCGTGAGATGAGCACGACCACCGTCACCGAGTCCACCGCCTGGCAGCCCACCGAGATCGCACCGCTCGACGACGACACCCTGCGTCGGGTCGACGCCTGGTGGCGCGCGGCGAACTACCTCTCGGTCGGCCAGATCTACCTCCTCGACAACCCGCTGCTGCGGACGCCGCTGGACCGCGAGGACGTCAAGCCGCGCCTCCTGGGCCACTGGGGCACCACGCCGGGCCTCAACTTCCTCTACGCGCACCTCAACCGCGCGATCGCGCAGCGCCGCCAGTCGACGATCTACGTCGCCGGCCCCGGCCACGGCGGCCCCGGCCTCGTCGCGAACGCGTACCTCGAGGGGACGTACTCCGAGACCTACTCGGACGTCACCCAGGACACCGAGGGCCTGCGCCGGCTGTTCCGCCAGTTCTCCTTCCCGGGCGGCATCCCGAGCCACGTCGCGCCGGAGACGCCCGGGTCGATCCACGAGGGCGGTGAGCTGGGCTACGCGCTCTCCCACGCGTACGGCGCCGCGTTCGACAACCCCGACCTGCTCGTCGCCGCGGTCGTCGGCGACGGCGAGGCGGAGACGGGCCCGCTCGCGACGAGCTGGCACTCGAACAAGTTCGTCAACGCGCGCAACGACGGCGTCGTCCTGCCGATCCTGCACCTCAACGGCTACAAGATCGCCAACCCGACGGTGCTCGCGCGCATCAGCGACGACGAGCTGCGCGACCTCATGATCGGGTACGGCCACACGCCGTACTTCTTCACGGGCGGCTTCGACGGCGAGGACCACTTCGAGGTGCACCGCCGCTTCGCGCAGCTCCTCGACGAGGTGCTCAACCACATCGCGCAGATCAAGGCCGACGCCGCGGCGGGGAACGACGAGCGTCCCGCGTGGCCGATGATCGTGTTCCGCACGCCGAAGGGCTGGACGTGCCCGCCGGTCATCGACGGCAAGAAGACCGAGGACTCGTGGCGCGCGCACCAGGTGCCGCTCGCGAGCGCCCGGGACACCCCGGAGCACCTCGAGGTGCTGCGCGGCTGGCTCGAGTCCTACCGGGCCGACGAGCTGTTCGACGAGGACGGCCGCCTGGTCGACGACGTCGCCGCGCTCGCCCCCGAGGGCACGCTCCGCATGAGCGACAACCCGCACGCGAACGGCGGCCTCCTGCTCAAGGACCTCCGCCTGCCGGACTTCCGCGACTACGCTGTGGACGTCACGGGGCCGGGCAGCAGCATCGCCGAGTCGACGCGCGTCCTCGGGCAGTGGCTCACCGACGTCGTGCGGAAGAACCCGGACAACTTCCGGATCTTCGGCCCCGACGAGACGGCGTCGAACCGCCTCCAGGCCGTGTACGAGGTCACGGACAAGCAGTGGAACGCCGACTTCTTCGGGCCCGACGTCGACGAGCACCTCGCGCGCGCCGGGCGCGTCATGGAGATGCTGTCGGAGCACCAGTGCCAGGGCTGGCTCGAGGGCTACCTGCTCACCGGGCGGCACGGCCTGTTCACGAGCTACGAGGCCTTCATCCACATCGTCGACTCGATGTTCAACCAGCACGCGAAGTGGCTCAAGGTCACGAACCACATCCCGTGGCGGCGCCCGGTCGCGAGCCTCAACTACCTGCTGTCGAGCCACGTGTGGCGCCAGGACCACAACGGCTTCAGCCACCAGGACCCGGGCTTCATCGACCACGTCGTGAACAAGAAGGCCGAGATCGTCCGCGTCTACCTGCCGCCGGACGCGAACACGCTGCTCTCGACGTACGACCACTGCCTGCGCTCGCGCCAGTACGTGAACGTCGTCGTGGCGGGCAAGCAGCCGGCGCCGCAGTTCCTGTCGATGGACCAGGCGATCGCGCACTGCTCGCGCGGCCTCGGCATCTGGGACTGGGCCGGCACCGAGGTCGAGGGCGAGGACCCGGACGTCGTGCTCGGCGCCGCGGGCGACGTGCCCACGCTCGAGGTGCTCGCCGCGGCGGACATCCTGCGCCGGCGCATCCCCGACCTCAAGGTCCGGGTCGTCAACGTCGTGGACCTCATGCGGCTCCAGGACGAGAAGGAGCACCCGCACGGCCTGTCGGACAAGGACTTCGACACGCTCTTCACGACGGACCGGCCGGTCATCTTCAACTACCACGGCTACCCGTGGCTCATCCACCGCCTCACGTACCGCCGCACGAACCACGCGAACATCCACGTGCGCGGCTACAAGGAGGAGGGCACCACCACCACCCCGTTCGACATGGCCATGCTCAACGACATCGACCGCTACCACCTGGTGATCGACGTCATCGACCGTGTGCCGTCCCTGCGCTCGACCTACGCGGGCCTGCGCCAGGAGATGGTCGACGCGCGGCTGGCGGCCCGCCAGTACACCCGCGAGCACGGGGAGGACATCCCCGAGGTGCGCGACTGGGTGTGGCCGGACGTCGGCGAGACGGCGACCGAGGAGGGTGGCCCGCAGTACAACGGCGCGAGCGCCGCCGTGCAGGACACCGGAGGAGACAACGAGTGAGCGACACCGCTCGCAGCATCTACATCACCTCGCCCGAGGGCGAGACGGGCAAGTCCACGATCGCGCTGGGGGTCCTCGACCTGCTGGTCCGCAAGGTCCAGCGGGTCGGGGTCTTCCGGCCGGTCACCCGGGCCGCCGGCCCGGACGTGCAGGACTACGTGCTCGAGCTCCTGCTCGCGCACGACGGCGTGGACGTCACCGCCGAGCAGGCGATCGGCGTCACGTACGAGGACGTCCACGCCGACCAGGAGGCCGCGCTCTCGCGGATCGTGGCCCGGTACCACGAGGTCGCGAGCCAGTGCGACTTCGTGGTCGTCGTGGGCACGGACTACACCGACGTCGCCGGGCCGACCGAGCTGTCGTTCAACGCGCGCGTCGCGGCGAACCTCGGCGCACCGGTCCTCCTCGTCGTCTCCGGCAAGGGCCGCACGCCCGACGCCGTGGGCAACCTCATCGAGGTGAGCGTCGCCGAGCTGCGCTCGCAGCACGCGCAGCCCATCGGCGTCGTCGCGAACCGCGTGCAGCCGGACGACCTCGACGCGGTGCGCGCGCTGCTCGGGTCGCTGGGACCGGACGGCGAGCCGCTCGCGGGCGGCACGTCGTCGGGCCCGACGGCGCAGCCCGCCCCGGGCACGCGGCTGCCGGGCTGGGCGGTGCCCGAGGACCCGTTCCTCGACGCGCCGACCGTGCGGATCCTCATGGAGGCCGTGGGCGGGACGCTCGCGTTCGGCGAGGAGGAGCTCCTCGCGCGCGAGGCGACCGACCTGCTCGTCGGTGCGATGTCGTTCGAGCACCTGCTCGACCGGCTCACCGACGGCGCCGTCGTCATCACGCCCGGCGACCGGGTGGACATCCTCATCGGGCTGCTCGCCGCCCACTCGGCGTCGGGCTTCCCGTCGCTCGCGGGCGTCATCCTCAACGGCGGGTTCTTCCCGCCCGAGTCGACGGCGCGCCTCGTCGCGGACCTCGACCCGAGCCTGCCGATCATCCGCACCGACCTCGGGACGTTCCGCTCGGCGAGCGCCGCCGCGAGCGCCCGGGGCCGCGTGACCAAGGAGTCGCAGCGCAAGGTCGACACCGCGCTCGCGCTGTTCGAGCAGAGCGTCGACGGCGCGGCGCTCCTCGCGGGGCTCGACGTGCCCCGGCCCGAGGTCGTCACGCCGCTGATGTTCGAGTACGAGCTGCTGTCGCGCGCCCGCGCGGACCGCAAGCACGTCGTGCTGCCCGAGGGCGACGACGACCGCATCCTGCGCGCCGCGTCCACGCTGCTCGGCCGCCAGGTCGCGGAGCTGACGATCCTCGGCGAGGAGCAGAAGGTCCGCGCCCGCGCGGCGGAGCTCGGCCTCGACATCGACGCCGCGCACGTCGTCAGCCCGCACGACCCCGAGCTCGTGGAGCGGTTCGCCGCGGAGTACCAGCGGCTGCGCGCGCACAAGGGCATGACGCTCGAGGAGGCGCGCGAGCGCGTCCAGGACGTCTCCTACTTCGGCACGATGATGGTCCACCTCGGGCTCGCGGACGGCATGGTGTCGGGCGCGAAGCACACGACGGCGCACACCATCAAGCCGTCGTTCGAGATCATCAAGACCCAGCCGGGCGTCTCCGTCGTCTCGTCCGTGTTCCTCATGTGCCTGCAGGACCGCGTGCTCGTCTACGGCGACTGCGCGGTCATCCCCGACCCGACGGCCGAGCAGCTCGCGGACATCGCGATCTCCTCGGCGGCGACGGCGCAGCAGTTCGGCGTCGACCAGCGGGTCGCGATGCTGTCGTACTCGACCGGCGAGTCCGGCTCGGGGGCCGACGTCGACAAGGTGCGCCGGGGCACGGCGCTCGTGCGCGAGCGCCGCCCCGACCTGTTCGTCGAGGGCCCGATCCAGTACGACGCGGCCGTCGACGCGTCCGTCGCGGCGTCGAAGATGCCGGGCTCGGACGTCGCGGGGCGCGCGACCGTGTTCATCTTCCCGGACCTCAACACGGGCAACAACACCTACAAGGCGGTCCAGCGCTCGGCGGGCGCCGTCGCGGTGGGCCCGGTCCTCCAGGGCCTCAACAAGCCGGTGAACGACCTCTCGCGCGGCGCGCTCGTGCAGGACATCGTCAACACCGTCGCGATCACCGCGATCCAGGCGCAGGCCCCGGCCGACGCCGCCGACCCCACCTCTGACTCCCAGGGAGCCACGTCATGACGATCCTGCCCGAGGGCGAGCGCCCCAACCCCTACAGCGCGTACGGCGCGCACGGGTCCGTGCTCGTCATGAACTCGGGGTCGTCCTCGCTCAAGTACCAGCTCGTCAACCCCGTCGGCGGCGAGGCGATCGCCGCGGGCACGATCGAGCGCATCGGCGAGGAGTCCGGGATCATCAAGCACCGGTTCGCCGGGAACACGACGACGCGCGAGGAGCCCGTCGCGGACCACGGGCACGCGCTGCGCATCGCGCTGAGCATGTTCGACGAGGTCGGCCCGACGCTCTCGGACGCCGACGTGTACGCGGTAGGGCACCGCGTCGTGCAGGGCGGCTCGCTGTTCGCCGACCCGGTCCTCGTCGACGACGGCGTGCTCGAGCGGATCCGCTCGCTGTCCCCGCTCGCGCCGCTGCACAACCCGGCGAACGTCAAGGGCATCGAGGTCGCGCGGTCGCTGCTCGGCGACGTGCCGCACGTCGCGGTGTTCGACACCGCGTTCTTCCAGCGGCTGCCGCAGCACGTCGCGACGTACGCCCTGGACGCCGAGGTCGCCGAGAAGTACGCGATCCGCCGCTACGGCGCCCACGGCACGAGCCACCAGTACGTCTCGGGGAAGGTCGCGCGCGTCCTCGGGCGCCGGATCGAGGGGCTCAACACGATCGTCCTGCACCTCGGCAACGGCGCCTCCGCGTCGGCCGTCAAGGGCGGCGTGCCGGTCGAGACGTCGATGGGCCTGACCCCGCTCGAGGGCCTCGTCATGGGCACGCGCACGGGCGACATCGACCCCGCGGTCGTGTTCCACCTCGCGCGCAACGCGGGCATGAGCATCGACGAGATCGACGACCTGTTCAACAAGCGCTCGGGCGTCAAGGGCCTGTCCGGCGTGAACGACTTCCGCGAGCTGCACCGGCTCATGGAGGCCGGCCACGAGGGTGCCCGCCTCGCGTTCGACGTGTACATCCACCGGCTGCGCAAGTACGTCGGCGCGTACGCCGCCGTGCTGGGCCGCGTGGACGTCGTCGCCTTCACCGCGGGCGTCGGCGAGCACGACGCCGAGGTGCGCGCCGCCGTCGTCGAGGGGCTCGAGCCGCTCGGCCTCGCCGTCGACCCGGACCGCAACGCCGTCGACTCCGGCGAGCCGCGCGTCATCTCGCCGGACTGGACGAGCACGCTCGTCATGGTGGTCCCGACGATGGAGGAGCTCGCCATCGCGCGCCAGTCGGTCGAGGTCGTCGAGGCGGCCTCGCGCGCCGGCTGATCCCCGCACGCCCGGGCTCCTCCGGGTGACACCCAGGCGGCTCAGGCCGCTCCCCGGCCGGTGAGCCGACGCCCGCGCGTCGGCTCGCCGGCCGGTGGCATGCTCGGGTGGTGACCGTTCTCATCGACCCGCCCGCGTGGCCCGCCCACGGGACGCTGTTCAGCCATCTCGTGTCCGACGCGTCGCTCGCGGAGCTGCACGCGTTCGCGGCGTCGATCGGCGTGAGCCCGCGGGCGTTCGACCTCGACCACTACGACGTCGCCGCCGAGCGGTACGACGTCGCGGTCGCCGCGGGCGCGGTGCCCGTCGGGGGTCGCGAGCTCGCGCGGCGCCTCGGCGCCTCCGGTCTGCGCGTCCCCGGCCGGGCGCGGCGCGCGGCGAAGGCCGACGCGCTCCTCGCGCGCTGGGACGTGCTCCTCCCGGGCGCGCGTGACGTCGGCGTCGAGCTCGTCGAGCGCTGGCACGAGCCGCACCGCGTCTACCACGGGCCCGAGCACCTCGTGCACGCGCTCGACTCGCTCGCGCTCCTCGAAGGACGCCCGCCCGGCGTGCCCGACGCCGCCGAGCCACCCGCCCGCGCAGGTACCGCCGCCGCGTCGGGCAGCACGGCGTCGGGCGGAACGTCCGGCGGCGCGGTGTCGGGCGGCGCGGTGTCGGGCGGCGCGCCGAGCGGCGCGCTGTTGGGCGGCGCACCGAGCGGCGCGGCGTCGGTCACGGGCGTGATGCCGGCGGTGACGCAGCTCGCGCTGTGGTTCCACGACGCCGTGCACGACGGCGAGGCGGGCCGCGACGAGGAGCGGTCGGCCGAGCTCGCAGACGCCCGGCTGGCGGGCCACCTCGGCGCCCACGAGGTCGAGGAGGTCGTGCGGCTCGTGCTCGTGACGACCGACCACGCCCCGGCGCCGGGCGACGGGCCCGGAGCGCTCGTCTCGGACGCCGACCTCGCCGTCCTCGGGTCCGCGCCGGACCGGTACGCCCGCTACGCCCGCCAGGTGCGCGCCGAGTACGCCCACGTGCCCGACGACGCCTTCCGCACCGGGCGGGCCGCCGTCCTGCGCGCGCTGCTCGGAGGCGGCACGCTGTTCCGCACCCCGCAGGCCGCCGCGCTCTGGGAGGACCGCGCCCGCGCCAACCTCACCGCCGAGCTCACGACCCTCACCTCCCCCACCTGACCCTCTTCCCTTCCTCTCCACCCCAACCCGCCGAACAGGCGGTCTTGGTCCGTCCCGGACGGCGGACGGACCAGGACCACCTGCTCGGCCAGCCAGGAGCGCCTGGTCGACGCGGCGGCGAGGTTAGGGTCGGGGCGTGACCGACGATCCGGCGTCGCCGCCCGCCACCACGGCGTCAGCAGCAGGCCCAACAGCACCGTCGTCCGACAGGTCCTCGTCGGGGCGTCCGCGCCGGTCCCGACGGCGGCGCCTGACCCTGGGGACGGCCGCCGGGCTCGTGGTGCTCGTGCTGGCGCCGTTCGTCGTCGTGCAGGCGGTGGGGCGCTCGCACGTCGCCGACCCCGCGCACGTGCCGCCGAGCGACGCGATCGTCGTCCCGGGGGCGGGGCTGCGGCCGGACGGGACGCCGTCCACGTACCTGCGCCGTCGGCTCGACGCGGCGGCCGAGCTCTACGACCGGGGCGTCGCGCCCGTCGTCCTCGTGAGCGGCGACGCGCACGACGACTACGACGAGCCCGGCTCGATGCGCGCGTGGCTGCTGGGCCGCGGCGTGCCCGACGACGCGATCCTGCTCGACCGCGAGGGCTTCGACACCCACGCGACGTGCACGCGCGCGGCGTCGGAGTTCGGCGTCGGCACGGCGGTGGTCGTCACGCAGGGGTACCACCTGCCGCGCACGCTGTTCTCGTGCCGCGTCGCAGGTCTCGACGCCGTGGGGGTCGGCGTCAGCGCGGCGAGCGTGGAGCCGTGGAAGGCCGTGCTCTACCGCGCCCGCGAGGTTCCCGCGGCGACGAAGGCCGTGCTCGACGCCGTGCTCCGCTGAGCGGGCTCCGTCAGGGCAGCCGCAGGCGGCGCATGACGTCGAGCGCCGACGTGAGGACCTTGCTCGGCAGCTCCCCGCCGAGCTGGTAGAGCGTGTCGAGCGTGAGGCCCTGGTTCGCGCCGCGCTGCACGGAGATCGTCTGCGCCTCGGTGAGGGCCTCGATCCCCTCGCGCCCGTGGCGGCGCCCGAGGCCCGACGCCTTGAACCCGCCCATCGGCGCCCCGACGGAGCCCCACGTCGCGGAGTAGCCGTCGTTGACGTTGACCGTCCCGGCCTCGACGCGGGCCGCGATCCGGCGGCCCCGGGCGGCGTCGCGCGTCCACACGCTCGCGTTGAGCCCGTACTCGGTGTCGTTCATGACCTCGACGGCCTCGTCGTCGCTCGCGACCCGGCGCACGGAGACGACCGGGCCGAACGTCTCCTCGCGCGCGCACGCCGCGTCGTCGGGCACGTCGTCGAGGACGGTGGGCGCGTAGAACCACGGCCCGATGTCCGCCCGGTGCACGCCGCCCGCGAGGACGCGCGCGCCGCGCGCGATGGCGTCCTCGACGTGGGCGACCACGCGGTCGAGCTGCGCCTGCGACGTGAGCGACCCCATGTCCGCCGAGTAGTCGAGCCCGGCGCCGAGACGCATCTCACGCACGAGGGGCACGAACTCGTCGAGGAACGCGTCCGCCACGTCCTCGTGCAGCACGAGCCGCTCGATCGACACGCAGAGCTGGCCGGAGTTGGAGAAGCACGCGCGCACGGCGCCACGCGCGGCGGCGCGCACGTCGGCGTCGGCCGCGACGTAGAGCGGGTTCTTGCCGCCCAGCTCGAGCGTCGCGCCGATGAGGCGCTCCCCCGCCCGCGCCGCGACCTTGCGGCCGGTGGCCGTCGAGCCCGTGAACGCGATGTGGTCCACGTGGTCGGTCACCGCAGCGCCGACGTCTCCCCCGCCCGCGACGACGAGGAACAGGTCGGCGGGCAGCCCCGCCTCCTCGAGCAGCTCCGCGCCCCACAGCGCGGTGAGCGTCGTCTGCGGGTCCGGCTTGAGCACGACGGCGTTCCCCGCCACGAGCGCGGGCACGGCCTCGGCGAACGCGAGCGTCAGCGGGTAGTTCCACGGCGCGATGACGCCGACCACGCCCACGGGACGGCGGTGCACGCGCGTACCGGTCAGCACGGGCAGCATCCCCGGCGCCCGCCGGTCGGCGAGGTAGCGCGGGCCGCGCTGGGCGTAGTGGCGCGTGAGGATCGCGACGTCCGCGACCTCCTCGAACGCGCTGCGCCGCGACTTGCCGGACTCCATCTGGATGAGGTCGAGGCCGTCGGACTGGCGCGCGAGCGCGAGCTCGCCGAAGCGCCGCAGCACCGCCGCGCGCTCGCGCACGGAGCGGGCGGCCCAGGCCGGCTGCGCGGCCCGCGCGCGTGCCACGGCACGGGCGACGTCCTCGACGGACGAGACGGGGACCGCGGCGAGCGGGGCTCCCGTGGACGGCAGGACGGACCGGTGCATGCCCGCCTCGTTGCTCGTGACGACGCGCTGCGCGAGGGGGGCCACGACCTCCGGCTCGAGGACGTAGGTCGCGGCCGGGTTCTCGGGGTCGATCAGGCCGTCCAGCGCGGCGCCGTCGCCGCGCCCGGAGCCGGGTGTGCCGGATGAGCTCGTCATGGGGACAGGCTACGTCGTGGCGCTGACAGCGCGTCGACGGGCTGCTCCCACGTGGTGAGCACGGGCCGGAACCCCTGCCGCGCCCAGAAGGGCGCGGACAGCGGGTTGAGCACGCCATGGTGCAGCACGACGACGGCGCCCGGCCCGGCCTGCTCGTGCACGCGCGCGAGCGCCGCGTCGACGAGCGCCCCGCCGACCCCGGTACCGCGCGCGCTGCCCGTCACGTGCAGCAGGACGAGGTAGGCGACCGGCCCCGCCGTGACGGTCCCGGCCATGGCCCCGGAGCGCTCCGGTGGCTCGACCGCGACGACGCCCACAACCTCGCCCGTCCGCTCCCCCGGCCCCTGGCGGCGCGCCACGAGGACCGTGGTGCGCGGGTTCTCGACGGCGGCGGCGACCTGGGCGGCGAGGTGCTCGGCCGCGAGCGGCCGGACGCGGGCCGCGCCCACGAGCTCGTCGTACGCGAGCTCGGCGCGCTGGTGCTCGACGACGGCGGCCACGTCGTCCGGGCCGGCGTCGGTCACCACGAGCCCGGGGAGGTCCGTGCGGGGCCGGGCCGACGGGGCGCCGCGACGGGCAGCGAGGTGCACGGTCGGGCGCAGGCCGCTCGCCGCGAGGGCGCCCACGGCCTCGACGTCGCGGCTCGGCCACAGGAGCGCCAGGCCGTGGTCGCGGGGTGCGGGGCCCCGCTCGGGCAGCCCGTCGCCCGCCGGTGCGCTGCCCGGGTCGCGCGCGACGCGCGCCGTCCAGGCCGCGACGAGCGCGCGGACCGCGCCGCCCACGTCCGGTCCCGCCGCGCGCGCCCGCAGCCGGTGCTCGCGCAGCGCGCGGAACCCTGCCGCCGCGGAGCCGGGTCCGACGTCCCCGACGCCGAGGAGCCCCGCGGCCCGGGAGCCGTCCGGGAGCCGCACGGCGAGGAGACGCTCGTCGCCCGCGGTGGCACCGAGAGCGGGGACCGCCACGAGCGGGTCGAGCGCGGCGACGCGCGCGCCGTGCTCGGCCTCGAGAGCGGCGAGCTCGTCGTCGTCCGGCCGCCAGGCGGCGGGGGTCATCGTCCGGCGTCGCGCGCGTCCGGGGCGCCGAGCGGGCGGCCGAGCACGACGCACTCCTGGTCCGCGTACCCCAGGCGCTCGTAGAAGCCGCGCACCGCGTCGTTCGTGGCGCGCACCATGAGGCGCACGGCCCGCGCGCCCTGCGCGGCGAGCCACGCCTCCGCCGTGACGACCGTCGCACGACCCGCGCCGCGCCCCTGGACGCGTGGGTCGACCGCCACGTAGTAGAGCCAGCCACGGTGCCCGTCGACGCCGGCCATCGCCGTCGCGACGAGCTCCCCGGCCGCGACCCCGGGCGTCTCGGGAGCACCGTCCGGGGCCACCGTGGGCAGGTCGCGCGTCGCACGGCCCACGAGCACCGTCGAGGTCTCGCCCAGGCGGGCGTCGGCGAGGTCGCGGTACGGGTCGTTCCAGGGCCGGGTGAGCCCGCACTCCCGCCACAGCGCGACGACCGCCTCGACGTCGGCGTCCTCGACCTCGGTGAAGACCAGGTCGGTGGAGGCCTCCGTCGAGACCGCGTCCGCGACGTCCGTCTCCGGGCGGCCCGCGCCCGCGGCGGGCACGGAGCCGTTGCCGCCCGGCGCGCCGTCGCCGGCGTGCGTCAGGCGCGGACCGTCGGCGATGCGTCCGGCCACGGCGGGCTCAGCGGGGCTGGTACGGGGAGACGACGACCTCGACGCGCTGGAACTCCTTGAGGTCCGAGTACCCGGTCGTCGCCATGGCCCGGCGGAGCGCGCCGACGAGGTTGAGCGTGCCGTCCGCCTGGCGGCCCGGCCCGAAGAGGATCTCCTCGAGCGTGCCGGCCGTGCCGACACGCACGCGCTCGCCGCGCGGGAGCTGGGCGTGGTGCGCCTCCGAGCCCCAGTGCCAGCCCTTGCCCGGCGCCTCCTCGGCCCGCGCGAGCGCCGCGCCGAGCATGACCGCGTCGGCGCCGCACGCGACCGCCTTGACGAGGTCGCCCGACCGGCCGACGCCGCCGTCCGCGATGACGTGCACGTAGCGGCCGCCCGACTCGTCGAGGTAGTCGCGGCGGGCCGCCGCGACGTCCGCGACCGCGGTCGCCATGGGCGCGTGGATGCCGAGCGAGACCCGCGTGGTGTGGGCGGCGCCGCCGCCGAAGCCGACGAGGACGCCCGCGGCGCCCGTGCGCATGAGGTGCAGCGCCGCGGTGTACGTGGACGCGCCGCCCACGACGACCGGGACGTCGAGCTCGTAGATGAAGCGCTTGAGGTTGAGCGGCTCCGCGACGCCGGACACGTGCTCGGCGGAGACCGTCGTGCCGCGGATGACGAACAGGTCGACGCCGGCGTCGACCACCGTCTGGTAGTGCTCCTGGGTGCGCTGCGGCGACAGGGCCGCGGCGACGGTGACGCCCGCCGCACGGATCTCCTTGAGGCGCTGCGTGATGAGGTCGGCCTTGATGGGCTCGGCGTAGATCTCCTGCATGCGGCGCGTCGCCTCGAGCGGCTCGAGCGCGGCGATCTCCTCGAGGAGCGCGGTCGGGTCGTCGTAGCGGGTCCACAGGCCCTCGAGGTCGAGGACGCCGAGGCCGCCGTGGTTGCCGAGCGCGACGGCGGTCGCCGGGCTCATGACCGAGTCCATGGGCGCCGCGAGGATCGGCAGGTCGAAGTGGTAGGCGTCGATCTGCCAGCCGACCGACACCTCCTCCGGGTCGCGCGTGCGCCGCGAGGGCACGACGGCGACGTCGTCGAAGGAGAACGCGCGCCGACCGCGCTTGCCACGTCCGATCTCGATCTCGTTGCTCACCGGGTCAGCCTACCGGCGGGCCGTGCCCGTCACCTGCACCGACCACCGTGTGGGTGGGCGCTGGCAGGGTGACGCTCGTCGCCGGGACGTCCGGCGACGACGGGAGCGCCGGGCGCCCCGGGCCCCGACCGGACGGCAGAGGTGGACCATGACGACGACGCCCTGGACGGCGGGACCGCTGCTCGGTCTCGACACCGAGACCACGGGCCTCGACGTCGACGTCGACCGCGTCGTCACCGCCGCGCTCGTGCTCCGCGAGCCGGGCGCCACGCACGTGCGCACGTGGCTCCTCGACCCGGGTGTCGAGATCCCGGCGGAGGCCACGGGGATCCACGGCATCACGACCGCGCACGCCGCGGCGCACGGGTCGGCCCCCGCCGTCGCGCTCGAGGAGATCGCGGCGCTCGTCGTCGACGCCCAGCGCGACGGCGTCCCCCTCGTCGCCTACAACGCCGCGTTCGACCTCGCGATCCTCGACACCGAGCTCGTGCGGCACGGGCTGCCGACGCTCGCCGCGCGCCTGGGGCGGCCCGTGCGGCCGGTGCTCGACCCGCTCGTGCTCGACCGGGCGTGGGACCCGGCGCGCGAGGGCAAGCGCCGGCTCGTCGACCTGTGCGCGCGCTACGAGGTGCTCGACGTCGGGCCCCTGCACACGGCGGACGGGGACGTGCTCGCGACGCTCGACCTGCTCGACGCGCTCGCGCGCGCGTACCCGGACCTGGCCGGGCTCGGGCCAGTCACGCTGCACGACCTGCAGGTCGTCGCGCACCGGCGGTGGGTCGACTCCCTGGACCCGGACCGCGACCAGCCCTACGTCGGCGCCGGCGCGGACGGGCGCTGGCCGGGCTGACCCGGGCACACACACGCAGCGCCACCTGCAGGCATATCTCATGATGCGGGTGAAGGTCGTGTGATGAAGGCATGGTCGCGGGCCTGAGGGCGCCCGCCGCCGCGTCGATATCTCATCCATGAGTTATCGTCGCTCTCATGACAGCGATCGACGACGCACCTCTCACGCAGGTCGGCGCGCTCATCCGCGGCGCCCGCCAGAACCGGGGTCTCACCCAGACCCAGCTCGCGGAGCGGCTCGGGACGAGCCAGAGCGCCGTGCACCGCATCGAGCAGGGCTCGCAGAACCTCAGCCTGGAGATGCTCAACCGCATCGGGCTCGCGCTCGACTCCGAGATCATCAGCCTCGGCGGCCCCAAGCACGCGCACCTGCGCGTCCAGGGCGGCCACACCCTCTCCGGCCGCATCGAGGTGAACTCCTCCAAGAACGGCGCGGTCGCGCTGCTGTGCGCCTCGCTCCTCAACCGCGGCCGCACCACCCTGCGCGGCGTGGCCCGCATCGTCGAGGTCGACCGCATCGTCGACGTGCTGCGCTCCATCGGCGTGCGGGCCACGTGGACGACGGGCGGCCGGGACCTCGAGATCGTCGTGCCGGAGCGCCTCGACCTGGCCGCGATCGACGTGGACGCCGCGCGCCGCACGCGCTCGATCATCATGTTCCTCGGGCCGCTGCTCGGGCTGCGGGACACGTTCGAGCTCCCGTACGCGGGCGGCTGCGACCTCGGGACCCGCACCGTCGAGCCCCACATGATCGCCCTGCGGCCCTTCGGCCTGGCCGTCACCGCGACGGGCGGGAACTACCACGCGACCGTCGCCCCGGCGTCGGGCACGGACCTGTCGGTCGTCCTCACCGAGCGCGGCGACACCGTCACCGAGAACGCGCTCATGGCCGCGGCCCGCCGCGACGGCGTGACGACGATCCGCAACGCCAGCTCCAACTACATGGTGCAGGACCTGTGCTTCTACCTCGAGCTGCTCGGCGTGCAGGTCGAGGGCATCGGCACGACGACCCTGCGCGTGCACGGCCGCACCGACATCGACGTGGACGTGGAGTACGCCGTCTCGGAGGACCCGGTCGAGGCGATGAGCCTGCTCACCGCGGGCATCGTCACGGGCTCGGAGATCACCGTGGCCCGCGTCCCGATCGAGTTCATGGAGATCGAGCTCGCGACGCTCGCCGAGATGGGCCTGCGGTACACGCTGAGCGCCGAGTACGTGGCGCGCAACGGCCGTTCGCGCCTGGTCGACGTCACGGTGCACTCCAGCGAGCTGCACGCGCCGATCGACAAGATCCACCCCATGCCGTTCCCCGGCCTCAATATCGACAACCTGCCGTTCTTCGCGGTCATCGCCGCGAACGCGCAGGGCACGACGCTCATCCACGACTGGGTCTACGAGGGCCGCGCCATCCACCTCACCGACCTCACGCGGCTCGGCGCCGACGTGCGGCTCCTGGACGCCCACCGGCTCCAGGTGACGGGCCCGACGCGCTGGTCGGGCGCCGAGGTGAGCTGCCCGCCCGCCCTGCGCCCCGCCGTCGTCATCCTGCTCGCGATGCTCGCCGCGAAGGGCACCTCCGTCCTGCGCGGCGTCGACATCATCGCGCGCGGCTACGAGGGCCTCACCGAGCGCCTGCGCGAGCTCGGCGCGAACATCGAGACGTTCCGGGACTGACCCCTCGCCGCCCTCGGCGCCGTCAGCTCCCTCTGGACCGCGCGGCACGACCACGACGGGCCGCCCTCCTGCGGGAGGGCGGCCCGTCGCCGTCACTTCGGGTAGACGGCGTCGACCTCCACCTCGACGAGCCAGCCGTCGACCGGCAGATTCTCGATCTCGAGCGCGAAGCGCGACGGCCGGGCCGCGTTGACCACCATGGGCGCCGTCCGGGCCGAGCCGAGCTGGACCTCGAGCGTCGCGCCGGTCGCGAGGTTCGTGTTCGCGAAGAACTGGCGGTAGGCGCGGTTCCAGCCGGCGAAGTCCATCTTCTCCTGGCCGGCGGGGTTCTGGAGGAACACCCGCATGGAGACGACGTCGTCGTAGGAGAGCCCGGCCCGCTCGAGGTTCTCCCCGATCCGCAGGAGGACGTTGATGCCCTGCGCCTCCGTGATCGTCACGCCGGCCGGCAGGACGCCGCCGGGGAAGACGTCGGTCGGGACGTAGCGCTGCTCGGCCGTCGCGCCGGGCGTCGTGTTCATCGCGGCAGGCCCGAGCCCGGACGACTTGTACCAGGCGACGTTCTTCCCGATCGCGACGCCGTCGGCGATGGACGGGGTGTCGCCGGTGACGAAGGAGTGGGCCTCGGTCGGCCTCGGCTCGAAGAGCCTCCCGGCGGCGACGGCGGTGCCCGGGACGGCGACGGCGGCGGTGAGGGCGACGGCGACGACGACCTTGGTGCGGTTCTTCATGCAGGCCTCCCAGGGGGACGACGGGCGCCACCCTGGCGCCCGGGCTCCGGCCGGTCGCGAGGACCGCCGGGGCCGCGACGCTAGCCAGCCTCCGTTTCCGCGCCGTGACGGCGACGTGTCGGGTCGTCGCCGGTACCAGCGCGCGCCCGGACGTCGCGGCGCGCCGCCCCGCGGGCGCCGCCGAAGGGCGCGACACGAGACGTTTACGAGAGCCGCGATCCGTTGACCGACGCGAAACGCGCCGGACCCGCGCTCGCGACGACGCGTCCCTAGCGTCGGCCCCGGTGCTGACGGCGGCACCCGGCATCGTGGGCCGGGCTCCCCGCCCGTCAGGCCGTGGACGAGAGGGCTCCAGCCACATGGTCACTGACGAGAAGACGACCGGCGTCTCGCGCCGCAACTTCCTCCAGGCCGTCGGGGTCGGCTCCAGCGCCGGCGTGATGTTCGCGACGATGGGCGCGGTGGGCCTCGCCCCGACGGCCGCCGCCCAGCCGCGGAACGAGTCGTGGACACCGCCGCGGGGCAGCGACTTCAGCCTCACGGGCCGCTCCGCGAAGAAGGTCGTCGTCGTCGGCGCCGGGCCGGCGGGCCTCGCCACGGCGTACGAGCTGCAGAAGGCCGGCTACCGCGTCACGGTGCTCGAGGCGCGGCACCGCGTCGGCGGCCGGACGCTGACGATACGCGGCGGCGACGCGGAGACGGACGTCAACGGCGTCACGCAGAAGGCGCGGTTCGCCGACGGCGTCTACATGAACGCGGGCGCGGGGCGCATCGCCCAGTGGATGGTCACCATGGACTACCTGCGCGAGCTCGGCGTCCCCTACGAGGTGTTCACCAACGCCAACGCGGACGCCTACCTCTACAACGAGCGCTCCGGCGCGACCCCCGGCAACCCGGTCCGGTACCGCACCGCGAAGGCCGACGTGTTCGGCTACACGTCCGAGCTGCTCGGCTACGCGACCGACCAGGGCGCGCTGGACCAGAAGCTCACCGCCGCGGACAAGGAGAACCTGCGCGCGTTCCTCCGGTCGTGGGGCTCGCTCCAGGCCGACGGGAGCTACAAGGGCGGCAGCAACCGCGGGTACGCGGTCTACCCGTCCGCGTGGAACGAGCACGGCACGCCCCTGCCCGGCCCGGGCTCGGTCTCGGAGGTGCTCGCCTCGAAGGTCGGGCAGTACTTCCCGTTCGAGATCAACTGGGAGCAGTCGATGCTCATGTTCCAGCCCAAGGGCGGGATGGACACGACCTACGACTACTTCGTCAGGGCGATCGGCAAGCAGAACGTCCAGCTCAGCTCGCCCGTCACCGCGGTGAAGAACACGCCGCGCGGCGTCTCGGTCACGTACACCGCCCACAACGGCAAGGCGCGGCAGATCGACGCCGACTTCGCCGTCGTCTCGGCGCCCGCGGGGCTCATGCGCCGCTGGGACACGAACTGGGGGCCCGACGTCGACGCCGCGCTCGGCGAGTTCGCCGTCGGCTCGCCCGCGGGCAAGATCGGGCTCCAGTACCGGTCGCGGTTCTGGGAGGACGACCACCGGATCTACGGCGGCATCACCGAGACCGACATGGACCTCGCCCACGTCTGGTACCCGTCCTACGGGTACGGGGAGCGCCGCGGGCTCGTCGTGGGCTACTACAACACCGGCGCGAACGCGCGCGCCTACGCGGACATGACGCCGCGGCAGCGGGAGATGCGCGCCGTCGAGCAGGGCGTGAAGATCCACGGCGAGAAGTACCGGACGGAGCTCGAGAGCTCGTTCTCCATCGCGTGGCACAAGGTGCCCTACATCGAGGGCGCGTGGGCGTACCCGAACACGCAGTCGTCCCGGTTCAAGCTCCTGCAGCAGGGCGCCGGGAACGTGTACTTCGCGGGCGACTGGATGTCCGAGATCTCGGCCTGGCAGCACGGGGCGTTCTGGGCCGCGCGCTACGCCGTCCAGGCGCTGCACGCGCGAGTCATGGCGTCGTGACCGCCCACCGCACGCAGCGCTGACGGGACGACGACGGCCCGGCGCCACCCGCGAGGGCGGTGCCGGGCCGTCGGTCGTGGTGCTGCACGCTCAGAAGCCCGTGTAGTTGGGGGCCTCGACCGTCATCTGCACGTCGTGCGGGTGGCTCTCCTTGAGCGACGCCGACGTGATGCGGATGAAGCGCCCCTTCTCCTGGAGCTCGGGCACGGTGCGGGCGCCGACGTAGAACATCGTCTGGTGCAGGCCGCCGACGAGCTGGTGCGCCACGGTGCCGAGCGACCCCTTGTAGGGCACCTGGCCCTCGACGCCCTCGGGGACGATCATGTCGTCGCTCGTGACCTCGGCCTGGAAGTAGCGGTCCTTCGAGTACGACTTCTTGCCGCGCGAGGACATGGCGCCCATGGAACCCATCCCTCGGTACGCCTTGTACTGCTTGCCCTTGACGAGGATCGTCTCGCCCGGGGACTCCTCGGTGCCCGCGAGCATCGAGCCGAGCATCACCGTCTCCGCGCCCGCGACTATCGCCTTCCCGATCTCGCCCGAGTGGCGCATGCCGCCGTCGGCGATGACTGGGACCCCGGCCGGGCGCGCGGCGAGCGACGCCTCGTAGACGGCGGTCACCTGCGGGACGCCGACGCCCGTGACGATGCGCGTGGTGCAGATCGAGCCCGGTCCGACGCCGACCTTGACCGCGTCCGCGCCCGCGTCGACGAACGCCTGCGCGCCCTCGCGCGTCGCGACGTTGCCGCCGATCACCTGGACGTCGCGCGTCGCCGGGTCGGACTTGAGGCGCGCGACCATCTCGATGAGCATCCGGACGTTGCCGTGCGCCGTGTCCGCGACCAGCACGTCGACGCCCGCGTCGATGAGCGTCGTGGCGCGCTGCCACGCGTCGCCGAAGTAGCCGATCGCGGCGCCGACGAGCAGGCGGCCCTGGCCGTCCTTCGACGCGTTGGGGAACTGCTCGGACTTGACGAAGTCCTTGACCGTGATGAGCCCGGTGAGGCGGCCGTCCGCGTCGACGAGCGGCAGGCGCTCGAGCTTGTGCTTGCGCAGGAGCGCGGTCGCCTCCTCGCGGGAGATGCCCGCCGGGCCCGTGATGAGCGGCTGGGGCGTCATGACCTCGTCGACCTTCGTCGTCGCCCACTCGGCGACGGGCGTGAAGCGCAGGTCGCGGTTGGTCACCATGCCGATGAGGCGGCGCTCGGCGTCGAGGACCGGGAAGCCGGAGATCCGGTACTCGCCCGCGGTCTTGTCGAGCTCCTCGAGCGTCGCGTCCGGGCCGATGGTCACCGGGTTGTCGATGATGCCCGTCTGCGTGCGCTTCACCAGGTCCACCTGGAGCGCCTGGTCCTCGATCGAGAGGTTGCGGTGCAGCACGCCGATGCCGCCCTGGCGCGCCATCGCGATGGCCATGCGCGACTCGGTGACGGTGTCCATGGCCGCCGAGACGAGCGGCACGCGGATCGAGATCTCGCGCGTCAGGCGCGTCGTGGTGTCGATGTCCGACGGCGCCAGGTCCGAGTAGCCGGGCTGCAGCAGGACGTCGTCGTAGGTGAGACCCAGGAATCCGAAGGGGTCACGGTCGGGGACGGCGGCGGGGACGGGCGAGGCGGTCACACCACGATTCTACGCCGGGGGCCCTCGCCGTATTCCCGCTCGGTCCCTGCCCGCCCGGGCCCGGGAGGCACGGACGGGCGGGAGGTACGTGGACGCGTGGGCGCGCGCCCCGCCCGGCCGGGCGGTCCCGCGGACGGCTCAGCGCACGACGGCGAGGAGCTCGTGCAGGAGGCCCGTGAAGCTGCGCACCCGGTGGACGGTCGCGGCGAGCGGGAGCTCCTCCGCGGCCTGGTCGCTCGGGAGACCCACGAAGAACGGCAGGCTCGGGTTCGCGTCGTGCGCGGCGTGCACGATGCCCAGGTCGGGACGCGCCTGCGTGGTCACCATCGCCACGGCGGACGGCCGCACCATCGTCACGATCTCGAGCGTGCGGTGCACGTTCGCGGGCCCGGTGACGATGCGCGCCATCGCGCCGTGCGAGGCGAGCGACGCGGCGAGCGCGTGCGCGGCCAGCGGGAGCGGCTCGTCGGGCGCCGCGAACACGAGCACGATCCGCCGCATGCGGCTCGGGTGGTTCCGGGGCGGCCCTCCGGCGGCCACGATCGCGTCCTCGCTCGCCTGCGTGTACTCGCGCAGCGCGACGAGCGTCGCGTTCGCGAGCACGACCTCGGGCACCTCGCCGGGGCCGGCGAGCACGGTGCGCTCGGCCAGGCGCTCGAGCGCGGGCTCGACGAGGTCGGACCACCACGCGGCCGGGTCGCCGCCCGTCGGGATGCGCAGCAGCCGGTCGCACGCACGCTGGTCGTAGGCGATCGCGGCGTCGACGACGTCGGAGACGCGCGTGGGCCGCGGCCCCTCGCGGACGCCGACCGGACGGGGCCCCGCGGTGCGTGCGGGCTCGCCCCCGGGGACGGCGCGCAGGAACGGGCGCGACGGCGGCGGCTCGGGCGCCTCGTCGTCGGCCTCGGGCTCGTCGGCGTCGAGGTCGCCCGCGCCGTCGGCGCCGCGGTCGTCGAAGGAGATCGCGCCGCGGTTCGCGGCGAGCTCCTCCTCGTCGGCGGCGAGCGCGGCGCGGGCCGCGTCGGCGGGCGCGACGCCGTCGAGCGTGAGGCGGCGCATCACGACGAGGCGAGCGACGTCGTCGTCCGTGTAGCGCCGGTGGGAGCCGGCCCGGTGCTGCGAGGGGCCGAGGCCGTAGCGACGGTCCCAGGTGCGCAGGGTCGCGGGCGCGACGCCGAGCCGGCGCGCGACGGCGGCGACGGCGAGGCCGGGAGACGAGGTCATGCTCGGTCGGGCTCCCTCGGGGTCGGGGGCGGACCGGACTGAGGTCATGGATCGATTCTGCCGAGCGGGCACCCGTCTCGCCACCTCGTAGAGGTCACAGTCGTGCACCCTTCGCGCCACACCCGCGCCGTATTTGTTCGCTGCACGCGCAAACGCGCCAGGCGCAGCCGATCGCGTCAGCGCGCCGGGAGCGGCCGACGCGGTTGACCCCCCTCGCACCGCTCCACGAGCGGTTCAACCTGCCCGTTCACTTTTTCCTCACAGGGGACTTGAACAAGTCTTGCAACGCTTGTAGGTTGTTCGGCATGGCAGAGATCTCGAGGCTCCCCGGGCCCGTCATGGAGCTGTGGGAATGGCAGTACCAGGGTTCGTGCCGCGACGCGGACGACACGTTGTTCTTCCACCCCGAGGGTGAACGCGGCTCGACGCGACGACGGCGAGCGGAGGCCGCGAAGGCGATCTGCCACTCGTGCCCCGTGATGATGCAGTGCCGCGAGCAGTCGCTCCGCGTGCGCGAGCCGTACGGGGTGTGGGGCGGCCTGAGCGAGGACGAGCGCGCCGCCATCCTCGCGGGCGGCGCCCGCCGCACCGGCTGACGCACCCTCTCCCCGGGCACCACCTCGGTGCCTCCGCGCCACCAGCAGACCTGCACGGCCCCGGTCCGACGTCGTACCGGGCGCACGTGCGCACGACCCGTGGGACCACCGGTGGGGCGACCGGCCACGGAACGCAGCAGGGCCCCGCGACCGACGGTCGCGGGGCCCTGCTGCTGAACCGGGTCGGCGTCAGCCGACCACCACGGCGAGAATGTCGCGCGCGGACAGGACGAGGTAGTCCTCGCCGCCGTACTTGACCTCGGTGCCGCCGTACTTGCTGTAGATGACCTTGTCGCCGACGGTCACGTCGAGCGGGACGCGGTTGCCGTTGTCGTCGACACGGCCCGGACCGACGGCCAGGACCTCGCCCTCCTGGGGCTTCTCCTTGGCGGTGTCCGGGATGACCAGGCCGGATGCGGTCGTGGTCTCGGCCTCGAGGGCCTTCACGACGATCCGGTCCTCGAGCGGCTTGATGGGGACCGACACGTCGGACCTCCCCTTTCGCGGTGAGAACTGCAACGGATGGGTCGAGCGCACCGGCTGGCCGTCGTCGCGGGTGCCGGACAGCCTGGTCGCACGTGGTGCCGCCTCCGCGAGCGGTGGCGGCACGTCTCAAATCTAGGTCCCGGTTAGCACTCGGTCAAGGCGAGTGCCAACGTCCGTCCTGCGGACGACCGGGCCCCGGCTGCGCGTGGTCCCCGGCCCCCGTGGAAGGATCGACGCCATGGACGCCGCCACGCTCACCAAGCTGCTCAGCCCCGAGGGCTGGGCCCTGCTCGGCGCGCTCCCGCCGTACGACGAGCAGCAGGCGCTCGTGCTCGCGGCAGGGCTGCGCGCGAAGGGCGTCGACCCGGACCTGGCCGCCGCGGCCCTCACCCAGTCCCGCCTGCGCGCCGCGGCGCACGGCAAGCTCGGCGCGTTCGCCGACGGCATGCTCTTCACGCAGGCGGGGCTGGAGCAGGCGAGCCGGCTCGTCGTCGCGGGCCTGCACGCCCGGCGGTACCAGGAGGCGGGGATCCGGCGCGTCGCGGACCTCACGAGCGGGATCGGCGTCGACGCGCTCGCGTTCGCCGCCGCGGAGCTCGAGGTGCTCGCGACCGACGTCGACGAGCTCACCGCGGCGATCGCGACCGTCAACCTGCGCCACTTCCCCGAGGCCGAGGTGCGCCACGGCGACGGGCTCGCGCTCGACCTGGAGGGCGAGCGGATCGAGGGCGTGTACGCCGACCCGGCGCGCCGCACCCGCGCCGGCACGCGCGTGTTCGACCCGAAGGCCTACGCCCCACCGCTCGACGCGGTGTGGGCGCTGCGCGAGCGTGTGCCCGCGGTCGGGATCAAGGTCGGCCCGGGCATCCCGCACGCCGGCCTGCCCGAGGACGCCGAGACCGAGTGGGTGTCGGTCGACGGGGACGTCGTGGAGGCCGGGCTCTGGTTCGGCCCGCTCGCGCCCGAGGGACCGGGCCGGTCGGCGCTCGTCCTGTCGTCGTGGACCGGGCCCGACGGGACCGCGCGCACCACGACCCGACGGATCGCCCACCGCCCGGGCGACGCGGACGTGGTGCCCGAGGTGGGCGCCGTCGGGCAGTACCTCTACGAGCCCGACGGCGCCGTGATCCGGGCGGGGCTCGTCGCCCACGCGGCGCGCGGGCTGGGCGGCCGCCTGCTCGACCGGACCATCGCGTACGTGACCACCGACTCCCCCGCGCCGCTCGACGCGACGGGGCTCGCGGACGGGCTCGCGCGCGGCTACCGCGTGCTCGACACCATGCCGTTCGGCCTCAAGCGGCTGCGCTCCTACCTGCGCGAGCGCGGCGTGGGTCGTCTGACGATCAAGAAGCGGGGCACGGCCGTCACGCCGGAGCAGCTCCGCCGGCAGCTCGCCCTCACGGGCGACGCGACGGCGACGATCGTCCTCACGCGCGTCGGCGGCTCCCAGCAGGTGCTCGTCGTCGAGCCGCTCTCCGCTCCCCCGGCCGGCGCCGGGCAGGACGGGCCCCGGTGAGCGCCCTGCCGCGCCGCACGGCGATCCCCTTCGCGCGCTCGGAGCGCTCGACCGTCGGGCTCGAGTGGGAGCTCGCGCTCGTCGACGCCGACTCCGGCGACCTGCGGCAGGTCGCGCAGACCGTGCTCGACGCCGTGCGCCCGGCCGACGGCGGCCCACACCCGTCGATCAAGCAGGAGCTCCTGCTCAACACGGTCGAGGTCGTGAGCGGCGTGTGCCGCACGGTGGGCGAGGCCGGCCGCGACCTG
Source organism: Cellulosimicrobium sp. RS (assembly GCF_046159675.1). Taxonomy (NCBI): domain Bacteria; kingdom Bacillati; phylum Actinomycetota; class Actinomycetes; order Micrococcales; family Promicromonosporaceae; genus Cellulosimicrobium; species Cellulosimicrobium sp. RS. The sequence goes on along the minus strand of NZ_JBJXVU010000001.1, from coordinate 12,610 downwards.
CAGCGCTCGGTCGAGGAGCTGCGCGCCGTGACGGACCCGCTGCGCGTCGAGCTCATGAGCGCGGGCACGCACCCGTTCGCGCGCTGGGCGCAGCAGAAGGTCACCGACAAGCAGCGCTACACCACGCTCATCGACCGCACCCAGTGGTGGGGGCGGCAGATGCTCATCTACGGCGTGCACGTGCACGTCGGCATCGAGGACCGCGCCAAGGTGCTGCCGATCCAGCGCGCGATGCTCACGACGTTCGCCCACCTCCAGTCGCTCTCGGCGAGCTCGCCGTTCTGGGGCGGCAAGGACACCGGCTACGCGTCGAACCGCGCGCTGATGTTCCAGCAGCTGCCGACCGCGGGCCTGCCGTTCCAGTTCGGGACGTGGGAGGAGCTCGAGGGGTACGTCGCCGACATGCTGCACACCGGCGTCATCGACGCGTTCGACGAGGTGCGGTGGGACCTGCGGCCCGCGCCGCAGTTCGGCACGCTCGAGACGCGCATCTGCGACGGCGTCACGAACGTCTCCGAGCTCCTGGCGCTGGCCGCGCTCACGCACTGCCTCGTCGAGCACTTCTCGACGATGCTCGACGAGGGGCGCGAGCTGCCGAGCATCCCGCCGTGGTACGCGCAGGAGAACAAGTGGCGCTCGGCGCGCTACGGCATGGACGCGATCATCATCCTCGACCGCGAGGGCAACGAGGAGCTCGTGACCGACGCCGTCGGGCGGCTGCTCGTCGAGCTCGAGCCCGTCGCGGCGCGCCTCGGGTGCCTCGACGAGCTCGACGGCGTGCGCACCATCGTGCGGCGCGGCGCGTCCTACCAGCGGCAGCGCGCGGTGGCGCGGCGCCACGGGGGCGAGCTGGACGCCGTCGTGCGCTCGCTCGTCGCCGAGATGCGGGCCGGCCGGCCCCTGTGACCCGGCCGGGCCGTCACACGTGCGTGACGGTGAGCGGCATCGACGAGTCGACGCCGATGTCCAGGCTCGACGGCGCGACGCCCGCCCGCACGACGGCCGAGCCGAGCGCGGCGATCATCGCCCCGTTGTCGGTGCAGTAGCGGATCGGCGGGATGCGCAGCTCGATGCCCGCCTCCGCGCAGCGCTCCGCGGCCATGTCGCGCAGCTGGGAGTTCGCGCTGAACCCGCCGCCGACGACGAGCGTCGAGACGCCGTGCCGCTCGCACGCGGCGATGGTCTTCGCGGTGAGCACGTCGGCGACGGACTCCGCGAAGGAGGCGGCGACGTCGTGCACGGGGATCTCCTCCCCCGCGTCCTGGCGGGCCTCGACCCAGCGCGCGACGGCCGTCTTGAGGCCGGAAAAGGAGAAGTCGTACGCGTGCTTCTCCTGGTCCTTGCGTGCGGTGAGGCCCCGCGGGAACCGGATCGCCGTGGGGTCGCCCTCGCGCGCGAGGCGGTCGATGTGCGGGCCGCCGGGGTACGGCAGGCCGAGCAGGCGCCCGACCTTGTCGAACGCCTCGCCCGCGGCGTCGTCGAGCGTCGAGCCGAGCTCGGTGACGGACGTCGCGACGTCGTCCACGAGCAGGAGCGAGCTGTGCCCGCCGGACACGACGAGCGCCATGACGCGCTCGGGGAACGCGCCGTGCACGAGCTCGTCGACGGCCGCGTGGCCGATGACGTGGTTCACGCCGTAGAGCGGCTTGCCGAGCGCGAGCGCGAGGGTCTTCGCGGCGGAGGCGCCGATGGTCAGCGGGCCGACGAGGCCCGGCCCGGCGGTCACAGCGATCGCGTCGACCTCGGAGAGGTCGACGTCGGCCGTGCCGAGCGTGCGCTCGAGCGTGGGGATCATCGCCTCGAGGTGGGCGCGCGACGCGACCTCGGGGATGATCCCGCCGTAGCGCGCGTGCTCGTCCATGGAGCTCGCGACCGTGTCGACGAGCAGCTCGCGACCGCGGACGAGCGCCACGCCCGTCTCGTCGCAGGACGTCTCGATGCCGAGCACCAGGGGCTCGCCGGAGCTCGCGGGAGCAGTGGGGACCATGGCGTCCAGGGTAGTCGCGCGCGGGGGCCGGACCGTCCGTGTCGCGCACGTCACACCGTCTGTTCGGAAGATGATCAAGGGTTCAACTGTTTGTCCCAGTCATGAGCACCGACACCCTCATCGAGTCCTCTGCCGCGCCGAGCGAGCAGGCCGACCAGCTCGCGATCGACGCGCAGGCCGCGGACCGCCTGTTCCGCGCGGCGCACACCACGCACGCGTTCTCGGACGAGCCCGTCACCGACGCGCAGATCCAGGCCGCCTGGGACCTCGTCCGCTGGGCGCCCACCGCGATGAACACCCTCCCGCTGCGGCTGCTCGTCGTCCGCACGCCCGAGGCGAAGCAGCGCCTCGGCGCGCACATGGCGGACTTCAACCGCGACAAGACGCTCGCCGCGCCGGTGACGATCGTCGCCGCCGCCGACCCGTCGTTCCACCAGCACCTCGGCACGCTCGCGCCGTTCCGCGAGGGCATCGCCGAGCAGCTCGACCCGCAGGCGGACCTGCGTGAGGGTATGGCCCGCACCAACGCCCTCATCCAGATCGGCTACCTCATCGTCGGGCTGCGCGCCGCCGGCCTGTCCGTGGGCCCCATGACGGGCTTCGACGCCGCCGGGATCGACGCCGAGTTCTTCGGCGAGTCCGGCTGGCGCACGCTGGTCGCGATCAACGTGGGCTACCCGGCCGACGAGGGCGCGCACTTCCCGCGCCAGGCGCGCCTCGACTTCCACCAGGTCGCCGAGGTCCTCTGAGCCCGTCCCGCACCGTCCGCGCCGAGGCGGCACCCCACCGGGGTGCCGCCTCGTCGCGTCCGGGGGCTGCGCGCGCTCCTCCGTCCGGGAGGCGCGGCGTGCGTCAGGTCGCGACGGGGCGGCCGGGGTCGTTCGACCACTGCGACCACGACCCCGCGTAGAGCGCCGCGTCGACGCCGAGCGTCGCGAGCGCGGCGACCTCGTGCGCGGCGGTGACGCCCGAGCCGCAGTACACCCCGACGGAACGGGACGCCGCGCTGTCCCCGGCGGCGCCCTCGGTCGTGCTCCCAGGCTGCGTGGCCACCCCGAGCGCGACGAAGCGCGCGCGGAGCGCCTCCGGGTCGAGGAACGTCCCGTCGGCGGCGAGGTTGCCCGTCGTCGGGGCGCTCACCGCGCCCGGGACGTGGCCGGCCCGCGGGTCGACGGGCTCGACCTCCCCGCGGTACCGCTCGCCCGCGCGCGCGTCGAGCAGCACGCCCGACGCCGCGAGCCCGGCCGCGCCGTCCGCGTCGAGCACCGGCATCCCGCCCGGGGAGACGACGACGTCGCCCGGCTCGGGCCGCACGTCGCCCTCCTCGGTCGGGTACCCCGCCGCGCGCCACGCGGGCAGGCCGCCGTCGAGGAGGCGGACGTCGTCGTGGCCCGCCCAGCGCAGCAGCCACCACGCGCGCGCGGCCGACGTGCCGCCCACGGCGTCGTACACGACGACGCCCCGGTCGGCGCGGACGCCCCAGCGCCGGGCCGCCGCCTGCAGGTCGCCCGCCTCCGGCAGCGGGTGGCGGCCCGCGGCGGGCGACGGCGGCGCCGCGAGCTCGGTCTCCAGGTCCACGTACACCGCGCCCGGCACGTGCGCGGCGCGGTGCTGCTCGCGCCCGTCGGTGACGCCCAGCGCCCACCGCACGTCGAGCACGACGGGCGGGCGGTCGCCCGCGAGCGCCGCGGCGAGGCCGCGCGCGTCGACGAGCACGCGGTCGCGCCGCGCGAGGTCGCCCGTCACGCGACCACGTCGGCGGACGCCGTCCCGTAGTCCGGCTCGTCGCGCGGCGGCGGGGCGCCCAGCTCGAGCCGCATCGTGTACGCGTCCACGTCCTCGGGCTGGTAGTACCGCTTGCGGATCCCCAGCTGCTCGAACCCGTGCTTCGCGTAGAGCCCGAGCGCCGCGTCGTTGTCGACGCGCACCTCGAGCAGCACGGCGCTCGCCCCGAGCTCGCGCGACCGCTCGACCAGCGCCTCCAGGAGCACCGAGCCCACGCCCTGGTGCTGGAACGCCGGGTCGACGCCGATGGTCATGACCTGGGTGACGTCGCCGTCGAACCACAGGCCCGCGTACCCGACGAGCGGCTGGGGCCCCGCGGCGTAGAGCCGCACGGGCTCGGCGGCGACGTACCACCGCCCGAACCCGGCGAGCTCGTCGGCGAGCATCCCGTAGGTCCACGCGCCGCGCCCGAACAGCTCACGCTCGAGCTCGACGACCCGGTCGAGGTCCGCGGCCTTGAGGGGCCGCAGCCGGATCTCGTACGACCGCGTGCTCATCGCGACCGCTCCGGCGACGCGTCGCTCACGCGCTTGCGCGCCGCGGCCTCCTGGACGTCGGGGCGGCGCAGGTACAGCGGCTCGGTCGGCTGCTCGAGCCCGGCCGCCCGGCGCGCGATCGCCAGGCGCGCGAGCACGGCGGCGTCGGGGACCTGCGGCGCGTCCTGCGCGACGTCGAGCGCGTCGGGGTAGAGCTCGGCGCCCTCCCCGACCACGACGGCGCCCGCCGCGTGCGTCGCGACGTCGGCGGCGGGGCCGACGTCGGGCCCCGCGACGGTCTCGAGCACGGGGACCGCGTGCGGCCCCTCGTGCGCGACGACGCGGTACCGCGCCCAGTAGACCTCGCGACGGCGGGCGTCGGTCGCGACGAGGAGCTCGTCGTCGGGCACGAGGCCGAGGTCGCTCACGGCCTGCGCGGCGACGGCGTCGAGGCTCGGGACGCCCAGCACGGGGACGCCGAGCGCGAAGCCCAGGGCCCGGGCGGTGACGAGCCCGACCCGCAGGCCGGTGAACGGCGCCGGGCCCGTCCCGACGGCGACGGCCGTGAGGTCGCGGCGGTCGACGCCCGCCTCGGCGAGCGCCGCCTCGACGAGCGGGGCGAGCGCCTCGGCGTGCCGGCGACGCTCGGGCGCGTCGCGGCGGGCGAGACGAGCGCCGTCGTCGGAGACGACGGCGACGGTGACGGAGGCGGAGGTGTCGAGCGCGAGAACAGCCACGGCTCCAGCCTACGGCCGGGAACGGGGCCGTCCTCGTCGCCGGGCGCTACCGGGTGAGCGCGGCGACGTCGAGACCGGCCCAGCGTGCCCCCACGCCGCGCACGGTCACGCGCCGCTCCCCCGCCTCGGGGGCGTCGTCGTCCGGGCCCTGCTCCGCGCCGACCCCGCCGCGCGGGCGCTCGAGCACGATCTCCAGGCGGTCGCCCGCGAGCGCCTCGACGAGGCCGCTGCCCCACTCGACGACCGTCACCGACTCGTCCAGGCTCGAGTCGAGGTCGAGCGCGTCGACCTCGTCGAGCGACCCCAGGCGGTACGCGTCCACGTGCACGAGGGCCGGGCCCCCGACGACGGACGGGTGCTCGCGCGCGACGATGAACGTCGGGGACGCGACCTGGCCGCGCACGCCGAGCCCCGCCCCGATCCCCTGCGTGAGCGTCGTCTTCCCCGCCCCGAGGTCGCCCGTGAGGATCACCAGGTCCCCCGCGCGCAGCACCGCGGCGAGGGCGCGGCCGAACGCGCGGGTCGCCTCGGCGTCGGGCAGCACGACGACGCCGCCCGGGGCGTCGTCGGACGCGGTCCCCCCGGCGGCGGGCGCCGGGGTCGAGTGGTTCGGGTCGTCGCTCACGCGCGGACCGTCCTTTCCGTGCTGTCGTGCGGGCTCGGGTCGCGCGCCAGGAGCGCCCGCGCGCCGTCGTCGAGCACGTGCGTCCCCACGTGCTCGCGCGGCACGCGCGCACCGAGGCGCGTCGTGATCTCGTAGCTGATGGTGCCCGCGGCCTGCGCCCAGTCCTCGGCCGTGGGGACCCCGCCGCGCGCCACGCCGTCGCCCGCGCCGAACAGCGTGACGACGTCGCCCGCGCGCTCGGTCGCGTCCGGGCCGAGGTCGAGCACGAGCTGGTCCATGCAGACCCGGCCCGCGACGCGCACGACGCGCCCGCCGGGCTCTCCCGGGCGGGCGCCGACGAGCACCGGCCCGCCCGGCGCGCCCGCGGGCCCGCCGCCCGACGCGTGGCGCGGGATCCCGTCGCCGTAGCCGAGCGGCACGACGCCGAGCGTCGTGTCCTGCGGCGTCGTGTAGTGGTGCGAGTAGGAGACGCCGTGACCGCCGGGCACGCGCTTGACCGTCGCGAGGCGCGCCTGGAGCGTCATCGCGGGGCGCAGTCCGAACCGCGACGGCGGCCCGAGCTGCGGCACGGGCGTCATCCCGTACGCGGCCAAGCCCGGGCGCACGAGGTCGTAGTGGGTGCGGGGGGCCGTGAGCGTCGCGGCGGAGTTCGCGAGGTGGCGCAGCTCCGGCACGACGCCCGCCCGCGCGGCCTCGCGCACGGCCTCGTCGAAGACGTCGGCCTGCGAGACGACGGTCGGGTGGCCGGGCTCGTCCGCGAACGCCAGGTGCGACCACATGCCGACGACGCGCACGGCACCCTCCGCCTCGGCGCGCGCCACGGCGTCGAGCACGTCGGGCAGGCCCGCGGGCATGATCCCGTTGCGGCCCAGGCCCGTGTCGACCGCGAGGTGCACCCGGGCGGTCCGGCCCGCGGCCCGCGCCGCGGCGACGACCTCGTCCACGGCCCAGCGCGCCGCGAGCGACACGTCGACGTCCGCCTCCACGAGGTCGCGCAGCGGCGCGCCCGGCGGGTACAGCCACGTGAGCACGCGCGCCCGGTCCGGGCCGACGCCCGCCGCCCGCAGCGCGAGCGCCTCGCCCGGCTGCGCCGTCCCGAGCCACGTCGCACCGCCCGCGAGCGCCCCGAGCGCGCTCGCGACGAGCCCGTGCCCGTACGCGTCCGCCTTGACCACGGCCATCACCTGGGACGACGGCGCGAGGTCCGCGAGCGCGCGCACGTTGTCGCGCACCGCCGCCAGGTCGACGACGGCGCGGGCCGGGTAGGCGCGGGGGTCCGGGCCGTCGGAGCCGCTCGCGCGGGACGTCGGGGCGGGGCCCGCGAGGGAGCCCGCCCGGGCGCCGGTCGGGACGGTGCCGAGAGCGCCGGCGGGTGTGCCGGGGTGTGTGCCGGGAGAGGTCGTGCGCTGGGTGTCGCTCACGGTCGTCGATTCTCTCACCCGCGCGTCACCACGCGGAGAGCGCGCGGTCCGTCGCGAAGCGGCGCTCGCGGCCCGTGAACGGGTCCGTGAACGCGAGCGACCGCGACACGAGCTGGAGCGGGCGCGAGTAGTCCTCGGGCGAGACGTCGTACGGCTCGGGGTAGAAGTTGTCGTGCACGATCGGCACGCCGAGCCGCGCCATGTGCAGGCGGAGCTGGTGCGTCCTGCCGCTGTGCGGCTCGAGCCGGTACCGCGCGAGCCCGCGCGCCGGGTCGGTCTCGACGACGTCGACGCGGCTCTCCGCGTTGGGCTCGCCGTCCACCTCCTCGGCCCGCATGACGCCGCGGCGCTTGACGATGCGGCTGCGCACGGTCGCGGGGAGGTCGAGCGACGGGTCCCACGGCGCGACCGCCTCGTAGGTCTTGCGCACCTCGCGGCGCGCGAAGAGCTCCTGGTACGCCCCGCGCACCTGCGGGCGCAGCGTGAGCAGCAGGACGCCCGCGGTCACGCGGTCGAGGCGGTGCGCCGGGCTGAGCTCGGGCAGGTCGAGGTCGCGGCGCAGCCGCACCAGCACCGACCGCGCGACGTACGCCCCGCGCGGGATGGTCGCGAGGAAGTGCGGCTTGTCGACGACCAGCAGGTCCCGGTCGCGGTGCAGCACGCGGACCTCGAACGGCACGTCCGGCTCGACGGGCGGGTCGCGGTAGAGGAACACGAACCCGCGCGGCTCGTACGGCGTGCGCGCGTCGACCGGGCGCCCGCGGCCGTCGACGACCTCACCCGCCGCGACCTTCTCCGCGAGGCGCGCGGCGTCGTCGGGGAAGCGGTGGCGCACGTAGTCGAGGGTGCGCGGGTACCGCGCGACGCTCTCGGCGTCGTGCGGCAGCACGAGGCGCGTGGGGTTGAGGCCGTCGCGCACGGGGAGGGGGACCACGCCCTCCACGGTACCGGCGGGGTGCCCGCGGTCGGTGCGGGTCGCGCGTGGGTGCGGTGGGGTGCGCAGGCGGTGCGGTCGCGCGCGGGCGCGACCGGCGTGGTCGGCGCGCGGGCGCAACCGGCGTGGTCGGTGCGCGGGCGCAACCGGCGTGGTCGGCGCGCGGTGGGGTGCGCCGTGGGCGCAGTCGGCCCATGGTGGGGTGCGCCGTGGGCGCGGTCAGCGCGCGGCGAGCAGCTCCGCGACGACGCCCGGGACCGCGTCCGCGACGTCGCGCGCCGCGACGGGACCGCCCGGGTTCGCGCGCTCGGCGGCGAGACCGTGCACGACGGCGGCCGCCGCGGCCAGCTGCGCAGCGAGGCCCGGCTCCCGCACGACGCGCTCCGCGTGCGCCGCGAGCAGCGTGCCGAGGATGCCGGCGAGGACGTCGCCCGCCCCGGCGGTCGCGAGCCACGCAGGCGCGTCCGCCTGCGACCACGCGCCCTCCGGCCCGACGACGACCGTCGCCGATCCCTTGAGCAGCACCGTCGCGCCGGTGGCCTCGTGCGCGCGGCGCGCCCACCGCAGCGGCTCGGCCTCGACGTCGGGACGCGTCACGTCGTCGCCACGCGCCCGCAGGAGGGTCGCGAGCTCCCCGGCGTGCGGGGTGAGCACGACCGACGGCGGGCAGCGGTCGGGCAGCAGGGACAGAGCGCCCGCGTCGACGACCGCGGGCACCCGCTCCGGCGTCGCCTCGGTGGTCGTCGCGTCGGTCGCCGTCGCGGCGGTCGCCGTCGCGGCGGCGAGCGCCGCCCGCGCGCGCTCGTGCTGCCCGCCGTCATCGACCGGGTCGTCGCCCGGGCCGGGGACCGCCGGGACGCCCGGGCCCAGCACCCAGGACTGGACGCGGCCCGCGGCGGGCACCACCTCGGGGCGGGCCGCGAGGACGGCGCGCGTGGCGTCGTCGGGCCCGCCGTAGCGCACCATGCCCGGACCCGTGCGGACGGCCGCGGTCGTGACGAGCACCGCCGCGCCCGGGAAGGTCGGCGTGCCCGCCACGACGCCGACGACGCCGCGCGTGTACTTGTGGTCGGTCGCGCCGGGCACGGACCAGAGGGCCGCGACGTCCGCCGGCTCGAGCCGACGCACGACCGGCGTCATGGTCCCCCGGTCCGGGGCGGGCGCGTCGGGGCCGGGTACGCCGGGGGCGGGCGCACCCGGGGCCGGTGCGCCAAGGCCGGGTGCGCCAAGGCCGGGTGCGCCAAGGCCGGGCGCGCCAAGGCCGGCTGCGTCAGCGCCGGGTGCATGGGGGCCGGGTGCGCCCAGGCGCAGCCCGATGTCGACGACCGCGCCGTGCCCCGCGAGGTGCGTCGCGGGCGGCAGGAGCAGCCCGGGCTTGGCGGCGCCGAACGTCACCGTGCGGTCGGCGCGCAGCACCGGGCCCGGCACCGTGCCGTCGTCGACGCCGATGCCGCTCGGCGCGTCCACCGCGACGACCCACGGCCGCCCGGGGCGTTCCGGACCGTGCGCGGGGCCGCCGTCGAGCACCGCGGTCAGCCGCTCCACGAGGTCGGCCGCGACCCCACGCAGCGCCCCGCGCGCGCCGATCCCGACGAGGCCGTCGAGCACGACGTCGGCGCGCGCCGCCTGGGCGGCGACCCGGTCCGCGACGTGCGGGTCGAGGTGGTCGCGCTGGCGGTCGCCGTGACCGTCGTCGTGCGCCGCGACGTCAGGGCTGCCGACGAGAACCTCGACGCGTCCGCCCGCGTCCCGGAGCGCCGCGAGACCGCCGGCGTGCGCGTGCTCGCCCGTGAGCACCGCCAGCACCTCGACGCCGCGGCGCGCGAGGTACGCGCCCGCGTGCAGCGTGTCCCCGCCGTTGTTGCCCGAGCCGACGAGCAGGACCGCCCGGGCGCCGGTGACGCGCCCGTCGCGGCGGCCGCCGTCGGGCAGGGCGACCGACCGGCGTCGGGCGAGGTCGCGCGCGACGACGGTGGCGAGCGCGAACGACGCCCGCTCCATGAGCGGGACGCCCGCGGCGAGCAGGGGCTCCTCGGCGGCGCGGACGTCGGCGACGGACCAGGCTTCGATCATGACCTCATCCTGCCCACCGGGCGCCGGGGCCGCCTGCGCGGCGCCCGCGCCGGGCCGGCCGGGGCGACGACCGCCGGGACGGCCGAGGGCTGAGACGGTCCCCGCGGGCGCGCTGCGGGCCGCGCGTACCCGCATAGGGTGACGAGCATGCGATTCGGACTCTTCATCCCGCAGGGCTGGCGCTACGACCTCGTCGACGTCGCGCCCGAGGACCACTGGAAGACCATGCTCTCCCTGCTCCACTACGCCGACAACGCGGCGGCGGGCGAGCCCCTGCCCGGCGGCGAGTTCGCGTGGGACGGCGTCTGGGTCTACGACCACTTCCACACGACCCCGACCCCGAGCACCGAGGCGACCCACGAGGCGTGGACGCTCATGGCGGCGTTCGCCGCGGCGTCGCAGCGCGTGCGCCTGGGCCAGATGTGCACGTGCATGGCGTACCGCGAGCCGACCTACCTCGCGAAGGTCGCCGCGACGGTCGACCACGTCTCGGGCGGCCGTCTCGAGATGGGCATCGGCGCGGGCTGGTACGAGCACGAGTGGCGCGCCTACGGGTACGGCTTCCCCAGCGCGGGCGAGCGCCTGCGCGCGCTCGACGAGGGCGTGCAGATCATGGCCCGCATGTGGCGCACGGGGTCGTCGGGCACGTTCGAGGGCCGGCGCTACCAGGTGGACGGCGCGCTGTGCTACCCGCAGCCGCTGCAGTGCGTGGCGGTCGACGGCGAGGGTGCCGTGCCGAGCATCCCCCTGTGGATCGCGGGCGGCGGCGAGAAGAAGACGCTGCGCATCGCGGCGGAGCACGCCCAGTACACGAACTTCGACGGCTCGCCGGAGGGCTTCGCCCACAAGTCCGCCGTGCTCGAGCAGCACTGCCGCGACCTGGGCCGCGACTTCGGGGAGATCACGCGGTCGGCCAACTACAACGTCGTCATCGGCGAGACCGAGCGGGACGTCGCGGACCGCCTTGCCCGGGTCGAGGAGCACGCGCGCCGGTACTTCCCCGAGAAGGCGGACGACAGCATCGCGTCGTGGCGGAACGGCCCCCTCGTGGGAACACCGGAGCAGATCGTCGAGACCCTCACGGCGCTGCGCGCCCAGGGCCTCGGCTACGCGATCGGCTACTTCCCCTTCGCCGCGACCGACCGCGACCAGCTCGAGCTCTTCCAGCGCCAGGTCATCCCGGCCCTGCAATCCTGACCCCCCTCCCCCTCCACCCTTCCGCCCCCCTCCCCGCGCGAGCAGGTGGTCTTGGTTCGTCCCGTCGACGGGACGAACCAGGACCGCCTGCTCGTCCGTCGTGGATCGCCTGGTCGACGCCGACCACAGGGTGGGCGGCGTGGGGTGTCGTCCACAGGCCGCGACGACGAGGCTGCGGTGGCGGCACGCGACCCGCTGAGATCGCGTCATGCACGCACGAACCGCCGTCCCCGCCGAGCTCCTCCGGATCGCGTCCCGGCAGGCAGAGCTGGTCACGACCGCGCAGGCCGGTGCGGCAGGACTGTCGCGAGGCGCGGTCCGCGGGCTCGTCGACCGGCGAGAGTGGCGCCGCGCCGCGATGAACGTCTACGAGGTCCGGTCGTCTGCCGTGACGAGCCTCGACGACCGACGACGTCGCGCAGCGCTCCTCGGACTGCTCGCCTACGGCGCGGACGCCGTCGCCGTCGGCGCCTGCGCCCTGGTGCTGCACGGCGTGGAGGGTCTGCCGCACCGGCTCACTCCCCAGGTCGCCCTCGACGAGGCGTCGCGCCGGCAGCACCGTGACGGTGTCCGCCTGCGCCAGTTCGACGACGGGATGCGCACGACGACGATCGACGGGTTCCGGGTCGCGACGCTCGACCGGGCGCTCGCCCAGGCCGTCCCGGAGCTTCCCCGCCCTCACGGGCTCGCCGTCCTCGACGCGGTCCAGCGCCTCCGGCTCCTGGCGCCCGACGAGCTCGCCCGCGCGCACGACCTCGCTCGCGGACGGCGAGGCATCGCCACCCGGCACGACCTCTGGGAGCTGTCGGACGGCCGAGCGGAGTCCCCGCTGGAGTCGTTCGCCCGCCTGGAGTGCATCGAGGAGGAGGTGCCACCGGACACCCTGCAGCTCCCCGTGCGGGACGAGACGGGCGCCGTGGTCGCTCGAGGTGACATGGGATGGCGGCGTCGCGGCGGTCGCTGGCTCGTCGCCGAGCTCGACGGCCGGGAGCACCACGACACCCCCGTCGCGGTCTTCACGGACCGTCGTCGCCAGAACCTCCTCACCGGCTCGGGCACCGTGGACCTCCTGCGCTTCACGTCACGCGACCTCGGCCGGGTCGCCGCGACCGTGCGCCGGCACCTCTCCGTCTGACGGGCACCTCACCGCCCGACGGCGGCACGCCACGGTCGACCACACCTCGCGCGGGACTGCTCGCGCGTCGAGCAGGCGATCCCCGTCTGCCGAACAGGTGGTCCTGGCGCGTCGGCGTCGTAAGACGAGCCAGCAATGCATCAGGCTTTCGCCCATTGTGCAATATTCCCCACTGCTGCCTCCCGTAGGAGTCTGGGCCGTGTCTCAGTCCCAGTGTGGCCGGTCGCCCTCTCAGGCCGG